>NZ_CP141184.1:2302500-2902500 GCF_035609205.1 Hymenobacter sp. GOD-10R
CCGGTCAACACGGCCAGGCTGGTGCGGTTGCGGCGGATAAGGTTTGGCTTCTTCCCAAAATAATATTCAAAGTAGCGGGATGTGTTGTCGGAGCCCGTGGCAATAAATGCGTCGGCTGCATTGAGGCGCGGCACGAATGCTAAGCGCTCCGCAAAGCGAGGCTCAATACGAACGAGTTCATCTGCTACCCAGCGCATGAGCACGGTGTCATCGGCACTGGGCTTAGCCAGCAGCTGATGGCCGCTGAGTAGCACGCAGAGCAGATCGTGAAAACCAACCAGCGGGATATTGCCAGCCATTACCACCCCCACGCGCCGCGACGCGCTAGGTTCGGCGGGGTAACGCGCTGACCAGGCCCGCAAGGGCTCTTCGGTTAGTAAGTCGGTGATGCCACGCAGGGCTGCCGTTACGTTAGGTGCGTCAAACCACGCGTTGGTGTTGCGGGCCTTAATGGCAAGCGTCTGAATTTCATCGTCGGTAAGCTGTTCTAAACGGCGCCCCAGGGCCACAAAAGCGGCGAGGCGTTCGGAATGGGTCATAGCAGGAGCAGAAACAAGAGGGTGATTCAGCAAAAAACTCGCAAGGCTACGGGTTAGTTTCTACTTTTGCTTAGTTAAGCCGGGCCACGCCCGCCTTTTTTGCGTATTTATCGTCATTCACCGAAATAAAACCAGAGGAAAACGGCTATGGCCATCATGATAACGGACGAGTGCATCAACTGTGGTGCCTGCGAACCTGAATGCCCCAATACCGCTATTTACGAAGGCGGCGCCCAATGGCGCTGGGCCGATGGCACCACCTTGAAAGAAGTAGAAGTCGACGGCGGCACGGTAGTGTCGGGCACCGCTCCCCAAACGCCGGTTTCTGACGAGTACTACTACATCGTTTCGGACAAGTGCACTGAGTGCATGGGTTTTCACGAGGAACCGCAGTGCGCGGCCGTGTGCCCCGTCGATTGCTGCGTCGATGACCCCGACTACCGCGAATCGGAAGAGAAGCTGCTGGCGAAGAAAGACTGGCTACACGCGAGCTAGGTCGTTAGCACAAGGTACGACGACTGAAAAGGCCGCTCCATCCCGGAGCGGCCTTTTCAGTTGCTGCCATACTGCCTGAAAGCTAGGTGCCGCAGTTGAAATACTTGTCGTATGCCGATTCTGGTAGTAAGTTAAATTGACTCAGTACTTTGATCGGCCAGCGTAACAAGCGGATCAAGCTGTAGTTGTTCGGGTAGTCGCGGAAGGTTTTAGGCGGCGTAGCTACAATCTGGTCGAACTCGGCGCGGGTGAGGCCTAGGCGTTTGATGCACAGATCAATAACTCGCTCATCCTCGATAGAGTTGACGTGGCTGGTGCGCTCCAGGGCTGTTTCGCGCGACATTTGTCCTGAGCGCACAAGCGCCGAGTAGTTGAATAAGCGCCGGTCGATATTGAACTTGGTGCGGTTCAGGTAATAGATAACGCTTTGGTAGAGGTCGTCGAAATAGTGGGCACCGGGGTTCTTCCAGTCTAGCTCCCGCTCCAGCAGCTCATCCACGTCAGCACGTACGTAATCAACGTGATAGAGCAGGGTAACGGTCTTAATACGGCGCAGGAACGTGTAGTAGAACATTTCCTTCAGATCCAGATTGAAGCCAGGGTCGTTGGGCGACCAAGGCCGCAGTGGTACCGTGCCGAACTGCTTATGCACCGCTTTCAGGTATTTGCCGTCCAGATAGTTCCAGGAAAGCGGCGCGATGCCCTCCGTGCGAAACGACTGCCCAATAACAATACGCTGAATCCCTTCTTTGGCTGCGACGCCGTACAGCGCCGTGGCAATACCTAGGTCAGTGCCTTCCTCCATGTCGGGCGTGGAGGCTTTCAGAAACGTAATCTTCAGGTCCTTCGACTCGCGCCAGTCGGAGGTGATGGTGCGCATTTCTACGCCGAGCTTGCGGCAGGCTTTCACCATGTTTTCGCCCGCCACGGGGTTGCCGAAACCATCGTTGAAGTGCACGGCCAAAGGGCGGAGCTTGAGCTGCGTAACGCAATACCACAGCGTGAAGGAGCTGTCGCGCCCCCCACTCACGCCCAGCACGCAGTCGTACTTTTTGCCCTGACCTAGGTGCCTGATGTCGTTGGCTATTTCCTGTACTTTTTGCCGGCCGGCCTCACCCAGCGGGAAAGCACGGTCCATCTTGTCATGCAGCACACAGAAGTTACATTCGCCTTTGCTGTCGAAGTGAATGCCCGGTACAGTGGTATCCATGATGCAGCGCACGCAGCGCTGATGCTCTTTGGTCATAGCAAAACGGCGGGGCGACGCGCCGGCAAGGGTAGGTTCCCCAGATGGGATATGCTGCATAGGTGTGGCGGAAAGTCAGCGTAGAAAGTAAAAGCAAGAAAAAGCGGCCTGTTTGCGCTACAAAGACCTAGGCAGTTGATCGAATTGATACCCCTTGCGCAGCAGCATGTCGCCAATGGCGGTGCCTTTCTCCGCTCGGACCGGACGAGGTACTTCAGCTATGATTAGCTCGCCAGCAAATTCGTTGAACGTGCCCTGCGCCCGAATGCCACTCGCGTCGATAGCCAGTGAGCAGCCAATGCTTTTCTTGCCTTCGTAGGGGCCACCTACAATGTAGCCTACCGAAGTGGTGCTCACCACGGCCACGTTGTAAAGTTGGGCTAGGATGCTGAACGGCTTCACCCACTTTTCCTGATAAGGGTCGTGTTCCTCGGTGATGGAGTAATCGACCGTCCAGGACGCGGGAGCCAGAATGAATTCGGCGCCCATGCGCGCTAGCGTATGCCCAATCGATAGGCCATCGATGTAGTTATCGGCGCATACGTTCACGCCAATTTTGCCGAGCGGCGTATCTACTACGTTGAGCGTCTGTCCGACGCTGTAGAAGGGCTGCTCGACGGTGAGCAGATTGATCTTATGGTATTTGACGATAATCTCGCCTGCGGGGTTGATCAGCAGAGCCGTATTGTAGTTATGGCCGTTAAGCTTTTCCGTTAGTCCCGCACAGATATAGATGTTATGCTTAAGCGCTTCCTCGCACAGGCGGTTACTGAACGCGCCCGGGATAGGCTGCGCCTCGGTTAGGGCGCTCGGGTGCGTCCAGGCAAAATCCAGGGTTTCGGGGAGCAGCACTAGGTCGCAGCCCCGCTCGGCGGCCTCGGCAATCATGCGGGCGGCGCGGTCGAGGTTGCGATGTGGTTCGCCCCCTTCTACCAATAACTGGCCCATCCCAATACGAACAGTTTCGGTGGAAGTCGGGGCGAGATTACCTGCTCCTGGCATCGGAGCAATTAGCGGGTGCAAAGCCGGATCGGTAGACTTCTTTCGAAGAAGCGAGAAAAGAGAACCCATGGAATAGCGCGTGAGAGAGAAAGCAGAGGTTCGGGTTTAATCCAAAGTTATCAAGGAAATCTATTAAAAATAGCTAGATCCTCCTCAAAAAACTATGGTTGCGATTCGGCATACTGCAAACATATTACGCAATTATCGCAAAAGATTAGCCGTGACGAAAGAATGCGTAGCTAGCTGCGCACTTACCGCCACGCCTCACGACCACTGACAGTGCTGAAGGACCTAGGTCCAAAAGTAGCCTGTACTAGCGAAGGTCACTACGTGCGCGAGGCATCATAACCTGCATATCTGTCCATACAGAAGGCAAGCGTGTAACAGTAATTGCCTTATATTTGATTTATACAACAAACAGCTATGAAGCCTGATTCGCCCGAAACAGTATATACCAAGCTAGCTTCTAGGGGCCGTGCAGAGGCCAGTACACTGCTGCCACTCGGTTTTCAGCAAGAAGTTGGGCGTTTTAACATCTGCAACGTGGCGGATTTGATGCTCACGTACCCAAGCCGGCCGCCGATGAGCTTCGACCGGCGACCGTTCTACAAAGTCAGCTTGGTTTGCGGGAGAAGTCGGGTTGAGAGCGCCGACCAAGTATTGGAAATTGAACACAAAGGCTTGTGGTTTGCCACCTCTAAGGTTCCCTATCGTTGGCAGCCCCACGACCTAAACCAGACCGGATACTTCTGCCTTTTTACCGACGATTTTCTGCTGCCGGTCAGGGGTGGAGTAGTGCTGGAAGAACTACCGATTTTTCAACTGGGAGGTTGTCCTGCGTGGGAGTTGACGGATTCGGAATATAGGACAGTAGAGGCTCTTTTTGAGAAGATGGCCCAGGAAATAACTTCTGGCTATACCTACAAGTATGACCTGTTGCGTGCTTACTTGTTAGAGCTTATCCACCTGGGGCAGAAGCTGCAGCCTACTCCAGTTGCGGCACCCATCCATAATGCATCGACGCGGCTAGCAGCGCTGTTTGCTGAGTTGTTGGAGCGGCAGTTTCCGCTGGCCACCCCGCAGCAGCAGCTGCGCTTGCGCACGGCCAAAGATTACGCCGACCAGCTGGCCGTGCACGTAAACCATCTTAATAGAACGCTAAAGGAAATTACCGGCCAGACCACTACTGCGCTCATTAGTAGTCGGGTAGTGCAGGAGGCAAAGATCCTGCTGAAGCAAACGAATTGGACTGTTTCTGAAATTGCCGATAGCCTAGGTTTTACAGATGTGGCGCACTTCTGCACCTTCTTCAAGCGGCAGACGGGCTTAGTTCCCGGCTCCTTGCGAAGCTAGCTTGATTGTTTGAATTATGAAGTAACGGGTTTTGTCCGCGCAGACTTTCCAGGGGCAAATCGTGAGACCTGTGTGGGCTGGTAGAAGGGTGGTAGCTGTTAAAGTGGTAGCAAATTGAGACATAACCACTTCTTCCAAACAGAGCCGTGTCGGTTTAATAAGCTGTTAAAAGTCAGGGTGCTACAGGGCCAAGAAGGCTCGGCCGCTGTACGAACCAGAGAACCGGGGAAGTGACTTTGGAAAGAGCGTTCATTCTAATCCGAATTGCCCTTCACCGCCAAGGTTTCCCACCCCGCTTCGAATTGCCTACTTTTGTAGTGATTCTGAACCGATTTTACCCGCCGATGGCCCTCGCCAAAACCTACACGCCCGCCGACGTTGAAGCCAAATGGTACCAGCGCTGGCAGGAGCAAGGCTTCTTTAAAGCCAAACCGAACCCCCGCAAACCGGCTTATTCTGTGGTCATTCCGCCGCCCAACGTTACGGGTGTGCTGCACATGGGCCACATGCTCAACAATACCATTCAGGACGTGCTGGTGCGCCGTGCCCGCATGCAGGGCAAAGAAGCGTGCTGGGTGCCCGGCACCGACCACGCCTCTATTGCCACGGAAGCCAAAGTGGTAGCTCTGCTCAAGGAAAAAGGCATCAACAAGCGCGACCTTACCCGTGAGGAGTTCTTGAAGCACGCCTGGGACTGGAAAGAAAAGTACGGCGGTATCATTCTGGAACAGCTCAAAAAGCTAGGTGCCAGCTGCGACTGGGACCGGACGCGCTTCACCATGGAGCCCGAGCTGACAGAAGCCGTGATGCGCGTGTTCGTAGATCTGTACCGCAAGGGCCAAATCTACCGCGGCGTGCGCATGGTGAACTGGGACCCGCAGGGCCAAACCGCCATCAGCGACGAAGAGGTAATTGCCAAGGATACTACCGGCAAAATGTACCACTTGCGCTACGAAGTAGTAGGGCAGGAGGGGCAGTACTTGACGGTAGCTACTTCGCGCCCCGAAACCATTATGGCCGACGTGGCGGTGGCATTGAACCCAAACGATGGGCGCTACAGCCACCTGCACGGGCAGAAGGTGCGTATTCCGCTGCTCGGCCGCGAGATTCCAATCATTCTGGATGAGTACGTAGCCATTGACTTCGGAACGGGGGCGCTGAAAGTGACCCCAGCCCACGACTTGAACGACTACGAGCTAGGCCTAAAGCACAACCTAGCTGTTATCGACATCCTGAACGACGACGGCACGCTCAATGAGAAGGCTGTGCTGTATGTGGGCCAGGACCGTTTTGCCGCGCGCAAGCAGATTGCCAAGGATTTGCAGGAAGCTGGTTTGCTCGACAAAATCGAGGAGTATGCTAGCGTGTTGCAAACGTCGGAGCGCACCGGAGCTGTTATTGAGCCGCGCCTGTCGCTACAATGGTTCTGCAAAATGGACCAGATGGCGAAGCCGGCCCTAGAAGCGGTGGAGACCGATGAAATCAAGCTGCACCCGCCCAAGTTCAAGAACATGTACCGGGTGTGGATGGAGAACGTGCGCGATTGGTGCATTTCGCGCCAGCTGTGGTGGGGCCAGCGCATTCCGGCCTGGTACCTGCCCGATGGCTCGTTCGTAGTGGCCTTGAACGAAGACGAAGCCCTGAAGCTAGCGCAGCAAAAATCTGGCAACGAAAACCTAGCCCTCACCGACCTGCGCCAGGACGAAGACGTGCTGGATACGTGGTTCTCGTCGTGGCTGTGGCCGATTTCAGTGTTCGATGGGTTCAAGGACCCAGATAACGCCGACGTCAACTACTTCTACCCAACCAATGACCTCGTAACGGCGCCCGAAATCCTGTTTTTCTGGGTGGCTCGTATGATCATGGCTGGGCTGGAATACCGCAAGGAAGTGCCGTTTAAAAACGTGTACCTCACTGGTATCGTGCGCGACGACCAAGGCCGCAAGATGAGCAAGCAGCTCGGCAACTCGCCCGACCCGCTCGACCTCATTGCGCAGTACGGCGCCGATGGCGTACGTACCGGCATGCTGTTCTCGGCCCCGGCCGGCAACGACTTGCTCTTCGACATCAAACTTGTAGAGCAGGGCCGCAACTTCACCAACAAGCTCTGGAACGCCTTCCGCCTTACGCAGGGCTGGGAAGTGAGCCAAGACCTGCCCTTCGCCAGCGAAAAGGCGGTGGAGTGGTTCGGGGCTAGGTTGCAGGAAACCGTAGCGCAGCTCGACGAGCACTTCGACAAGTTTCGCATGAACGATGCGCTGCTGACCGTGTACAAGCTCGTATGGGACGATTTCTGCTCGGTGTATCTGGAAATGGTAAAGCCTGCTTATCAGCAACCGATTGATGCGGAGACGCTGAAGCACACCATTGGCTACTTCGAAACGCTGCTGAAGTTGCTGCACCCATTCATGCCCTTCATCACGGAGGAGCTGTGGCACGAGCTAGCTCCGCGCGGCGCGAAGGAGTACATCTGTGTGGCGGCTTGGCCCAAGCTGACACCTGTTGCCGACAGTGCTGACATTCTCAGCCGCATGACAACGGTACTAGACGTAGTAGCAGGCATCCGCAACGTGCGCAACCAGAAGAACATCGGGCCAAGCAAGCCGCTGGTGGTGGCCGCCAAAACGGACGAGCAGGAGCTATTAGCTGCCTACGTGTCTATCATTAAAAAGCTAGCTAACGTGAGCGAACTGAGCTTCGTGCACGAAGCGCTAACCGGCGCCGTGAGCTTCGTACAGGGCGCCAGCGAGTTCTTCATTCCGTTGGAAGGCCACATCGACCTAGCAGCCGAGCGGGCCCGCATCGAGAAGGAAATTGAGTACAACCGCGGCTTCCTCGAATCAGTGTTGAAAAAGCTCAGCAACGAGAAATTCGTACAGAATGCCAAGCCCGACGTGATTGAGCGCGAGCGGCAGAAGCAAGCCGATGCTGAAGCCAAGATTGCAGCGTTGGAGCAAAGCCTAGCTTCGCTATAGGCTAGGTAGTAGAGTGCATCAAAAAGGCCATCCTCACCACAGGATGGCCTTTTTGCTTTGGGAACGTGCCGTGGTGCGTTTCTACAGTACTATTTTTCATCAGATAGTGCAGCTAAACCCGATTCCCTTGTTTCTTTGAAGGTAGCGCAAAGCAGTGCTGGTTTATTCGTCTTCCATTTTGCATCCCAAACACATGAAAAAGCTTAACCCTTTATTGGTGGGTGCCAGCGTGCTAGCCTTAGGCTCGGCGCAGGCGCAGCAGGGCAATCCGCCTGTCGCGACCATCAAACCCAAGCAGCTGACCACCCTAGGTAACACGCGCACTGATAATTATTACTGGCTCAACGAGCGCGAAAACCCGGAGGTAATTAAGTACCTGAACGCCGAAAACGCCTACTTCAATGAGAAGATGGCACCAGCCAAAGCCGTGGAAGGCAAGATTTTCAACGAAATCAAAGGCCGCATCAAGGAGCAGGATGAGTCGGTGCCGTACCGCGATAATGGCTACTATTACTACACGCGTTATGAAACGGGTGGGGAATATCCGATCTACTGCCGCAAGAAGGGCGACCTAAAAGCCCCCGAGGAAGTATTGCTCAACGCCAACCAGATGGGCAAAGGCAAGAGCTACTTTGCCATCGGCGGCTACGAAGTGAGTGACAACAACCAGATCATGGCCTATGGTGCTGATACGGTGAGTCGCCGCTTGTACACGCTGCGTTTCAAGGACTTGAAGACTGGTAAGGTGTACCCCGAAGCCATTCCGAACACCAGCGGCAACGCCGTATGGGCTACCGACAACAAGACGGTGTTCTATGCCAAGAAAGACGTCACGACGCTGCTGCCGTATCAGCTGTATCGCCACACCCTAGGCACTGATCCGAAGGAGGATAAACTGATTTACGAAGAGAAGGACAACACCTTCAACCTAGGAGTAGGCCGCTCCAAGTCGAAGAAGTACATCTACCTGGTAGTCGGCAGCTCACTCTCCAATGAGTTTCGTTACCTCGATGCTGCCAACCCAGCCGGTGAGTTCAAGGTGTTTCTGCCCCGCGAGAAGGACCATCTATACGACATCGAGCACATGGGCGATAATTTTTACGTGCGTACCAACTGGCAAGCACCTAACTATCGTCTGATGGTGACGCCGACCAGCAACACCGCAAAAACGGCTTGGAAAGATGTAATTCCAGCTCGTAAGGACGCATTTATCAATGGCTTCGATCTGTTCCGCGACTTCCTCGTGGTGAATGAGCGAAAAAACGGCTTGCTCCAAATGCGCGTGATCGACTGGAAAAGCAAGCAGGAGCATTACCTCAAGTTTGACGAACCAGCCTACATGGCCACATTTGGGGCTAATGCCGAATTCGATACGCCAGTACTGCGCTACGTGTACACCTCGTTTACCACGCCGCCTTCCACCTACGACTACGACATGAACACCCACAAGAGCACCCTGCGCAAGCAGCAGGAAGTGCTAGGTGGCTTCAAGAAGGAAGATTACGTGACGGAGCGCACCTTCGTGAAAGCCCGCGACGGCGCCATGGTGCCGATTGCCATTGTCTACAAGAAAGGGTTCAAGAAGGATGGCAACGCGCCACTTTTGCAGTACGCTTACGGCTCCTATGGCTACTCGCAAGACCCGACCTTCAGCGCAGCTCGCCTGAGCTTGCTCGACCGCGGTTTTGCCTACGTGCTTTGCCACATCCGCGGCGGACAGGAGATGGGCCGACAGTGGTTCGAAGACGGCCGTATGCTGCACAAAATCAATAGCTTCAATGACTTCATCGATTGCTCCGAGTACCTGATCAAGGAGAAGTACACTTCGCCGGCCAAGCTGTTTGCCTCCGGCGCCAGCGCAGGTGGACTATTGATGGGTGCCGTAGTGAACATGCGCCCCGATCTTTACAAGGGCATCATTGCTGGCGTACCTTTCGTGGATGTGGTGACCACCATGCTCGACGAAAGCATTCCGCTAACCACCGGCGAGTACGACCAATGGGGCAACCCCAACCAAAAGCAGTACTACGACTACATGCTCTCGTATTCGCCCTATGACAACGTGAAAAAGCAAGCCTACCCTAACATGCTCGTCACTACCGGCCTGCACGATTCGCAGGTGCAGTACTTCGAGCCTGCTAAGTGGGTAGCCAAGCTGCGCACCATGAAAACCGACAACAACCTGTTGCTGCTCCACACCGATATGGCCGCCGGCCACGGAGGTGCATCGGGCCGCTTCAAGTCCATTAACGACACGGCCCGTCAGTACGCCTTCATGCTGATGCTGTTAGGGTTGAACTCATAAGCAAGCAGCACGAAGCAGAAGCTACACGCTGCAGTCCAAAGAAAAAGCCCCGTCGATCGACGGGGCTTTTTCTTTGGACCTGACCTAGGTGGTTATTCGCCGGACAAAGAGTCAGCCGCTGCGTTCTGAGAGCCGCGAGGCGTAATGCCCTGCTTTTGCATTTGCAGTTGGAAGGTTACCTGTTCACAGTCGGCGAAGCGCTTTTCGGCTAGCTTAAGAGCCTGCTCCGTGGTCGAGAGCTGACGATACAAGTAAAGAATGGTCCCCAGCGCAATGAGCAGCGTGAGGAGAAAAAGAAGGTTTTTCATGCGTACGAACAGCGCTGACGTGACTCGAAGCGCCGCTGCTTAAATCGTGGTATTAGGGTCGAATTGCTCTAGGTAATCGGCTACTTTGCGCACAAACATGCCACCTAGTGAACCATCAACCACGCGGTGATCATAAGAGTGCGACAAGAACATAAAGTGCCGAACACCAATTAGGTCGCCCTGTGGAGTTTCGATGACGGCAGGCTTTTTCTTGATGGCACCTAGGGCCATGATGGCTACTTGCGGCTGCACAATAATCGGGGTACCCATCACATTGCCGAACGAACCCACGTTGGACACGGTATAGGTGCCACCTTCTAGGTCTTCTGGCTTCAACTTATTGATACGGGCCCGGTTAGCTAGGTCGTTTATGCGCTTGCTCAGGCCATTAAGGTTCAGCTCGTCGGCTTTGTGAATAACGGGCACAATGAGGTTGCCGGAAGGCAGTGCTACCGCTAAGCCAATGTTGATGTCGCGCTTCTTGATAATGTAATCCCCCTCTATCGATACGTTGATGTTGGGGAAATCCTTAATAGCTCGCACAATCGCCTGCACCAGAATGGGTGTGAACGTTAGGTTTTCCCCTTCGCGCTGCTTGTAAGCATCCTTGTGCTTGTTGCGCCAGTTCACGATTTCAGTCACGTCCGCTTCCACGAAAGAAGTAACGTGGGGTGAAATGCGCTTGGAATCCACCATCCGCTGCGCGATTAGCTTGCGCATGCGGTCCATCTCGATTAGCTCATCGCCGCCACTAACGGAAGGTGCTGGTTTGCTAGGCGCCGGTGCGCTGCTAGCTTTTGGTGCGGGCGCGGGAGTCTCGGTGGCTGGCGCAGCGGGTTGTGGCTCGGGCGTTGGGGCCGGTGCAGCTTTGGGGGCAGAAGCTTCTGGTTGTGTTGCTGCCGTGGGAGCTGGTTCTGAAGCCGAAGCAGCAGGTGCTGGGGCGCTGGGCGCAGCAGGTTCAGGCTGCGCGAGTGGCTTCTTTCCGTCGGCCACGTACGTGAGGATATCCTTCTTGGTAACGCGGTTATCCTGACCCGTGCCGGGGATTTGCTCTAAATCGGCGAGGGAAATACCTTCCTGCCGGGCAATGTTTAGCACCAATGGCGAATAGAAGCGGCCCGGCTGCGCTACGCTAGCGTGGGCTGCATGCGCTGGTTGGGTAGTTGCAGGCTTAGTATTGGTGGCAGCAGGGAGGTAAGGCACTGCAATAGGCTCTGCTTCTTCCTCTTCTTGCTCAGCTGGTTCCGAAGCGGCGGGTGCCGTAGTGGGAGCTGGTGCTTGCGCCGTAGTAACCTCTGTTTCTAGCACGGCTATGGGAGCTCCTACGGCAACTACCTGACCTTCTGGCGCCAATATTTCCTGCAACACACCAGCATGAATGGCGGGTACTTCTGTGTCTACTTTATCAGTAGCTACTTCCAGTACCGATTCGTCTTGCTCAATGATATCACCTACTTGTTTGAGCCATTTCAGAATGGTGCCTTCCATAATGCTTTCGCCCATTTTGGGCATCACCATTTCTACTCGTGCCATGCAGTTATTGGGGTTGGGTTGAATTATTGATTGGGTGGGGTGCGGAATTCTGGCCCAAAGGTAATAGGAAAGTCAGGGTGCGACCCTATGCCAGTGGCGGCAGACTCACGCGCAGCAGGTTCAGGATGGTAGTGGTGGTGTACTCGACGTTGATTTGGCGGCCGCGGTTGAAGGTGAATTGGCGGCTCACGGTTTGGTGCTGATCGGCGTAGGCAATACAGATTGTGCCGACTGGCTTATCAGGTGTGCCACCATCTGGGCCCGCAATACCGCTGGTAGCCAGCGCTACATCGACCCCTAGCTTCTGGCGCAAACCCTCCGCCATTTCGCGCACTGTCGCTTCACTCACGGCGCCATGTGCCGCCAGTGTCTCCGGGTTTACGCCCAGCTGGTTGATCTTAATATCATTGGAATACGCTACTACGCTACCCATAAAATAACGCGAGCTGCCGGGTACGCTTGTAAGCTTATGCGCCAAAAAGCCCCCAGTGCAACTCTCCGCAGTGCCAATGGTCAGATTGCGGGCCGCGAGCAAACGGCCTACAGCGGCTTCCAGCGGAATATCTTCTTCCGCAAAAATATACTCGCCGATGCGCGCGCGCAGGGCCGGTAGCAGCGCCTGCATGCGGCCACGCAAATCGGGCTGGCCGTCGTTGGTGCCGGTGAGGCGCAAGCGTACATTGCCGAGGGAGGGCAGGTAAGCTAGCTTTACGTTGGTTGGTAGCGCGCTTTCCCAGTCTTCAATCATCTCCGCCAAAAACGACTCGCCGATGCCGGCGGTTTGCACAACCACGTGTTCAATAGCCGGCGTTTGGAAGTGCGCCTGCAGCTTAGGCAACACGATGTCGGTCATCATGCGCTTCATTTCGAATGGCACGCCTGGCATCGACACGAATACCGTGCCTTGGTCCTCAAACCACATTCCCGGCGCTGTACCTACCGCGTTGAACACCACCTCACAGTTGGCGGGCACCAACGCTTGTTGCCGGTTTACTTCCAACATGGGGCGGTTGAAGCGGGCGAAAATACCCTCGACATGGCGCAGGGTAGACTCGTCCATCACTAGCTCTGTTTTGAAATAGCCAGCCAAAACGTGTTTGGTGAGGTCGTCTTTTGTCGGACCTAGGCCGCCGGTTATGAGCACGACCTGGGCGCGCTGCCGCGCTTGGTCGAGGGCCGTAATAATTTCGCTGGCCCGGTCGGATACGCTACTGATCTGGCGTACGCGCAAGCCGATTTTGGCTAGCTCCTGGCCCATAAAGGCAGAGTTGGTATCGATAACCTGCCCATAGAGCAGCTCATCGCCAATGGTCATGATTTCAACGTCGGGAAGGAGGGGCATGGAGCTGAGAGTAGAGGATGGAGGAATTGGCGTAATTTGTGGTCACGATGGATAAGACCGCCACAAGGGCCGTCTGGTTTTTGTCTTTTTGCTTATGCCCGCATTTCGTACTCTTCTTATTGCTGCTGCCCTAGGTCTGGCTAGTGCCTACACGGCTTCGGCGCAAACCAAAACTACCACCGCCAAAGCCAAGACGACGACAAAGGCTAAAGCAACGACCACGAAAAAAACGACGGCTAAGACCGCTACGAAAACCACGGCCAAAACGACGACAACCAAAGCGGCTACTCCAGCACCCGCGCCGGCTCCCGTCGTAAAGGCTCCACTCACGGATGCCGAAGCTTCGAGCGGCATGAAGGAAACCCTGGTGCAAAGCGTGACCAACAGCGTCGAGCAAGCCAGCCAAGCCGACGGCTTCAACGGCAACGCTGATATCCGGATTCCTTTCCCCCCTGAGGCCGAAATGGTGTCGGCTACGCTTCGCAAGCTGCGGATGGGAGCCTTGGTCGACAATTTTGAAGTAGCCCTGAACCGCAGCGCCGAAACCGCTTCGGCTCAAGCCAAACCTATTTTTCTCAACGCCATTCAGAACTTAAGCTTTGCCGATGCCATGAGCATCGTGACGAGCAAGGAAGATGACGCCGCGACAACCTACTTGTACAACAAAACGGCCGACCAGCTGAAAACTGCTTTGCAGCCCATCATCCAGCAGTCGTTGCAGCAGACTGGCGCTACCAAGCTCTACGCCGAGATGGCCTCCAAGTACAACAAGATTCCGATGGTGACGCCACTCACCAAAGAGCTGGAGCCTTATGCGACCCAGAAAACCGTCGATGGCTTGTTTACACTGATTGCTGAGCAAGAAGGTAAAATCCGGACCAATCCAGCTGCAGCCGGCAGCGAAATCCTGAAGCGCGTGTTTGGGAAATAAACACAAGCTCTGACCGTTTGGCCACAGAGCTAGCTTACCAAAAGCCGTTGGTTGCCTAGACAGCCAACGGCTTTGCTTTTTCACTCTGCCAACAAAAAGTATAGTTGTTGCTGGCTTGCGTGGCCAGACTAAGGGCTGATTTGGTCTGATTTATGTCTTAATCGCTACATACGGCACTCAAAGCCGCTGTTCTTTTGTTCCGCTGTCTTATGAACGTATTCCGTCATTCCTTGATCCTTACCGCGTTGCTAGGGCTTAGCTTCTCGGCCTCCGCACAGATTAAGCTAGGAAAGCTAGGGGATGTGCTGAAGTCTCAGCTCCCCAAAACCACTACTTCTTCTTCAGCGGGCACTGGTACCGTTAGCCAAACGGAAGCTGCTAACGGCTTGAAAGAAGCCCTGGTGCAGGGCATCAGCAAAGGCACCGATCAAGCCTCCAAAACCGACGGCTTCTACCTGAATAAGCTCATCCGCATTCCGTTCCCGCCCGATGCGCAGCGGGTCGCCAACACCCTGCGTACCATTGGCTTGGGTGCGCAAGTCGACAAGTTTGAGTTGTCGCTCAACCGCGGCGCCGAGGATGCCGCTAAAAGTGCTAAACCTATCTTCTTGTCTGCCATCAAAAGCTTGACGTTCAGAGATGTGTGGGGTATTCTGACGGGTGAAAAAGACGCCGCCACTAGCTACCTAAAGCGCACGACGACTACGCAGTTGACTACTGCGTTCAAGCCGATTATTCAACAGTCGCTGGACAAAGTAAGCGCCACCCGCTACTACACCGACCTGACAACGCGCTACAACAAAATCCCGCTCGTGACGCCTGTCAATACCGACTTGAATGATTATGCCACTGGCAAAGCCATTGATGGTCTATTCACGCTCGTGGCCCAGGAAGAGGCCAACATTCGCGAAAACCCTGTTGCCCGCACCACCGATTTGCTCAAGCGCGTGTTTGGCAAAAGCTAGGTGCATACCATTGTAACGAAAAAGCCCCCGCCTGATAGAATCGGGCGGGGGCTTTTTCGTGCTATTCGCGTAGTCAGCTTAGCAGTGCCTTAAAAGTCGTCGTCTTCGTTGTAGCGCGTGCTGCGGCCGCGACCTGTGCGGTGGCTGCCGTAGTCATCGTCTTCATCGTCAAGGTCGTCGTTGCCGAAGTCATCATCGTCATCAAGGCTCGAAAAGCCACTACTATCGGGGTCTTCTGCTGCTTCGGCCGCGGTGAATTCCTCCTCCGTCATGCTAGCTAGGTCGAGGGCCTCGTCGTGCGAAGAGCCTGTGTCGCGCCACATTAAGTAATCAGCGTATTTGGCGCTTAGCTGATCTTCAGCACTGCCACTGGACTTGCCGCCGCCTTTCTTAGCGTAGCTATCCAGTTCGTCATCGTCGAAATCGTCGTCGAGGTCGTCGTATTGTCTCATAGCCGGGTGAGGGCAGGTAATGGTGAACAGTTAGGTGTGGTTACCGGAGCGAAGATACGGCAGGAACAGCTTTTGCGTTGGGGACAAAACCGGATTTTTACTAGGCTGCTTTCTACTGTTTAGCTTTGCAGCCGGCCTTGAGCTCACGGCCCGTACTCTTGAAGCATGGAGTTCTCGCGATGCAAGAAGCTGATGCAAGGGCTTGCAAAGCACCTTACCCTAGGTGTAAGTAAATATAGATAAGCGACAAGGCTTGCGAACCTAAGCTACCAACTTACCGGGCTGGTCGGGCGAAGCTAGTCACGTCGAGCTGCGTGGTGCAGAAGTCGTACTCTTCCGCCACATTGGAGCTGATGAGGACCAAGCGGTTAGCAGCCGTGGCTCGCACATGCTCGCGGTACCACTCTACGCCCGTGCGGTCGAGGTTGGTGGTGGGTTCATCTAGCAGCAGGAGCGGGGCAGCCGCGTACAACGCCAGACCTAGCTTCAGACGCTGCTTCATGCCCGAGGAGAAGTCGCGCACGAATTTGTGGCGCGACTTCTCTAGGTACATGCGTTCAATGAGACCCTCTATGCTCAGGCCCGTCTGAAGCGGTTTGAAGCGGGTGTGAAAGTGCAAGAGCTCTGTAAGTGTTAGCTCTTCAATCAGTTCTAAATAAGGTGCGCAGTAGGCAAGTAGCTGCGGTACTTCTTCAACCACCACCGATTTTCCTTGGTAGGAGTACGTGAGGGTTCCTTCCGTAGACAGTAATTGTCCCGAAAGCGTATTGAGCAACGTACTCTTACCCGACCCATTCGGACCTAAGATGGCCGTTGCGGTATTAGGTTCAAAGGTGTGTGTTAGACCTCGAAAGATCCAGTCGCGGTGAAAGCGCTTGCCTAGGCCGGTTGCCTCAATCTGCATTAGTCGCCACTGTCGCCGTTGCGCGAATATCCTTTGATGATGCCTCGGCCCGAGTTGCGCACAAAGTTCACGACCTCGTCGCGCTCAGGGTTAGAGGGTAGATCGAGTTCTATCTGATCCAGCGCGTCGCTGGTATTCAGACCGCTCATAAACAGCAAACGGTAGCACTGCTGAATTTGCAAGATGGCTGCATCCGAGTAGCCCCGGCGGCGCAGCCCCACGGAGTTGACTCCGGCGTAGGTTAGCGGTTCGCGCGCCGTCTTCACGAAGGGAGGAACATCTTTCCGCACTAGCGAACCCCCGCCAATGAACGAATGCTGCCCGATGCGAACAAACTGGTGCACGGCCGAGGTACCCCCAATAATAGCCCAATCGCCAACTTCAACGTGACCAGCAATTTGCACGGAGTTAGAAATGACGCAGTTATCGCCCACGATACAATCGTGAGCAATGTGCACGTACGCTTGCAGCAGACAGTTGCGGCCTACCACCGTTCGCATACGATCTACCGTGCCGCGGTTTACTGTGACGCACTCACGAATAACCGTGTAATCGCCGATGTGTACCGTTGTTACTTCGCCGGCAAACTTCAAATCCTGCGGAATAGCCGAAATAACAGCGCCAGGAAATATCTTACAGTTCTTGCCAATGCGGGCTCCCGACATGATGGTCACGTTGGGCCCGATCCAGGTGCCTTCCCCGATTTCAACGTCCTTATCAATTGTAGTAAAAGGTTCTACTACAACGTTCTGGGCAATTTTAGCTTCGGGGTGAATATAGGCGAGCGGCTGGTTCATTATTTTCAATTATCAATTATCGCTTAACAATTATCAGTTTCATCTCTATAGCCACAAGTCAACGTGAGAGAGGGCCGTGGCATTGTCAGATGCTAGAGGTTAATTGCTAATTGAAACTAAGCGGTTTTTCGAACGATGCTGGCTGACATTTCGGCTTCCATCACCACTTTTCCATTCACGTAGGCTTTGCCACTCATTTTGGCGATGCCTCGCTTAATGGGGGCTAGCAGCTGGCAGCGGAAGATAATGGTGTCGCCCGGTTTAACCATGCGCCGGAAACGGCAGCTCTCGATACCCATAAAATAGGTCCAGTAATTCTCCGGGTCGGGTACCGAGTTGAGCACCAGAATGCCACCCGTTTGTGCCATGGCCTCAATTTGAATGACGCCAGGCATCACCGGATTACCGGGGAAGTGACCTTGGAAGAAGGGCTCATTCATGGTCACGTTTTTCACGCCCGTCACCATTTCCGAATCAAGATGAATGATCTTGTCGATGAGTAGGAAAGGGTAGCGGTGCGGTAGCGTCTGGCTGATCTGGTTGATGTCCATCACCGGCGTGCGCGCTGGGTCGTACGTCGGTACAGCGTTAGCATTCACCTCCATCATCTTCTTCTTGATGCGCTTAGCAAATGCTACGTTGGCTGCGTGCCCTGGACGAGCAGCCAGGATCTGGCCTTTTAGCGGTCGACCAACCAAAGCTAGGTCACCTACCAGGTCGAGCAGCTTGTGGCGGGCGGGTTCGTTCTTGTGGCGCAGGTCCACGTTGTTCAGAATGCCTTCTTTCTTAACGGCTACTTTAGGCTTGCCGAGCATGTTGGCTAGGTCCGTCAACTCGTCGTCGGTTACTACTCGGTCAACTACCACAATGGCATTGCTCAAGTCGCCGCCTTTGATCAGGTTCTGCTTGTAGAGCATTTCTAGCTCGTGCAGAAAACAGAAGGTGCGCGAGGAAGCAATTTCCCCCGGGAACTGCGAAATGTCCGTCAGCGAGGCATGCTGCGAGCCAAGCACCGGTGAGTTGTAGTCCACCATTACCGTGAGGCGGTAGTTGTTGAGTGGCAACGCGGCAATTTCGACGGCGCGGCTATTATCTACGTAGCGAATCTCGTCGGGAATCTCGAAGTAGTTGCGCAGCGCATTCTGCTCTTCCAGACCTACTTCCTGCAACGGCTTGATGAACTCGTAAGAGGAGCCATCCATGATGGGCGGTTCGGGGCCGTCCAGCTGAATCAGAACGTTGTCAATCTCCAGGCCCACCAACGCAGCTAGCGTGTGCTCCACTGTATTGATGCGGGCGCCGTTCTGCTCAATGGTTGTGCCGCGGGAGAGGTCTACTACGTTGTCAACGTCAGCGTTGACAATCGGCTGGCCCGGTAAATCGACGCGTTGAAACTTATAACCGTGGTTAATAGGAGCCGGGCAAAAGGTCATGGTGGCCTGGGCGCCTGTGTGCAGACCAATGCCACTGACGGTCACCGGTGCCTTAATAGTATGTTGCTTATCGTTCATTAGAAGCTGTTAGCTGTTGGCTGCTAGCTATTAGCTGACGGTTAAACGTTGAATCTAAATCCGCGCAGAAGTGAAGAAAAAAGACAAAAGCTAGGAGCTAACTGCTAGCAGCCAACAGCTCTTTCAAGATGCAAAGCTAGGGCTTTTCCGGTTCGATCCGGCTGCGTTCCAATTGGGTGAGGCGGCGCTCTAGGTCAGGTAGGTGGCGGAAGATAGCATTAGCCCGTAAACTGTCGCGCAAATTGAAGGCTGGAGAGCCCTGCAGGAACTCGCCTTCTACCTTAATCGACTTGCCAACGCCCGACTGTGCTGTGACGGTAGTACGATTCGCCAAGCTCAGGTGACCAGCCAGTCCTACTTGTCCTGCCAGCACGCAGAAGTCACCAATTTTAGTGGAACCTGACACGCCCGCGTGAGCCGCAATAACGGTATGACGACCTACCTCGACGTTGTGCGCAAGTTGAACTAGGTTATCGATTTTAACTCCCTCTCGAATGAGAGTAGCGCCCATCGTCGCGCAGTCAATGGTCGTATTGGCGCCAATGCGCACGTCGTCTTCTAGTATCACGTTGCCAGTCTGCGGAATGGCCCGGTAGGAGCCATCAAGCTGCGGTGCGAAGCCGAACCCCTCGGAACCTAACACCGCTCCGGCGTGAATGGTGCAGCGAGCACCTACCACCGTATCGGCATAGAGCTTAGCCCCAGCATAAATAATGGTGCCGTCGCCGATGGTGCACCGGTCGCCAATGTAGGCATGCGGAAAAATCAGCACGTTCTGGCCAATGCGGCAGTTCTGGCCGATGTAAGAGAAGGCGCCCCGGTAATGGTTCTCCCCGATGACACTACCCGAACCTAAGTAAGCCGGTTCTTCTACGCCGCGTTTTCCCGTGCGTGTGCTCTGCTGGTAAAACTCCAGCAGGGTGGTAAAGCTAGAGTAAGGATCATCTACGCGGATAAGGCTGGCCTGCACCGGCTGGCGCAGCACCAGCCCGCGGCTGACAATGATAACGCTGGCACCCGTGGTGTACAGGTACGGCTCATACTTCAGGTTGGCCAGAAAAGTAAGCGAACCAGCCTGGGCTTCCTCAATTTTTGCCAGTCGATCGACGCGTTGCGCGGCGTCGCCTTCAACCTCACCGCGGAGAGCCTCCGCAATCTGACCTACCGTAAATTCCATCGGGCAAAAGTATAGAAAATTGGGGCTTCGATTTTAGTGCTTTATGTGTAGTGCCTAGCGCCTAATGCTTAGTTGTTGAGACCTAGGGTATTCAAGCATATTCGAGAAAGAGCTAGCGGCCCAAACTACCTAGTATTTGCTTACGAAAACAAAGGGTGGGTATGCAAAGCTAGCTACTATGGCGGAGCCCAAACGCCAAGTACTACATGCTATTGAATAATTTCTTTCGGATAGCAGATGTAGTACTTCTCAACGCGTTTGCTGAGGGCGCGGATATTTGGCAAGTCGGAAGCCTCCGCTACGTTTACAACGTGCCCGCTCTTGGTGAGTACATCAATGGTTTCGTCGTGGGAGTCGTAAGCATTGTTGCTAATGCGGCCACTGAGCATCAACAGCTTGGCCTCGTCCATGGGTAAGCTGAACTTCTCGCTGATGAGCTCCGTGACACCTAGCTTTAAGTCTTCGTCAAACGGTTCGCTCTGAAGTGTGATCTTGAACAAGTGCCGGTCGAGGATGCTGCGCGACATGTAGCTGAGCACCTTGTCGGGATGGCCGGCCCACATTTTTACGGCGCCCCAAATATCGTAGTCGTCGAGCTGCACGAAACGCTGCAAGATGCTTTCGTCCTGCTCAAAGTCAGTGATACTGACCGGCTTGGAGAGAAAAAAGTGCAGGTCAGGCGACGCGGGCACGCGGTGACCAGCGCGGGTGAGGTCGCGGGCACGTTGCACAATGCGGATGATCATCTGCTCGGCGCTGGTAACGGCTTTGTGCAAATACACTTGCCAGTACATCAGGCGGCGACTCACCAAGAAGTTCTCGATGCTATAAATGGCTTTTTCCTCCAGCACCAGCCGTTCGTTCACCACCGTCAGCATCTTGATGAGGCGGTCAGCACCTGGGCGACCTTCCTGCACGCCTGTGTAGAAGGAGTCTCGGTTGAGGTAATCCAGCCGGTCCATATCCAGCTGACTGCTCACAAGCTGGTGGAAAAACGGTCGGTGGTAGCTGCCCTGAAAAATCTCAATAGCTAGGTCGAGGGCGCCGTGGTGCTCCCGGTTGAGGCGCTGCATCAGCTGCAACGACAGCCGCTCGTGCGGTACTTCGTGGAAAATAGCCGTTTCTAGGGCGTGGGAGAGAGGACCGTGCCCGACGTCGTGAAGCAGAATAGCCGCCAGCGCCGCTTGGCCTTCGGCCGCCGAAATCTTTACGTGTTTGTCTTTGAGCGTCCGCAAGGCCATGCTCATCAGGTGCATGGCCCCGAGGGCATGGTGAAAGCGCGTGTGCAGCGCCCCAGGGTAAACAAACCCCGTGAGACCTAGCTGCTGAATTCGGCGCAGCCGCTGAAAGTAGGGGTGCTCAATCAGGTCAAATAGCAGCTCCGTTGGAATGGTGACAAAGCCATAGACCGGATCGTTGAATATTTTCTTTTTGTTCATGTATGCAGGGGCACCAATCATGCGTTTAGTGCCTTAATACGCTAGTCGCTGTAAACTGCCTTTCGGTCGACGAAATGGCATGGACGGTCCAGATGAGGCTTTCCCCACCGTAATTTTCGGTTTCTTTACGACAGAACAGTGGAAGATCATAATTTTTGCAAACCTAAACGCGGCCTTTGGCAGTAAAGCTACTACCGAATTCTTAGCCTTCTCCTAGCGGGGTGCATCGCCCCTGCACCGCTCAATTGCAACTGCTGGAGTGCTTTTAGGGCTTCTTATTCCACAAAACCTAGGCAAATGCTTAGTGTTTCTTACTCTCACCCCCTATGCAACGATACTCCATTCTTTGGGCTGACGACGAAATTGATTTGCTCAAGCCCCATATTTTATTTCTGAAAGAAAAAGGCTACGACGTGACCGGCGTAAATTCTGGTGCTGATGCCATTGAGCAAGTTCAGGAACAAACGTACGACCTGGTTTTTCTAGACGAAAACATGCCCGGTTTGACTGGACTGGAAACGTTGACCGAAATCAAGGCAGCGCGCCCCACCACGCCCGTGATAATGATTACCAAGAGCGAGGAAGAGCATATTATGGAAGAGGCCATCGGCTCTAAGATTGCCGATTACCTCATCAAGCCCGTAAACCCGAACCAGATTCTGCTGTCGGTGAAGAAGGTGCTGGATAACAAGCGTCTCGTTAGTGAAAAAACCAACAGCGGCTACCAGCGTGACTTCCGCCAGCTAGGTATGCAACTTGGCGACCGGCTTTCGCCCTCGGAGTGGGCCGATGTTTATAAGAAGCTGGTGTTCTGGGAGCTAGAAATTGACGAGACGGAAGGCAAAAGTATGGCCGACGTCTTCAACATGCAGAAGGACGAGGCCAACACGTACTTCGGTCGCTTCATCACTGAGAACTACGAAGATTGGGTCAATGGCGACGACGATGATGCGCCGCTGATGTCGCACCAGCTTTTCAAGGAGCGGGTGTTCCCTATGCTGAAGGCCACCGGCGACACGCCCGTGTACTTCGTGCTTATCGACAACCTGCGCTACGATCAGTGGAAAATTCTGGAGCCTATCATTGCCGAACTGTTCACCGTGGATCAGGAGGAAATGTATTACTCCATTCTGCCGACTACCACTGCCTACGCCCGCAATGCCATCTTCTCGGGCATGATGCCCGGCGATATTCAGAAGAAGTATCCTAACCTGTGGGTGAATGATGACGATGATGAGGGTAAAAACCTGCATGAGCAGGACTTCATGGAAATCATGTTCCAGAAGGCCAATCAGAAATATAAGTACAGCTATAACAAGGTAACCAACTTACAGGCGGGCAAAGACTTGCTTGGGAAGATGGCCAACCTGCACAACAACCATAAGCTGAACGTCATCGTCTACAACTTCGTGGACATGCTCTCGCACGCCCGCACCGACATGGCCATGATTCGGGAGCTAGCCGCCGACGAATCAGCGTACCGCTCGCTTACCCGGTCGTGGTTCCTGCATTCGCCGCTGTATGAAATGCTCCAGCAGATTGCCGAGAAGAAGGGTAAACTCATCATCACCACCGACCACGGTACCATTCGGGTGAAACGTCCCTACAAAATTGTGGGCGACCGGAATACCAATACCAACTTGCGTTATAAGCACGGCAAAAACCTAGGTTTCGATGACTCGCGCGACGTGTACACCGTGCGCAAGCCGGAGCGTATCTTCCTGCCCCGCGAAAACGTGAGCACCGCCTACGTCTTCACCATCGGCGACTACTTCTTCGCCTATCCCAACAACTACAACTACTACGTGAACTACTACAAGGACACGTTCCAGCACGGAGGCATCTCGTTAGAAGAGTGTATTATCCCATTCATCACTCTGACGCCAAAAGGTGCTTAGGGCTGCTGCCAAGTACATACACCCCACGAAAAAGGCCAGTCATACGACTGGCCTTTTTCGTGAACTGACGGAATTGCTTCATCTACATCAAAGGCAGATGGAGTAGCATTCTGAGAGACGGGCAAGCATTTTGCAAACAAAGAACTGATCTATTTTTTATAGGCTAAATTGTATATGTCGAAGATGTTTGCTGTGTTATTTAAATGCTTGATCGAGTTTTTTGTCCATTCTATAGAAAAGTATCTAGATTATCATATGGTTTAAGCTAGATTTGCATATTACCAATTCGTATCGCACGAGTTTGATGAGGTTGATTATAAGGTTGAATTGGTATTGTTGTTCTGTTTTGTAGTTAAAGTAAGTTTCACTTCCTACCATGTCCTTCGAAAATACTGCGCCTTCTAAGACTCTAACTTGCGCTATCCTCGACGATAATGAAATCAATCGGCTAACGCTGGAGCATTATATTGAAATGAACAGCTCTTTGCAGCTGGTAGCTTCGCTGGCTGGTAGCATAGAAGGACTGGAGTTCTTCAGCGTGGGACGTCAGGTTGATGTTTTGTTTCTGGATGTAGAGATGCCCGATCTGAATGGGCTAGATATGCTCCGCTTACTGCCAGAGCCACCACAAGTAGTGTTGACCACTGCCCATGAGAACTTCGGCAGTGATGCTTTTGAACTACGCGTTGCCGATTACCTAGTGAAGCCGTTTGATTACAACTGTTTTTGCCGCGCCGTAGAGCGTGTATCTGAGCGTCTTAGTTCCGGTGACAATATTATCCACTTAGCTGCAAGTCCGCATCACTAAGACTTGCAATAGAACTAAGCAAAGAAGTGAGTTAGATTAAAACAAGTATAAGGTAAAACTGAATAAATAGTACTTTACTTGTTTTAAAGTATCGATTCAGATAAGGTAAGTTGCTGTAATATACAAAATCGGCGCACAAGGTGATTCTAGAATCACTTTGTGCGCCGATTTGAATTATTTAGTGGTAAAAGCTTCGTTGGCAATAGCCACTGTACGCCACTGCTGTAGCTCTTGTAGTAGTTGAGGTAGTAAGCTAACAACGCACGTGGCAGCGTCTGTGCGGGCCTCCACAGTAGCTGTAGCATCTTGCAGCGTCAGTGCAGGTTCGGTAAGCTTGTGTACTTGCAGCATTTTCAAAGAGGGTTTGAGGCGATGCGCAATTTGCCCGACCAGTTTCCAATCATTGGTGGCAACGGCTTGCTGAAAGTTCGTGAGCTCAGTTGGTGTATGCGTGAGGAAAGAGTCCAGAATTCGCAGAACAAAGCTTGATTTGCCGTGCGCCATCCGGTGCACATCAGCTAGGTTGAACAAGGGCGTAGGTTGCTGAGCCGCCGCCTCATGAGCTATCGTAATTTTGCGCAGCAACTCCAGCTCATCAAACGGTTTCGCAATACAGTCATTAATACCCGCGGCCAGATACCGCTCATTATCGGAGCGGAAGGCATTTGCAGTCAAGGCAATAATGGGTGTGTGCGCCCGTACTGTATCCGGGTGACAGCGCATTTTGGCCGTCACTTCTAGTCCGCTCATGCCGGGCATCTGAATGTCCATCAGAATAACATCGTAGACAGCTTGCTGGAAGAGAAGTAACGCAGCGTTGCCATCGGCAGCACTATCGACATGTACCCCAAAGTTTTCTAGCACTAGTTGAGCTAGCTGCCGGTTCACTTCGTGGTCTTCGACAAGCAATACTCGTAAGCCTGCCACTGCCTGGCCCGCCTCGGCCGTTAGGAAGTCTTCCCGATCTTGGTCCATGGCAGTATTAGCTGTTAGCAGGGCTTTCGTGAACGTAAGGGTAAAGCTGAAGGTGCTGCCTTGATTGGGTGCGCTATAGATAAACAGCCGGCCTCCAAGGCGTTCGACCAAGCTACTGCTGATGGTAAGGCCAAGGCCTGTACCCCCAAAGCGGCGGGTCGTATCGGTGTAGGCCTGCGAGAAGCTTTCAAAGATCTTTTCTTGCTTTTCCGCCGGAATGCCGATGCCAGTATCGCTGACCAGGAAAGTAATTGTAAGAGTCGTGTCTGTTTCGGCCCGAAGCTGGGTTGTGAGCCGGACGCTACCACGCTCCGTGAATTTGATAGCATTACCAAACAGATTGAGGAACACTTGCTTAAGGCGGTGCGGGTCGCTGACTACCATGGGGTGAGGCAGCGTCACAGGGTCCACGGTAAACTGAATGCCTTTTTCCATGGCTCGGAAGCCCAGGGTTTGGGCGGCCGTTTTGATGATGGTACCCAGGTCGAATGGCGTATTCTCTAGCTCTAGCTTGCCCGAGGTGATCTTGGCTACGTCTAGCACATCGTTAAGAACACTGAGCAGGTGGGCACCCGAATTGCGAATAATGCCTAGGTACTCGCGCTGTTGTGAGTTTAGCTCCGTGCGGGCAAGTAGGCCCGCCATACCTAGCACACCATTCATAGGCGTCCGAATCTCGTGGCTCATGTTCGCCAAGAAGTTCTCACGGGCCGTGACGGCGGCTTCGGCGGCTAGCTTAGCTCGCTCAAGTTCTTGCTCGGCTAGTACCCGGTTGGTAATATCTTGGCTGTAGGATATTACGTAAGCAGGTTGGCCCGGCTCATCGACTAGGCAATTGTGGTAGAGCAGGTAATGGGTATCGCCATTGGCAGTGAGCTGAAGCGGAAACAAGCCTGAAGTGTCGCCCTGCTCGGTAATCCTTGCCAAATACTGCTCGAACGTGTGCGGCGTGAGACCCGAAGGAGCCAGGATAAAGTTGCGACCCACAATTTGGTCAATTGGCATACCAATCAGCGTTGCCAGCGCTGGGTTAGCCGATAGAATAGTACCCTGCAAATCGTGCGTGCAAATGAGCACTTGCGTGTTGCGCATGAGCTCATGGTATTGCTTAGCGTTCTGCTCGAGGTTCCGGCGGATGCGCTTAACCTCTGTAATATCAGTGCCTACCGTGAGGACTTCTCTTGTGCCATTGGGGCGTATCAAAGGGCGCTTTACGATCTGAAATTGCAATGATTCGCCCGCTGCTAGCGTCATAGGGAGTTCATGCCGTAATTCCTGCTGGGTTTCGAGTACCTGATGGCTCCACGTTGTCAACTGCCGTAGCTCAGCTGCTTCGGGCGTGTCATTGGCAAGAGTAGCTTGTAAGTGGTTGGAGTTAAATGTGATACTATCGAAAGCTGCATTCGCAAAAACCACTTCCCCCTCTTGATTTGTCACATACAGGAAGTTAGGAATAGTGTCAACTACCTGGCGAATAAACTCTTGTTGCTCTTGGATAGCGGCTTCTGCCTGCCGCTGGCGCTCTTCTGCCAAGTAGCGCTCCGTAAGTTCCATGCCTGAGCCAATGACGATGTTCAAGGAGCCATCGGCGTGGAACACGGGGTAAATTGTGCGTCGCCAATGCCGTAGTCCGGTAGAGCTCTTGATCGTTTCCTCCCACGATACTTCCCGTCGCTCGCGCACGGCCTGCTCGCGTTGAGCATTGCGCAACTCGGCCATTCTAACCGGAAATTGCCGGTAGCTACAATACTCCTGGTCCGTTTTGCCAATAATCCATGCCCGAATTTGTGGGTCTTGAATACTGCTGGGATTGACATACAGGTAGCGGCCTTCGGAGTCGAACACGGCAGTGGCGCTCGGCGATTGGTTGAGGATGGTCTCGTAGAACGTCCGCTGTTCATCTAGCTGTTGCTCGGCGCGATAACGATCCGTGATATCTAGCCCGTAGGCGAGTACCATACGAAGGGTGCCCTCCGGCGTAAAGACGGGGTGATTGATCCGCAGCATACGCCGTGGACCAGTGGGCGAGTTGTGCGTCTCCTCAAAGCTAATTTGTCGCTGTTCGGCTACAATTTGTTCAAACATGGCTTGGCGCTTTTCTGCTAGCTCCACGGGGCGCTGGCGGTAGGCGCAATAGTCAAAATTTGTTTTGCCAATGATCCATTTCCGTAGCTCTTCGTCTTTGATGCCAACCGGATTAACGAACAGATACCGATTGTTAGCGTCAAAAACAGCTATATCAGCGGGCAGTTGATTTAAGATAGTTTCGTAGAACTCGCGTTGCTCGGTTAGCTTCTGTTCGGCCAAGTAGCGCTCCGTAATATTTGCTCCATACACAATCACCATCTTTAGCGAACCGTCGGGCGCAAACACGGGGTGCAGAATACGAAGTAAGTGCTGCGGACCACTCGAGGTGAAGAAGGTTTCCTCATAACTCACTTGCTGCCGTTCGGCCACCACTTGATTGAATACCGCTTCTCGTTTGTCGGCTAGCTCTATCGGATGCTGTCGACGGAGCATGTAGTCACGGCTAGTTTTGCCGATAATCCACTGCCGAATCTCCGCATCTTTGATGGCAACCGGGTTGACATAGAGGAAACGTTGCTGCGGATCAAGCGCTGCGATGTCGGATGGCAGGTTGTTGAGAATACCCTCGTAAAACTCGCGTTGCTTGGTGAGTTGCTGCTCGGCGTGAAAGCGCTCTGTGATGTCTAGGCCATAAGCTAGGACCATACTCACCGAACCATCAGTTGCGAGTACGGGGTGCAGACGCCGCAACAGGCGGCGTGGGCCTTTGGCGGACTCAATAGTCTCTTCGTAAGCTAGCTGCTGCCGTTCCGTCAATACTTGCTTGAAGATATTATCACGCTGCTCCGCTAGTTCTATAGGCCGCTGACTGTAGTGAAAGTACTCGAAATTGCTCTTGCCGATAATCCAGTGGCGGACGTCCGGATCTTTAATAGCCACTGGGTTCACGAACAGATACCGATGTTCAGGGTCGAGTACCGCTATATCGACGGGTAGCTGGTTCAGGATATTCTCGTAGAATTGGCGCTGCTGACCTAGCTTTTGTTCGCCCTGGTACCGTTCCGTGATGTTTACGCCGTAGATGATAACCATGCGCACCGCACCATCGGATGCTAACACGGGATGCAGGTAACGCAGCAAGCGCCGTGGCCCATCCGCGGCCATGAGCGTTTCTTCAAACTCAACTTGCTGCCGCTCGCTTATCATCTGAGCAAATTTGGCTTCTCGCCGCTCGATGAGTTCTTGAGAAAGATGGCGGTGATTCGCGTATTCAAGATTGGTTTTGCCAATAACCCATGCACGTAAAGCCGCATTGCTAATAGCCGCCGGATTGACATAGAGGAAGCGATGCTGTGCATCCACAACAGCCACATCCATAGGCAGCTGGTTCAAAATTGACTCGTAGAACTCATGTTGCTGCGCTAGCTTTTCTTCTGTCGCATATTTTTCGGTGATATCCATACCAGCACCCACTACCATCCGGACAGAACCATCAGGATTGAAGATGGGCTGATAAACCCGATCTAAGCGCTGCAAACCGGTGGGCTGTTGCACAGTTTCGTGCCAGGTTACCGCCTGCCGCTCTCGGATGGCTTGCTCGAACATCGCGGTGCGCTGCAAGGCTACTTCTATGGGGCGCTTCCGTTGGAGGCACGTTTCCATATTAGTTTTGCCGATCATCCACTCGCGCGTTTCGTCATCGGCCACCACCCACTTATTAATTAGCAGGTAGCGCTCCTGACTATCAAAGACGGCCACTCCAATAGGAAGTTGCTCCAGAATAGTGGTGTAAAAATCCTGTTGCTCCACCAGCGCTGTTTCGGCTCGGCGTTGCGCTGTGTTCTCCGTGAGGTATAGGTTTACGCACGAGCAGGCAACAGCAGGCATTGCAAGCACTGCATAGTGCCGGTCTGCCAAACGGAACTCTTGCTGCTGCGTGCCCGATTGCCGAGCCGTTTCTGCCCAGGTGCGGAGCTGTTGGTGGAAACCCTCAGTTTCCGGAGCTGCTGTTTCACGAGCTAGGGCTGATGCTGCCGGATTGATGCACGAGAGTTGCCCCTGTTCATCAAGTTGAAGAACAGGGGAGGGGCTTTGTGCGAGTACAAGCTGCGCTTGGTTCAAGGCATGTTGTAGCCTTGCTAGCTGCTGCTCGGCATGCTCCCGTTGCAAACGTTCCTGCCGGAGCGCCCGTTGTAGTTCCTTATAGGACTCTTCCAGCGAAAAAGAAGAGAATAGCTTACGCATAGTAAGAGTATAGAATAGACCTCGGTATGGTAGCTGATAGAGCTAAGTAGGCTTCTAGTCAGAATCTAACTTCTAACACTGAAATAATGCCACTTCTACACAGGCCAAATTGTGAAGCGGATGATAAAGCGTGGGCGAAACAGCAGATAACAGCGCAAGACCTTCTATAGCTGTTGTAACTTGTTGAAATACAAAAAGATCTCAACAGTGAGATGGATCTGGTAATTTCTGACTGTAGCCCAGGAGTACGTTGAAATTTGCACCTGCGCGTAGAAGAGACAGGACGATGATATGTAAGCTGGGCAGAAGAGTGCTAAACTTGTAGTTGGAAAAGTCGTCGTCATGCCTACTATTGAAATTCCAATTGCCAACCTAGCCGCTCTGCCTGCCGCGGCCGCACAGCTCCGAGGCCTGTTAGCTGATCATCGCATCGTGGCATTTGAAGGCGAAATGGGCGCGGGCAAGACTACCTTCATCAAGGCTTTGTGCGCTAGCCTAGGGGTGCCGGAGAACGAAGTAAGCAGCCCAACGTTCTCGCTGGTAAACGAGTATCGCGACGCGCAGAACCAGCCCATTTACCACTTTGACTTCTACCGCCTCGATGATGCGAGTGAAGCAATAGCGATGGGTGCCCTAGAGTACTTCGATTCTAGTTATCTTTGCCTGCTAGAATGGCCAAGCCGCGTGGAAGCCTTATTACCGCCTAATCATCTGCTTGTTACACTCTCTGTTACCGGACCAGAGTCAAGGATCCTCCAATTAATAAGTGAGAATTGAAAATTAAAAGGCAAAACATAATGTATTGAATATCAATAGTCGTGTTAGGCCAACTGTTTTTTCAAGTCGTCACTTTAGTTTTTAATCTCTTCCAATGCCTGAAGCAGTACCCCCAGGATTCGAGTCGTTGGCTACCAGCCGCGCCTTTTACCCCCAAGAATCCATGCTGGCTGTGGAGACGCGGCGCCGAAAACTCTTTATCGGGCTGCCACGCGAAACTTCGTTGCAGGAAAACCGTCTGGGTCTAACACCCGAAGCGGTAAAACACCTCGTGAACGAAGGCCACGAAGTGGTGCTGGAAAGTGGGGCCGGGGAGCCTAGCAAATATTCTGACCACGATTACTCGGAAGCGGGAGCGACCATTGCGTACTCGCAAAAGGAGGTATATGAGGCTGATATTATCTTGAAAGTGGCGCCCCCCACACAAGGTGAAATCGAGCATATGCGCGCCAACCAGACGCTTATCTCGGCGCTGCAATTTGGCTCGCTCACAGGCGAATACATTTCTGCCTTGGCGCGCAAGAAGGTGAATGCCATTTCGTTTGAGCTAATCAAGGACCCGTCGGGAGCCCGGCCTGTGGTACGCGCCATGAGCGAAATTGCGGGCTCGACCGTCATGCTTATCGCGGCTGAATATCTGTCGCGGGCGAATGAGGGCAAGGGTATCATTCTGGGTGGCATCACGGGGGTGCCGCCTTCGCAAGTCGTTATTTTGGGCGCTGGCACGGTGGCCGAGTACGCTGCCCGCGCCGCTACTGGCCTAGGTGCCGAAGTAAAGGTGTTCGACAACCATATTTATAAGCTGCGTCGCCTCAAGCAAAACCTAGGTACCCAGTTGTACACCAGTACGTTGGATACTTTTGTGCTTAACCAGCAGATCCGCCGCGCCGACGTAGTTATTGGTGCGCTGAATGTGGAAGAGGGGCGTATTCCGTTTATGGTGCCGGAAGACGTCGTGTCACAAATGTCGCCAGGCTCGGTAATTATTGACGTGAGTATCGACCAAGGCGGGTGTTTCGAAACTTCGGAGCTAACGAGTCATAACAAGCCCGTTTTCCGCAAGTACGACGTCATTCACTACTGCGTGCCCAACATCCCATCTAGGGTGCCGCGCACGGCAACCAACGCATTGAGCAACATCTTTACGCCCATTTTGCAGGAAATCAGCCAGCACGGCGGGGTCAACGAGGTACTGTTCACAAACGAGCATTTCCGCAGCGGTGTGTACATCTACAAAGGCTCGCTCACGAACGTAGCCATTGCGAAGCGATTTAATATGCGCTACAAAGAGCTAGGGTTGATGATTGCCGTACGCAACTAGTTCAGAGGGCGCTAGCACCTTACACTACCACGTGCGGCACGAATTCCGATAAGTTCGTGATGAACCCCGCGTCGCGGCGGAAGCCGATGGCGCAAGCAGCACCTGCCCAAAACACGCCCGCTTGGTAACGACGCCCTTGCGCATCTTGCGGTAGCTCCGCAAAGCGCTGGTTTATTTGTACTTGTTCGGCGAAATCTCCTTCGATGGTTTCGCCGGCTTGCTCGTCATTTATCTCCGTCACGTTTTGCCCCTCACGACCTAGCAATGGCTTGCGGACAACATGACCTGGTAGGTCTTGCAAAGAAGCTTCGAGCAGCAACGGGTGGTGCGGAAAGTTCTGCCACAGCCAAGCCAAGATGCCTTTACTCTGGAACAAAAGGGTATAAGCTGGATTGGCAATAATTAAGTCGCGGCTTTGGAGCAGCTGCGTGAGGTCGGTAGTGAGTTCAGGTTCTTCGTCAGCCAATATTTCCCAGGGCACGAGCTTGAACACAAAGGCAAAGCGTTGCCACTTGCCCGGTTCCACTTCCGCCCAGGCACCCCGATCTTGGCCTTGCACTGCTACTTGCATCGCATCGACGGAGCAAATGTGGGTTTGCGCAAAACCGGCCTCATTGGCTGCCTCCGCAACTACGGCACAGTTAGCCGCATCCTCTTCGCTATCAGGCAAGTGAATTAGCAGCAAAGTAGGCTCTAGGTCATTATTGAGCTCTAGCCACTGCGCTAATTGATTCTGTAGCCCCTCAAACAAGCCATTTACCTGCCGATCGTCATCGGCTTGGCCAGCAGCAACCAAGCTAGCCCATTGAACCACGGCCGTTTCGGGCAGGCTCGTGGCCGTGTCGGCATTGAATTCTAGCAGCTTAGGGCCATCGGTTGTTTCGGCTAGGTCAAATCGGCCGTAGAGATGCCAATGGCGGTCATCGTTCCAGGAGTGGCGCACGGCGGCCCACAGGTTCTGCGGAATAGCAAGCAGGCGCAACAGATCGTCGGGAATAGGATCGGGAATGCATTGTACCAGCATTTCGTAGAGCGTATCGGCGGCTTGCAGCAGCGCATCGGCGGAAGTCTCGGGAAGCTGCACGGCCTCGCGGGCTACGTAGTTCTGACAAGCATCTTCAAGGGCCCAATCCCAACCCAGGCCACGTACAGCCGGGGAAACATCGCCGGAAAGCGGTAAAAGCTTGATCATATAGCAGTCAACATGTAACAGGTATCAACAGCAGAACGTCATTCCGACAATAGGAGGAATGACGTTCTTTTATTAGTAGTAACAACTAACTGAAAATCAGCCGCCGAACCCACGGCTGCCGCGGCTCCCAAAGCCCGAGCTACGACCAGCTGGTGCGCTGCTGCGAATGCTGCTACGACCGAAGCCCGTGTTGCGGGTAACCGTAGAGCTAGGTCGAATGCCACTGGTGGGCGATGTGCGCCCCCCGGCGAAGCCCCGGCCGAAGAAGCCCCGGCCTTGGTTGCGCTCTTGCGCTACGCGGGCACGCCAAGAATTATTCTGTTGAACCACTCCCGGATTGGCATAAGCACCTAGGTTTGGCGTCAGAAAGCGGCCGGCCATGTAGCCAATACCGCCCCACATCAGAACGTCCATCATGCTGGTGCCGCCCACGCGGTTTTCGGAGTAGGTGCGGCTGTAGCTCTGCATCTGCTTTTGCAGCGCTTCGCCTTGGAGCGTATCCACTTTGCCGTCGAAGTGCTTGAGGACGGCCGCTATCTGCTCCTTACCGGCGGGACGCTCCGCTGTTATTTTCCACTCGCCCGGCTGAACCTCCGTCATTTCGGTAATAACGCCTTCGGAGTACGTCTCACCATTGCCATTTTTCCAGTCGCCTGTGTTGGTAGTGTAGTCCGAGTTGGAGTCGCTAGAGCAGGCAGGTAGGCCGATACCGAGGCTGGCTGCCGCGGCAATTAGTAAAACATTACGACGCCATTCGCCGAGCCGAAAGTAGGGTTTGTTCATAGCAGTAGATGGTTGTAGGGCAGTGTATTGTATTAGCAGTAAACACGCTAACGAAAAACGAGGTGTTTTGTATGAAGTAGATCAGATTTAACGACTTCGTTCTATGGTCTGTCCGCCAATAATAGCGTCTTCCACGCCTCTTGCACCAAGCCTTCTTCCAGATAATATTTGCCGAGCAGTATAAGCTGGCGGCGTTGTTCGGCTGGGTCGTCCTGGTGCTTGTGTAGCGTGTAAGCTACTAAGGGTTCGTTGTGAAAATCCTGCACCTGCTCAGGCGACGGAAGCGCCGTCGCCTCTACGTTGGCGAGTCGCCCGAGATTATTGCCCGTCAAGACGTCGCTGTGGCGGATGTGAGCCGGCAACTGATCGAAGCCTATACCTTGGTGGCGGTTGGGCCTAGGTACCTCCAGTAAGCTCTCGGAACTCACGCGGCAGTAGTAGTCACCGCCGAGACGCGCTACGGCCTCTAGCTTGTGCGGGTTTAGCCCCACGCCGTTATCGTTCAGCAATGCTTCGTGAAAATGAGCCTGTACTACCCGGCAAAGAACGAGGTTGCCCGCGCCACCCGTGCTACCTAAGGGAATAATCTGCTCCACTACGCATTCGTAGGCCGCTGGGCATTCCGCAGCGCGCGGTGGGCGCACGTGGTCGGACGCTATTTCCGTGAAGCCCGCTTTGGTGAATTCGTTAACGCCTTTCGAGTATTCTGTGCTTGTGAGCGACAGTTGTTCGACCAGCGGGTAGTTGGCAATGTTAATGACACACTCCGCCACTTCGCGCACATTCAGTAAGGTATCCTTGGGGCTGTTGTCGCGGGCTCGAGTGGTGGCCGAGAAGATGAGTATAGGCGGATTGGCACTGAACACGTTGAAGAAGCTGTACGGGCTAAGGTTGACCTCGCCCGCCGCCGAGATGGTGCTGACAAAGGCAATCGGCCGGGGCGCTACAGACGTAACCATAAACTGGTACCACTCGGCGGCGGGCAAGCTGCCGGGCGTGATGGTGCGGAAGGAGGGAAGGGGCATGGAAACTAGCTCTGTTGAATACCTAGGACCAGTGTAACACTTTAAACTGGTTTTTGGCCTACCCAGACCCAGCCTACCTGTACGGTAAAGAATGGCTCACCATCTGCGGTTTCAGCTTCCCAATGTGGTCTATTGAGCCCCCATGAACCAAGCTCAGCAAAGTCTTCGGGCCAGTAAGCTTCAACTTGCGCCCGAGCTGTCCAGTGTAGTTCTGTCACTCCCGGCAGTTGTTGGTACTCAGTTGGAAAGGGTAAGTTGGCTTCTGGACCAAAGAAATTCTCATACAGTGTTTTTCGGTCTTCTAAGCCTGCTACGAGTTGTGAGCGGCCAGACTCAGGCTCGAATAGCCAAACGGCTAGGTAGTAATCTGGGAAGTGCGGTACTATTTGCGCGTGCCAGGCGTGATAATCAGCAACAAGTCGGCTCACCCAAGCCTGACGAATCACAAGAGGCGGTTTCTCATTAACTGCCCAAGGAGCTAGGCCTAGCTTTTCATAATCACGGTGCGTCTGTCTGAAGTAGTCAATATCAAACAACTCGGGTATTGCGGCGCGCCGTTGATGGTCGCGTAAGTGGCGCCGAAAGCCACGAATTCGTTTTTTCGTCTATTCAGGTTGAGAATCCTTTTTGCTATCATATTCAATATCACCAATTACGTACAAGGTTGGTTAAAACATATCTTTGCTAATCTAGTATATGTTTGCTCAACAAGTATAGCTAGCTTCCTACTTCTTTTACTTTCCTCATGACCAAGCCTGCTTGTCCCAAGTGCGATTCGACGGAAGCTACTAAAAGTGGCGTAGTGGGCGGTCGACAGCGGTATAAGTGTAAAAACTGCGGTTATCATTACTCCGTCGATAAAGTGGGGCGAGAGGTTAGTTCGTACTACGTCATCAAAGCATTGCAGCTGTACGTGGAGGGGGTGAGCTACCGCGAAATTGAGCGCTTACTAGGGGTGAGCCATGTGAGCGTGATGAACTGGGTGAAAAAGTATGGCGTACGAGCACCTCGGCAGACGGATTACCACCCTACATATAAAATCTTAACGCAGAAAGAGCTAGCTGACTTCTTCCAAAATTCGCAAAACCTGAAAGGCGCAGGCTTGATGGTGACGGAGCTAGGCGATAAGTACATGATGATCCGGTGGGAACGGTTCAAAGAAGGGTAAAGCTATAGTCGTTTAGCAAAACGATAGCGTAAGTGTGCTTTCCGGGCATCAATTCTTCTACTTGGTCGAGTGGGACTGATAACGCTGTATCAGCTCCAGAGAATGTTTGTCCCACTTTCTCTCACCAAGTTTCATGCGAAAACTACCTTATGCTGTTGTCATAGGCAGTTTGCTTACGGCCGGCAGCACGAAGGCTCAGGTCACGCCACCTGTGGGCCAAAAGCCATCTATCCAACCAGCACCCGCTACCGATCCGCAGAACACGCCTGCGCCGCCCCTCCCCGAACCGTATGGATCGGGCTTGCGCGTCGACCTTTCGTCGGATGGGGCAAAGTATCTGCGCTTCATCACCTGGACACAAGTGTGGATGCGCTACAACCAGAACAACACCGGTACGTTGCGCGCCCCAAGCAAGCCGAAAAACGACCAGCTTGACTTTAGCTTGCGCCGTTCGCGCCTGCTGGTAATGGCGCAGCTGAACACTCGGTTTCTGATCTACACCCACCTAGGTATCAATAATCAGACGGCAGTGAGCGGTGGGGTGAATGCCGCCGTCGACGGTAAAAAACCACAAGTATTCATTCACGACGCCGTGACGGAGTACAAGGTGAACCAATACCTAAGCCTGGGAGCGGGGTTGCATTACCACAACGGCATCTCGCGCATGACCAACGCCAGTACGCTGAACATCCTGACGCTTGATGTGCCGCAAACCAACTGGCCTACCATCGAGCAGACCGACCAGTTTGCCCGCTGGCTCGGGGTGTATGCTAAGGGTATCATTGGGCCGATCAACTACCGGGTGTCGGTGAGTGACCCGTTCTTGACCAACCAAACTAGAAACCCGCTGGACCTAGGTATAGCTAATGCGGCTGGTACGTCGAATACCGGCGCAAACGTAGCAGATTACAACCCTCAGAATACCAGTCACGTGTACCAGGCCTATGCTAGCTATGGCTTCTTTGAGCAGGAGCCTAGCGCGCTGCCCTACATGGTGGGTACCTATTTAGGCACCAAAAAGGTGCTCAACATTGGCGCAGGCTTCCTCTATAACAAAGATGGTATGTATTCGCGGCCAACGAGCAGCACAGTAGCCCTTCCGCTCCCCACCGGGGCCGACCCCTTCCTGATTGTACCGACTGAAAAGTATGCTATAAAGCTCTTCGGGGCCGATGTGTTCTACGATTCGCCCTTGGATGCTGATAACAACCTAGCTCTCACAGTGTATGGAGTATATTACCGCTTCGATTTCGGCCCCAACTACGTGCGCTACGTGGGCGGCCTAAATCCTGGTTATGGAGCCGTAGCCACGCGCGGCAACGCCGTGCCGCAATCGGGAACGGGGCACGCGACTTACCTGCAAGCTGGCTTGCTATTGCCTAAAAACCTGCTAGGTCCTAAGGAGCGATTACAGCCCTACATTGCGTATCAACACAGCAGCTACGAAGGCTTGCGCCAAGCTAATGGCGACCGGCAGCCTTCGAAAGTATTAGACCTAGGTGCCAACATCCTGCTCGATGGGCACAACGCCAAGCTCACGCTCAACTACCGCTCCCGGCCCGACTTCACCAACCCGCAGAACATCAACTACCGCCCCGAGATAACCCTGCAAACCATGGTCTTCTTGTAAGGCTAGGTTGCTGCGCAATAAGTTTCTTACATCTTCCCAATTCCCACTTCTCATCACACTTCATCAAGCAAAACGAGTATGGAACAGAGTATCCCTAATGCGCGCGGCTACGTACCCGATGCTCCCGCGGAGCACGACAACAACGCTGTATCGGCCGGCACGATCTGGCAGGTGATTACGGCTTCTTCAGTAGGGACCGTCATCGAATGGTACGATTTCTACATCTTCGGTTCGCTAGCCGCCATCATCGGGCCGGTGCTGTTTGGGCAGGCCGGCAAAATTGAGGATACGTTGCTCGGGGCCTTGGCCGTATTCGGAGCCGGGTTTGTGGTGCGCCCATTCGGGGCCATGTTCTTTGGCCGCCTCGGCGATATGATCGGGCGCAAATACACGTTCCTAGTCACGTTGCTTATTATGGGCGGCGCCACGTTCATTACGGGGCTGATACCTAGCTACGACACGATTGGCATTGCGGCGCCGCTGATTGTGGTGGTGCTGCGTTTGTTACAAGGCCTAGCGCTTGGTGGCGAATATGGAGGTGCGGCTACCTATGTGGCCGAATACGCCCCTGATAAGAAGCGCGGCTACTACACCAGCTTTATCCAGATTACGGCCACTGGCGGCTTGATCCTAAGTATTTCAGTGATCCTGATAACCCGAAAGCTGATGGGCGAAGATGCCTTCAAAGAATGGGGCTGGCGCATTCCATTTCTGCTCTCGGGATTCTTGGTTATTGCTTCGTACTACATCCGTCGCAAGCTGCACGAGTCGCCGTTGTTTGCCAAAGCCAAAGCCACAGGCACGACCAGCAAGAGCCCACTACGTGACTCGTTCATGAACCCCGTCAACCGCCGACTGGTACTGATTGCGTTGTTTGGCGTAACGATGGGCCAAGGTGTCATCTTCTATACCAGTCAGTTCCAGGCTTTCACCTTCATGAACGCCACGCTGAAACTGGATATCGTTGATTCCAGCATCATCATGGTCGTATCCATGTTGTTAGCCACGCCTTTGTTTGTGTACTTCGGCTCGCTCTCCGACCGTATTGGCCGCAAGCGCATCATCATGACTGGTATGATCTGCGGGGCGCTGTTCACTATTCCGCTTTTCTACGGTATCAAAGCCTTTGCTGGGCCACTCACCGAAGTTACCCCGGCCACCGTGGATGCTGCTGGCAAAGCTGTGCCGGCCGTGATGAAGGCCCTTACACCTAATGTGCCAGCCATGATTGCACTGGTGTTCTGTCTAGTCGTATTCGTAACAATGGTGTACGGCCCCATTGCCGCTTATCTTGTGGAGCTGTTCCCCACCAAAGTGCGCTACACGTCGCTATCAGTGCCTTATCACATTGGCAACGGGATATTCGGCGGCTTTGTGCCGCTAATTGCTACTTCCATCGGGGTGTGGGCCGCCGCCCAACCCGAAGGGACCTTTGCCAAGGAACACAGCAGCCTCGTTGGCTTGGTATATCCGGTGGTTATCGCCTTGATCTGCTTCTTGGTAGGAATGGCCATGATGAAGGACGTGCGCAACGTGAAGCTGATGGAAGACAAGGAAGTGTAACAAACTAGTGGGAGTAACTGGGCGATTCGCTGAATGGCTTTGCTCGGTTACTCCGCTATTTGGTTGCTTCTGCAAAGCTGCCCCTTTCGTTAGCCTATGTCTTCTATGCCTCCCCATGAGCAAGCGGAGCAGCGCCGCGGGCAACGGCTGCTCTTCGTGAGCCTACTGTTTACAGTGCTGCTCAACTTCCCGCTACTCGCTGTTTTCGACCACGAAGGGCGGGTGGCAGGCATTCCGGTATTGTATCTATACTTACTACTCGTCTGGGTTGCACTAGTAGTAATCACGGGCTGGCTGGTGCGAAAAAGTACGCCATAGTTAGCGCAGAACTTATCTGCAAGCCACTCACACTGCGCTTATTAGCGAGTTTCTCCTGTTGCCTACATGAATCGGTTGCTGGTTATTGGCTTTTCGCTGGGCTACCTAGCACTGTTGTTCGGGGTGGCCTACGCGGCCGAGCGCCGTTCGGCAGAGCGGCGAAGCTTAGTGAGCAACCCTTACGTGTACGCTCTGAGCATGGCTGTGTACTGCACGGCCTGGACGTTCTACGGTAGTGTAGGCCGCGCCGCGCACTTCGGCCCGGCCTTCGTCGGCATCTACCTAGGTCCTACCTTGCTGGCACCGGCGTGGTGGCTGGTCTTGCGCAAGATCATCCGCATCTGCCGCTTGCAGCGCCTCACGTCCATTGCCGATTTTATCTCCGCCCGCTACGGTAAGAGTGCGTGGCTAGGAGCCCTGGTTACGGTGGTGTGTGTGCTCGGCGTGGTGCCGTACATTTCGCTGCAAATCAAAGCTATTGCTGCTTCCTTCGATATTATCACGCAGCAAGGCGCCTCACTCCAAGCTGCCAGCGCCCAGGCAGGCATTAGTTCAGCTTTCTACATAACGGTGGGGCTAGCTTTCTTCACCATCATCTTTGGAGTGCGTTCGGTGGAAGCCACCGAGCGCCACGAGGGTATGATGCTGGCCGTGGCCCTGGAGTCGCTGGTGAAGCTAGTGGCCTTTTTGCTGGTGGGCGGTTTCGTTACGTTCGGGTTGTTTGGAGGTTTTGGGGATGTCTTTGCCCAGGCCGCCGCTGTGCCTGCGCTCAGCCGACTTTTTACGTTGCAGGAGGCCGGCACGAGCGGCTCCCAGTGGCTTACGCTATTGTTGCTGAGTGTATCAGCTATTCTGCTGCTACCAAGGCAGTTTCAAGTGGCGGTGGTCGAAAATGTGAATGAAGACCACTTGCGCAAGGCCATGTGGCTGTTCCCGCTCTACCTGATTATCATCAACCTATTTGTGCTGCCTGTGGCGTTCGGCGGCGCTCTGCGCTATGCTGGTCGTGGCCTCGACGCTGACACCTTTGTCTTAACGCTGCCGCTCGATACTGGGCATCGTTGGTTGGCGCTACTCACCTACCTAGGTGGTCTTTCCGCTGCCAGCAGTATGATCATCGTCGAAACCATTGCCTTGAGCGTGATGATGAGCAACCACTTGCTTATGCCCGTGTTGGTCCGCATCCCTGCAACCCACGCCGATAGCCGTTGGTTTGCGTACCTAGGTCGGATGGCGTTACAAAGCCGCCGGCTGGCAGTAGGGGGGGTATTACTGCTGGCTTATGGTTACTATGCGGTAGTTGGTCACTTGCTGTCACTGGTTGATATCGGGCTCATCTCCTTCGCGGCGGTGGCGCAGTTTATGCCCGTTTTGCTCGGCGGGCTTTACTGGAAGGGCGGAACGCAGCAGGGCGCCACAGCGGGTATTCTGGCCGGTTTTGCCGTCTGGTTTTTCACGTTGGTAGTGCCCACAATGGTAGGAGCCGGCATGCTGCCAATGGCCATTTTGGAGCATGGTGTTGGCGGGCTATCTGCTCTGCGTCCTGCTGCTTTGTTTGGGCTGCAGGGGCTCGACTCATTGCCCAACGGGCTGTTCTGGAGTTGGTTTTTCAACGTGGGCTTGTACGTGGGCGTTTCGCTAGCTGGGCAGCCTTCAGGGCTGGAACAACGGCAGGCTGCCGTGTTTGTGGATGTATTCCGGTACCGTAGCGTGTTCGAGGGGCCAGCGGGCTGGCAGGGTGCCACGCCACTGCCCGACCTCCGGGCGCTGCTCACGGGCTTCCTCGGCAAGAGGCGCACAAACCAAGCCTTGCAGGCCTTTGCTGAACGCGTACCCGATGCTCCGCTTACCGATACCATTCCGGTGCACGCCGATCCACGCTTGCTCGCTTACGCCGAAAAGCTGCTGGCTGGTACCATTGGACCGGCCTCGGCGCGGCTGCTGCTGGCGTCGGCCGTGGGTGCCGAGGAAGCAATCAGTCTCGATAATGTCGTAGACATTTTGCGCGAGTCGCAGCAGCTAGTAGAAGCCAACCGGCAGCTACAGAAACAGTCGCGGCAGTTGCAGCGCCTTACCGTCGATCTGCGCAACGCTTACCAGCAATTACAAGAGCTAGATACGCGCAAAGATGAGTTCCTGTACACCGTTACGCACGAGCTACGCACGCCAATAACCAGCATCCGTGCTCTGTCAGAAATCCTCTTCGATAACCCCGAGATTGAAGAAGAGGAGCGTCTGCGCTTTTTGAACACGATAACCAAAGAAACGGAACGCCTGAGCCGACTCATCACGCTCGTTTTAGATTTGGAGAAATTCGAGTCGGGCACGGCAACGCTCGACTGCACCACACTCGATGTGGCCGATGTTATCAACGATGCCCTTGACTCGGTGGGGCAATTGCTGCGCGATAAGCAAATCGGCTTAGAGGTGAACGTACCTGCTAGCTTGCCGCCGCTCACCGGCGACCGTGACCGGCTCATGCAGGTACTCGTCAACTTGCTCAGCAACGCGGTGAAATCATGCCGTGCCGATGGCAGCGGCTGCATTTGGGTGGCCGCCGAAGCCGCTGCCGGTGCGGTGCGCATCGCAGTAGCCGACAACGGTAAGGGAATCGATCCAGCCTTTCACGAACTCATTTTCGACAAGTTTTTCCAAGCCCAAAACCAGACCATGCGCAAGCCGGAGGGCTCAGGGCTAGGGTTGGCCATCACGAAAAAGATTGTGGAACTGCACGCCGGCCGTATTTGGGTGGAAAGTGCGCTCGAACAAGGTGCCCGCTTTTCCTTCGAACTCCCCCTCGCGCTCGATCATTAAACTGCTTCTTCCTCCATACCTATTCCGCCCCGAACTGCGGCTGAGTGGTGTAATAACACAACGATCTGAGTACCGCCCATGACTTCCGTTATGAATTCGCCCCACGTATTGATTGTCGATGATGAGCCGAACATCGTTATGTCCTTGGAGTTCTTGATGCGCAAAAATGGCTACCAGGTTAGTATTGCCCGCAACGGCACCGAGGCTTTGGAGGCCATTGACCACACGCCTTTTGCCGTGATTCTACTCGATGTGATGATGCCCGACGTGGATGGCTATCAGGTGTGCTCCCATGTGCGCCAACGCCCCGACCGCCAGGCTACTAAAGTGATTTTTCTGAGTGCAAAAAGCAAAGAAGCCGACATTCAGAAAGGGTACCAAGTGGGGGCCGACCTCTACATTCCCAAGCCCTTCAGCACTCGGCAGCTAATGGAGCAAGTGCGGACGCTAGTTGGGTAAGCTCCAATACATTTTCCTGCGTTGCGCGCTGAAAAGTCTTTATTTGCTCTCGTCTTCCTTGAAATTCCCCACGCTCATTTTAAATTTTTGCCATCATGCCCGCTGAACACCCTCGTATTCGCACGTTTGAAGAGTACCAAGACGCCTACCAGCGTAGCGTCGAAAATCCTGAGCAGTTTTGGTCCGAAGTAGCCGAACCCTTTACCTGGCGCCGTAAGTGGGATTCGGTGATGCAGGCCGATTTGGTTGGTGGTCATAACAAATGGTTTAGCGGTGCCAAGCTCAACATCACCGAAAACTGCCTCGACCGCCACTTAGAGCAGCGCGGCAACAAGCTAGCCCTCATCTGGGAACCCAATGATCCTAAAACGCGTGGCCTGCGCTACACCTACCGGGAGCTGTATCAGGAAGTGTGCAAGTTTGCTAATGTGCTGCACAACAATGGCGTAGAGAAAGGCGACCGGGTGTGCCTCTACATGCCCATGATTCCGCAGCTCGCCATTGCTACCCTAGCCTGTGCCCGCATTGGCGCGGTGCATTCCGTTATTTTCGCGGGCTTCTCCGCTAATGCCATTGCCGACCGCGTCAATGATGCCCAAGCCTCTGTGGTGATTACCTCCGATGGCCTCGACCGTGGCGCCAAGCAAATCCCGGTGAAGCGTGTGGTAGACGAAGCTTTGGAAAGCTGCCCCTCCGTGCGAGGCGTGATTGTGGTGGAGCATGTGGGCTGGCCCGTGCACATGCAGGAAGGCCGCGACGTGTGGTACCACGAAGAAGTAGCCGAGGTAGAGAAAACCTGCCCCGCTGAGGAAATGGAGGCCGAAGACATACTCTTCATCCTGTACACCTCGGGCAGCACTGGCAAACCTAAAGGTGTGGTGCACACCCAAGCAGGCTACATGGTGTGGACCGATTACACCTACCGCAACGTGTTTCAAGTCAACGAAAACGATGTGTATTGGTGCACCGCCGATATCGGTTGGGTAACCGGTCACAGCTACTTGCTCTACGGTCCTTTGTTGGCGGGCGCTACTACCCTCATGTTTGAGGGTGTACCCACTTTCCCGAGCCCAGGCCGCTATTGGGAAGTAATTGATAAGCACGGCGTGAACGTATTCTATACGTCACCGACGGCTATCCGCTCCCTCATGGCGCAAGATATCAACCACGTGCTGGCGTATTCCCTGGATTCGCTGCGGGTGCTAGGTTCGGTGGGCGAGCCCATCAATGAAGAGGCGTGGCACTGGTACCACACCCATATTGGCAAAGACCGCTGCCCCATCGTGGATACGTGGTGGCAGACGGAAACCGCCGGGGTTATGATCTCAGCGCTGGCGGATATCACCCCGAGTGTGCCGGCTCGGGCCGGTTTGCCGCTGCCCGGCGTGCAACCTGTGCTCCTGAATCAAGAAGGGCAGGAGATTGAAGGCAACGATGCCGAAGGCTACCTAGCTATTAAGCAGGCGTGGCCCGGTATCATTCGCACAACCTACGGCGACCATGAGCGCTGCCGTCAAACCTACTTTGGCGTGTATCCCGGCTACTACTTCACCGGCGACGGTGCTCGCCGCGAGCAAAACGGCCTCTACCGCATTATGGGCCGCGTAGACGACGTAATCAACGTGTCGGGTCACCGCTTCGGTACGGCCGAAATCGAAAACGCCATCAACCAGAATAGCCACGTGGTGGAATCGGCTGTAGTGGGCTACCCGCACGATGTAAAAGGCCAGGGCATTTACGCCTTTATCATCTGCCATGACCCTGTAGACGCCGCCGAAGAACCTCGTTTGGAAGCAGGTATTATCGAGACTATTGTGGCAGAAATTGGCCGTATTGCCAAGCCCGACAAGATTCAGTTTGTGTCGGGCCTGCCCAAAACCCGCTCGGGCAAGATCATGCGCCGCATCTTGCGGAAAGTTGCCGAAGGAGAAATCAGCAACCTAGGTGACATCACTACGCTCCTCGATCCAGATATCGTGAAGGAGATTGTAGAAGGTCGGAAGTAAGTCCGCCACCTCCTGCAAATAGCAAGAGCCGCTGACGGTATCGTCAGCGGCTCTTGCTATTTATTACCCTCGGTTACGATACTACTAGGTCCTGCTTCAGCAACTCAAATAAGAACTCATAAAAGCGTTCTTTCTGCACACCAACGGCCGTTTTTACCCATTGCCCTGAGCTAGGCTTGCGATACGTATTGCCGGCATCAGCGCTGCTGGGCGAAACTTCTAGTTCGATCATCTCAAATTGAAAAGCTTCCGGGATAGCTAGGTAGCTGGTGGTGAGTACGTCCCACATGAAGTAGGTGTACTCATACGCTGGAATAGTGTCGATGGTAGTAGCCCAAAATTGCCCAGCTAGGTTAGAAAAGAAGTAACCTGCTTGCGAAGCTAGCTTCTTCAAAAAGTCGAAACTGACAGGAACGGTGTTCGTGGTATCCAAAGGCACCAGCGTAATCGGCAAGCCCGACCGGAATAGCTTGTGTGCCGACATGGGGTCCCAAAACACGTTCCATTCGGCAGTACCGTTGTGGTTGTAGGTTTTTACATTGCCAATTACATCAACGGCGCCACCCATCCACACCACCTCGGCTATCTTCTCGCGTAGGCTAGGCGCCTGTTCAAGGGCGTGCACCAAGCTGGAGCAAGGTCCAGTCATGAGGAATGTAACGGGCGCGGGTGCTGCTTCCAGCCGCCGGATGATGAACGCGGTGTTGTCGTCGTAGTGGGCTGCATGAGGGCCTACTTCCACGTTAATCATACTCGGCAACGCGTTCAAGATCTTTGGCTTGGCGCGCCAATCGGAAGGGAAGGCATTCATGCCGTGGTAGTTGCCGCCGCTTACTTCTACATCATTGCGTTGAGCAAGCGCAAGCAGCTTATGCGTGGTGAGCAACGCATTTTCCAGGTAGCAGTCTGCCGGCGTTACCGATACCCCCAGCAGTTGAACGTGGCGCATGTGCAGCAAGAGCAGCAGCGACAGGAAATCATCGACCCCACCATCATGGTCGAAAAAGACAGGTGTTGTAGCAGGCGAAGAGCTAGGTTGCATCCGTAATTACTGTCCGTTTAAAAGAAGGTTAGTCTAACACCCGCACTATGTCGCCCACCTTGATTACGCCACCATGCAGGATGCGAGCCGTAAGCCCCCCGTGGCCCCGCATGGCATTGTAGCCACCAGGGCCTAGCTCCTCTTCCATGCGCGAGCAGGGATGACATTCGCCAGTAATTTCTAGCTGTACCTCTTTACCGATCTGTATTTTGCGATTCTTCAATGACAGTAAGTTCAAGCCGCGTATCGCTAGGTTGCGGCGCAGGCGGTCAGGGGCAATCGGCTCCGACAGACCTAGGTAGCTTGCTACCGCAGCTAAGTCCTCGTGCTGAATGAGGGTTACTTGCCGCTTGCCACCCGGCTTGGGCGTCGCGTGGTCACCCTGAATGTGACGGTCTGTCTCAACGGTTGCTTCCCGCATGGCGACCAGCGGCGCACGACGTACCGGCCGAATGCCTATCCACTCTAAGTGGCCCACCTGAGGCAGGGTTTTTAGCAAATTAGCGATAGTCGATTTGTCATCGCCGGCGAATGGGAAAGCCATGGTGTGTTAGCGGTAAACGTGAGGGGTAGGAGAGAGCTAGAACGCTAATTACTTAGGTGCAGCCTTCTGGCTAGCAGTTACAAGCTTACACGAGCTAAACAAGTCGTATAAACCAAAGCAACAGCTTTCTTGAATTCCAAATAAGTGCGGAAGGTAACCTCACTTTGCCCATAAAATATACCAAGCAGGCTCAACCTGAGGATAGCATATGCGTAAAGGAGGTATCCTTGCACGAACCGTTTAATTCGGGCAAGCTCCTCATCCGTCTATAATATCTGCATCATGGCAACCGCAACCAAAGCACCTGCGAAGAAAGCAACCCCTAAAGCATCAAACGATCAAGCTGAGCAAAGCAACCCTGCTGTTAGCGTTCAGCCTATCCTCAATCAACAAAAGTTAGCTCCTGCTCCCTTGCAGCGCTTCGGCACCGTATCGCAGCGCCTCCCCATCGGCCTCGACGAGAATGTGCGCCAAGAGAGTGTAGACATGTTGAACCTGCTGCTAGCGGACACTTGCTCGCTGCGCGACATGTACAAAAAACACCATTGGCAGGTAGTAGGCCCTACGTTTTACCAACTACACTTGCTCTACGACAAGCACTACGAAGAGCAAGATGCCCTAATCGACCAGATTGCGGAGCGTATTCAAATCTTGGGAGGCATCGCAGTAGCCATGGCTGCCGATATTGCCGAAACCACCAGCATTCCTCGTCCTCCACGCGACCGGGAAGAAGCTCCAATCCAAGTTTCGCGCTTGTTGGAAGCACACCAGATCATTCTGAAAAACTGCCACGAGTTCGCCAAAAGAGCTGCTGATAGCGGCGACGATGGCACCAACGACTTGATCGTGAGCAATGTAATGCGCACGAATGAACTGCAAGTGTGGTTTGTATCGGAGCACGTAGTTGATTCGCCCCTAGCGCAAGCCGAGTAGAAAGCTTTAGTAGCTTGATAAAAACAAAAAGCCCTGCTTCTAGCCAGAAGCAGGGCTTTTTGTTGAATAATTGCCGTGCTTAATCACGATGAGCACTCAACTTCTCGGCATGATTCTCTTCCGCTTCCTCTACTGAGTGCGTCTGACCTAGGTCATTGTCGAGCTTTGCCTTTTCTGCCAACAAGCAATAGTATTGGTGAATGAGGTTGATTTCGCTTTCGGTAAAGTCCTGGGCATTAATCAGGCGGTTACTTGCGCCCTTAGTAGCTGCGATGAGTTCGTTGAGCTTCAGGTGCAGTACAAGAGAATCTTTGTTTTGCGCCCGCTGGATCAAAAAGACCATCAGGAAGGTGATGATGGTCGTGCCGGTATTAATGACAAGCTGCCAAGTTTCCGAGTAGTGAAAAATAGGTCCTACAGCAGCCCAGATAACAACAAGCGCCAATGCGCTACTGAAGGCTATCGTAGAGCCGGAAAACTTAGTAATACTTTCAGCGAAGCTGGCAAAAAAGGACGAAGACGCGGAGGAGGGCTTGGTGAGCATAAAAGGGCGTGACTAGGGAGATAGGGGAGGAGAGAAACACGAAAATGCCCTTTGATGAATAAATTTCTGATGAAGCTTAGTGGCTGAGTCATAAGCACGAACCTCCGTCGTAGTAGCTAGGCCAAGGGAAAGAAGTAGAAAAAACTAGCTTGGATACTTGCACCACGATACCGCAGTAACTACTTTTGTCCCCACTTCGCCACCTCAGCGAAGCGAGAAGCTCAAAAGCTTCTGTTGAATACCAGACTTAAAGTCAACTGCGCACGTGGTGAAACTGGTAGACACGCCATCTTGAGGGGGTGGTGCCCTCCGGGTGTGGGAGTTCGAATCTCCCCGCGCGCACAAAAAAGCCCAACCATTATTGGTTGGGCTTTTTGCTTTCCAACGCTATACGCCAAGCTAACTTATGCGCTCAAAAGGGTTAGCGGGTACTACCAGTACTACTTTCTCTCGCTCTACAATTACGGCGCCTGGCGCCGCCCCCTTGGGTTTGCGCACAAATTTCTTAGGCGTCACCGTGACTGGGCACAATGAGTCGTTTTTGCGCCGCGAGTACCAGGCTGCTAGTTGCGCTGCGCGCTCTATCACAGGTTCCGGTACCACCTGCCCGGCTTTGTGCCGCACTACAACGTGTGAACCAGTTACATCTTTCGCGTGCAGCCAGAGGTCGTCTTTGTGGGCGTAACGCTGGGTGAGCAAATCATTGTTTTGCGCGTTGCGGCCCACCATTATTGTAAAGCCATTGTCTTCAAATACCTTAAACGGTAACTCAGTGACCGTAGGAGCTTTCGTTTCGGGTTGAAGGTTGTGCGTTTTGCGCCAAGCGCGTAGGGCTCGTAGGTCGGTTATAGTAGTTAGATCCTCCAGTCGCTCCAGGCACCAAAAGGCCTCGGCCTCGCGCCGCTCCACACGCTCTTGTAGCTCCTGAACTTCAATTTTCTGGTTTTTTGCTTTCCGGTATAAGTTCTGCGCGGTGCGCTGTGGCGTTTCAGTCGCTTTAAGCTTCAGTACGCGTGGCTGGTCTTGGTAAAAGTCATACACCTCTACCTGCGTCGCACCTACCGGAATCTGGGTCAAATTGGCCATAATTAGATCGGCAGTTTGGCGGTAACCAGCCGTGTGCTCCAGCGCGTGCAAGCGCGTGCGCGCCTGGCCAGCACTCACAGTGGCTTCTTCGGCTCGCCGCTCCAGGAGTTGACGTACCTGGCGTAGCTCAGTCTCGTAAGCACGCCGACCTAGGTACGTGGGCACAAACAACTGGAGGGCTGCAATCGGCTCCGGCGCCAAAGTCTGTTCTATCTCGCCTATAGGCAGCAAACTGAGCCGCGTACGGCCATCCAACATGATTAGGTAGAAATGAGCTGGGTTCTCCAACTCAGCTACAACAGCCTGTACCATTTCCTCCTTCTGGGTCTGAGAAACTTGGTCATAGCCTTGAGCACGTAGAAAGCGTGGGGGCAAGTCGCCTAAGCTAGGATATTGCTTGAGCGGGTCTGCTACTGCTGGGAGAGCAACAGAAGTAGGCGCTAGGTCTGCGTCGGCCGCATAGCGTTGGTGGAATAGCTCGGCTGGGGCGTCAGGTGCCGGTCGGAAGACAGCATTGGGACGTGGCCCGTAAAGTTTAATTAAGAGCGTAGCGCCGTCGGTGAGGGTAAGAGTAAGTACCCGGTCATTTGGAAAAACACCGAAGCTAGCTACCGTGCGCCCTAATAAGCCGGGCAGCAAATCAACTGAGTTGGTACGGGCTCTATTAAATGTTTCCGGTAGTGCCAGCACTGGAAAACTAGCCGAAAGCTGCGCACGTAGCCAGAATTCCTGCGAACCATTTTCCAACCCGATTACTAACTCATCCTTCTCTTGTGAAAAGCAGGTGACTATGCTATAGCCAGCTAGCTTCTGCGTGAGAGCCGGTGCCAACTGGCGTAAGAAGTAATAGTTATTATGCATGAGATGATGCCATAGCTTGGTTAGTACAACCTCGCAGACGTTTCGTAAAAAGTAGGGTGAGTAGCACCAAATTAGGACAGATTATTGTACATAGCTGCTACTACAAGTCATGTTTTAAAGATTGTAGTTCTTAGTAGGAATATATTTTAGTAGAATCTTGAGCTAACAGCTAAATAACTTATTAATAGTTATAGAATAAAATACTGACAAAGCAGCAAATTTATCTTACTATAAATAGAGTATGGTTGCTCTTTCAGAAAGAGATCTACACGCAAGTCATTATAAGGTATGAGCAAGCTATTTTAGTATGCAATACACAAGTGTGTTTAATTAAATATTAAAATAAATATATTTTTTATTTTATCTTATTAATCAGTTATTAACCTCCTCGCATTTTACTTCTAACCTATAAACACACACTGATTTTCATGCAAGCATTAAAGAATCTGGCAAAGAAGTTTGTTGCCCTCAAAGCCCAGGAGAACGTAGTACCATTAGAGAAATTGGTTTACCTAGGGTCCAACTTCCAAGGGTATTACGTTCCTGATAATTATCTAAACGCCTGTTCCATTTGCTATTGTGTAGGAGCAGGTGTTGATATTTCCTTGGATGTTGAGTTGGCTACTATGTTCAACGCCCAGGTATTTATTTTCGATCCGATGCCTTATGCTTTGGATCATTTTAACACATTAATTGAAAAAACAGAGCGAGGTGAAAAATTCAGCGCGAGTGGGGGAGATGGTAAATACATTTATACAGTAAAACGTTCGCAGTTTGATACTATCCAATTCCTCGCAACTGGTGTTTGGAATGAAAAGAAAATAGTTAAGTTTTACTCTCCATCTAAAGAAAATTATCCTGGACACTCAATTACAAATCTTCAAAAAACCGAAGATTACATTGAAGCTCCAGTAGATAAGTTGGTGAACATCATGCAAAGCTTAAATCACCAGCATATAGATCTATTAAAAATAGAAATAGAGGGCTCTGAATACGTAGTAATCGAAGACCTACTTCGTGACCAGCTAGATATCAGAGTCATCTTGGTGGAGTTTGATGAATTTCACCATCGGGAGGGTAAAGTACTAGCTACGATAAACCGTATCAACCAGACTACTAATAAGCTTCTCAAAGCTGGCTACAAGCTGGTGCATTCTCTTAGCTTTTACAAGCGTACGTTTGTTAGAGCTGATGTATTTGACGCTTTGAAAAATAAGTAGAGCATAAGTGTCACGTATAGCTTTACAGCTGTACGCGCAAACCATCGTAGGCCAGACGAACAAAATCAGGCAGGGTCGCTTCCACTTCGCGGTGGCGACCTAGCATGTGGCTAATGTGTGTAAGGTATGCTCGTTGCGGAGCTAGGTCCTCCAGAATAGCTACAGCTTCAGGGAGCGAAAAATGGGAGATGTGTGGTTCATTCCGCAAGGCGTTTAACACAATAACCTCGGAACCACGCATTTGCTCTAACGCTTCCGGTGCCAGATAATTAGCATCTGTTACGTAAGTAAAACCGCCAATACGAAAGCCGAGTACCGGCAGCTTATAGTGGAGAGCTCGAATAGGCTGCACCTCTACGCCCTGAACCAAGAAGCTAGCTTTGTCACTCTCAAGCGGCATAAGCTGCACTTGTGGTACGCCTGGGTATTTTTTATCGGCAAAAATGTAAGCAAATTCTTGCTTCAATTGCGCCAGTACCCGCGGCTCAGCATACACAGGCATATCTTGCCGTTGCCGAAAATTGTAAGCCCGGATGTCATCAAGGCCAGCCGTGTGATCCTTGTGCTCGTGCGTGAACAGCAGCGCATCTAAATGGTCAATCCGTTCGCGTAGCACCTGCTGGCGAAAGTCAGGGCCAGAATCAATAATGAGGCTTTTGCCTTGTACCTGCAAGTGGACTGAGACCCGCAGACGTTTGTCGCGGTAGTCTATGGAGCGGCACACGGCGCATGTGCACCCAATGACCGGGACGCCCTGAGAAGTGCCAGTGCCGAGAAAAGTGATTTCCATCTATTGAATAGCTAAACGATTATATGAGCAAATGGTTGACTACCCTAATTACATGTTAGGATGGTCAACCATTTACTTATTTAGCAATTCAACGGGTTATCCCACGTACTGCTTCACCACGCGTACTAATGCGTCGAAGTCGAGGGGCTTAGGCAAATAATCTGTAACGCCAGCCTCTTTAAACTGCTCCATCGAGTAGTTGTTGGCGTTACCGGTGATGGCAATAATCGGTAATTGGGCAATACGCGGATCTGAATGACGACGGATCTCGCGAGTGCACTCCATACCATCCTTCACGGGAATATTGATATCCATCAGAACACAGTCGATCGGTTGTGCTTCTACTTGCTTAATAACCTCACCGCCGTTCTTGGCCGACACAATGCGATAACGCTGCAGTTCTAGGATCTTTTTAGTTAGGTTCAAAATAACGGAGCTATCCTCCGCAATTAGGATTGTTTTAGAATCGGCCATGGAAATGAAATTAGAAATGCCGGGTATGGTGGATGAATAAAGTGTTACGTTGTTGAGTTAGGCAGCGTTAATTAGCGAAGGATAAGCAGCAACGAACTGTGCAAAGTAACGCAGCAAGAGTTGAAAATCCCGCTCAACATTATCGTTTTGTCCTTTTTTTAGGTCATGTTCCAAGCTTTTAGCCTGTTCGGCTACCGGATTGATGCCGAGGGTAAAGCCAGTACCTTTCAATTGGTGTAAATGAGGTAAAATCTGATTGTAATCACCGGAAGTAACTAGCTCAGTTGCTTCTTTGAGTAGCTGTCCAGCTTCTATTTCGAAGTCATTATAAAGCTGTGCCGCAAATTCGGGGCCACCAAGTTGGCGAAGCTGCTCTACCACGTCAAGATCAATCAAATCGGCTGTGGGTATCGCATCCGGTTCAACCACCTCTGTCGCTATTTGTGTAGCGTCGGAGGGGGCGGTTTCAATAGGTAACGCTACGTTAGGTGAAGTCCACCGCCGTAATACTTGGTACAGGTCATGCGTTTTTACTGGCTTCGACACATAGTCATCCATGCCTTGCTGCACAAAGCGTTCGGCATCCTCTTTCATCGAGTATGCCGTCATGGCTACTATGGGCGGGCATTGGTTCCCCAGACGTTGCCTGATCTCCTGCATCGCTGTAACGCCGTCCATTTCGGGCATCTGGATGTCCATAAAAATTACATCGTAATGCACTTTAGGGTCAGTTGCCCGGCTAATTGCCTCAAAACCATCGTTTGCAACGTCGCTCTGGCAACCTAGCTTATCGAGCAACCGCACCGCTACTTTCTGGTTGATAGGGTTATCATCGACGAGCAGCACACGCAGTTCCGTCTCGAAGCGCACCACTTCGGGAGTACGCTCCCGAGAAGCTACACGCTCTTGCACAATCTGCGCTTCGTTGGGAGCTATGCGGCAGCGGATAGTAAACCAAAACGTGCTGCCCTCGCCTTCATGCGAGAACACGCCAATTTCGCCCCCGAGTAACTCCGAAAGCTGCTTGCTAATCGCCAAACCTAGGCCCGTACCCCCAAATGCTTTAGTCGGAGTCGTATCTAGCTGGGTAAAGTTTTTGAAGAGAAGCTTCTCATTCTCTTCTGAGATGCCGATGCCAGAATCTTGCACGGCAAAGCGAAGCGTATGCTCATCTCCGTCGATGGCAACCGATGATATCTGTACGCTCACTGATCCTTGCGCCGTGAATTTTATGGCGTTAGAAGTAAGATTCGACAAAATCTGCAGCAAACGGGTTTCATCGGTAATAATGAAGCGTGGCGTTTGTGGCGTGATATGGTATGTAAAATCAAGATTCTTTTGGCTCGCCCGGTTGGCAAATAGCGAGTGAATTTTGTCGAGTGTATAGTATAGGTCAATACCCGACTCACTGACTTGCAGCTTGCCTGCCTGAATTTTGGATAGATCCAGAATGTCGTTGAGAATAGCTAGCAAGGCCTCCGACGACTTCCGGAGTGTGTCAACATATTCTTCTTGCTCCTCTGACGCTACCGTCTGATGCAGCAGATCAATCATGCCGATGATGCCGTTCATGGGCGTGCGCAACTCGTGGCTCATGTTAGCCAAGAATTGCGTTTTGGCTTCTAGGGCTGCTTCTGCCTCGTCTTTGGCGGCTCGCAGGTCGTCCTGCATTTGCTTGAACTCCGTGATGTCACGGCCAATTCCTTCGGAGCCACCGCCGCTCACCTGCCGCGCATTCACTAGCACACTTACCGAGTGCCCGTCCTTGTGGCGCATGGCTAGCTCAAAGTTGCGGGCTGCCCCTTGGCTTTGAAGGCTGTTTACAATACCATCACGCTCCTGTGGGTTCACGTAGTAATCGGCAATGAGCGTGCCCGTGACTTCCTCGGGGGTGTACCCCAGCATATCCTGTACCGACGGGCTGACGAGCGTAAGAATACCCTGGTCATCGGTGCGATAGTACACGTCCTGGAACGATTCGAAGATGGCGCGGAACTTCTCTTCCTGTGCAGCTAGCTCCAGCTGGGAGCGTTTCTGCTCCGTAATGTCGTGTGCAATCCCTGAAATTTCTTCGAAAGAACCATCGTCTAAGTAGATGGGGTTCAGGTAGATTTCGTGCCAAGTGTCCTGCCCTTTTACGTCGTTTAGGCGCACTTCGAAGCGTTGCGGACGGCCTTCGAATGCTTTGCGGTAATTCTGGGCAAATAACTCCCGTGTTTCCTCAGCTATCATCGCCAAATCAGCCTGCCAGAGGTTGATATTGAGGGCGGGATAAACGCCGTTGCGCCGCAAGAAGTAAGCGGAATAGTTGCGGTTGAAGGACGTCAGACGAGAATGTGTATCTACAGACCACATCAAGTGAGAGCCGCTCTCGAAAATAGCGTTTAAGCGGGCGTTCTGCTTATTGATCTGCACTTCATTGCGCTTCCGCTCGATGGCTAGCGCAACTTGGTTGGATATGAAGTGCAGAATCTCGATGTCACCCGCTGCGTAGGCGTCGGCCTTGTGGTAATCTTGTACGGTAATTACTCCAATAATCCGCTCGCCAATGCTTAGTGGTGAACAGAGCATTACTTCCGGCATCAGACCGTAGGCCGTAATGGTCCCGTTGGCAATGAGTTCTTGCAATTCCGCTTTGAGGAGAAACTGCGGGCGGCCCGTGCGAATGATGTATTCAGAAATACCCGATGAGAACGGCCGCGACCTGTTATTTTGGTCGCCTTGTGAGTTCTGATCTACAAAGTATGCAAACTGGAGCTGCGTACGTTCTTCATCGCAAAGCGCGATATAGAAGTTATTGGTTTCAATAATCTTGCTCAGCTCCCGGTGAATGGCGCCGTACAAAGAGTGCAAGTCTTTGGAGCTAATGGCTAGGTTGGCAATGCTGTAATATACCTTCTGTAGCCGCTCTGCCTTGATTCGGTCCGTGATGTCGTGCAGGATTGCGCGCGTAGACACGGGTTCTGCATCTTGCCAAGAGCAGGAAATACTACCGATCAAGTGCACCGGCTTACCCGATTTCGTTAGGAAAACGGTCTCAAGCTTATTGACTTTCTCGCCCTTGTAGAGGTTACGTAGCTGATAAAGCAGCTTGGCTTTGTAGTAAGGATGTACTACGTCGCCGAGGGTGAGGTGGGGCAAATCGTCGTCGTCATACCCTAGCTTTTCCTTCCACGCCTTGTTCACAAACAAGAAGCGGTTGTCAATGCTAAGATTTTGAATCAGATCGTGCGCATTGTCAAAGAAGTCCTGCAGCCGGTGACGGTTATCTGACAAAGCGCGAGCCGTGACATGCCCATCGGTAAGATCACGCCCAACTATAAAAATTCCGGAGATAGTGTGCGTCTCGTCGTACGTGAACTCGGGGTGCCAGTACACCATACGCGTCTGGCCAGACTTCGTAAGCAGTGCCCGTTCGTAATACTCTTGTAGCTGTCCTTCCTGAATGAGACCTAGGTAGCTGTTCCGACGAAGCTCTCGTTCTACGGGAGGGCTGAATAGATCGTAGTAGTTGCGGCCAACTACTTCTGCACGCGTGTATTCTGTGAAGTCTAGAAAATAATCGTTTACATCCTGAATAATACCTTCGCGGTTGAGCATCAGATAGCTCAAGCTGGTATGAGTTAGCAGGTCACGGAGCTGATGACGGCTTTGGTCTGCTACGAGGGCCTTACTTGGTTCTGGGGCTTGCGGCGCAGGTACTGTTTCGCGCAATGTGAGTTGTACGCGCACCAAACCGCCCGGTAATACGACGCGGTGCAGGGTCGCCCAGCCATCGAGCGCAGACTTACCCCGCCAACCATGCCAGCCTTTAGAAAACGACTGCCCTGTTCGTGCCGTGCGAATAACGGCTTCGTGTAGCACGGTAGCTGAAAACCACTGGTCTAGCTTCTCTTCGGTGGCAGTGGCTGCGTAGGCCATCAAGCCAGAGGCCAAGAGCATCGCACGCGTTGTGCCTAAGAAGCGCAGAATTGTTTGATTGCAGTCAAGCAATACGCCGTGCTCATCGTAGAGCAGCAGACCATCATAGGCCTCTTCAAACAGCGTACGATAAAACGCGTCCGGCGAAGTAAGCCCAGGCTGAGTGGCAGGAGCAGTAGGAGAGGGGATGGAGCGAATAGGCATTGATAAGGACGGCAACGACCCCTTGTTCAAGGTAAACAGGCGCCTCGATTTTACCCCTAAATTTGTCGAAAATATCCCAGATAAGTTCTTTTGTCTGTGATAGACTACACGAAAAAATGGAGCAAGAATATTCTTTATGAGTTTAGTACTATTTACAGTTACGACTGATTTGAATTATGATCAACGAATGCAGCGTATCTGTAGTAGCTTGGCCAGTCATGGCTACGAGGTACTATTAGTTGGAAGAGTATTGCCCACTTCTTTACCCCTAGCTCCGCAACCATACCGACAGCATCGTTTGCGCTGTTGGCGCACGAAAGGGAAGTTGTTTTATTTGGAATTTAACCTGCGGCTTTTCTTCTTTTTACTGCGCCAGCAAGCAGCTGTTTGGTGCGCCATCGACCTCGACACAGCGCTTCCTGTGTGGCTGCGCGCTATGCTAGGTGGGCAACCTTTTGTGTATGATGCCCATGAGTTATTCACGGAAATGCCAGAGGTGGTGGCGCGTCCCATTGTTCGGCGCCTGTGGCGTTTAGTAGAGCAGATAGTGGTGCCGCGCGCTACTCTCGCCTACACCGTAGGACCAGCACTAGCAAGGCTGTTTGAGCAACGGTACGGCCGACCATTTGAAGTGATTCGTAACATCAGCTGGCTTGCCGAATCGAAGTTGCCACCCGCACCCATGGCGGCGCCCGCTGGTGGCTACATTCTTTATCAAGGTGTGTTGAACGTCGGGCGGGGGCTGGAAGCGCTACTGGATGCCATGCCGCAGGTAGCAGGAAGATTAGTACTCTGCGGAGAAGGCGACTTGTCGGTAGCGCTACGAGAGCGGGCTGCGCACCTAGGGTTATTAGCTAGCGGGAAAGTAGAATTTAAAGGCTTTGTGCGGCCCGAGCAATTGCGGGAGATAACACGCCAAGCGGCAGTAGGAGTGATGCTATTGGAGCCCCAAGGGTTGAGCTACTACTATTCCTTGGCGAACAAGTTCTTCGACTATTTGCATGCTGGAATACCACAAATAGTAGTCGACTTTCCGGAGTATCGGCAGCTGAATGACCAGTACGAAGTGGCTGAAGTAGTAGAGCTAACTTCCGGCGCTATTGCAGGAGCACTCAACCGATTGCTGCGCGACGAGCCTAGCCGCTATCATCAGCTGGCTACTAACTGCCGCCGTGCGCGTCTTGAATTGAACTGGCAACGTGAAGAGCAACACTTATTAGCGCTCTATGCGTCGCTTAAGAAACCACAACCCGTATCTATATGAGTGCCTTACTGCGTCCTGCTGAGCCAACGTTGCTGGTGGTAGCTGGCCCGACTGCCGTGGGCAAAACTGCTTTGTGCGTGCAGTTAGCGCAACACTACCAAACTGAAATTGTGTCGGCTGACTCGCGGCAGTTTTTTCGGGAGTTAAGTATTGGCACCGCTAAGCCCACCTCTGAAGAAATGCAAGGCGTGCCGCATCACTTCATTGACTCGCATAGCATCAGTGAAGACTATAATGCTGGCCGCTTTGAAGAGGATGCATTGCAAGTTTTGACGGAGCTATTCCAACGGCATCAGCTTGTCATCCTGACGGGTGGCTCGGGTTTGTACCTGCAAGCCGTGACCGAAGGGCTCGATGAGATGCCCATAACTGACCCCGAAGTACGTGCCGCACTTCAGCGCGAACTACAAGACCTAGGTCTGGAAACGCTGGTAGCAGAGCTAGCCCGCCTCGACCCAGTAACATATGCCCGCATTGACCGCCAGAATCCGCAGCGCGTTGTGCGGGCGCTGGAAGTTACCCGCAGTACAGGGCAGCCTTTTTCGAGCTTTCATACCCGCAAAAGCGAGACAGCCCGACCATTTCGCACCCTGAAAGTGGTACTCAACCGCGAGCGAGAAGAGCTGTATCAGCGCATTGACCAGCGGGTAGATCAGATGCTCGCCGCCGGGTTGCTGGCCGAAGTAGAAGGCTTGCTGCCGTACCGCCACCACAATGCGCTGCAAACGGTTGGTTACAAAGAGATATTTGATTACCTCGACGGCCTCTACGACTGGCCCGAAACCGTGCGCTTGCTCAAGCGCAACACTCGGCACTACGCCAAACGCCAGCTCACTTGGTTTCGACGTGACCCAGCGTACACCTGGCTGCATCCGGATGAGGCTGAAGCGCAGATCACCAAGCTATTAGCGGAGCGAGATGCCTCGGTTTAGAACCGCCGACCTAGCTTCAACTGCAATGCTGCTAGGGAATTGCCAAAGGTGTCGTTCTGGAACGAAGCTTTGCCACCAATTAACCACTTTCGGTTCTGATCTAATGCTACGTCAAGGTTAAGAGAGAACAGGTAGCCGACGTGCAAACCACGCTCGTGGTCGAGGCGTACTGTTTGGGTACCCGTTGTGAAATCCCCATAATTTTCAGGGGCACCATATCGATTGGAATAGCCAATGTATCCGCCACCACCTAGGGCAAATAGTACCTGCTTATCGTTGCCAAAAGGATACACGTAGATTTCCTGCTCTACGTTGGCTGCCTCGTAGCTCATTACGAAAGGAATGTTGATGCCAACTCCTATGCTATTGAGTGAAGTACTGTAGATCGTATTAATCGACTCACTACTACCCGCCACAAAAGCCAAGCGCGTGCCTGTACCTAGGTAGCGACCAAATAGCGGCGCGTACTCTACATGTGCTTTGAAACACATATAATCTCCGGTGCCCATACCTGCCGAACCTAGGCCTAGCTGCCAAGTGGCGCGGGCAAGTGGAATAGAAAAGTCCTGGGAAAGAGCGGGAAGGGCAGCGCTCAGTAATGCGGCTAAACTGATTGTGCGGTAGAAGTTAAACATAGGTAGTAATAGAATGAGAGTGATTTATAGTAGTGGCAAAGTATTGATTTAGAGTATAAAAAAATAAGCGCAACCCTTTGGGAGTGCGCTTATCAGAGCAGAAGTCAGCAAAAACCGAAAAATTATACACTCAGAATCTCAACCATGCGCATGAAGCTTTGGCTCAGCATCTTCTTTTTATAGATGGTGTCCTCGAACGGAGTGTATACGAGCTTGCGGTCGACGATGCCGGCCATCACGTTGCGCATACCGTTCATGAGCCCTTCCACGGCTGCAATGCCGATCTGGGAAGCTAGCAAGCGGTCGGAAGCGGTGGGAGCGCCGCCGCGCTGCACGTGGCCGATGATAGTTACGCGGGCGTCGAGCTCTGGAATAGCTTCCTTCACCCGGGCGGCTACGTGGGTTACGTTGCCTTCCTTTTCGCCCTCAGCTACCACTACGATAAACGAGGTTTTGGAACGACGCCAGCTGTTGCGTAGCGTTTCGATAACAGCTTCTTCCGACATCTGGGTTTCCGGCACCATCACGATTTCGGCCCCGCCACCAATGGCGCACGGAATAGCGATATAACCTGAGTCACGGCCCATTACTTCGATAAAGAAGCAACGGTCGTGAGAGTCAGCAGTATCCCGAATCTTGTCGATGGCCTCCAAGGCCGTGTTCACGGCCGTGTCGTAGCCGATGGTGTAGTCGGTGCCGAACAGGTCATTGTCGATGGTGCCAGGGGCGCCGACCGTTGGGATACCAAATTCCCGTTCGAAGATCATGGCGCCGGTGAATGTGCCGTTACCGCCAATGGCGACTAAGCCCTCAATGCCGTGGTTGACCAATTGATCGAACGCCTGTTGGCGTCCTTCCTTGGTCATAAACTTCTGACTGCGTGCCGATTTAAGAATCGTGCCGCCACGCTGTACGGTGTTGGCAACCGAAGCTGAGTCGAGTTTGATGAACTCGCCCTTGATCATGCCGCTATAGCCGCGCATGATACCATACACCTCGATGCCGTGATACACGGCCGTACGCACGACAGCTCGCACACAGGCATTCATGCCCGGCGAATCACCCCCGCTGGTAAAAACTCCTATACGTTTCATGGTAATGTAATAAGCGGAAAATGCCCGAAGCGGACAGGGCAAAGGTGGGAAATCCCTTCCGAAAAAGTACAGGCATTATCCAATGCAAGCATAAATGATGAAAACAAACGGCTTTTTTTCTGCTGCATACGTATGCGATGCTGTTGGAATTGAGCAACCTAGGCGCTAACTTACCTGCCCTCCGACCCAATTTGCGCTTTGTTCTACAAGGTTAGCTTCTTTAACACTCCACCCCTTTTAAGCACCGGTTTGTATGTTTGGTTTTTTTGAAAATGAGCAGACAAAGAAAGTAAAGAGCCACCTCATCAACCTGGCAACCCTAGCCAAAGCCGATGGACATATTGACGAACGCGAAATGAGCTTCATCGTGGCCGTCGGCAAGAAAAACGGTATGCGTCCCACAGAGGTTCGCAATATTGTGGCCAATGCTGGTAGTGTCAAAATGCTCATTCCCGATAACGATTCAGAACGTTTCGACCAAATATTTGATCTGGTAGACATGATGCTCGCAGATGGTATCGTGGACGAAAATGAGATGGATTTCTGCATCGTGATGGCCGAACGCCTCGGTTTTCGCAAGGCAATTGTAGGAGTGCTCGTGCGTAAGATTTCGATGGGAGTGAAAGACGGCCTGCCTCGCGAACAGATCAAGGAAGATACCCAAAACTTTCTCCGCTTCGAGTGCAACGATCAGAATAGCAAGGGCTAGGTAGTCGCAGCTGTCTGTTCCGTTACATACGTTATGGCTCGCAATAGGGCCGCACAAGCTTCATCAATTTCCTCGTTGGTGATAATAAGCGGCGGCGCTAGACGCAAGGAATTGTCGCAGAACAGAAACCAGTCCGTCAGAATACCCTCATGCTCGAGTGCTCGGTCAATAATGGGCTTGAGCACATCATAGGAATCAAACTCAATCGCCATCAGTAGTCCGTGCCCACGCACTGCCCTAATGGCTGGATGTTGCAAAAGCCGCCGAAACCGGGCGGCTTTTTCGTGCACACCCGCCAGCAATTGCTCTTCCTGAATGACGCGTAGGGTCGCCAGCGAAGCCGCGCACGATACCGGATGCCCGCCAAAGGTAGTGCAATGACCTAGCACTGGATTCGTCTTGAAACCAGCCATAATTTGCTGGGAGGAGATGAACGCGCCGATGGGCATTCCGCCGCCCATTCCTTTGGCGCACACCAGAACATCAGGCCACACACCAAATTGCTCGAAGGCCCAAAAAGTGCCCGTACGACCAAAGCCACACTGAATCTCGTCCAGAATCAGCAGGGTGCCGGTGAGTAGGCAGCGTTTGCGCAACGCTTGTAGATAACCGTTGACGGGCACCCGCACGCCTGCTTCCCCTTGTATGGTCTCGATAATCACGGCGGCCGTACGCTCCGTAATCGAAGCTAGGTCTGCGAAGTCGTTGAATTCGATATGGCGCACATCGGGTAGCAATGGACGGTAACTCCGCTTGAAGCTCTCGGAACCCGTAACCGACAAAGCACCTTGCGTGGAGCCATGGTACGCTCGGTGGCAGGAAATCAGCTCCGTACGGCCCGTGTGACGCTTCGCCAGCTTCAGGGCGCCTTCTACCGCCTCGGCACCAGAGTTCGTGAAATATATATTATCGAGGTGCGCGGGCAAGGTTTGATGTAAGGCCTCTGCTAGCTCGGCGGGGGGCGCTTGCACCAACTCACCGTACACCATCAGGTGCAGGTATTTATCGGCTTGGTCTTTAATTGCTTGCACTACTCGCGGGTGACGGTGGCCCACGTTGCTAACACCAATGCCCGAAATCAAATCGAGGTAGCGACGGCCATCAGGCGCGTACATATACACGCCCTCTGCACGCTCAATCTCGAGTAAGAGCGGGAAGTCAGACGTTTGGGCTTGATGACGAAGAAAGAGTTGGCGCGGCGTAAGCATAATGCTCTACAAACAAATGTAAGCCGCAAAAGTATGCATGCCGAAGAATAATTGGGTAATAAGACAGCGGATTAACTGGTTAGTGCTCGTGTCTGAAAAAATTGTCAGCGTACTCATAAGATAGCCGCTAGGGTAAGGTAAGGCATTGAAGCTGTGATGAGAATGGTTGAACCATGAAACAAAAAGAGGCTACCGAAGCAGCCTCTTTTAGCGTTGGGTGTGTGGTTTGTATCAGTTAGCAGCCCCCGCTGGTGAGGGTGGACCACCTCGGCGGCCACCACCTAGCTTTTGCAGAATTTCGCGAGTAAACTCACGCTCCGCTACTAATAGCTGCCCGGTCTGCCGCACCGAAAGTACTTTCTGGAACTTATCGTAGTATTCTTTTTCCAGATTGACTTCATTCTGCCGCAGCGTGACATTCTGCTTGATCAAGTCCCGAATCTGCTGGTCATTAAGCGATTCTACGTTGGTACTCCGAAGCTGCCGCTGTCGTTGACCTAGCTCTTTCCGCTTGTCCGTAAATTCATTGTAGATAGGCCAAAAACGTTGTGCCTGCTCTTGGGTGAGCGACAGTTTATCGGTCAGGAAAGCAATTTTCGCGTTTTCGATCCGGCTCATCCGCTCTTGGCGTTGGTCAGTAGTCTGCGCGTGTACTTGGATTGTGCCTACCAACAGCAGCGGTAGGATCAGCGTATAGCGAAGGAGTCGAAGGAAGTGATTCATAGGAGTAAGAAAAACGTCATTAACTACTGACGCTAGAGGTAATTGATTTCGCTAGGCTGTTCATCCATAGCAGCTTGTACTTCGTCGGGCGAAGCTTGAAGGTACTCTTGTACCAGGTTTTGGTCGGCGACGGGCAACTCGGAAAGGTCGTTGATAGAGACCCGCTCATCACTGGCTAGCAGGTACTGCACCATTTCAGTACGGGGCACGGCGGTTAGGTTTACGTGGGCCAAGCGGGCACCTGTAACCGAGGTGTCCGGCTGATTGAGCAAGAAGGTAGCCGCAAAGCTTCCGAGCACTGCTACCGACGCCAAAGCGGTGCGCAGTGGCATGGAAAGCGCCCGGAACCAACCAAAAGCAGTTGACTCTTGCTCGGCCGGCTGCACTCGCGCCATGATTTCGGTGGGCAGCCGATCGAAGTAGCCATCCGGGGGCGGCGCCAGCGGCTGCGGCCGGCGCGGATGATCATCCAGACGAAAGGGAGTATTCATATTCCTTAGAGGCCGCACAAGCGGCTAGGTTTAAGACGGTTCGTTAATGTATTGCTCTATTTTTTTCACCGCGTGGTGATAAGAGGCTTTGAGCGCTCCTACCGACGTGCCCGTTACCTCGGCCATGTCCTCGTATTTCATATCCTCATAGTATTTGAGGTTGAACACCAGCCGCTGCTTGTCGGGCAGGCGCAGAATGGCTTTTTGCAGCTTCAGCTCTACTTCGTCGCCGGCAAGGCTAGGGTCGGCTTCCATTTTGGCCGCTAGCTCTTCCCCTACGTCGTTGAGCGGTAAAAAAAACTTACGCCGCTTCGACGACAAGAAGTTCAGGCATTCATTGGTGGCAATGCGGTAAATCCAGGTGTAAAGGGAGGCATCCTGCCGGAAATTTCCGAGGTGGTTCCACACCTTCACAAACGTATCCTGGGTGAGGTCGTCGGCATCGTCGTGGTCAACGACCATCTTTCGCACATGCCAATACACTTTCTGCTGGTACTTGCGCACCAACTGATTGAAGGCCAGATTACGAGAGGCGGGATCGGCGAACTTAGCGAGGATGTCCTGGTCTTCCAAGCAGGAGTGGGAGGGTAGAGCAGTGAAAAGTAAGTAGCAGTTAGACGTAGGAGCGGGCCTCAGGTTTAATCAAGAGCAAAAAGTAGCGTTATATAAAAGGACACCGCCCAACGTACCGCACGTTCAGCAGAAAGGCGTTGCAGGTAGAGAGCGATTGAAAAGAAGGAGGTAAAAGGCTTTCTAGATAGCTTCGGATGTAGATAATTATAAAAATAAAGCTAGCACCCCGGAGTGGGCATGCTAGCTTCAAACAGTTGCGCCGGGCAGCCACAGATAAGGGCAGACCCGGCGCACGCTTATTTCATTGATTTTGCAGTAGGCTGTTGCCCTACTTTGGCTTTACCGATGAGACTCAACGGTAGTCAGCCGTTACTTAGCCGGATAACCAGGATTCTGCACCAAATTAGGGTTTGCGGCCAACTGCCGTTGGGGTATAGGAAATAACTCCTTGGTTTTGTCGGTGGGCTGGTGGTCCCACCAAGAAGCCGTGGTGAAGGCCCCAAACCGGACCATATCCGTGCGGCGCTTTCCCTCGAAGATAAACTCCCGGCTGCGTTCGGCCAGAAGTTCCGGCAGCGTCAGGGTGGCAGCGGTGTAGGCTTCCTTCGCCACATCGGCCGGGCGGAAGGCGCGTTTGCGCACGTCGTTGATCAGTTGAACCGCCTCAGGCACGGCTGAGCCGCCGTTTTTGCGCATCAGCGCTTCGGCCTTGTAGAAGTAGATGTCAGTGAGGCGGTACAGAATCCAGTCGTTGCTCCAGTACTTGGCCTCCGACTGACGGCCAGGCCGGTACTTGTTGAAGCGGGCACCGCTGTTTTCTTCCCCATCAATCATCGTGGAACTGGTCTTGTTCTCGCTAGCCCGCCGGATTTCCTTCACAAACACCAGCTGTTTATCGCGGTACTCTTCCGTACCGAGTACGGGTTTAGTAGGGTCGGCTGCTTGAAACTGCGGGCCGATCAGCATCCAAGTTGATTTGCGCAAGTCATTGTCTTTGAAGACATCATAGGCGGAGGGAATCACGACTACGCCGTTGTTGCCGTTGGCGTCGCCATCGTAGATCAGGCGCTGGGCGAAGTGGTAGAAGTCGCTGTTCCAGCCGCAGCGCGTAGGCGTTGCTTGGTAATCGTAGGTAAGCTGGAAGAGGGCCTCCTTGGAGTTGTCGTTGGTGTTATTGTACGTGGACAACAGGTCGGTATCTAACGTGGGTATACCGTTCAACCCGCCCGTTTCGCCCTTGCTGATCTTGTCGCAGACGGCAATGCAGTCGTCCCACCTAGGGGTGCCGGACCATACTTGCGCGTTCAGGTAAAGCTCAGCTAGCATAGAGTAGCCGGCGGCTTTTGTGAGGCGCCCAATCAATGCCTTGCTAAGGTTGGGTAACAGATCAACGTTTTCTTTCAGCTCCTTTTCCACGAAGGCAAAGACCTCGGCCCGCGGTGCCGTGGGCGGACTGAGCGGCTGGCCTACCACCGTTACGATGGGAACGTTGCCGTACAGGTCCATCAACTTCATATAATGGTAGGCCCGAAATACCTTCAGCTCGGCAACAAAGGCAGCCTTTTCCTGCTCGCTGACGCCCGCCTTGGCAAAGTCTACCCGCTCGAAGTCGCCTAGGGTACTGTTGCAGAAGCCGATACCGGTGAAGATGAGGCTCCAAGGGTCCCACACGTCGTTTTCGGTGTATACCCAGCTATGGCCGTGTAGCCGGATCCACTGGGCGTCGTCGTAGCCGTGGCGGCCCTTTTGCGGCCAAGCTAGCTGGTCGGCTGATAGCTCGTTGAGGCGCCAGTAGCTGTTCTGCGCGGTGGGCGCCATCCACGCATTGGCGTGGGTATAAGGGCGCAGCACCCCCGACAGGATTTCCTGGCGGTTATTGTAAAACTTGTTGGCATCGATCTGACTGTACAGGGTTTCGTCCAGATTCGTGCACGAGTTCGTGCTTAGGAGCAGGGTGAGTACGCCCGCGAAAAAATAACTTTTATGCAATCGTGTCATGGAAGTTCCGATTAGAAGCCAATGTTTAGACCTGCCGTGAAGGAGCGCGTGCGCGGGTAGAAGCCACGACCATCGATGCCGGGTGCTAGCCCTGTATCGTCCACTTCGGGGTCAACGCCGCGGTACTTGGTGAAGGTGAGCAGATTTCGGCCCGTCAGGTACAAGCGCAGGTTGCGAACTAAGGGCGTCTTAAACTTGAAATTATACCCTAGGGTCACGTTGTCGAGCTTCACAAAGCCGCCGGGCTCCAGGTAATAATCCGAGAATTGGAGGGCATCGTTGATCTGATTGTTGCGCGTAATAGCGTCTTTCAGCACGTTGTTAGGCAGGTACACCTTATTACCGAAGAACACTTGTTGCAAATTCAGGATGTCGTATTTGAATTTGCCCCGAAAGAACAGCGTCAGGTCCAGGTTTTTGTACTGGAAGCGGTTGTTCCACGACATATAGTACTTCGGAATACCGTTGCCGATGTAGGCGTAGTCGTCGTTGGGTACAATCTTGTCGGCCGTCACGGCCTCCCCATTGGCTTTGTTGAACAGCCAGCGGCCTTCAGGCGTGAAGCCGGCAAAGCGCTTGCCGTAGAAGCTACCCAGTGGTCCGCCTTCGATGGTGCGAATAGAAGGTCCTAGGGCGCCGAAGCCGCCAATGTCGCCAAAGGTTAGGAAGGTAACTCTAAACACATCGTCGGAGAATGAGACCAGCTTGTTGCTCTGGGTGCTGCCTGTGAAGTCCATGCCCCAGCTGAAGTTTTTCTTTTTCAGCACGGTACCGCTCAAGGTCAGTTCCACCCCGTTGTTATCAATCACGCCGACGTTGGTGTACAGCGAAGATTGTACGAAGGGGGGCAGCTGCGTATTGAAGTTGCCGAGCAGGTCGGAGGTGCGGCGGCGGTACACGTCCACGGTACCGGTCAGGCGGGAATTAAACAGGGCGAAGTCGACGCCGACGTTGAACTCCTTTTTTCGTTCCCAGCGCAGATCGGGGTTTGGGTTGTTGTTGGGGCCGTACGTCTGGCGCCAGATGCCATCATCGTTCAGGTACTGATTGCCCGTACCGAGCCGCACCACCGATTGGTAATTCGGGATGCCCTGGTTGCCAGTGATGCCGTAGCCAGCGCGTAACTTCAGGTCATTTATAACCGTGAGCCCGCTCATGAAATTCTCCTTACTGATCGTCCAGCCGATTGACGCGGCGGGGAAGTCGCCGTACTTGTGGTTGGCTCCAAACCGCGACGAGCCCTCGTGGCGCAAAATGAACTGCGCAATGTATTTGTCTTTGTACGAATAGTTTACGCGACCGAAGAAGGCAATTAGCCGGTTGTCCTCCTTATTGCTGCCCAACGACGATTTGCCGAGCTGCAGGAAGTTGCCGGCACCTAGGTTGTTTTCTTGAAACACGTCGTTCAGGAAGCCGCTGTTAGATCCCGAAAACTCCTCAAACACCCGGTACTGGTAGCTGTAGCCCCCCAGCGCCCGCAGGGTATGATCTTCGTGGATGGTACGGTTGTACTCCAGTGTCGACTCAAACGTGTAGTTGTTTTCTAGGTAATTACGCTTGCGGGCGTAGGCCGTGCCTTTTACCGGCGTGCCGTTCAGGGTGCCGATCTGCGAAAAACGTGAGCCTGCCTGCCGGTATTCATTATCATTCTGCGCGTCCCGGATTAGGGCGCCGAAGGCTGTAGCCCGCAGGCCTTCAATGGGTTCGAGCGTAAAGCGTACGTCGGCGGAGGTGGTGTTCTGGTCTCGCCTGTTTTTTTCCTGGTTGAGGCGCCCGATAGGGTTTGTTGTGGATCCTTCTTCGTAGTAGGTACCGTCGGGGTTAAAAACCGGCTGCGTGGGGTTGCGACCCAAGGCATTTTCGAAGTCGCTACTCTCGTTATTAGGTGAGGAAACAGCTCGAAAATCGCCACCTCGGCCACCGAGTAAGTTGGCTTGGTTAAAGTTGGTAGCTAGATTGATTTGGGCGCTGAGCATGTCGTTAAAGCCCCGTTGGTTGAGGCTCAAACGACCGCCGTATTGCTTACGCCAGTTTTGGATGGCGATAGGATCGGCGTCATTGTAATACATGGAAGCCCGGTAACTGCCCGTGTTGCTCCCGCCCGACATGGCTAGGTTGTGGTACTGACTAAGGTTGTCTTTGTTAATCAGTAGGTTATAAAAATCAGTAGAGGCACCTAGGTCCCGCATCTGGCTGGCTTTCGGATTATTAGGATCGGCGCTGTAGGCTCGCCACTCTTCCGCGTTCAGGAACCTAGGCCGCTTTGCCACGGCTTCGTGCTGCACGTAGGTCGAGTAATCAAAACGAGCGGGTCCGGCTTTGCCTTTCTTCGTTGTAATCAGGATGACGCCTGCGTTGCCGCGCGTGCCGTAGATGGCCGCGGCGGATCCGTCTTTCAGTACATCAAACGATTCAATATCATCTTGTTGTAATAGGTCGAGGTTGCCGCCGGGTATACCATCAATTACAATCAGGGGGGCTAGGCTGCCATTCACTGATACAATACCGCGTAGCTGAATAGCCGGACTAGAGTTTGGGTTGTTGCCTTGCGTCCGAGTTACAGATAGACCGGCTACTTTGCCTTGAATCAGGTCCAGGGCGTTGCGCGTGCCGCCCTGGTTGAAGTCCTCTGCCTTTACCGTAGACACGGCCGAAGTCACTTCGGCTCGCCGCTGCGTACCGTAGCCTACCACCACTACTTCGTTCAGTGACTTGACGTCTGTTTTCAAGGTGATATCGATGGTCGTTCGGCTGCTGATAGCTACCTCTTGGGGGGTAAAGCCAATAGAAGACACTACTAACGTACTTGCACCATCGGGCACATCTAAGGTGTAATTGCCATTTGCATCGGCTGCAGCAGCGTTGCTAGTACCCTTTACCAAGATGGTTGCCCCTGGGATAGGTTTACCTAGCTCGTCCACCACGCGTCCTTTGACGGGAATGGAAGCTTGGTTAAACGTTTTAGCAGTAGGATAAAAGGTTTTAGCAAGAGAATGAAATATTAGTGTCTTTTTAGCTTCTTGACCCGTAGTGTGCTTTGCGTCGTTAAGCTTCGGTGTAGCGTGAGCCATATGGATGGCTGCTATGCTGGCAGGAGTGAGGACAAGGTGCAGCCCGGAGACGCACAGCGTGACCTTGACATTCCTCCACCAGACCTTGCCTGGGTATATGTATTGCATCATGCTTTAAAAATTTATAGTAAAAGGGTGATATTTTATAAGGATGCACAGGATGTGTGCTGCGGTGTTAGGCTGTAGGCAGAACATACCTATAGCTAGCACCAGCTACATGGACTCATACCAACTGGTGGTTCGTACACAGCCTATTTCGCACGAAGACAACCGTCTACGAAAGCTACAAGCAGCTACTTGACCTTGAGAAAGATCAACCAGTCGGGCAATAAGGCGTGAGTGTAAGGCTAGATCGATAAATCTGTGCAACAAAGCCAAGTCTATTGGACTTTGTGACAGGCAAGATAGGCGGGTTACGCGGCGATGCTATGTTTCTTATTGGTCAAACATAACAATTGCCACGAAATATCTTCATTAATCTTTTATATAATTTATACTTATAGCACTACTATAAGCGTACACGCAGTATTGACCAGCTTCACGCCAGACTGAAAAAGATACTAGACGCATGTCTCAGCGAAACTTAGCGCTGAAGCACGTCCAAAAAATGTTCGAACTGTGCCGGCCTCCTTGTTACTCCCGAGCGAGAGCAGACTTTGTGTTGAAGACGTGTTCTGTTCAAGTTCTTATCGCCGTGTGGTGTAGGATATACCTAGGGTCATGTTGGTATTATCCGGCACTTTGCCTTCGCTGTATTGGCTTTCGTGCGTGTAGTTGTAAGAGAAGTTGACCGCCAACGCCTTCGTCAGCTTCAGCGCTAAGGTGGTTAGGTTGCTGAAGCGGTAGTTATTGAAATCGGCTAGCGAGGGTTGATAGAAGGTGACAGAGCTGAGCGTCAGAATCTTGATGGAATAGGCCACCTTTAGGCGCACGGAGTTACGCGCCGTTAGTTGAGTGGTGCCATCTAGGAAGTTGGTTCTTTCCCGAATGATCAGGTTGCTCACTGATACTTCCCGCCCGAGCGTATCGGAGTAGAAGGCCCAGCCTGGGCCACCCCCTAGCTGCACCCGATCGGTGATGCCGCGCAGGTTGCTGCGCTCAAAACCACCAATGGCATACGCCCTGAATCGGCCTTTGTAGTAGTACGGCGTGGCACTCAGAAGCAACTCTCGCTCTTTCAGGAAGCCATCTTGCTTACCGTAGATAAAGCTGCCGTTCAGGGGCAATCCGTAGTGTTTGCCGCGGGTGAAGGTAACCGCGTGTGTAGTGGAGAGCAGCGCGCGGTTGACGCCGCCCCGGCTATACGCCCCTGTGAGCTGGCCGTTGTACACGATGAGCGTGGTGTCGCGCTGTTGCTGGTTTTGGGCCTGGGCGGAAGAAGCTAGGAGCAGATAAGAGAGAAGTAGTACACAACAAGTAACAAAATTTGACATGACAAGCAGCTAGGGCAACCGGGCGACCTTTGTACAGAGCACGGCTGATTGGCGGAGAGCTGCAAAGGTAAGTTACCAGAAACAACTGCTTGGCCGCTGGTGTACTAGAGTGGCAATTATATGCGCGGCTAGATAGGGATAGGTATGTTGATGCTATAAATCTATCTTGCGATAGTGCCAATGCTAATAAGAATTAATAGACCTAATAATATTTAAAAATTTAAATATTAATGCTGAATCTTTGCGTGACTTTTGAAAGATGGTATCTTGGTGATGGAACCTATCCACCTTTACATAATGGGCAAAAGGTGAATCTTTCGTTTTACGTTTCAACAAATGACTTAAAGATTGATAATACTCAGCTTTGCTATTTTAAGCAGCTATATAATTCGGACTATTCGTTCTGTGGGCAGATAATACGTAACTATCAAGATGAAGATAGTCAATTGGTAATAATTGATACTTCAACTGTGAAGTTTTATATAGAACTCCCTATTCAGGAATTTAAAGCTGTTGTCGGCCAGTTTGTTTCTGGTACAGGGCAATTACTCGTAGATTACTATATGTGGGTAGAAAATTTAGAAAATTATCAAAACCCGCCCAATCTATTTTATAATTTTATAGTAGATAAAATAAGGGAAGTAATTGTGCCTGAGAAATATATTATTAGAGCTGATAGATCAATATCCTATCCTTCGTCACTGTCAGCAAAAGACTATTCTGAGAATGACATAGTTGAAGTCGAGAGTATGGATAATAACAGTGAGAATATCTCATTCTATTTGCTTGACCTTAAAGAAATTGCTGAAGACGTGCCAAGGACATTTTATTGATAATAAATTAGTGCTTTAGAGAACCATAAAATAATAAGAAGCTGTTTAGTTGGGTTGAGCTGTGTTCTCTATTGCTAGACACAAAGAGATTTAAAATATATAGAGGCGAAGTAATTGCTGATGCTCCTACTTCCCGAAGATACTTACCGAAGTTGTCTGAGCGGAGCGGATCGTGAAGTTGCGGGTGTCCGTGAACTTGCTGCCAATGCTGGTTCTAGAGCGAAACACGAGGCGGTAGGCGCCCGGCTGCATGGCCAAGTTGACCTTGCTGCTGGCCTCGGGCAGGTTATATACCCAAGTCTGCGATTCGTCATCGTTGAGGCGGTAGATGCTGCCGTACCCTTTCAAGTCCGTCACGATGTTGAGGGTGCCCGGCGCTTCGTAGGTGACGGAGGTTTCCTGGCCCTGCTTGATACTGATGCGGCGCGTGATGCGGGGCAGTGTGAGCAGCTCCACCTCGTAGTTGCCGGCCAGCAACTTTTGCTTCGTGCCGAAGGGCAAAGCCACTACCGTCGTTGGGTTGCCGGCGGCACGCACTACTGCCTGCACCTTGCCATACGGGTTCGGCGTGAGGTTGGGCGACTGAAGACCTAGGGTGCCTTGGGGCGTTTTGTAGGTCAGCACGTTGGCTTTGCCAGCGCGGATAGGCAGGTTCTGCTGACGCACAGGCGGCACGGTGTTGATGACCAAGTCGTAGCTCTGCAAGGCGTCGATGTCGAGCACGTCGGGTTTGCCCTGGTCGTCGCGGTAGTGCACGTAGTTGTATTCGGGCTGCTCGGTCACGTTGTTCACGAAGGTCATGTTCACGTTGCTTTCCACAGGGCGGCCGTTCTCGTCGGTTAGGTTCACGCTCACGGTCGTTTTCTGGAGCGTTTGAGTGATGACGTTGTCGAGCACCGAGCGGAAGGTTTTTACGTCGGCCGCGTTGTAGTACTGACCTAGGCATTCGAGTTGTTTTCCAAATTCCTTTTCAGCCCCAATACCAATAACAAAGGGCTTCAGAAACACGCGCTTACGCTGTAACGCTAATGATGTAGCGCACGGATCGCCCTTGCAAGACTCAAGCCCGTCGGTTATCAGAATCAGTACGTTGCGGGCGGTACGGTCGGCAGGAAAGTCGTTGGCTGATTGCTGAAGAGAGTACGTAATGGGCGTGTTGCCGCGGTTTTGCAAGGCTTTGAGTTTAGCTTTGATAGCCGCTGCGTTGCGGGCTCCGAATGGCACTTCCAGCTTCGAGTCTTCGCAGTTGTTCTCCTTGGCCTCGTGCAGATGGCCGTACACGCGCAAACCTAGCTCTAGATTAGGGTAAGTATTGAGGGAGTCGGCCATCTTCGCTAGTAAGCTCTTGGCCACTTCCATGCGCGGACGCCCTTCCCACGGCGCATTCATTGAGCCGGAGGCATCGAGCAGGAACAGAATGCGGGTGATGCGAGGCTTCTCAGGCGGCGCTTTTTGGGCATGTGTAGGCCCAGCGAACACCATAAAGCTAAGGAAGAACAGGCAGTAGCGCTGTATCAGGTAAAGCATAGCCGTAACCTAGCTGCTGGAAAGGATATAGAAACGCGCCACGGCGCATTCTGTCGTTGAACGACTGACAGGAGCCAGATGGTACATTTGCGTTCTGATGAGAACTGCGTAGGCAAACAACCGGACTGTACTTGCCCAAAGGTTAGTTATACCTACGCGGCAGCAGGTTGCGCCATAGGTTGGTCGGCGGCCACCGTTTTGGTAGCGCCGCGGGAGAACGAGATGATGGCTCCTAATACTACCAAACCACTCATCACCAGATAAGCGTTGTGCATGCCTTGTACCTGGGCGGCCACGCTTTCCGGGGTTAAATCATGCGCCAGCGCGTAGCGGTTGCGGGTGCTGTACCACACGGCAGCCGCCAGTGCAATGCCCAACACAAAACCTAGGTTGCGCATAAACGCCAGCAAGCTGCTCGCCACACCGCGCTGGGCTAAAGGCGCCGCACTAAGAGCACTACTGCTGTTAGGCGACTGAAATAAGCCAAAACCCATGCTAATCAGGGAGCTGCGCCACACTACGTTTTGCCAGCCCCAATCGGGTTGCAGACGCGAGAACATGAAGTACCCGAAAGCTGCCAACAACAAGCCTGCGGTGGAAATCCAGCGGGCATTAATCTTGTCTGACAAGTAGCCACCCAAAGGAGCTACCATACTCAGCGTCAAGGGCCCCGCTAGCAGCACCAACCCGGCACGTTGGGGTGTGAAGTGTAGTAGCTGCTGAAGGAAGAACGGAATAATAAACAGGTTGGAGCCAGAGGCCACGAAGCCGAGCAGCGCCGCGCAAATAGCCGCCGTGTACGGGTAATTGCGAAAAAGCTCCAAGCGCAGCATGGGCTCTTTCACCCTAGCTTCCCAGAAAAGAAAAGCAGCAAGTAGTACCACACCGCTACCAAGCAAGGCTAACACCATCGGATGATCCCAGCCGTATTGCGGCTCGGGACCGAAATCCAGACCGATCAGCAGCGTCACAACGCCAACCAGAAAGAGCCCGGCACCAACGAGGTCGAAGGCTTGCTGCGGTTGTTTGTTGCCCTTAGGTAGCACCGTCCAGGCACGCCAAATTCCGATTAAGCCAATGGGTACGTTCACAAAGAAGATGCTCGACCAGCCAAAATGGCCTAGTAGCAAGCCGCCAATAACCGGCCCCGCGCTACTGCCTGCCGCCACAATCGTCCCGATAAGACCTAGGGCCCGGCCGCGCTCTTGCGGGATGAAGGTGTCGCTGACGATAGCCGGCGCAATGGCGAAGATCATGGACGCCCCAAGGCCCTGAATGACCCGAAAGAACACAAGCGACCAGTTGCTCCAAGCTAGCCCGCACAGTAACGAGCCACCCACAAACACGGCAAAGCCGGTGATGTACAGCTGCCGCCGACCCACCAGATCCGATAGCTTGCCCATGATCAGCAGCGTGCTAGTGGTGGCGAGCAAGTAGCTGAGCACGATCCACTCTACACTATCGCCGGCGTTCAGCTCTCGCCGAATGGTGGGCAAGGCGATGTTGACGATGCTACTATCGAGCGTGGCCATGAAGGTGCCAAAAGCTAGGGTAGCTAGCACCATCCATTTGTTTGGTGCAGAAGTGGGAGCAGACGCAGGGATTTCGGCCACAGGTAAAAAGCAAACGGGGTAAAAATAAACTGTCATCCTGCCGAAGGCAAGATGACAGTCAGTACGGGCGAAACCGGGTTAGAGTAGCTGCGTCGCGTGGTTTTTTGTGTCTACCTTCTCGATGATCTTCTCAATAATACCTTGTTCGTCAATGAGAAAGGTAGTGCGCATGGTGCCCATGTATTTGCGGCCGTACATCGATTTTTCCTGCCACACGCCGTAGGCCTCCACTATTTTCTTGTCGGTGTCAACGAGCAGGGGAAAAGGTAATTCGTATTTGAGCGCAAACTTCTTGTGCGACTTTTCACTATCGACGCTCACGCCAATTACCTGTACGTTCTTGGCCGTTAGCTCTTCGCTGTGGTCGCGCAGGTTGCAAGCTTGGGCGGTGCAGCCAGGGGTGTCGTCTTTGGGGTAAAAGTAGAGCGCTACCTTCTTGCCACGCAGATCGGTGAGGCGAATAAGGTTACCATCTTGGTCGATGGCTTCGAAAGAGGGGGCGGGGTCGCCAACTTGGAGTTGCATGAGAAAATGGAGCGAAGCTTTTGCTTCGTGTATTGTTGAATAATGGTAGATGGAAAGCTAGGCTTCCTCACCAACGGGCTGCCCCGTATAAATCAGGTTTTCGACCGGAAAACCTAGCTCCCGTGCTTTGGCAATAAGCCGGTCGCGGATGGAGCGCTCCAGCTGGGGCGTGCGGCTTAGCACCCACAAATACTTGCGACCCGGCTCACCTACCACGGCAAAACGATAATCGGGGTCTAGCTCCAAAATCCAGTAGTCGCCTTCGAAAGGCCAGAAGAACTGGACTTTCAGCTTGGCGTTGGTCTCAGAGTCGACGACGCGAGCAACGCCTTTAGCCGTATCTACGGGGCCGTTTACGTCGTCCTTGTGGCAGGTGTTAAACACATCAACTTTGCCATCGGGGCGCAGCCGGTAGGAGGCCGTGACGTGCTCACAATTCTTCTCGAAGCGAGCAGGTAGGCGAGCAATTTCGTACCACACGCCCATGTAGCGCTTCAGATTGACGTGAGGCACCACCGGCAGCGGGGCCCGCCGGGCTTTGGAGTATAGGAGAGCAGAAGCGGCAACAACAGCCGTAGCGGCGGTGGCAACCAGAATAGGGCGGCGAGGTTTCATGGAGTTTGGCGCTTAATGCGAAATACTGAACGTATACGGAACTCCGCAGTACAGCGCTAACTCCTGGTTTGGGACGGCTACCTAGGTGGCCGCCCACACCAGGAGTTAGATCCTGAACCGCAGCACTTTCTCATTACCGGCTTGGTCGGTGAGGTGCAACTCGGCGTCGCCCGCCAGGGGCACGGTATGATCCTGCCGGTCGGTGAAGAGGGTGGCGTTCTTGTACTCGTAGCGCAGGAGGCGCCACTGCCCGTTTACCAGCAAGCGGTAGCTAGCTAGCCCCGAGAGATTGTCGCCTACCACAAACGTGACGCCCGCCGCCGATTTGCTCACCAGCCTGGCCGAGGGAGGAATCGTGTCGGCGAGAATCCGAAAGGAGCCAAATATTTTGATTGGCACCGTTATCTGATTGCCGTCCCACTTGCCCCCTTGGTAGATGCGGCCTCCGCTAGCATTGATCATGTATACGGCCGAGCGCTGCTTGTCTACGACTTCCTCCTCGGGTTTCAGCGTCAGGCGCAACGGCTGGAACAGCGGCGTGCGGGTGCTTTGGATGGTCCAGAGTCCTTCCTTGTAGACGGTTTGCAAGTACAAGGTGTCGAAGATCGTACGCGGGCCAAAAGCTAGGTTCAGCACGTTGTTGGAAAAGGAAAACTCCTGACCTGCTGGTATCATAGCCTGCCGGTTGAAGCGCTGCGCTACCCGACCAAAACGGAGCGAGTCGGGCAAGCCGGCGCGCAAGTCGTAGAGGTACACGTTCTGGCTTTGCACGGTGTAGCTAGGTTTCACTGCCAAGCGCCGACCATCGCGTAATAGCGTAAGGTTAGCGGGCTGGCTAGCCGTGTCGGGGTCAGCAACGGTCACCTTCAGGATGTTGCGCGTAATCTCGTAGCGCATCGATGGTTGGCGGACAGCCGCGCTGCGCGTTTTGTGGTACACGGGCTCTTGGCCCCGTAGCACGTAGCGCAGCGGCGTCATGTTGCCGTACGAGTCGAGTAGGTTCACCTCTACGGCGTAAAGCTGTCCGTCTTCCACCCGCAGCTTGCCTTTGCTAGGTCCGGTGGTGTAAATGGGCAGGTTGTTGCCGTCGTCCACGAACAGCTTCTCAAGGGTGCGACCCATGGTGTGCTGCCATTCATAGTCGATGTGGTCTGAAATCTCACGCGTATCGCTGAAAGGCACTCCATCAATAACATATTGATACAGAGGCTGCCCATTTACGCGCACTTCCACGCGCTGCAAGCCGTTGCGGTTCCAGGCCGTGTCGAAACGGTCGAAGGCCTGCACTTGCAAGCCGACCGTGCCGTAGCAGTTGATGGTGTCGGGCCAGGTAATCTGCACGCCTGGCCCCACCGGGAGCTTGGGCGCAAATACCGCTTTGTCGAAACGGCCATTCACCCGCGCGTCGATGCTGAGCGGCTCTACAGCAAATGCCTGAATGGTAGGTGGCACGTGGTCCTGGATTTCATCGAAACCGCCCCATTGCAGTGGGTTCAGCTGCGCATCCTGGGCGTCGCGCACTTCCCAGTGCAAGTGCGGCCCCCCCGAACCACCCGTGTTGCCCGACAGTGCCACCAAGTCGCCGCGCTTGATTGGGAACTGGTCTTTGGTGAAGAACAGCTCTAGCTCAAAGGTTTGCTTCTCGTACTGCTGCTGCCGCATGTGGTCGGCCACCGGGCCTAGGAAGCGGTTCAGGTGGCCGTACACGGTGGTCAGGCCATTGGGGTGCGTGATGTAGAGCACATTGCCATAGCCGAAACTCGATTGCTTCATGCGGGAGATGTAGCCATCGGCGGCGGCATACACCGGCAAGTCCACGCGGCCATCGGTCTTGATGTCGAGGCCGCCGTGAAAGTGATTCGGGCGCAGCTCGCCCATGCTACCGGCTAGGTAGTTAGGCTTGCCCGGCTTAATAGGAAACAGAAAGTAGCCTTTCTCCACGTTGGGATGTGAAGAAGGACCTGCTTGCGGCTGCGGTGTGCCGCTACCAGCAGGGCCACTAGTGCCCCTGTGCTCCTTCGCAGGCGGCGCACTGGCCCCAAACGGCGCCGGGCGCAGGCTGGTAGTGGTCATCAGTAGCAAGGCGCCTACTGCTAACTTGTTCCAAGAAAAAACGCGTGAGCTAACCGGCTGCAAAGAACTCACGACCGGCAATCGAAATTTATTTAACCGCAACATCCAACAGTTTCTCGTCCTCAATATACCCCGTTAGCTGGTCGCCGATCTTCACTGGGCCCACGCCGCTGGGCGTGCCCGTGAAAATCAAGTCGCCCATTTTGAGGGTAATAAAACGCGAAATGTAAGAGATTATGGCCGCAAACGGGTGCAGCATCAAGCTAGAGTTACCTTGCTGGCGCACTTCGCCGTTCACCTCCAAGCGGAAGTTGATGTTACCTAGGTCGGCAAAATCCGACACAGGTTTGAAGGTAGTAGAGAGTGGCGCCGAACCATCGAAACCCTTAGCTAGCTCCCAAGGTAAGCCTTTGCTTTTGAGCTTGCTTTGCAGGTCGCGGGCGGTAAAGTCGATACCTAGGCCAATGGCGTCGTAGTAAGTGTGGGCGAACTTTTCTTCGATGTTCTTGCCGTTCTTACTGATGCGCAGCACCAGCTCAATTTCGTGGTGAATATCCTGAGAAAAATCGGGGTAGAAGAAGGGCTGATTGCGCTGGAGCAAGGCCGTGTCGGGCTTGGCGAAAATGACGGGCGCGTCGGGCGTTTCGTTCTGAAGTTCAGCGATATGTTCGGCGTAGTTGCGGCCGATGCAGAGAATTTTCATCTGTTCGAGTTAGGCTTGATGCCTGATACTTAGTGCGCAAAACCTAGGTCTGGCGCTTGGTTGGCTTCTCCCGTTTTGGCTACTGAAGCATCTGGTGCCCAAAACTAAGCACCAGGCACTAAGGATCAAGGCAAAAACTGGCTACGCTAGCCATTTGCGTAGGGTTATGACGCTAGGCATATAGCTGATTAAACATTTTACCTAGGCCTCGACGTATAGTCTCCTAGCGTCAGCTTAAGGCTGCTCCCCATGCCTTGCCGACATCTTTTCAAAGCCGTTTTTCGCCATGTTCAAGAAATTCATTCTCGCTAGCTCGCTCCTGATAGCAGCGGGCTGCACCACCGTTCCCATCACCGGCCGTCGGCAACTCAGCCTAGTTTCCGACAGCGAAATGCTCACACTTAGTAACCAAGAATATCAAAAAACGCTGAGCATAAGTAAATTATCGACCAACGCCAGCCAGACGGCCATGGTGAAGCGCGTGGGTCTGCGCATTCAACACGCCGTGGAAGAATACATGGCCCAGACCAACAACACGGCGGCTCTAGCTGGGTACCAGTGGGAGTTCAACCTAGTAGAAGATAAACAGGTGAATGCCTGGTGCATGCCTGGCGGTAAAGTAGTGGTCTACACCGGAATCTTGCCCATCACGCAGGATGAAAACGGGCTGGCCGTAGTGCTTGGCCACGAAATTTCGCACGCCGTAGCCAAGCATGGTAGCGAGCGGATGAGCGACCAACTAGTTGCGCAATATGGCGGCGCGGCGCTGCAAACTGTTACTGGCGGCAATCCATCGGTAGCAGGCAGTATGCTCATGACAGCCGTAGGAGCGGGCTCACAGCTAGGATTGCTCCACTTTAGTCGTCAGCAAGAAAGTGAAGCTGATCACTTAGGCTTGATTTTTATGGCCATGGCCGGTTACAACCCTGAAACAGCTGTTGCGTTCTGGCAACGGATGGCGGCCCAGAGCCAAGGCGGTACGCCTGCGTTCTTATCTGATCACCCCGCTGACCAGCAACGTATTGCGGACATCCAACGGTTGATGCCAGAAGCTCAGAAATACTACAAGCCTCGCTAGAGAGGCTTGTCCTTTACCAATTCGAATGAAATCTCTCTCCCTTGTTGTCGTGCGTACGGCGCTTTTTGTTTGCCTAGGTCTGGCAGGAACACTTACTGCCTGCGAAACCAGCAAACACAGCTTCCCCGAAAAAGGTATGCCCGCCGACGACCCGGATGCCGCTGCCGCACAACGCCGCCGTGAAGCGGTGAACAGACAGGTAGCCACCATCAACGAGGGAAAAGTAGAATATACAGTGCCGCGTAATCAGTTGGCCACAGCTTTCATTCGGCTGTTCAACGATGGAACGGTCATCGACAAGACTTCTGTACAGAAAGTGCAGGAGAGTAAGAACGACAAACCCGTCTATTACTTGGTGGGTATCGGGCTGCGCAACGGAATGTACCGGGCCATGGCTATTCCGCTGCAAAGCTCTTCCGACAACAGTTTGTACTTGAGTTCCAGCGCCGAACGGTACATTCTTACGAGCGTAGGCTGCACCTTTTGTTCTTTCTCCTTCGAGAAAAATCGTATCGTGGGTACTACCTGCGAGGAAAATACCGGCGGCAGCCGCTGCGACCTTATTGTGAAGGAATACAACGAATTTTTCATCCGCCAATGAACCGCAAATGGATCCTGCGCCTAAGCCTTACTGCGCTTGCGCTGTTACTGACTACCGATAGGCGGCGGCCTAAGCCCGCCAAAAAAACAGAAGACAAAGAAGATAAATAAGAAAAGCCTGCTCAGAGCAGGCTTTTCTCGTGTAGTGAAAGTCCGTGCGGCTCAGGGGCAGCTAAGCGCTAGGTCGGTTATTTTCATCTTCGCGGCGGTGCATGTAGTTCTGCGAGCGAAGCCACTCATCGGTGCGCTCTTTCTGCTCAGGATATAAAAGCTGGCGCAGATGCACATCAATGGTGATGGTGATATTAGTAGCCATTAGCCGGCTGATGCGTTGTGCTTCCTCTTCTAGGGGAATTTGTTGCGCATCTGGGCGTAAAGAATCTTTTTTTAGCTCTATTTCTGCGCGTAGATAGTCTGAAATAACCTGCGTAAGGGTAGTAGTCAAATGCTGTTGTAGCTGAGACTTCTTGTCCATCTAAAGGTTTTGTAAAAGACAGTGAACTAGTACAATAACTAGGGTGAGCTAAGCAAAGCTAAAAGGAAATAAACGGCCTGCATGGCATCATAATGAAGTTTATTTTCATCCAGGACATAGCTAGTTTTAACGAGAAAAAAGCCCCTTTCACGCTGCTACCAGCGGAAAGGGGCTTGCTCTTTTATAATAGATAGTCTCCTAGGCAACAACTGCAGCCGCCAGTTTTGCTAGGTCAAGCCCATCGAAAGTACCCGACGACATCATCAGCAGATTAGCGTTGGCCCAGTTTTGTTCGTGTAGAAAAGTCGCCAAAGCTTGGCTGTCGGTAAAAACGTGCAGGTCGGGACGCTGAAAAGCGGCTTGCACTGCCTCGGGTGCGAGGGGAGGCAGGCGCTTGTGCTCCAATACATGCGGGTTGAAGTACACTACCGCTACATCCGGCGCGTCGAAAGTGTGGGCGTATTGTGGCAAGAAAGCCGGGTTGAGGCTGCTGAATGTGTGAAGCTCCAAACACGCCACTAGGCGCCGCTGCGGGTACTGTTGCTTCAAGGCCGTAGCGGTAGCCTTAAGCTTGGAAGGCGCATGCGCAAAATCCTTGTACACCACCGACGCTTGGCTTTCGCGCACCAATTCTAGTCGCCGTGCCGCGCCCTTGAAAGTTGCAATAGCTTCGTAGAAGTCTTTGCCTTTGATGCTGAGCTGTTTGCAGACTTCCCGGGCCGCCGAAATATTGCGCAGGTTATGCTCGCCGAATATTTGAACGGGTACTTCTTCGTCCTTCTTCGTGAGCAGGTACGTGCGACCTTGCCGAATAACGTGCTCGTGCGGACCGTAGCCAACGTATCGCACATCAGGGCTGGTGGGTACCGTCACGAGCTGCACCTGCTCGTCATTTTGGTCGTAGATGAGCACGCCGGCTTTGGGCGTCATCTCCGCAAAAACGCGGAACTGCTCACGGTAATCTTCCTCAGTCGGAAACACGTTGATGTGGTCCCAACTAATGCCCGAAATTACCCCAATGTGGTGCTGATATAGGTGAAACTTCGGTCGCCGGTCGATGGGCGAGGAGAGGTACTCGTCGCCCTCAATGATGATAATGGGCGCGTCGTCGGTAAGCTGCACCATCAGATCGAAGCCTTCGAGCTGAGCACCCACGGCGTAGTCGAACTTGCGACCATGGTAGCGCAGCACGTGCAAAATAAGCGAGGTAATGCTGGTTTTGCCGTGCGAGCCGCCAATGACGATGCGCTGCTTGTCTTTGCTGGCCTCGTAGATAAACTCAGGAAATGAATAAACGCGCAGACCTAGCTCTTGGGCGCGTAGCAGCTCGGGGTTGTCGGCGCGAGCGTGCATGCCCACGATAACCGCATCGAGGTCAGTCGTGATTTTCTCCGGAAACCAGCCTTCTGCTGCGGGCAAGATATTCGCAGCGGCTAAGCGGCCACGGGCTGGCTCAAATATTTCATCGTCGGAGCCCGTTACCTGTACGCCACTGCGATGCAAGGCGAGGGCTAGGTTGTGCATAATGCTACCCCCGACGGCAATCAGGTGCAAGCGTTGGAAGGAGGGAAGGGAGGCCATTCGGAAGCAGTAAGCAGGAAAAGGCCGTAAAGGTAAGAACCGGCAGCACAGAGTTGGGTCTGCCGTTTTGGGAAAGTACGTCCAACTCCTGGAAAAAAGAGTAGAAGGTTACGCTAAGCATTCTGGTAAGATACCTAAAAGAAAGGATTGTGACACTTTGCTAAATCTAAGCTGTAGCCGCTAGCTTTGTGCCCCTTTTGCGTTAGATTTGTTGAGTACCCCTATGAGTGACCGAATGGATGACCGCCTGAAACAATCGGCCTCGCGGGCCAAAGCCGCTTGGAATAGCCGGCCGCCCGTGCTGACCTTGGCTTCGCCCACTGGCAAACTGCCGCCCCAAGCCCGGGAGCTGGAATCCGCCGTATTGGGTGCGCTAATGCTGGAGAAAGATGCCCTGACAACGGTTATCGATATTCTGAAGCCCAACAGCTTCTACGACGATAAACACCAGCGCATCTTCAAGGCTATCCTTAACCTGTTTGATAAGTCAGAGCCTATTGATATTCTGACCGTTAACCAGGAGTTGCGCGAAATGGGCGAGCTGGAGGCAGCCGGTGGTACGCATTACGTAGCCAACCTCACGTTCAAGGTTAACTCGGCCGCCAACATCGAGTATCACGCCCGTATCATCACCGAAAACGCCATCAAGCGAGAGCTGATCCGCATTGCCAGCGACATCCACCGCGACGCATTTGAGGATACGACGGACGTTTTCAATCTGCTCGATCAAACTGAACAGTCGTTGTTTGAAGTGTCGGAATCTAACATTCGTAAGAACTTCGACGACATGCGTTCGTTGATGGGTAAAGCCATCAAAGAGCTGGAAGAAAAGAAGAATCAGAAAGACGGCCTAACTGGGGTACCAAGCGGCTTCTCGGCGCTGGACCGAGTGACTAGTGGTTGGCAGCCGTCTGACTTAGTGATCATTGCGGCTCGACCGGGCATGGGTAAAACAGCCTTCGTGGTATCCGCCATGCGCAATGCGGCCGTCGACCACAAAAAGCCGGTAGCTATCTTCTCGCTCGAAATGTCGTCCATTCAGCTCGTGAATCGTCTGATTTCGGCGGAAGCGGAGCTGGATTCGGAGAAGATCAAGAAGGGTAACCTAGCCGACTACGAATGGGCCCAGCTCAACCATAAAATTTCATCTTTGTCGTCGGCCCCGATTTTCATCGACGATACGCCTGCGTTGAGCATCCGGGAGCTGCGTACCAAGTGCCGCCGCCTCAAGGCCCACCACGACATCCAGATGATCATCATCGACTACTTGCAGCTGATGACGGGCAACTCGGATGGCGGCAAGGGCGCTGGCAACCGCGAACAGGAAATTGCCTCTATCTCGCGGGCGCTCAAGGGTATTGCCAAAGAATTGAACGTGCCGGTGCTAGCCCTGTCGCAGCTCTCGCGTTCGGTGGAAACCCGCGGCGGCGACAAGAAGCCGCAGCTGAGTGACCTTCGTGAATCGGGTTCTATCGAGCAGGACGCCGATATGGTGGTCTTCTTATATCGTCCTGAGTATTATAAAATTACGGAAGATGAAATGGGTAATCCCACGCAAGGCATGGGTGAGGTTATCATTGCCAAGCACCGAAACGGCTCGCTCGAAACGGTACAGCTCAAGTTCATCGGTCGCTTCACCAAGTTTGCCGACCTCGATGGCGGTGGCTTCGGCGGCGACGAGTTCAACACCGGCGCCTTCCCCGCCAGCACCTTCGACGACGACGCGAGTGGCTTCGCTCCCAACACCATCCGCCTAGGTTCGCGCATCAACAACGACACGCCTCCTCCCCAAGCTTTTCCACGCAGCAACTTCGGCAACGAAGATCCGCCGTTTTAAAACCTATTTACCGAAATTGAAAGCGCCCTCTGGAAAACCATTGGGCGCTTTTCTTTTTATCATATTCAAGTCCTCAACCGCAAAACCTAGCTCCTGGTGCCGCATCCAACTGACAAACAGGCGATGTACGAACGACTACGTGCGTATTTCCAACGCCAGCTCGCCATTTCCGACGCGCAGTTTGAGGTGGTGAAGCAGGCATTAATACCAAAGGTGTTGCAGAGAAATGAACTGGTCGTGTGGCAGGGTGAAGTGGAACGACGCGGCGCTTTTGTGGTGAAAGGGTGCCTGCGCAGCTACGTAGTCGACAAGAAAGAGAAAGAACATATCATTCAGTTTGCGCCCGAGAACTGGTGGATATCCGACCAGCACAGTATGCTGCGCGGCTTGCCCGCTATGTGTTCCATTGAAGCGGTAGAGGAATCGGAGGTACTGCTTTTCGGCCCCGACTTCTTTCCGCTATTGCAAACGCTTGGCCCAGCGTTTCAGGCGTTCTTTCATACGCTGTTGCAAAACAGCATGGCCGCCATGCAGCGGCGGTTAATCGCGACGCTCAGTGCCACGGCCGAAGAGCGTTACTTGGAGTTTTTACAGATGTATCCGACCCTTGTGCAGCGCTTGCCGCAGCGCATGATTGCGGCCTACCTAGGTGTCACACCGGAGTCGTTGAGCCGGATTCGGAAGGAGCTAGCTAGATCGTAAGCGGTAGCTGATTTCTTATCCTACATCAAGGCGCCGACGCTTAGGGGGCGGTAATTTTGTAAGGTAATCAAAAGGGTAGTTTTATGCAACGCAGTCATTTTCTGAAGATGCTAGCTGCCCTGCCTTTTGCTTCGACCATGAAACTGAACGATTTATATTCCACGGCTACTTCTTTCCGGAAGAGCGACAAGATGCCGGTGCTGTTTGTGGGGCATGGCTCGCCGATGAATGCGCTGGAGGATAACTCCTTCACCCAAACCTTGCAGAACCTAGGGCAGCAGATCCGGCTCGACCACCCGCCCACGGCCATTCTGGTGGTGTCGGCACACTGGCTTACGAAGGGCTCGTTTGCCACGCTGAACCCGATGCCGGAGACGATTCATGATTTCGGCGGCTTTCCGCAGGCGTTGTTCGACATGCAGTACCCGGCGCCCGGTTCGCCAGAGTTTGCTCAGCAACTTATCGACATGGTGCCCGATGTGCACGGCTCCGACGAATGGGGCCTCGACCACGGCTCCTGGACCATCTTACACCACCTGTTCCCGCAGGCCGACATTCCTGTGTTCCAACTCAGCCTCGACTACACCAAGCCCCTGGCGTATCACTTCGAGCTAGCCCAGCAACTTCAGTTTTTGCGCGAGCGGGGTGTACTCATCATTGGCAGCGGCAATGTCGTGCACAACTTGCGCTTGAGCGTTCCCAAGCTGATGATGAACGACAACACTCCGCACGATTGGGCCGTGGAGTTCGACTCGTGGGTGAAAAACAAAATCGACCAGCGCGACTTCCGCAGCCTCGTGCACTACCAGCAAACCGGTCAAGCTGGCGCGCTGGCCGTACCAACCGTCGACCACTACCTTCCCATGCTCTACAGCCTAGGGGCCACCGACGCGAAAGAGCCAATTAAGCAGGTGTTTGAAGAGGTGTCGTACGGCGGCCTGAGCATGCGCACGTTCATGGCTGGGTAGAGTTAAAAACAAGAGCTAGGGCTAAAGCTCCCCTCCTTTTTTAAGGAGGGGGTTGGGGGTGGTTAGCTAGCGCTAGAAAACTAGAATTAGTATTGTTCAACGTCAAGGAACCACCCCCAACCCCCTCCTTAAAAAAGGAGGGGGGCTTTAGTTCTAGCTTTATGTTGTCTTTCTACTGAAGCTTTTTAGCCCCTGTCAGTACGATTTTCGGCTGCGGGGGCTTTTTCATGCCGGTACCTAGGTAGAAGCCGGTATGCGGGGGCTGGTTGTAGCTCGTGTTTTGCCAGGCGATGCTGAGCCGGTATTGTGGGTCGTGCATGAGCGTGTAGAAGCGGTGCTCGGTGGGGATGGTGGTACTGTAGATGCGGAGTTCTTGGCTGTCGGGGGTGCGCCAGATAACTTCTTCGCGCCAGTCTCCTAGGATGTCGGCGCTGAGGGTAGGCGTGGCTTTGGTGCCGTTGTTTGCCACGCAGCCTTCGGCGGTGAGCAGGTTGCGGGTTTCGGCTTTGGTCCAATCCCACTTGTCGATGCGGTTCTTGTCGAGCAACTCGCGGGTGAGGTCGCCATCCCACCACACCAGGAAGTTGGTGGAAGAGGGCGTTTTCTCGGTGATGGTTTTGCCGTGCACGTCGCGCAAGCCGCCGGGGCCGCCCCAGTTCTCAAAACCTAGGTGCGTCGGGTCAATGTCGGCGGCTACGCCGCGCCCGACGTCGACGCCAGGGCTTTGGCTAAAGAGAATCTTACCGGTTTTGGCATCGTACATAGCGACGCCGGGCGTATTCAGGGCTAGCGTTTTCTCCTCGCTTTCATGGATGCCGAACACCTCTAAGCCGGGGTGATCCGGATCTAGGTCGGTGAGGTGGATGGCATCGCCATGGCGGAGGCCCGTGGTGTAAAGACCTTGGCCGTTATCATCTACTGTCATGGCGCCCACGCAGATTTCGTCGCGACCGTCCTGGTCTACGTCGGCTACGGTGAGGTTGTGATTGGCCATGCCCGAGTAGGAGTTGCTGCCATCTTTCGAGTCAAAAATCCAACGTTGCGTGAGCTTGCCTTGACGCCAATCCCAAGCTGACAACACCGTGCGGCCGTACCAGCCACGCACAAACACCACGCTTGGGTGCACACCATCGAGGTAAGCCACGCAGGCGGTGAAACGGTCGGGCCGTCCGCCGTTGACGTCGTTGCCACCATTGCCGCCGATACCGCCCCAGCCATCAAGCGGGTAGCGGGTCGGGGTGTAGGGTTGGGAAGCTAGAGCTGCGCCGGTCAGGCCGTCGAAAACCGTCAGGTATTCCGGCCCGTCCACGATTTTACCGTATTTCGGGTCAGAAGCTGTCGTGAGGGTGCGCCAATCTTTGCTTGCGTCGCCAATAGGTTTGCCGGCTCCATCTAACGTTCCATCACCCGTTTTGCACACAAGCTCGGCCCGGCCGTCGCCATCCAGGTCGTACACCATGAACTGCGTGTAAGCAGCACCCGAACGAATATTTTTACCTAGGTTGATGCGCCATAAACGCTTGCCTGCCAGATTGTAGGCGTCTAAGAAAGTCGGACCCGTAACACCTGGTTGAGGCGGGTTCTTGCCGTTCGACGGGTCCCACTTCAGGATGATTTCGTACTCGCCGTCGCCATCTAGGTCACCGACACTGGCGTCGTTGGCACTATAGGTGTAGGCGCTACCTAGCTCCTCGCCGGGCGGTGGCACCTGAAGCGGGATGGAAAAATAAGGCCGCGCTGGGGCCTGAGCGGATAAATTACAAGCAGCGCTGGTGGCTTGCTCAGTGCCTTTCAACACAGGCTTCACGAAGTACGACCTAGCCTCGGTTGTGTTAGCTTTTGTATCGAGGAAACTAGTGCTTTTTGTAATCGGCGCTTTATTCAGTTTGATGGGCGCTTGGTCACCGGTTTTGCGATACAAGTTGAACGCGACATCCTCTGGATCAGTACCCAGCAAACGCCAGCTAACGAAGGTTGAGTCGCGACTCTTTTGGATTGCTACTACTCCGCGACCTAGGTTCTCCATCTGTCGCTGCGCGAAGGTTGGCTGGCTTGCAAAAGTTAGGAGGACGGCAGCGGAAAGCACGAAGTATTTCATAGAAAGCTTGCGGAAAGCATGTTATTAGAGGGGAAAGTCAGTCATGCTAAGCTTGCCGAAGCATCTCGCGTGCAGCCGTTGAACGGTTAAGATTACTATTGCACGTGAGATGCTTCGGCAAGCTCAGCATGACCGTTCTACATACAGCTGACTACAGCTCCGTATGTGTAGCTTTCTTGACCGTTTTGTCCTTCACCGCTGTCGACCGCAGCACGCTAAAGTCTTCCACTTGGTCGAGCACGTAGCTAGGTACGCCCGCGGCCGTTTTTGTCTTAATGGATTCAAATTCGATCTGCTGCACATCGTTCAGCAGGATGGCGGGGCGTTGGTCGGGGATGATAGGAGTGAGGTCGACATTGCGGACGGTCACGTTCTTGGCGTGACGGATAAAGAAGCCGTACGCCGGCAGCTCACCGAACATTACGGGGTCGGGGTAATCTTTCTCGGCTTCGGGTACTTTGATCTTGGCTTGGGCGGCTGTGCCACCGCCAGCGTAATAGATTTTGATGTTGCTCAGGCTCACATCCTCAATGGGGTGGCCGGGTATGCCGCTGATGATGGACGCGTACCTAGGATCAGCGTTGTAGACCACGATATTGCTGATATTGATGCGGCGCAGCACACCGACTGGCGTACCCTCCGGCCCACGCATCCGGGCCCCGAGACGGAGGAAAATTGGCGAGCTAGATAGGTCGCGCATGGTCAGGTTCGTCACGCTGACGTCTTCCAGAATGCCGCCATCGACGGTTTCCAACGCTAAGCCGCGGCAGAACTCAAACACGCAGTTGGAGATGGTTACGTTCTTGAAACCGCCGTTCGATTCAGTGCCGAACTTGATGCGGCCGGTTACGCCGTCGTGGTCGGGGACGAGGTCGGCTTCTTTGCGCTCGTAGGTGCCTTTTAGCAGGGTGCCGCGGTCGTAACCGCTCACTTGGCAGTTGGTGATGGTCACGTTTTCGGTGGCGCGGGCGTAGCCGAGGCCGAAGGAGCTTTTCAGGCAAATAGCATCATCGAAGGGCGAGTTCACGGTGCAGTTCGACACGCGCACGTTGCGGCAGCAGTCGATATCGAGACCGTCGCGGTTGGTGTCGAGGCGCAGGTTGTCGATGGTCATGTTGTCGACGCCGGTGGCCAGCAGCACGAAGTGGCCGCCGTAGAGCACCGTGAAATCACGCAGCAACACGTTGCGGCACAGCTTCAGGGCAATGGTTTTGTTGCCGATACCAGGTTTTTTAGGCGTCTCGCGCGTCAGGCCCTTGGTGCCGTCAATCATACCCGGACCTAGGATGGACACATTCTCTAGGTTCTCACCCCAAATCAAGCTGTTGTGCCAGTGACTGTGGCCAAAGTCCTGAAACTTATCGGAGGCGTTCGGCTCAGCTAGATCGTAGAGGCCCTGACCGGTATTGGGGTCGGCGGCCAACAAGGTGGCGCCTTGCTCTAGGTAGAGGGAAATGTTGCTCTTAAGGCGAATCGAAAACGATGGATAGGTGCCCGCCGGGAAATATACCTGCCCGCCGCCCGCAGCGGCCGCCGCTTCAATGGCGCGGTTGATGGCCGGCGTATCAAGCGTTTTGCCGTCGCCGACGGCTCCGTATGCTTTGATGTTGTAGACGCTGGTAGGTGGCGTTTTCAACGTTTGGGCGGTGAGGCTGCCGGTAAAGCAAAAGAAGCTCAGCAACAGCCAAAGCTTGCGACAAGCGTAGTTTTGAGAAAGGCTCATTAGGTGGTTAGGTGTAGCACAACCGCGTGAGTGGAAAGCTAGGTTGCGCGTCAATAATAAGTAACCAGGCTCGAATGGGTCTACTGCACTGTGCTGGACCCGGAATCAGATGCAGCCTTTTCCAGCGCATCTAAATCGATAGAGTTGAGTAGCTGCACGTTGCGCGTGATCTTTTCCGCGTCCCAGTTCCACCAGGCTAGGGCATTCAGCCGGGCAATGGTCATGTCATCAAAACGCTTGCGGATGAGCTGAGCCGGATTGCCGCCCACAATGGCGTAGTCGGGTACGTCTTTCGTGACGACCGACATGGTCGCGATGATAGCACCGTTGCCGATGCGCACGCCGGGCATAATGGTAGCGCCGTGGCCGATCCACACATCATGGCCTACCACGGTGTCGCCTTTAGTTCCGTACTTCTCTGCCGCAGTGAGCCCTTCGGTGACAACCTCCCAACCTGCCCGAAAAATGGCAAATGGGTATGTAGACAGGGGCTTGGTTTCGTGGCCGCCACCATTCATAATGAACTTCACCCCCGAGGCAATCGCGCAAAAGTTGCCAATAATGAGCTTGTCACCCAGAAACTCGAAGTGGTAGAGTACGTCGCGCTCGAAGTTAGCCGGGTCTTCAAAGTCATCATAGTAGGTGTAGTCGCCCACGATGATGTTGGGCCGGGTGATGAGGTTCTTGAGAAACACCAGCTTTCGATGATGCGGAAGCGGATGCAGCGTGTTCGGGTCGGGGCCGTGCATAGAGGATGCTAAGGACTGAGGCAAGAGTTGTAGACCTAGGTAAGACGTTTTACTGCCAAAGTAAAACGTTGCAAACTTCTGGTGGCAAGCAACGCCGTGTGTTGTCCTTAAGTCTGTAGCTTGATCATTGCAAGCCTACCAACTTACCGCATGAAAAACCTCTACCTGCAAAAGACGACGCTTCTTGCCCTGGGTATCTGCGCGCTCCTGACGACGAATGCCCACGGCCAGCAAAGCAAACCCACGACGCACCAACTAAAAGCAACCCCGAGCACTGTCGCCTGGGGATACTACGATGCCGCCGCGAAGCCCGTGTTGCGTATCAAATCCGGTGATGCGGTGGACGTGGAAACGCTGATTACCAACAGCCCAACACGTCTGGAAGGCGCTGGCGTGAAGCCCGAAGACGTCGAGCAGTCTTTGCGGGATATTTATAAGGACGTGACTAACAAAGGCCCTGGCGGCCACATTCTTACCGGGCCTATCTACATCGAAGGCGCCGAGCCGGGCGACGTGCTGGAAGTGCGCATCAAAAAGATCGACCTAGCTATTCCGTACGCCTACAATGCCTTTGGCGCTACCAGCGGCTTCATACCAGAGGATTTCGGCTACGCCAAAATGAAGATTATTCCGCTGGACAAGAAGAAGAACGTGGCTCACTTTGCGCCCGGCATCGACATACCGTTGAAGCCGTTCTTTGGCAGCATGGGCGTGGCGCCGCCCCCCGCTTCGGGCCGGGTCAATAGCGCGCCTCCCGGTATTCATGCTGGCAACTTAGACAACAAAGAGTTGGTGGCTGGCACTACGCTCTACATTCCGGTGCACGTGCCGGGCGCTTTGTTTGAAGTAGGCGACGGACACGCCGGCCAAGGCAACGGCGAAGTGGATATTACCGCGTTGGAAACGTCGCTGCGCGGCACCCTGGAGTTCATCGTGCGCAAAGACATGCACCTGACCTGGCCCCGCGCCGAAACGCCCACCACCTACATCACCATGGGCATCGACGAAGACCTGACCAAAGCCGCCAAAATTGCCGTGCGCGAAATGGTCGATTTCCTCATGAAGGAAAAAGGTCTTTCCCACGACGAAGCCTACATGCTCGCCAGCGTTGCTGCCGACCTTGATGCTACGCAAGTAGTCGACGGCACCCGCGGCGCCCACATGATCATCCCAAAGAGCATCTTCAAGAAAACGGCGAAGAAGTAGCTAAGCTAAACTAGCAAGCTCCCCTCCTTTTTTAAGGAGGGGTAGGGGTGGTTCCTTGTCGTTGAACGATACTAGTTCTAGTTTTCTAGCTCTAGCCGAACCACCCCCAACCCCTCCTTAAAAAAGGAGGGGAGCTTGCTAGCTCTAACTCTAGTTTTCTTACTTCAAGTAACTTAAGTTCTAGTAACAAGCATAAGGCAACTAAATGCTAGGGCACGGCATCTGATCAGTTATACTACCTTGCCATTCAGTTCAGACCTGCTCCTCTCTGTTACATGAAGAATCTTTGCCTGCTAGCTTTTGCGTTCGCCATCGGTACGTCGGCTTCGGCGCAATCACCTAGCCCCACGCCTGCTGGCTCAGTCGCTACCAGTTACCGTGCGACGGTTGCCAAAGTCAACGACTTGGTACACACCAAGCTGGATGTGCGCTTCGACTATGCCAAGCGCTACCTCTACGGCAAGGAGTGGGTGACGCTAAAGCCGCACGGCTACGCCACCGACTCCTTGCGGCTAGATGCCAAAGGAATGGACATCAAAACCGTGGCCTTGGTGCAGAACAGCAAGCAGCAACCGCTCAAGTACGACTACGATCAGCAGCAATTGCTCATCCACCTAGGTCGGACGATGAAGGTGGGGGAGAGCTACACCATTTACCTGGAGTACACGGCCAAGCCCGACGAGCTGGAAGCCAAAGGCAGCGCCGCCATTAGCGACGCGCGAGGGTTGTACTTCATCAACCCCGACAGCACGGTGAAAGGCAAGCCCGTGCAGATCTGGACGCAGGGCGAATCGGAGTCGAACTCGGCGTGGTTTCCCACCATCGACAAGCCCAACCAGAAAACCACCACGGAGCTCAGCATGACGGTGCCTAGCAAGTACGTCACGCTGAGTAACGGCAAAATGGTGTCGCAAACGCCAGCCGGCGCTGGGTTGCGTACCGACACATGGAAAATGGACCAGCCCTACGCGCCCTACCTCGTGATGATGGCCATTGGGGACTTCAAAATTGCGAAGGAGCAGTGGCGCGGGAAGGAAGTGAGCTACTACATGGAGCCGCAGTACACCGCACAGGCGCAGCGGATATTCGGCCGCACGCCGCAAATGCTGGAGTTCTTTTCGAATAAGTTAGGGGTAGAATTTCCCTGGAATAAGTACGCGCAAGTAGTCGTGCGTGACTACGTGAGCGGGGCTATGGAAAACACCACGGCTTCCTTGTTTGGCGAGCAGGCCCAGGGTACCGCCCGCGAGCTGCTCGATTGGGAATACGCTGGGGTGGAGCGCGAAATTGCCCACGAGCTGTTCCACCATTGGTTCGGCGATTACGTGACCTGCGAAAGTTGGAGCAATCTGACCGTGAATGAGTCTTTTGCCAACTTCTGCGAAACCGTTTGGGCAGAGCACGCCTTCGGCACCGACGCCGCCGAGTCGCAAGGCTTCCGCAGCTTGTCGACTTATTTCCGGAATCCCGCCAACTACACCAAGCCGCTCGTGCGGTTTCAGTACGCCGACAAAGAGGACATGTTCGACGCCGTGACTTACCAGAAGGGCGGCAACATCCTGAACATGCTGCGAGTGTACCTAGGTGATGACGTGTTCTTCAAAGGCCTCAATCTGTATCTGAAGCAAAATGCCTACGGCAACGGTGAAGCCCAGCAGGTACGCCTAGCGTTGGAAGAAGCTTCGGGGCAAGACCTGAATTGGTTTTTCAACCAGTGGTACTACCGGGCCGGCCACCCCATCGTCACCATCGACTACCGCTGGGATGCGGCGCGCAAGATGGAAGAAGTGACGATCAAGCAAACGCAAGCCGGTCAGCCATTTATCCTGCCCTTGAAGGTGGATGTGTACATGAACGGCAAACCCGAGCGCCACACCGTATGGCTGCGCGACGCCGTAACCACGCTCCAATTGCCGGCAGCTTCCAAGCCTGACTTAGTAAACGTAGATGCCGAGAAAGTGCTAGTCTGGCAGAAAACGGACAACAAGAGCCTGGCCGAATACGCCTACCAGTATGCCCACGCCCCGCGCTACCTCGATCGGTTCGAAGCTTTAAAAGCGAGCAAGGAAAAGCAGACGGAAAAGCTAGCCCGCCAAACGGTAGTAGCCGGCCTCAGCGACAGATTCTACAACATCCGCGTAGCCGCCATCGAGAACCTGGACCTGAAAAACAAAGCCACTCGCAAAGCCGCGGCGCCAGCCTTGCAGAAGCTAGCTTCTGCCGATTCTTCAGTGAAAGTGCAAGTAGAAGCTCTCCGAGCACTGGCGGAGCTCAAGGACAAACGCTACGAAAAAACTTTCGCGCAGGCTCTTGGTAGTCAATCGTATGCTGTGCAGGGGGCCGCGTTAGAGGGGTTGGCTTCCGTTGACATCAAGGACGCGCTAGCGCGTGCCAACGCGCTCCAAGCCGACACCAAAGGGGCACTGACCGCCGCGATTGTAGGCGTTTACGGAAAGAGTGGTGAGGTGAGCAAGTGGCCCTTCGTGCTTGCCCGCTTCGATGCGGCTAGCACCAACGACCGGTTCAACATGATGCAGGGCTTCGCGGAATTGCTTGAGCGATTGCAAGATCCTGCCGCATTTGCCGAAGGAGTTAGCCGGATTCAGCACATGGGCGTGCAGTTCAAACCCTACGGCGTTGATAAGCGCCTGCTAGCGCTGCTAGAGTCGTTGAAGGCGAAAAGGACGGATAATGCCGCTGCGCAGCAAGTTGTGGATCAGGCAATAAGCGCCATCCAAGCAGCAAAGTAAATAAGTGCTTTTTAGCGCTAATTCTTGGCGCTAAAAAGCTAGCTCCCTTCTGTTTGAATTCTGCGTGGCGCTTCGGCTACTGGCTCGTTGGGGCCTCTAAAAACTGAAGCAATCACCATTCCGGCGGAAATATTCACCATGCATTCTGCATGAGCACGTTGGACCTTTGTACTGCCTAGTCGACTTGGCCTTCTGCATTCCTCGCCTTGCGTGAGGAGTGTTTATTAATCCATCGAAACGGCGGCTCTTGGCCTGCTCAAAGTGAAAAACAGAATAAACAATAGTATGATTGAGATGCCGGAGAAAAAAGCTCAAGGCATCAACGGAAAAATGCGAGCCGCCCATATCGGGCTACGCACCACCGACTACGAGGGCACCATTCAGTGGTACACGGAAAAACTAGGGTTCAGGACGCTCAAGAAATGGACAGTAGGAGACTTGCAATTAGCTTTCCTCGCACCAGCAAATGACGATAACTTTTGGATCGAAGTGCTGAGCAGCGCAACAGCTAGCACTCAACAGGATCTTTCCCAATCGATTATTTCGGGCTTTCAGCATTTCTGCTTGGAGGTTGAAAACGTGGAGGAGACACTGGCGGTACTGCGTGACAGAGGGGTCAAGGTTCTTCGAGAGCCCTTTGACGTGCCGTTGATCGGGAAACGTTGCGGGTTTGTCGCTGACCTGCACGGCAACGTAATTGAGTTTGCCGCGAATATTTAAGTGATTTTGCTCAGTGTGCTAGCTTCTTTGTTTCGGAGAGGTTCTTTCCACAGAGTGCCGCTTTTAGCAAGTAACGTAGGTACGAGCGGGAAGTAAGAGCAGCAAGGCAACTAACAAGCGAAGATGCGCGGCGTTTAGAATGGTGGAGCGCTAGTGCTGTAGCGTAAACGCTAGCCTTCTGCTTCTACCTTCTCTCTGGCCGCAAAGGATTTGCGTGCTTGTGCAATAGCGGGTGCGTGTTGGCTCGCCCAGTTGCCAAACTCAATTACAGCCCCTAGCAAGCCCTGACCTAGCTCCGTCAGGCAATACTCTACGCGGGGCGGCACCTCGGCGTACACAGTGCGCGTCACGAGTCCATCAGCTTCCAGCATGCGCAGCGTGACGGTGAGCATCCGTTGGGAAATACCATCGATGCGCTTGCGTAACTCGTTGAAGCGCAAGCTGCCGGCACTACCTAGGTGTAAGATGGAGAACAAGGACCACTTGTCGCCGATACGGTCAAGGATATCGCGCACGGGACACAGGCCAGGGCCGCTTTCCGGGATGGCAAGGATTTTTTGTGCGGCAGCCGCAATTTTATCTACTTGATTATCAGCGTTAGTTACGTTCATGTGCCTTAGGAATCAAAAGATACCTTCTTGCGTCTGGCAACCGAGCCAGATACCTTTGAGTTACTAAAAGTAACCATTGGCTTCTAATCATCCAAACGTATGCTAGCTATTACGGGCGCTACCGGCCATCTGGGCCGTGCCACCATCAACGCTTTACTGTCTAAAACTTCTGCTGATAAAATAGTTGCGCTAGTGCGCGACCCGCAGAAAGCTACTGACCTCAGCCAGCAAGGCGTGCAAGTGCGGCAAGGCGACTACAACGACCTAGCTTCCCTGGAAGCCGCTTTTCAGGGCGTAAATACGGTACTGCTCATTTCGGGCGACGACTTAGCTGCTCGCACTCAACAGCACAAAAACGTGATTGATGCCGCGAAAAGCGCTGGCGTGAAGCACGTTATCTATACCAGCGTGGTGAAACCCTCACGCGAGTCGCATTTCCCCGCCTCGCCCAGCCACGTGGATACAGAAGAGTATCTAGCAGCTTCCGGCCTAACGTACACACTGTTCCGGAATGCGCTCTACCTCGATTTCGTGCCGATGATCGTCGGCCAGGACGCAGTGCCAAGCGGTAAGATCTTCTCCGCCGCCGGCGACGGCAAAGTAAGCTACGCCCTACGCAACGATATTGCCGAGGCATTGGCTAACGTACTCACTTCCAGTGGGCACGAGAATAAAACCTACGACATTAGCCTAGGTACAGCGTATTCCATCCAAGATGTAGCTACGGCATTGAGCGACGTAACGGGTAAAACCATTGAAGTCGTTTCGATTTCGGGCGACGATATGGCCGCCGGCATGCGCCAGCACCACGTGCCCGAGCCGATAGTGTCGATGATGGTGGGCATGACCGAGGCCATGAAGCAGAACGAGTTTGATGTACCTAGTGCAACGTTCGAGCAGTTGCTCGGGCACAAGCCCACCGATTTGAAACCTTTCCTGACTAGCGTGTACAGCAAGTAACTGCCTAATCGAAAAGCGCGGCCGCAACTTCTGCGCTTTACTCTGCATCGCCAACGGGGCGCCAAGAACTAGTTCTTGGCGCCCCGTTGGCGATGTCTTTGTTTGGGGCACGCTATCTACTTTATAAAAAGATTAACCCTAGCTTCACGAAGCCGTACGGCAAATCAACATAGCTAAAATTCTATGGTTGAGCTTGTTTTAGGCCTCAGCGGATAGAGAACTTGGCCGCGTTAGATAGAAGTAGGCTAGCTAGCTTACCTCCCGTACTTCACTGCCCGACCCGTAGTCGGCCGCCCCAATTAAGGAGCCGAGACGCGCGTCCCACCTACGTTGCATGACACAAGAACAAATACGCTTAGCGGAAACCAAGACCAAGGAAATTAATTGGCAGCGCTTTGGCCCCTACCTCTCTGAGCGGCAGTGGGGCACTGTGCGCGAAGACTATAGCTCCAACGGCGACGCTTGGAACTACGTGACCCACGAAGCGGCTCGCAGCTACGCCTACCGCTGGGGCGAAGAAGGCATCGGCGGCATTAGCGACCACCGCCAGCTGCTGTGCTTTTCCGTCGCCTTATGGAATGGGCAGGACCGCATTTTAAAAGAGCGCCTCTTCGGCCTGACAAATAATCAAGGTAACCACGGCGAAGACGTGAAGGAGTGCTACTACTACCTCGATAGCACGCCTACGCACTCCTTCATGAAGATGCTCTACAAGTATCCGCAGCAGGAGTTTCCGTACGTGAAGGTACGCGACGAAAATATGCACCGAACGCGTCAAGATCCTGAGTATGAACTGATGGACACAGGCATATTTGACGATGGTCGGTACTTCGACGTCTTCATCGAATATGCTAAAGCGGGCCCCGAGGACATTCTGATCAAGATAACCACGCATAATCGCGGCCCCGAAGAAGCTAGCCTGCACGTGCTGCCGCAGCTGTGGTTTCGTAACACCTGGGCCTGGGGCTATGATCCTTACAAGCCGCAGTTCAGTACGTCCGCTTCGGGCGTGGTGCAGATCGACGAGCGGGAGCTAGGTCGCTACAAGCTGTACTGCGAACAGTCGCCCGATTTGTTATTCTGCGACAACGACACCAACGGTGCTAAACTCTACGGCCTCGACCCGGATGGACATTACTTCAAGGATGGCATCAACGACTACCTCATTGAAGGTGATACCGAGGCTATCAATCCGGAGCAGAAGGGGACGAAGGTCGCTGCGCACTACCCATTAACCCTAGAGCCGGGCGAGGCCCACACAGTACGCTTGCGTTTGAGCAAAGGTCGGCAAGAGAATCCGTTTGGAGATTTCGAGCATCTGTTTGCCCTGCGTCAGCACGAAGCCGATGAGTTCTACAATTGCATTCAGCAGGAAATAAAAGACTCCGACGCGCGCAACATTCAGCGGCAGGCGTTTGCGGGCATGATGTGGAGCAAACAGTTCTACTACTACGACGTATCGCAGTGGCTCGATGGCGACCCGAACGTCGTAACGCCCCCGGCTGAACGCTTGAAAGGCCGCAACAGTACCTGGCGCCACCTCTATAATGCCGACATCATCTCGATGCCGGACAAGTGGGAATATCCCTGGTACGCCGCCTGGGACCTAGCTTTCCACTGTATCTCGCTGGCTATGATCGACTCGCAGTTTGCTAAGAGCCAACTGCGCCTGCTCACCCGCGACTGGTACATGCATCCCAACGGGCAGCTGCCCGCCTATGAATGGGCACTTGGCGATGTGAACCCCCCAGTGCACGCCTGGGCTACCTGGCGCGTGTACCAGATGGACCAGAAGCAGAACGGCGGCCAAGGCGACACGGCCTTTCTGGAATCGGTGTTTCACCGCCTCACGCTCAACTTCACGTGGTGGGTAAACCGTAAAGACCGCCACGACCACAATATCTTCGAAGGAGGCTTCCTAGGCCTAGACAATATTGGTGTGTTCGACCGCTCGGCGCCGCTGCCTACTGGCGGCTACATCGAGCAAGCCGACGGCACTTCTTGGATGGCCATGTACGCCCTGAACCTGATGCGTATGGCGCTGGAGCTAGCCAAAACGAGCCCTGTGTACCAGGACATTGCAAGCAAGTTTTTTGAGCACTTCCTCTACATCGCCGAGGCCATGACTAAGGTGGGCGACGAAGCATTCAACCTCTGGGACGAGGAAGATGAGTTCTTCTACGACGTGCTGCACACCCCCGATGATCAGCGCGTAAAACTTAAAGTGCGCTCCATTGTAGGGCTGATTCCGCTATTCGCCGTGGAAGTGCTCGACGAGGAGCTGCTGGAAAGCATGCCCGATTTTACGCGGCGCCTGAAGTGGTTTCTCGAGAACCGTCCGCACCTGGCCGAACTGGTTTCGCGGTGGCAGGAGCCGGGCAAGGGCGAGCGGCACCTGCTATCATTGCTACGGAGCCACCGCATGAAGAAGCTGCTGGAGCGTATGCTCGATGAAGGAGAGTTCCTGGCCGATTACGGCATTCGGGCGTTGTCGCGCCATCACTTAGGCAATCCGTATGTGTACCGCACGCTGGAAGCCGACTTCACCGTGAAATACGTACCCGGTGAATCGGAATCGAGCCTGTTTGGGGGGAATTCCAACTGGCGCGGCCCGATCTGGTTTCCCATTAACTACTTGTTAATCGAGTCGTTGCAGCGGTTTTATTACTACTACGACGATTCTTTTCAGGTGGAATACCCCACGCGCTCTGGTGAGCTGCATTCGCTCAAGGAAATTGCCGGTGCACTTTCGCAGCGCCTCACCCGGCTGTTTCTCCGCAACGAAGAAGGCAAGCGCCCTGCCATGGGCGACAACCCCGTACTGCAACACGATCCGCACTTCCGCGACTATTTGTGGTTCCACGAATACTTCCACGGCGAGAGTGGTTGCGGCCTAGGGGCTATTCACCAGACCGGTTGGACAGGCCTTATTGCCAAGCTGTTGGAGCCAAACGGAAAGGATTAGCAATAAGATGGTCCTGGAGAGTGAGTACTCAGTGACGAGTCAACAAGTTTGAGGAGAAGACTAGCCTGCTGCTACAAATTCTTGCCTAGGTATGCAGCCTTTGTAAAGCTAGGTTGTTCTTGTGCTTTACTTTTCCTCACGACGTCACTCTCTAAAGAACGAGTCTTATTACTCCTTACCTAGTACTTACGACTCTCACACACCTGCATGCTTAAGAAATATTGCGCGCTGTTTTTGCTGGCGCTGTTGCCTTTCAGCCTTCGGGCTTGGGGCGTAATGGGTCACCGCACGGTGGCTAAAATTGCCCAGAACCACTTGAAAAAGAATACCAAGCGGCAAATCGCCCTGCTACTTGGTACGGAAACCATTCCGCTGGTAAGTACGTGGGCTGATGAAGCTCGTTACTCATCCGAGTACAAAGAAACTGGGCCGTGGCACTTTGCCAACCTGCCCGACGGGCTAGGTTACGAGCAGTTCTCCACCCAGCTCAAAGCCCTCACGGTGCCGAACGCTTACCAAGCGTTGCAGCAGAATATTCAGATCCTGAAAGATCCGACCAAGACCAAGGACGAGAAGATCATTGCGCTCAAGTTTGTCATTCACATCGTTGGCGACGTGCACCAGCCCATGCACGTAAGTCGGGCGGAGGACCAAGGCGGCAACAAGATTCAGGCAAAATACCAGGGTAAAGAAACCAACCTGCACAGTCTCTGGGACAGCGGGCTAGTTGAATACCAGGGCTATACCTACAGCGAAATGGCGCAGGCTTATGATCATGTGCGGGGAAGCCAAAGGAAGAAGTGGCAGGCTGCCGACCCCGTGCAGTGGATGTTTGAGTCGTACGAAATTAGTCAACAACTCTACGCCGAGGCCGCCAAGGGCACTGACTTCGATTTCCGTTATACGCCCGCGCATTTGCCTACGGTGCAAGCACGTATCACGCAGGCTGGTATTCGGTTGGCAGGCGTGCTAAATACTATATTCAGCTAAAAGCCAGCTAAATACCTGGCGCTTACCTAGGCCGCTACTCTCTTGGAGAGTAGCGGCTTTTTTATTTTTTGCGGTTCTGTACTGTGATAACTGATTTGCCGGCGGTGTCGCGGCTAGAGATGTGGCGTTGCTGCGCGCGTTGCTCGTCTGTTTCGCTATGGATGGTGTTCTCCTTCGTGGCCCAGAACAGCGCCAACACCGCTATTACTACCATCAGAACGTAAATGATCCGGGTCTGTCGTGGGATAATCTCGCTTGGTTTCATTGTCGAAGGCGATAAGTCCAACTCCCTAACGAGGAATGCGCGTTGGAGTTGCTAAGATGAGTTAAACAGTCAGGTTTGCAGGTGCTTGGGAGCTAGGCTGTTCTGTAATTAAAGATTGGAAAGCTAAGTTACCCTTCGAAACCGAGAGCCAGAATTTGAGTTTACAGCTAGCAAACGCGCAAACCAACCTAGCCTAACTGCCGCCCCCAAGCGAGGTCGGCGCTTAAAAGCAGTATCAACCAAGCCCTCTACATCAACTTATGAGTTACCCCAATGCTGTGTCGTTGCAAGTGAGCGACGGCACCGAAATGCAAGCCTACACGGCGCGCCCCCTTACCACCGGACCTACCCCCGGAATCATCTTGCTGCAGGAAGCCTTTGGTGTAAATCACCACATCCGCAGTGTGGCCGACCGGCTTGCGGAAGAAGGCTACGTGGTGGTAGCGCCAGAGCTGTTTCACCGCACGGCCGCGCCCGGCACCGAGATTTCGTACTCTGATTTTGGCAGTGCCGCACCGCACTACCAAGCTATTAACCCCCAAGGTCTTACCGCCGACTTGCAGGCGGCGCATGCGTGGCTGCAAGAACAACCCAACGTGGTGACGGATCGGATCGGAAGTATTGGCTTTTGCCTCGGCGGACGCGTGTCGTTCTTGGCAAATGCTGTGTTGCCGCTCGCAGCGGCTGTTTCGTACTACGGCGGCGGCACGCATTTGCTGAAAGATCGGGCGCCAGAGCTGCACGCCCCGCACCTGTTCTTCTGGGGCGGCCAAGACAAGCACATTACGCCCGAGCAAGTAGCTGAAGTAGTGCAAGCGCTGGATGCCGCCGGCAAACCGTATATCAACACCGTTATTTCCTACGCCGACCACGGTTTCCACTGCGACGAGCGCCCCAGCTATAATCGCGAAGCGGCCCAAGAAGCGTGGGCCCTAACCATGAGCTTCTTCAACGAAAAGCTCCGCTCGCCCGAGTTCTAAAGCTAGGCATCAGTTTCTATGCAAAAAGCGCCGAACCTTTTGGTCCGGCGCTTTTTTGTGTTCCTACTTAACGCAGCTCCCGCGGCGACACACCAAACTTCTTCTTGAATGCCGTGCTGAAGTGCTGCAGCGACGAATACCCTAGCTCAAAAGCTAGCTCACTGGCTGTTTTTTGGCCTCCAATTAACTGCGCCTTGGCTTCTGCCAGCCGAAAATCGGCCAAGTAGCCGAACACAGTTTGACCGAACTGCTCCTTAAAGCCCTTCTTCAGCTTGAACTCGTTGAGGCCGGCCAAGCGGGCTAGCTCGGGTAGCGTAGGTGGTAGTTGCAGGTGCTGAATGAGGTAGTCGCGGGCGAAAAGCAGCCGTTCTTGGTCGTACTCGGTGCGGGCAAAGCGGCGGGGCGTGTCAGCTTGCGCAAAGGCATCGGTTTGCAAAACAAGTATTTCGATTGCTTTAGAATACAGGAACAGCTTTTTGAGTCGACCCTGAAAACGGCAGGTAAGCACCTCTTGAATAGCCGTATGCAAAGCCAACCCTAGGTGCAGATTTTCTTCGCCGAGCACTGCTGGCCGGCCGCACCGGATGTCGTCGGCGAAGCGGCGCAGGGGAGCAGAGGCATCCTGCGCCAGTGCCAAGAAAGCTTCCTTGGTGAATTGCAGAATAAACGTTTCCGACTCTAGCTCTTCGTAGCGCATCGTGGCCTCGAACCCCGGATGATAGGCTAGGTAGTGCTGGTAGCTAGCCATACGGTGCACCCGCCCCGACCGCTTATTCTCAATAACAACCCGACCGCGTAAGTTGAAGTGCAGGTGTACCACGTCAAGGTCGGTGCGCCAAGCAGTTTCGAAAGGCTGATGATAATGCCAGTGCGAGTAGCCCATCCGGATGCCATCGAAGTACCAATGCGCCAAGTAGCCGCGGCCCACAGGCAAGTCTAGGGTCTGCGAGGCCTCTACCAGCTCCGACGAGTGAAAGTCTGAGGCAACGTAGGCGTTCTGATGAACGAGGCTTAAGTCAGTACTGTGGCGAACTTCAAGCGGCATGACAGATCAAGCAGAGAAGGTAGCTGACGGTAGATAAATACAAGCTTACTCGACCGGATATAGCGCCAAAGGCGCAAACTGCCTTGTAACCTAGCACATAAAGGTGCAAATAATAGTTATGAACTTGTTGTAAATAAAGGAGTTGAGCTTACACCAGACGGAGCTTTTGCTTAGCGAGAGGCAAGCACCAGATTAATTCCGGCTCTTGCAACTGAGATTCCCGCTTGTGTAACGCCTAACCCTGTGGCCCAACGCAACTTTGCTAGTGCTCCGAGAAGACTAGCAAACGGAGCCCGTGGCTATGCAAGAAATAGAAGTCTTCCGGACCAACGTAACGTGCCGTCGGGTGGCGGTAGGGCTCCTGCGGCAGTTGCAGGCGCACTATCCTACCTGGGGCATCAGCTTCGACCTCACCGACTGCGACCGGGTACTGCGCGTGCAAACCTCTGGCTGCCCCGTCGATTGCCCTTTTATCATCAACGTACTGCGCGCCAGTGGTTACCATTGCGAACCGCTGCCCGAATGATCTGCCTTATGGTTTCCTTTAAACAACTTCGTCAGCTTATGAAAACGCAAGGAAGCGGCACCATGGCCGTACAGCAGCAACCAGTTAGCTCGTTTACCCGCCTGCACCTGAGCGTGCGCGGCACCGTAGAGTTGCACCAAGGTGCGGAGGAAAAAGTGGTGGTAGAGGCCGACGATAACCTACTCGACTACGTGCAGGTAGTCAACTCGGGCCGAACCCTCTACGTGACCAGTGAAAACAAATTGCGGGCGCCGGCCTTCACTGACCTGCGCGTCCAAGTGTATTTGCGCCAAATCGACGAACTATACATTGCCTCTCAAGGTGCAGTAATTTGTGCAACGCCCTTGGTGAGTACCGAAGCGCTGACGGTGAAGGTTTACTCGCAGGGCAATACTGCGCTACGAGTAGTCGCCCCAACGCTCACCCTTACTGCGGCCAGCCAAGGCAACTTGAGCGTAGCTGGCCAAGCCGGTGAGGCCGTAATCAAGCTAGCTAGTGAAGGCAACTTCGATGGTCGCGACTTGTGTGCTCAGCACTTGCGCTTGCGCAATATGTCGGAAGGCAACATTGACTTGTATGCCGAACAGACCATTTCGCTCACTCACCTAGGTCAGGGGTATATCCATTATGCAGGTCCCGCCCGGCTGGCCGACGTGCGTCAATACGGCGCCGGTGAGATCTGCCACGTAGCCTAGCTTGTACCATGACTCCAAAGCGAATCCTTTTGCTTGGCAAACGCCCTGATGTGATGCAACGCCTTCTGCGGCAAGTACACGAGGCTGGTTTGCAGGCCCAAGGCAGCACTGACCTACCCACCTTTCACCAACAGTTCAACGCCCTCGACTTCGACCTTATTGGCCTAGGTGGTGGACTAGAGCAGCCGGAGCGCCAAGCGTTACTATTGGCGTTCCGCCGCCACAATCCTGCTGTAGAAGTTGTCGATCTGGTGGCGCCGTTGGTGGTAGAACAACTGCGCTACCATACCCAAAAAGTGGCCGCTCCTCTGCTATCAGACTTGCGGGTGCGGGTACCCGATGACGTAGAAATCAGCTTCATCGCTGCAGATGCGTGCAGGCTCGAAGCTAGCTTCTATCACTACAATCCGCAGCCGGTGGAGCAAGTGGTGTTTGCCGGAGAAGTGCCGCAAGGAGTCAACGTGGTGGAAATCAGTAAAACCTCCCTAGGTCCTGGGCCGAACTTTGTGGCGCTAAAAACAAAAACCGGCGAGATTCTCGCCGGTCGGATTGAAGCGTAGCACGGGCAAAGCCGACTTACTTCATCTTTTGTTCTATCAAAGTTGCTACGTCTTGCTTGCCGGCTTCTTTGGCCATAGCTAGAGCATCCTTGCCATCGTCGTCTTTGGCTTTTGCATCGGCGCCGCTAGCTAGCAGCAATTCCACAACAGATTTATGTCCTTTGCCGGCCGCTGCCATCAGCGCCGTTGCTTTGAACGCATCCGCTTGATTCACTTGAGCTTTATGCTTTAGCAGGAGCTTTACCATATCTAGGTTGCCACTACCAGCGGCTGTAATGAGGTAAGTGGTTGATACGCCAGGCACAATCTCAATAGCCGTGTTGGGATTTGCTCCCGCTGCCAGCAGGGGCTCGGCCGCAGCAGCATTATTTTTCATGATAGCGGCAAAAAGCTCTTTGTTCTGGGATTGAGCCTGGGTTACAAGCGTAAAACACAAAAGTGTAGCAATGAGTAGTAAACTCTTCTTCATTTTTATTGTATAGGAATAAGTCAAGTTTTCGGCGAAGGTAAGCACAAAAATCAAAGAATAATATCTGTGCTATATTCAGCCAAGTTGAACGAAAAGCAGGGAAGATAGCGCAGACAACGCTACTTCCCCAAAGCCTACTCCACTTGCAATAAGCGTGCTGTATTGACGAGAAAACGTCATTTGTACAAGAGCAGAAGTAGCGCTACTGAGCCGCTTCTATGCTAGCGCCTTGGCTACCAGCGCTTGCGCCGAGGCTGGCATATCCAATTGTAAAGCTAGCGCATGACCTTGCGGCGTCATCTTGCGCCACGTCTTTTGTACAATATCGATTACTTTCTCTTCTGGATACTGTTTAGCAAAGTCGAGAAAGTAATATTCCAAAAATACCAGGCAGATAACGTCCTCTAGCAACTGCATCTCAGGGTCGGTTTTCAACTGCTGTTTTTGTAGCAGCGTCTGCACCCGGCCTATGATTTCGGCGTCGTAGCCAACCTCTTGCATGATTTGTCCGGCGAGTTCAGCGTGGAGGCGTTTGAGGCTGTTACGCCACTTGTGGTAGCCAGCTGTATCCATCGGGAAGGCATTGCGTGGAATGCTCCAGCGCCGAATGTGCTGGCACCTAGCTGCCAGTTGCAAAGCCTCCGAAGCATCGGGCGCCACTCGGCCCAAGCAGGCGCTCATACGGTGGGCGTATAGCACCTCCTTGGGATAATGCTTGCCGTCAGCAATTTCTATCGTGGGGTCTTCGCTGTTGGCTTCGTCAAAGCGCCGAAGGGCCTCGTCAAAGCGGGGTTTGTTAGTAATCATACGCGCAGCCATTTCAGGCAAGATAAAGAGGCAGTGGCAGAATGCTGCCAGTTTAGGCGTAAAGTAGCACAACAACTCCCACGTACGAAGGCATTATGCCGACCTAGGTGGTGCGCTGGCTACAGCAGCAGCTTGCTCGTTTTGCCTGCCCTGAGCCCGCGCAATAATGCTGGCAATCAGGATTTGAATGGCGTGGTAGAGCATGAGCGGCAGCAACAAAGCACCCGTCGCTGCTGTGCCGGGAAAGAGCAGATTGGCCATCACCGTGCCATGTACTAGCGACTTTTTGGAACCACAAAAAACGGCCGTAATGCGGTCTTCTTCACTAAAACCTAGCAGGCGACTGATCAGCGTCACAATTCCATAGACCAGAAAAAACAAGCCTGCCATGCCTGCGCTCAGCGCCACAATACCAAGGGCGCTGTAGCCCTGGAACACGTGGCGTGCGAAGGATTCGCAGAACGCCGTGTACACAATCAGCAAAATCACAAACTGGTCGGAGAGGCGCAAGGCATTACTGTGCTTGGCAGCAAAAGCGCCCAGGCGTGCATTGAGCAGCACACCCGCCACGACTGGCAGCACCACTTGCAGGAGTAAATCGGTGACGAGGCCACCTAGGTTCGCACCCTCCGTGTTGGTGTTCAGCACCAGGCTGGTGAGCAGGGGCGTGGCCACAATGCCGATAAGGCTCGAAATGCTAGCGTTGAAAATAGCCGCCGGAATATTGCCGCCCGCAATCGACACCATCACTACCGACGTGGAAACTGTGGAAGGCAGCGTTGTCAGGAAGAAGATGCTGCTCCAAAGCGTGGCGTTTTCTTCGTGGGCGAACAGGGGACGGGCAGCGAGAGCCAGCAACGGGAATAATACAAACGTGGTGAGCTGCACCAGCACGTGCAAGCGCCAGTTGCGCATACCTACCCGCAGCTTCTCCATACTAAGCCGCAAGCCATAGAAAAAGAAAATCAGCCCGACGCCAATGGTCGTAATCTGGTGCCACGGGATGGGGCTTTCGTCACTACCGATGCTCGGGGCTAGGTACGCTAGGCCGACCACGCCGGCCAGAGCCAGGAGAAAAGGATCGAGCCCGATACGTGCGAGCAGTCCCGAAGAACGGGTGGCAGGTACGAGTTGGGGTGGAGTAGCAGGAGGGTTCGTTGTAGGCATGTGCTATCCTACGACGACAACTACGAGGCGGTTGGAAAGCAATACGCCGCACCTGGTTCTCCAACCTAGTGCGGCGTGTGACAATACCAAGAACAGCGCTTACTCTTTATTCAAGGCTTTTAGCTTCATAATCAGGTCGCGGAACGGACCGTGAAAGTCAGCAAAGAGCGGATTGTCGCGGTAGGCAAGCTGGGCATTGCTCAGCAGCTTCACGCCCAAGGCCAGCGAGGCGGCGTTTTGAGCGTCGAGGCCGGAGTTTTGCTGCACTTTCTCCAAGATATCAAACAGATTGTCGTGGTTGGTGAAGGTGTAGGTGAACGGTTCGTGGGGTGTTTGCTCGCCGTTGGAGTCAGCTAGGTGCTCCAGTGTGAGCCGATATTCGTGGTGTCGTTTAGCCATGGGAAGGTACTTGAAGAAGCCACTGAGCTTTGGGTTGCTAGGATAATGCAACAGCTAATGGCTTCTGTTGCTTTTTCTTGCTCTTGTTTGTGCGGTTCCACCACAGAATGGTACCTGTGATTGGGAAGGTAGCGCCCAGTAACACAATGATGAACGCTAGTATTTTGGTGGGTAAGCCGAAGATGGCGCCGGTGTGGACGGGCTTGAACAGACCGCGGATTTTCTGGCCGGCTGGGCGCTCGGCGTAGGCTTGTTGCCGCAGGATTTTCCCCGAATACTGATCGAGGTATACTTCGTCGGTGGCATTTTCGGTTGGGGCACCCGGGCGCAGCATCGCCACGCGGATGCTACCGGTGGGCTCTTTGGGAAGCTGCACCGAGAAGCTTTCGGCATCAGGAGCCTGCTGGCGGGCAAAAGCTAGCACGGCATCAGCTGCCATGGTGGGAGTGCCTGCGCCCGTAGCAGTGGAAGTAGGCGGCTCAGGCCGCTGTTGAGGCGAGTGGGTGAGAGTGTTGATCGTTTTGGTTACCCAATCAAACGACATACCCGCACCTGTAAGGGCCATGATGAACAAGAACAGTGAGCTATAGAAACCTAGCACAATGTGAAAATCGTGGTTGAGGCGCTTCCAGCTGCTGCCCCACTTTATCGTCAGGCGCTGGCTGAACATGCGGCGTGCAGTAGGCCACCACAAAACCAAGCCGGTGCCGAGGATGAAGAGGAAGATAATGGAGTTGATACCCATTACCGTTTTGCCAATGCGGCCCGCTACCAAGCCCCGGTGAATCTGCTCAACGGAATGGAAGAACGACTCGCGCGGATTCATCTCGCCTAGCACGGCGCCCGTGTAAGGGTTTACAAACACCCGAGGACCATTGTCGCCGCCGCGGCCTCCTTTGCCACCGGGCCCACCTTTACCGCCTGCTGCGCCTTGCTGGCCTTCACCCCGTTGCTCGCCTTGTTGCCCGCGCATTCCTTCCTTCTGGCCTTCGCCACGCTGTTGGTTCATGCCCTCGCTACGGCCTCCACCGCCCTGCTCACCCTTGCCAGCCCCACCAGGACCGCCCGGTGCACCAGCCAAGCTTACTTCCACGCTGCGAGTCGGGTCGGCATACACCTTCACCCCGCTGATTTTGGCTTTAGGCTTATAGGTGCGCACTGCCTCGGTAATTTGAGCAAGCGAAAGGCGGGGCGTAGCGGCGGCTTCCACGAAGTAGCGCTCAGCGTGCCAGGATTGTTCCAGTTCTTTCTCGAACACCAGAATAGATCCGGTGAGGCATACTATCACCAAGAACAGTCCCGAAACTAAGCCGAGGTACAGGTGAATGCGACGAAAAAACACTTTCATAAGAGACGAACTGAGTAGCAGAGTAAAATGGACAGGCTAGGTTTTTTGCGACTAACCCACCGGACAACGAAGTGCCCGGTGGGTGTAGCATATAAGACAAGGTTTGAGGTAGAACTTACAGTTTGTAAGACACTGTAGCCGAGAAGTTACGAGGCGCAATCGGATTCACGCTGTTGTCATCATGTAAGTTATAGCTTAGCTCATCAAGGATGTTAGCTAGCTTCACACGCACTGCGAAGCGGTTGTAGTTGTAGCCTAGTGAAGCGTCAAACAGCACATAGTCGGGGATAGAAATGAGCTTAAAGGCGTCAGCGGAAGCAGCAATTGGCTTGCCATTCACGAAGGTGCGTGGGTTGCGGCCCGCAATTTTATCACCCACGTAGTAACCCGTTACGCCAGCTGTTAGCCCTTTTAGGAAGGTGTTGTCGCCGAAGGAGTTGCTGAAGTTATAGAACATGCTCAGGTTAGCCGTGTGGGCGGGGTTGTAGCGCAGGCGGCTGCCGTTTTCATAGAGGTTGCTCTTCGTGTAAGCGGTGTTGTTGTAGCTGTAGCCGGCAATGAAGGTCCAACCTAGGTAAGGCTTGCTTTGCACATCAACTTCCACACCTTTGCTGGTCACTTGGCCAGCTAGCTCCTGAGCCGTTGGGATGTTGACGTTGTAGTTCGGGGCGCTTGGTAGAATCGTCTGCGACTGGTTGCTGTTCACGATTTTGTAAGCCGTTACGTTGGCCGACAGCAAGCCGTGGAACAAGTCGTTCTTGATACCTACTTCGTACTGGTCGATGACTGAAGGAGCTAGGTTCTGTCCCGTTGCGTCGATGCCAGAGTTTGGCGAGAAGGAGTTGGAGTACGAAGCAAACAGCGACGTATTCTTCAACGGCTGGTACACTAGGCCAAGGCGAGGCGAGAAGGCATTGTCGTAGCGGCGATTTTCCACCACGGTTGTTGCGCTGCCTTGCTTGTAAGTGTACACATCGCTCGGCGTTTCCTGGTAGCTCCACCGTACGCCAACCAGCGCCTTCAGCTTTTCGCTGAGGCTCAACAGATCTTGCGCATAGAAGCCAGCGCGGCGCGTGTTGCCCTTGGTGAGCGTATTGCGCAGCAGCTCGTCGTAGCCGCCTACGCGGGTGCGGGGCTGTCGCAGCTCCGTGTTGCGGTTGAAGACGTTAATGGAGTCGTAAACCGCGCTTGTATACGCTAGGGTGTTCGTGTTGTACTGGTCAGCATCAGCGCCGATCAGCAGCGTGTGACCGAGGAAACCGGTGCGGAAGGTTCCGCTCAGGTCAACTTCAGCTAGGTAATAGTTTTCGGCCGTTTGGGTGCGCTGCAAGCTGCGCTGCCAATCGCCGTAGTATTGGCCGGGCTTGGCCACAATACCGATAGGACGGGAGGCGCTGCGGAGCTGGTTGTCGTAGCGCTGGAAGCCGGCTACCGTGCGTAGCTGCCAAGCGTCGGTGAGATGCGTGGTGAGGGTAGCGGTGGCGCTGGTTTGCACCGTCGCATTCTTCGCACCTAGCGCGTTCAAAAAGCGGTTGCGGGAATCCTGGATTTCGTAATTGATGGCCCCGATGCCAAAGTCCGGCGTGCGATTATCGCGCAGATAGTCGCCTTCCAGTACCAAGTTGGTCTTGGGTGTGAGCTTGAAAAGCAGCGAAGGATTCACGTACACACGGTTCGACTTTACGTCGTCGCGGTAGCTGTCGGCGCGCTCGTAGGTGCCGTTGAGGCGAAACGCTACTTTTTCGCTTTGACCTACGGCGCCGTACACGTCAAAAATTGGCTTCACCAGTCCGAAGCTGCCAGCGCGCAAGCTTACCGAACCACCCCGCTCGAAGCGTGGCTTCTTAGTAACAAGGTTGAGCACGCCGCCGGGGCCTACGTTGCCGTATAGAATGGCGGCGCTGCCTTTTAGCACTTCCATGCTCTCCAAGGAGCTAGCTTCGGGCATTACGCCGTTGTTGAAGCGCACACCATTCTTGAAGGTGTTGTTGCTATTGTAGGCAAAGCCGCGGCTACCTAGCTCTTCCTGCGTGCCGCCCGTGGTGCTGGTGACGTAGATGCCGCTCACGTTCACAATGGCGTCGCTGAGGCGGAGCACCTGCTGTTGCTCCAAGGTTTCCTGGTTAACGGTCACCACGCTCTGCGGCAAGTCGAAGGGACGAATGGGCATTTTGCCCACGCCCGTAGGCCGCTGATTGATCGTGCGCGTCTCGGTAACAGTTACTTCCGATAGCTGCTGTGCACTCTGCGCGAGCTGCACGGTAGGCAGCGTCGTTGTTTCGCCGGCTGCTACGCTTATGTTAAACTCTTGAGGCGCAACACCTAGGTAGCTCACAACGAGTACGTGGCTACCAGCCGGTACTGCCAGCCGAAAGCGACCATCAGTCCCTGTATTGGTGCCGAGCGAAGTGCCTTTAATCAGAATGCCCACTTGCTCAGCTGGTTGGCCGTCGCTCGTTGTTACTTTCCCCACGATAAGCCCCTTATTCTTGTCTGGTACGTCTGAGCTAATCAGCTCATGCGACTTTGGTGTAACCATCGCTAACTCGTGCTGCGCTTGGATCGTCAGCGGCATACCTAATAAGAAGAGAAAAGGCCAGATCGGGGTAGAAGAGGGCATAAGTTTATTTAGACTGTTTAAAAACAGTACAAATGAACGGTCTATTTAGATTCGCTCAAAATAGCTTGCGCAATTTTTTAAGATTATTTCTAAATAAGCCTAGCTGTCAATACCAGATGGTTAGGTAAGTGGTTGATGCTATTGGGCTTGATGGCCAAATAAAAAGAGCGCCTGATACGAATATCAGACGCTCTCTACCTAGAATCAACTTATGCAGAATCTCTGCTTGTCGGTTTTTACACCGCCATGGCTACCTGCGCTGTTCGGGGTGTTAGCTCAAATACTTGTGCGAGTAACTCATAAGAGCGGAGCCGGTCAGCGAAATCGTGGGTGATGGTGACGGCTACAATCTCATCTACGTCGTAGTCGGCGGCTAGCTTGGTTAGTTTGGCGTGTACCTGCTCGGGAGTGCCGCTCACCATGCGCTTCCGCTGGTGGGCCACGCGGCCTAGTTCCTCATCGGAGTAGCGATAAGCCTTAATTTCCTCGTAGGGCGGAAAGCCAACCCGCTCGCCCCGTTCGAGGCGCATCATTTGCAGCACCATCGTGTCTTCGAGCTGCTTGGCCTTCTCCGCCGTATCGGCGCACATCACAAAAATGGCAAAGTTGGCCTGTGGTGCACGCAACAATGGCGAGGGGCGAAACCGCTCCTTGTACATGCGCATCATCTGCGGGCCGCCGTTGGGGTTAATGAAGTGCGCAAAGGAAAACGCCCACCCTAGGTAAGCGGCAAACAACCCACTTTGCCCGCTGGAGCTGAGCAGCCAGCGCTCAGGCACCGTGTCGGTGACGGGAGCAGCCTGCACAAAAGGTCCTTCGCCCTGCTCATCGGTGAGGTAGCGGTCGAGGTCCTGGAGCTGGTCGATGAAGTCGTTTTCATCAAACTTGTTGGCGGGGTTCAGAATGGAAGCTGTCAGCCGGTCGCCACCCGGCGCCCGGCCAATACCTAGGTCGATGCGATTGGGGTAGAGGGTTTCGAGCATCCGGAAGTTTTCGGCCACTTTTAACGCACTGTAGTGCGGCAGCATCACGCCACCTGAGCCTAATCGTAGGTGCTCAGTTTCGGCGCCGAGACGCGCCAGTAGGACCTCCGGCGTAGTGCCCGCCAACGACCCCGCGTTGTGGTGCTCCGATACCCAATAACGGGTGTATCCCAGACGGTCGGCAAGATGCGCTAACTCAATAGTATTTTGAATAGCCTGCCGTGCAGTAGTGCCCTGAGGAATAGGCGACTGATCGAGCACGCTAAGGCGGATTTGCTTTGTTGCGTCCATAGCTATGAAAGTTATACTTGGTTAAACAAGCAGCCGCAGCTAGGGTTCAACAGACAACAAGCCCGTGGGCTGCGTAAGGAAAAATAATGGGATTGGGGTAGCTTCTACGTAGAATATTCGTGCCAAGTAGCGCCCAATGTAAGGGTAAATCTGAGGCGGCAGTTCGGATTAAACCTACAAGCTAGGCTACCTTCGCGGGCATTATGACCCTCACGCTCGTTCTGCTCTGCTGTTTTGCCTTCTTAGCCGGCTTCATCGACTCCATCGTGGGGGGCGGTGGTCTTATTCAGACGCCGGCCATGCTGCTATTGCTGCCTACGGTACCCGTGCCCACGGTGCTCGGTACCGGCAAAGTGTCTTCTATTTCGGGTACGGCTATGGCGCTTCAGCGCTTCGCCGGCAAAGTGCCGATCCGCTGGCGCTCGGTTGGGGTAGCAGCGTTGGTGGCGGGCATTATGTCCTTTGTGGGCGCGCGGGTGGTGTCGCTGCTGCCGTCGGAGCTGCTGCGGCCGTTGGTGCTAGGCCTGCTCGTGGTAATTGCCATTTATACCTTCTGGCGCAAAGATTTTGGGGCCATCCACGCTCCGCGCCTCGACGACCGCCGTGAGGTGCTGTTCGGTATCGGGATTGGGCTGGTCATCGGGTTTTACGATGGCTTTTTTGGGCCGGGCACGGGCAGCTTTCTGCTGTTTGCCTTCGTGGGGATATTCGGTTATGACTTCCTGAGTGCATCGGCCTCTTCGAAGGTGGTGAACGTGGCTACCAACCTTACGAGCCTAGCTTACTTCGCTTATACTGGTCACATCATCTGGCACATCGCCTTGCCTATGGCTGTCTGCAACGTCACGGGCTCAGTGCTCGGCACCCGGGTGGCGCTGAAGCAGGGGGTAGGCTTTGTCCGGATACTATTCCTGGTAGTCGTCTGCGGAATCATCATCCGGCTAGCCTACGACACCTTCAAGTAAATCGGGCCTTATTTCTTGTTGGAGGCTGCCGACGCTGCTTGATAGGTTTTGCGCGGCGCATCAAAACATAAGCCTTGGTCGATGATCAGCACCCCGTCGTGCAAAGAGTAGCTAGCCGTAGGAGTGTAGCTGGGCCAACTAAAGCTGATCAAGGTAGTGTCCGTGGTGCAAGTGGTTGAGCCTTTAGTTAACGTATAGGTGCCGGTTTGTTGGACTTGTCCGTCCTTATACGTCGTCACTTTTCCATCAGCATCGAATGCAATGGCTTCGTCGGGAGTAGGCGTATTGGCTGGGCAGTAGCACTCTAGGCGCGTAAGCAACCAATAGCCAACCAGACTGGTTGGTTTGGGCGTATCCTTATCAGACTTGCAGCTAGCTACGCCTAAGCCTAGGAGCAGAAGGACGGAGTGCACATGCGTTTTCATGGCCAAAATAGGTGTGTGGGACTTTTGTAAGGAAGAGGCTTTGTGGCTGTTATTTGGTTGCATAGACCCCGCAAAAGTTCTTGACTGAGCAGCGCCTGATAGTCTGGAGGTAGAAAGGTTTCGCTTCTGCCGCTGCGTAAATTAATATACAACCTTGTCGCAATATTCAGGGTGTCTAGTAGTTAGGTTATGGTTGCTGGACTACGCACCGTTTATAAGATCATAGTCCGATGACGGCACCTTGGGTTGGTCATATAGTTTATTCTTCCCCAACCAGAGTGCACTTGCTAGCCAACTACCATTCTTACCCATATTTTATGTTATCTACACCAACATCTTGGCGCTTGGCGCTACTCACCGCAGGGCTGCTAGGGCCCCTATCATGGGCGGAGGCGCAACAGCGGTATAATCCCATCGTCACGGCCGTACCTTTCCTCTCGCTCAGTCCCGATGCGCGTTCATCAGCACTAGGGCAGGCGGGGGTAGCGCTCAGCCCCGACGCTAACTCGGCGTTCTACAATGCAGGCAGGCTAAGCTTCGTGCCAGCCGACTACGGCCTATCAGCCTCGTACATTCCGTGGCTGCGAAACCATAATTCCGCTACTTGGCTAGGTTCGATGGCTGGCTACGCCCGCCTGAGTCAGCGCTCAGTAATCGGTGCCGATTTGCGGTATCTCAACCGTAGCTACAGTCTTGCCAATAGCGGCGCTACCAGCGAGTACGCCGTCGGGGCATCCTACAGCTATCAGTTGAACGAGCATTTGGGGGTGGGGATGACGGTGCGTTACATCCGCGTCAATACCGATAGTACACAAACCCCGGATCAGTCGGTGGCGGCCAGCCTAGGTGTATACCACCACAAAGACCTAGGCACCGGGCCATACAAGCTAGGTTTGGGCGCCGCCATCAACAACATCGGCTATATGCTGGCTTATACCCGGCCTGCTTATGCTAATCCGCCGCGTGCTGACTATCTGCCCACTACCTTACAGATTGGCGGGGCCCTCACTCGGACGTTTACCGTCAACAGCACTCTTACGCTGACTGTTGATGCCAGCAAGCTCTTAGTGCCGACGCCACCCAGCCAGATTAACCCCGCGGCTGCGAACAGCGTATTTGATAGCATGGTCGCTTCGTTTAGCGATGCACCCGGTGGCGCGCGAGAAGAAGCGCGCGAAGTCCGGCTGTCGACCGGCGTTGAGTACGCCTATAAGCAGATGATATTTGCGCGAGCCGGGTACTACTACGAAAACAAGTTGAAAGGCGACGGGACATACGCCAGCGTTGGGTTTGGCGTACACTACGGGTCTCTCGGCTTCGATGGGACTTATCTTATTCCGGACAGCCGTCAAAATCCCTTTACGCAGGTGTTCCGACTATCGCTGCATGCTACTTTGCACAAAGCGCAGCCCGCCGACCCGCAGCGTACCTAGCTTGACTGGGGGTTAAGTAACCCTACATGTAGAAACCAAAAGGCCCGCTAAGCGGGCCTTTTGGTTTACGCGGAGCGCTTATTCTTCACGACCCGCTGGCAAGCCAGGCGCGGAGTTGCCTTGCGCGCCACGCGTGCTGGGTACGCCCATCTTTTGCTCGCGCTTTTGCTGGTAGCGGTTAAACTGATCGGGGGTAAGCACATCTTTCAGCGCCGCCACGCGCGAAGCACCAATGTCCTGGGCCATACGGTTCAAACCCGGCAAATCTGCTTTGTAGCGGTTGCTGGCCGTTTCCATGTTGCGCACGCTGGTCAGATTGATCTGCCGCACTTTCTCTACTTGCTGAGGAGTGAGGGCTAGGCCTTGGCGCATGTTTTCGGTAAGTGCATTGGCACGCTCCTCGACGCGCGCCGAGCTAGGTGCCGGTGTGGCGCTGGCAGCCGGCAACGTTACTTTGGTTTTCTCGGAGGGGCCAGCAGTAGGTTTTACTTTGGTCTTGACGGTGGTTTGTGCCTGGCTAGCTACCGAGAAACTCAGCGCAAATAGCAAGGCAAACAGAGAGGTTTTCATGAGGTGGAAAGAAGCGGAGAACAAGAAAGTCAGGCTAACAAAAAGGAAAGTCAGTGCAAAAACTGAGCAATTTACCGCCAAAAGTAACAGCGTTTTGTCGCTAACGTTCCCCAATACTGCTTTCATGTGCCGTTGTGCCAAAATCTGACAGGCTGTAAGCGCAACCTTTCCGCCTCCGTTTCCTTACAAGTTGGTATGAAGCGAGAAAATCAAAACAACTGGCTTGTGGCCGCGGCGGCTGCAGCCGTTTTCGCGGCCGCTACCGTGTGGCGCAACCGCCGGGGCTCCTATGATTTAGAGGGCCGCGTGGTGCTCATCACCGGCGGCTCGCGCGGGCTAGGATTAGTGCTAGCCCGGCAAGCTGTAGCGGAAGGCGCGAAAGTGGCCATCTGCGCCCGCGACGCCGAGGAGCTGGAGCGGGCCCGGCAGGAGCTATCCGCCGCTGGTGCCGAAGTCATTGCCCTACCCCGTGACCTCACCGATGCCGATGCCGTGCGCACGCTGGTGGAAGAAGTTCAACAAAAGCTAGGTCCCGTTGATGTGCTGGTGAACAATGCTGGCATCATCACCGCCGGTCCGCTCGATAACACCGAACTGCGCGACTACCAAGACTCAATGGATACGCACTTTTGGGCGCCGCTCCACGCTATGCAGGCCGTGCTGCCTTCTATGCGCCGGCGGGGCGAGGGCCGTATCGTAAACATTGCTTCGCTAGGTGGCAAAGTGGCTATTCCGCACCTTGCTCCTTACAGTGCCAGCAAATTTGCGCTGGTAGGCTTGTCGGAAGGTTTCCGCGCCGAGTTGTCCCAGCATGGCATTATGGTCACGACAGTATGCCCGGGCTTGCTGCGTACGGGTAGTGCCCGTCATGCCATCGTAAAGGGGCAGCATAAGAAGGAGTACTCCTGGTTTACGATTGCCGACTCCATGCCGTTCTGGACGCTGAGTGCTGAAACGGCTGCTCGCCAGATCTGGAATGCCTGCCGCCGCGGCGACGGCGAAATCATCCTGAGTGTGCCCGCTAAAGTGCTAGCAGCTTTCCACGGCCTCATGCCTGGTGCCGCCACCGACATCCTAGGTTGGGTAAACCGCAGCCTGCCCGATGCCAGCGAACGAGGCAACGAGCGTCGCCACGGCTACGAAAGCGAAACCCCGCTCACGCAATCGTGGTTGACCACGCTTACCCGCAAAGCTGAAAAGCAGAACAACGAGTTGAGCAGCAACCGATAAGCTAGGTCTGAATAGCAGACATACAAAGCTCCTTATGCTATGCTGATTGAAGCTTAGTATAAGGAGCTTTGTATGTCTGCTAGAGTCAAGCGTTTGTTTGGGCAGGTTCATCACCGAGGCGACACACCTATAAGTGTGTTCTGTTTTTTCTTCTAAAGTGGATTGGTATAGAAGGTGAATAGATTGTTGTGTTAACAAAATAGTTATACAATCCAAAAGATATTTTATTAGTAAGGTTACCATTATTCCGCTGCGTCGGCACAGATTTGGATATATTGAAAAGTATATATTATTAGGTAATCCTGTAGTGCTTTTATGCTACGATTAGTATGTGGTTTGCTACTGTTGGTAGGATGCTTACACCAAGTTTGTGCGCAAGATCAATCGTATCTTCCTTATTACTCCAAGGATACTGCCCGGGTATACCAATTGGCCGTACTGCACCGCAACGCCATAAAAGCACACTTTGTAGTGCCTAAAAGTGGCAACAAGGAGTACCGCGAACATTACCAGGAAGTAGTTCAGCAAACGTCGAATGACGTCTATAACTCCATCCGCTACTCAGCGCTGCTCGACGCCGAGTTGGAGCCCTATGCTCAGCAAGTCTTCAGCCGTATTCTGAAGGCTAACCCAAACCTGCCGGCCACAGCAAAGCTAGTACTCACCAAGAACCCCGAACCTAACGCTTATGCCGTAGGCAATGGCACAGTGGTACTGAACGTTGGGTTGCTTCCCCGACTTGAGAACGAGAGCCAGCTAGCTTTCATTTTGTGCCACGAGCTAGCCCATGTCAAGTGCCAGCATATGGAAAACGGCATCCGGGAGCAGCTAACGGCTCTGCACAGCCACGAGGTGAAACGGGAGGTTCGCCGCATTATCAATTCGCAATACAATATCAGCTCCAAGATCAAGGCACTAGCGCTAGGCTTTTCGCTGAACAACAACTATCACAGCCGCCGATACGAAAAGCAGGCCGACTCATTAGGCTACGTACTGCTGACCCACACCTGCTACGATGCTCCCCAAGCCTACCGCGCACTACAACTACTTGACACCATTGACGAACCCGAAAATACAGGCTCTGTGCCGCTGCCGACTTACTTTAGCTGCAGCAACTTCCCCAAATCGTTCGGAGTAGCTCCCGCTAAGTCGCAGTCTATTTTCACGGTGAAGACACCGCAGAAAACAGCCCTGGAAGCTACCGATACGCTGAAATCGCACCCAGACTGCGCCAAGCGGATGCGCTTTATGGAGGTTCTAGCCCAAGGCCATGTAGCAAAGGGGGCACAGACTGCGAACGGGGCAGCCTATAGCCGCATCCGGCACATCAGTCGGTTAGAAGTTATCCAAAGCTGGTTTGATTACGACTGCTACGATCATGCCCTGTTTGAAGCCCTACAGCTACTGCCCCAGCAGCCGCAGAGTACATACTTGCGCTCGGTCGTGGTGCTGAGCTTGTATGCCTTACGGCAGCATCTAGAGAACCATACCTACTACGAAGTGGTAGCGAACATCTCGCAGCAGAATCCCGCTAGCTTCAATGAGTTGCTGCGAGTGCTGCACGACCTTCATTTTGATGATTTCAAAGGTCTGAGCTCCTGTTTCGTGCAAACGACGGGTCTGGAAGCCGCTGCTCCCAGCAATGAATACGATTTGGCGGCTTGCTACGCCGCCCGAGCCCTAACCGCCGAGACAACATCGGTTTTGAAAGCGCAATATCAAAAGCAGTATGCCGGAGGGAAATTCGAGAAGCTACTATTCTCTACCTCTTCTCTAAAGACAACTACTTCGTCTCGCTAAAGCACACATTATTTCACTTCTCTCATAAGAATCTTATCACCAACTTTTTACCTAGTTATTTAATGTTGTTTACTAAACGTGCGGCTCTCGCCGCCATCTTCGCGTTGTCGGCGGCAGCTGGTTTCGCGCAAACCAGTACGCTGAACGGTATTGAGCAGATGTCTCGTTCGGCGCTGTCGCCTATTTATAGCGGTAACGAGGTAAAAGGCTACATGATGTTTGGCCACGGCGATAAGGCCGACCGGAAAAACGATAATTATTTGCTCGACTTCTACGACCAGGATCTAGGCAAAGTATTAAGCGTTACGATTCAGAAGCCAGCTAACCGGTTTGCCCTGCTGAAAAATAGCTTCAACGGCTCCGCTTTCGCCTTCTACTTCTGCAATTTCAAAGACGAGACGCTCGAAATTGAAACGTACGACACCAGTCTGAAAAAGCTAGGTACCAAAGTGATTGAGGATTTGTCGAAAGTCGACAAGATGATTATCCAAAACCAGCTAAAGCAGAACGGCGAGACGGATAACTTTCAAGGTACAATGAGTCTGTTCGCGGTGCCGGGCCACGGCTTCGTGCGCAACAGTTTCTCCGGCATGATGAAAGGATATGCCTTGGTGATGTACGATGATAACCTCAAGATAAAGTGGCGGCTAGCTTCCGACGAGAAGTCGAAGCAGTACGAAATGGTTAGCCTCACCGAAGCCACCGACAAGTACATCCTCGGTATGATGGTCCGCCGGGATGGCATGATGTCGAAGCAGGTAACGTCCTCCATGGTGGCCATCGATGCTACTACCGGAAAGAAAGTAATGGACTTGCCCGTGGAAACTAGCAAGACCGAGCAACTGTCGCTGAGCTCCTTTACGTTCGACCCCGAGAAGCGCGAGTTTGTAGCGGTCGGAGAATACTATAAGCTAGATGACAAGCCTTTTGTAAATAAAAGCCAAGGCTTCTATATCAAGCGCTTCTCCGAGGCGGGAAAAGTTGTGAGCGCCAAAAACTACGGTTGGCAGAAAGAAGTTATGTCACTCATGCCAGCCGAAGCAAAAGCTAGCTTGGAGGACAACTTCGTGAACTACACGCACTCTATCGTGAAGGGCGCCGATGGCAAGCTGTACATTGTAGCCGAGCAGTACAAGATTGTCGCCGATGGTATGGGAATCGCTCTGTCCGCGCTGGGTGGTGGCAGAGGTCCTAGTGTATCGAAAGGTAAGATTGGTAACCTGCTGGTATTCGAACTCGACCCACAGGCCAAGCTTTCGAGCGTGAAGTTTTACCAGAAAGATCCCTCTAATGCCACGTTGCCTCCTGGTACGGGCTTCATGAGCGCCGGCATCCTTGGCCACGTGATTAAGTCACAAGGTGGCTTCGACTATCAGTTCTTGCAACGTAACGACGCGAATAGCCAATTCAATGTCGTGTACATCAACTTCGACAAGGAGAAAGGTGAAGGCACGAAGCGCATCATTGGTAACATTGCGTTTGGCGACAATGGCAAGTACGCAGTAGATAAAATCGACTTCACGAGCACGGCTAATTATTCCTATCTGTATCCAGCCAAGCCTGGCTACGTGATGATTGCCGATTACTACAAGAAGAAAAATCAGCTTGGAATGAAGCTGGTTAAGCTGAATATCTGATACTAGCTACCAACAAAAAAGCCCGGTTATAGCCGGGCTTTTTTGTTGGTAGCTTATCTTGTTTTTAAGCAGGGGTTGGGGATAGCACTTTCGTTGAACGAGAAGCTAGCTAGCTTCTTCCGCCGGTACTGGCTGGCAGACGGGGCAGAAATAAGTAGCCCGGCCGCCCACGTACTTCTTCTCAATCTCGACCTTGGGGTGACGCGGACAATACTTATGCTGGTCGGTGCCGGGCGTGGCGGAAGTGTCCCACTCGCGGGCGTGGATGAGGAAGGACGCGGGGAAGTGCCGGTAGGTGGCTTCGTGCCGAATGGCAGTGGTGAGCACAAGCTGAATGGCTCCGCGTAGATCTTCAAACTCCTGATCAGTCAGGGTGTTGGCGCGGCGTTCGGGGTGAATTTTGGCTTGGAACAGCACCTCGTCCACAATCCAGTTGCCCAGGCCAGCAGTGATACCTTGGTCGAGCAGCAGCGGCTTAATGAGCTGCTTCTTCGCACCCAGCACTTTCTGCAAGTGTGCCGTCGTCACATCAAGTGCGTCGGGACCTAGCTTTTTGGCTTTCTGATACTGATCTACGCTGTCGGCTAGGCGGATACGGCCGAACTTGCGCGGATCGATGAAGGCAATGCGTAGTCCGTCGGCGAGGTGCAGGGCCACGCGGGTGAAACGCGGGGCATCGTGGTCGTCACGGTAGGCGCCTACGTCGCCAGTCATACCGAAGTGTAGGGCCAGGGCTGTGCCGTCGGAAAGCTCCAGAAAGCAGTTCTTGCCAAGCCGACGAGTGGCCGTAACATGTTGGCCGACCAAGCGTTGCCGTAGCAGGTCTTCGTCGACGGCTAGCACGTGGGCGTCGCGTACTTCCACAGCGGTAATAGGCTGGAGCAGGATGAGTTCGTCGAGAAAGCGACGGTAAGTTTCAACTTCGGGTAATTCGGGCAAGGGGCGGAAGCTAGGTGGAAATACTGCGACAAGAGGTTGTCTTTGGTAACAGCATTCCGGCGCCCGAAGTTGCCTAGCTCATGTAACGCAAGCACGAAGTTAGCGCCGCCCGACTCGCGCCTGCCGGTCCGACGCCCTAGGCGTCCGACCGGTTGCCGTGAGAATAAGCTTCCGGGATGACCGTCGTGCATCTAGCTCGTGCAGGCACGAGTCGTTCAACGACGTAAACAAGCAAGCTCCGCACTATAGCTTCAGTGTTCCTTCCATGACCACTACGGCCGGCCCACCGATTTGTACTGCTCCAATGTTGTCCCGTGGACCTGCAATGATTACTTGCACCGAACCTGGGCGGCCCATCCAGTGTCCTTGCTCCGCCACAAACTGCGAATGTTCTAAATAATCGTAGTGCCACAGGTAGGCTGCCATGCCGCCCGTCGCCGACCCTGTAACAGGGTCTTCTGAGATATCTGGCGGTGTGCCGAAGTGCCGGGCAAATGTTTGGCCCGCAGAAGTAGCACCGCCCAGACAGAATAGGTGCGGACTGAAAAAGTCGCTGCTGGCGCGGTAGCTACCTAGGCCGGCGGTATCGGCAACGTGGGCGCGTCGTAGGGCATCGTGGTCGCGCAGCAGGATCATGAGCTGAGGGGTGCCGGTGCTCACGGTTTGGATAACGGCGCCAGGCAGCACGTCGTTGGGTGTGAGGCCGAACAAGGGCATTACCACAGCCGGATCGTGCACTGCACCAAACACCGGACGGCGCTGGGTCATGCGGATTTGCTGCGGCTGCCCGGCTGCGGCCGCACGTACCTCAACTCGAATCGGACCATCTAGCAGTTCCAACTGCAGCATCGTGCGGGCGCCGGTGAGTGGCAAGCGGCCGGTGTGGACCAGCGCCGATACGGTTGCAATGGTAGGATGCCCCGCCAGCGGAATTTCCTCGGCGGGTGTGAAGTAGCGCACACCAAATTCGGCCACTTCCGAGCGCCGCACAAAGGCCGTTTCCGATTGGTTGAACTCGCGGGCTAGGTGCTGCATCATCTCAGGCGTCAGGTCGTCGGCGTCGAGTACCACTGCGCACGGATTGCCACCTAGGGCCGTTTGGGTAAAGGCGTCGACGAGAAGAAAGGGGTAAGGCATTGCTAAGCCGGGGAGAAGCTAGGTGAGTTAAACGGGGAGCGAAAGTAAGGAGCTACCTCAACAAAAAGCCGGCCTCTCTGGTTGAGAAACCGGCTTTTTTAGAAGGCAAAATAAAGCTTATTGTACGACCACGCGTCGGGAGAAGAGTTGTCCGTCGGCAGTGCGGCAGAGCAGTACATAGATGCCGGCTGAGCGCACGCTCGTTAGGGTATAGTTGGTGGACCTCGTGCTATTCAGCTCCACTTGTCCCTGCCAGCAATTGCGACCTACGGCATCCATCAACTGCACGGTGGCAGTGCCTTTTACGGCCGGGAGCTGCAGCGTTAAGGTGGCGCCACCTTGTACGGGGTTGGGGTACACCTGCAGTGCCGTCGACTCTGCCACGGCCGACTTGGTAGCCAGTACAATATTGTCTACTCGTACGTTGCTCAGGTACAGATCATTGCCAAATTGGTTGAAAGCAACGAAGCGCAGATACACCAGCTGATTAGCGTAGGCCGAGAGGTTTACGTCCTCCTGTCGCCACTGGCTGGCTGCAGTAGGCACGAACAAGGTAGTGGGCAGTGGCGTGGTAGTGCTCAAGCCCGTCAGCCACGATTTCAAGTAGGCTCGTCCGAGGCGAGTGTTAGTGCAGGCTGCGTACACATCCACCGACAGTGAGTCGTTGTAATCATTGTCGCCGACGCCGGCGTAGGCAACGTCGAAGTGCAGAGATGCTTGTGGCTGGCCGCGCAAATCAATAAAGGGCGTCTGTAAGGAGTCACGCTGACCCACATTGGCATAAGGGCCGAAAGGCATCCGGGTGGCTATACTCTTGCTGCCATCTTTGAGCGTAATGTTATTGGCCGTCGTCCAAGTAAGGTTTTTATCAGGATTGAGGACCGTCCAGGCGCTAGGTATGCCTGTAGCAAAGTTCTCCGCATAGGGCAGCGGTGTCGCCTGTACCCGTACTGTAGCAGTTTGGGTGGTAGAGCCGTTGACGTTGGTGGCTGTGAGCGTCACCGTATACGTGCCAGCCGTGGCATAGGTCACGGTAGGGCTAGGAGCTGTGCTGCTGGAAGGGCTACCCCCTTGAAAGCTCCACTGGTAGCTCACCGGGCACAGCGTCGACGTGTTGGTGAAGGTAATAGAGCTGCCCGGGCAGATGGGGCGCTGCCGGAAGGTAAAGCTAGCTGTCGGCGGCGCGGTCGTTACATTAATTACATTCGATACCGTGCGCGTAGCTGTGCCGTTGGCATTCGTCACCTGCAGCGTCACGGCGTAGGTGCCCGGCGTAGCATAGGTCACGACAGGGTTCGAGATGGTGCTGCTGGAAGGCGTGCCACCGGGGAATGTCCACAAGTAGCTGGTGGCGCCATATAGAGAGGCATCCTGAAACTGCACCGCTGTGCCGGGGCAAATGAGGTCAGCGCTGACCGAACTGGTAAATAGTGGTACCGGGGCTAGGGTAGCCGTGGGGCCCGTTACATTGATATCGTCGAAGGCGCGGCCACCCAAGCGAGTAGAAGCGTACGAATCGACTTGGCCACGGCCGTAGCGCTGGAAGCGGATGCGCGTGTCGGCCGTGAGCGTTAGGCCTTGGGCCTGGGCAAACTGGGTCAGGTTCACACTCACGGTCTGATAAGCGGTGGTAGCAGCCGTGCCGGTCAGGTCCACTAAGCGGTACCAAGTGTTACCATCTACGCTGATAGCTACGCCATCAGTAGCGCTAGTGCCGGTGAAGGTAGGCGGCATTTGCTCATCGGTTTCCCCCGCAAACTTCTTCTGGCGGAAGGTAAATACCCAACCACCTGTTGTGGCAGAAGATAGATTTAGGTGCAGCGTGGCCTCGTTGGTACCCCGGCCAACCGAGTAGTATGGGAATATGTTGTCGAGCACAAGCTGGCCGGGCGCCGACGCCGGATTGTAGTCGGAGCGGACCAACGTGCGGGCAGCACCGCTGCCGCCTATTTCCCAGGCCGGCGATAAACCTAGGCCATCGAAGGACTCTAGCAGCGTAGGCGTTGCCGCCACCGGATTGCCATAAATGGCGCGGTAGGCGTTGATCAGACCAGCGCCCGTTAAATCATCAACACCCGCCGTACTGATATCCTGCGCGGTGGCTTTCAGTTGGGCGGTGAGTTGGGCTGGGGTGTAGCTCGGCCTAGCTTGCCAGAGTAATGCGGCTACCGCAGCAGCATTCGGAGCCGCCGCCGAGGTGCCAGCGAAATAGTAGCCATCCTTCGGATCGGGCGTAGCCGTGTAAAAGAACGAAGTGCTGACAAAATCGACCGATGTGAAGTCAGGCTTGGGGCGTGTGGTAGCCGCAACGGGGTTACCTAAGGCATCAAAGAGAATGGTGGGAGAGCCTTTCGAAGTATATGACTCGGGTACCAGACGATCGTAAGAAGGGGTCGCCGCTACAGCCATCGAGTTTAGGGCCGCGTGGTGCCCCACGATGGTGCCGCTGCTCGTCCAGTACTCCGTCGCGATATGGTCGCTGAAGCTGAGGTACTTCAATCGGGCAGGGTCAGCGGTGTTCCCGCGCCGCCGAATGACGAGGTCGAAAGTGGTAGCAGTACCCGAATTAGTGTAGGAGAGTAGCTCGGAAGGAGTTTGATTGCCGATATTATTATCAACGCTGCTGGCTATAACGATGCCGTCGGCGCGCTTCAAATACATGTCGAGGTCGGTCTTCACCCCATTCGTAGTGTAGAACGGGTCGCTCCACTGCAAGACCATCGTGAACGTCTGGCCCGCCGGAATGTTGAAGCGCTGCAAGGTATCGACGGCGCCGGTTGGGTTGAAGTTCAACACGCCGGTGCTCGTTGGCGTGGCCGCTACAAACGCGGGCGTTGTGTACTCGGAGGAGTTGCTGCCACTGTTGCCAGCCGAGGAGAAATAAGCCACGCCGCGTTGAGTTGTTACTTCTTCTACTGCCTGCGCAATAACGCCGTCTTGGAACATGGGCTCCTCGAAGTAGCTCACATCGTCCACCAAGATCTTGCAATTGCCAATGCTAGGGTCGGCGAGGCGCCGTATCTGTTCGGCGAAATCGGCTTCGCCAAAGTATACGCTACTGAAAGCTAGGCCCGCGCCGGGGGCAATATCGTGCACCAGTTCCAGCATAGCACGGCCTTCGTCGGTGGCGCCGGTGGCGTCTTGCAGCACCTGCACGCTGGCCGGCAGCTCGCCAGCAGCCACGCCGGCCGCGGCCGTACCCAGCGAGTTATATGAGTCACTCATCACGCCAATGCGCACGCCCGTGCCATCGTAGCCGGTGGGAGAGGCATTGCGGACGCGGCTAGCTTCGAGCACAAAATCCGCTTGGTTCTGCACCTTGCCCGCGTGGTTCTGGGGCCGTGCTATTGGGCGCACTCCTAGCATGCCTTGCGAAGCGAGGCTACTAATACCTGCTGTGCCCGGTGCCAACTGGCTGAGTGGCAGCAAGCCTTCGATAAAGTGCAACTTACTTTGGTCCGACGTAACCACAAAGCCACGGGCCACAAGCGAAGGCCGCAACGCCGCCACGTCCTTGGCTGTGATTCGTACTAATACCGTCTGCTTTTCATTACTGACAACCAGGTCCGGAAAGGTGCTTTGCAGCTGTACCGCAGTGCCTCCGCGGGCAACTCCTGCCCCTTGCCATTCTTGATAGAGCTGCTGCAAATTGCCGCCAATACGTGAGCCAGGGTCAATCTGCGCTTTAACAGTCGGCGGCGTAACGGCCACCTGCTTGGTTTGATGACGAGGTGAAAAATTTCCTTTAATAGGATTATCTGACTGAGCGAATAACGGCCGAGAAAGCAGCGTCAGAAGCAATGCCGTAGCAAGTTTCTGCATAAATAAGATGATGGTTAGAGAAGAATTAGCAGCAGGAAAAATACGCTATGAAAAGCACAATTAGACAAGTAAAGTCATATTTTCCTGGTTTATTCTTCCACCACGGATTAGTTACCGATTAGCGCCTGCTTTTCATCGATGATTCCAATTAAGCATAAAAAAGAGGGCGACCCATTTGGGTCGCCCTCTGCTTAGTCTATTGTACAGTAATACAGCTTATTCCACCACCACGCGGCGGGAGAAAAGCTTGCCGTCGGCGGTGCGGCACAGCAGCATGTACACACCAGCTGATTGTGCTGTATTGAGCGTGTACGTAGTGGCAGCAGCGCTGTTCAGCTCCACTTGTGCTTGCCAAATCCGACGACCTAGGCCATCCACTAGTTGCACGCTAGCAGCACCTTTAACGGCTGGCAGCTGCAAAGTCAACTGGGCGCCTCCGCGTACGGGGTTCGGGTACACTTGCAAGGCTGAAGACTCAGCCACTGCTTTGCCCGTTGCCAGTACGATGTTGTCGACGCGCACATTGCTTAGGTACAAATCGTTGCCATACTGGTTGTAAGCAACGAAGCGCAGGTAAATAGGCTGGTTAGCGAAGGGCGACAAGTCGGCATTTTCCTGGCGCCACTGGGTAGTAGCACTCGGTACAAACTTGGTTGTTTGGGCCGCCGTAGTGGCGAGGCCTGTGCGTACCGACTTGATGTATACCCGACCTAGGCGCGTGGTCGTGCAGGCTGCGTACACATCCACCGACAGCGAGTCGTTGTACGTGTTGTCGACAGGCGCATAAGCAAGGTCGAAGTGCAAGCCGGCGCGAGCCTGCGTGCTGAGGTTCAGCACGGGCGTTTGCAGCGAGTCTTTCCGGCCGGTAGTGGCGTAATCGTAAAAAGGCATGAACACGGCGCCACCACGGGTGCCGTCCTTACGCACGACGTTGGTAGCGGAGGACCATGTTAAGCCATTGTCAGGGTTAAGCACCGTCCAAGCACTAGGTATGCCTGAAGAGAAGGTCTCCGCAAATGGCACCGGCGCAGGAGCCTGCACGCGCACCGTGGCCGTTTGGGTAGTAGAGCCGTTGGCGTTAGTGGTCGTGAGCGACACTGTATAGGTGCCCGCAGCGACAAACGTTACTGTGGGGTTAGGCACCGTGCTGCTGGAGGGAGTACCGCCAGGGAAGCTCCACATATACGTCTGGGTACACGCAGTAGGAGCGCTGGTGAACTTAATGGAGCCACCAGGGCAGATCGGCGTCTGGCGGAACGTGAAGTCCGCTGATGGTCGTGCGGCTGAGATGTTGACTACGCCTTGTACCGTGCGCGTGGCCGTGCCATTGGCATTGGTTGCTTGCAACGTCACGGCATACGAACCAGCAGTTGGGTACGTCACCGTTGGGTTTGGCAAGGTGCTGCTAGAAGGCGTGCCGCCAGGGAACGTCCAGCGGAAGCTAGTAGCATCGAACAAAGACGTGTTTTGGAATTGTACTGTCGTGCCGGGGCAAACTTCAGTAGTTGTAACCGAAGCAGTAAACAACGGCACAGGTGCAGCTGTAGCCGTGGGGCCACTCACCAGAATGTCGTCAAAGGCCCGCCCGCCAAGGCGAGTAGAAGCATACGAGTCAACTTGACCACGGCCGTAGCGCTGGAAGCGTATGCGCGTGTCGGCCGCGAGCGTCAGCCCAGCCGCTTGCGCCGCTTGGGTCAGGTTCACACTCACCGTTTGGTAATTGGTAGTAGCAGCCGTACCGGTCAGGTCGACCAAGCGGAACCAGTTGGTGCCGTCCACGCTTATGGCTACCCCGTCGGTGGCACTGGTGCCAGAGAAAGTAGCGGGCATCTGCTCGTCGGTCTCACCAGCGAACTTCTTCTGACGGAAGGTTAGCACAAAGCCACCAGCCGGGGCCGAAGCTAGGTTCAGGTGCAGCGTGGCCTCGTTCGTGCCAACCCCGGTTGGGAGACCGTTAAGGGTGCCATAGTAGGGGAATACGTTGTCGAGCACGAGTTGGCCAGGTGCCGACGACGGATTGAAGTCGGAGCGTACCAGTGTGCGGGCAGCCACCCGGTCGGTTAGCTCCCAAGCTTGGCCGAGACCTAGGTTGTCAAACGTCTCCAGGAAAGGCGCCGCGGCGGCCACCGGGTTGCCGAAAATGGCGCGGTAGGCATTGATCAGACCCGCCCCCGTTAGCTCATCAAAGCCGGGCGTGTTTACGTCCTGGGCCGTGGCTTTCAACTGCGCGATAACCTGGGCCGGGGTGAGGCTAGGTCTGGCCTGCCGGAGCAAAGCCGCCACAGCAGCGGCATTGGGCGCAGCGGCTGAGGTGCCGAAGAACAAGTAACCATCTTTCGGATCGGGAGTGAGCGAGCCGAAGAAGGTGTTACTGCTGCCATCAGTAGCGGCCAAGTCAGGTTTGGGGCGGGTTACTGGCGTAGCCAGTGGGGTGCCGGTCGGACTGAACAGGATGGTAGGAGAGCCTTTCGAGGTGAAGGGCTCAGGCGTGAGGCGGTTTCCCGACGACAAAGCGCCCGTAGAGCCAGCACTGAGGGCCGCCGTGTGGCCGTAAATAGTGCTGCTGCGCGTCCAATACTCAGTTGGAGCCGCTGAACCGCCGTTATTGAAGATGACATATTTGACGCGGGTCGGGTCAGCTGTACCGGGCCGACGACGGATTACCAGATCAAAGGCCGTGCTGCTCGTCGAGTTCGTGTAGCTGGTGTACTCGGAAGGGACCTGGTTGGCGATGTTTGAGTCATTGGCGCGCGCCACAGTGTCACCAGCCGCGTTGATCAAGAAGTAGTCAAGGTCCGTCTTGACGCCATTCGTGGTATAAAACGGGTCGCTCCACTGCAAAACCAGCGGGAATCTTGCACCAGCGGGAATGGTGAAGCGCTGCCGGATATCGGCCGTGCCCGTTGGATTAAAGTTCAGGTAACCGGCCGCCGTGAAAACCGGATTCGTATACTCCGAAGAGTAATCTGCATTGTTGGCTGCCGAAGAGAAATACACAGCGCCCTGTGCGGATACCTCTTCCACCGCCTGGGCAATGATGCCGTCCTGGAACATGGGTTCCTCGAGGTAGGAAACGTCATCGACCAGCACTTTGCAGTTGCCAACGCTGGGGCTAGCTAGGCGGCGAATCTGATCAGCGAAGTTCGCTTCGCTGATGAAAACGCTGCTGAACGCCAGGCCTGCGCCGGGTGCAACGTCGTGCACCAGTTCCAGCATGCCACGGCCTTCGTCGGCGCCAGCGGCATAGTCCTGTAGTACTTGTACGTTGGCGGGCAGGTCGCCGGAGGCAACGCCACCGGGCGCGCCACCTAGGGCGTTGTATGAGTCGCTCATCACCCCGATGCGCTGCCCCGTGCCATCATAGCCCGTCGGTAAGGCGGCGCGTACGCGGTTGGATTCCAAGATATAGTCCGCCTGGTTCTGGATGCGGCCTACGTTGTTCATGGGGCGGCTCACCGACTTAATCCCCAACAAGCCATTTGTGGCTAAGGCACTAACGCCTGCTTTGCCAGGAGCAAGCTGACTTAACGGCAGCAGACCTTCGATAAAATGCAGCTTGCTTTGGTCAGAAATTACTTTGAATCCGCGCGCAGCCAGCAGCGGACGAAGCGCCGCTACATCTTGCGCCGTGATGCGTACCATCACCGATTGCTCATCATCATTGATGTTCAACTGCGAAAAAGCAGTCTGCATCGAGGTAGCCGCCCCGCGCGAGGCACCTGCGTTCTGCCATTGAGCGTACAGCTGCTGCAGAGAGCCGCTGATGCGTGAGTTCGGGTCGGGGCGTTTTAGAATAAGGTCCGGCGCTGCTGCCGTCACCTTGCTGCGTTGTAGCAAAGGATTATCTCCTTTGGCCGCGCCGCCGGTTTGTGCCAGCAGCGGACTAGAGAACAGCGTTAACATGAACACTGTAGCAAGTTTTCTCATAGGGTAGAGGTTGTGGTCAATAATAAAGTGCTGGGGTTGATAATGGCGGGTAAAGTACCTTATTAAAAGCCAATTAAAAATAAGATCGATAATAAGATTTTGGGTTGCTATGGTTTAGTTGTAAAAGCCCACCCTCAACGAGACTAGTAGACGCAAAAAAGCCGGCTTCCTCAGACGAGAAAGCCGGCTTTTATCTTTTGAGGTGAGTTGGCTAGGAAGGATCAGATACCTGTCCTACTTCTTCCCCGCGGTTGTTATACACGCCACCTTCAGCACTCACATACAGCCGACGCTCCTGGCCGTCGATCAGAATATAAGGGAAGGAGTTACTATTGGAGCGCGTCAACTTGCCTACTACTTGGACAGTGCGTGAGTCTTGGCGTAACCGCACCACACTCAGCTTGTTAGTGAGATAGTACAATTCGTCCGGACTGTCGTGGAATGTAATTTGACCGACCACGCTCATCGGGCTAGCCGACGTTTGCTGAACGGGAGTAGGCGCCGGACGGCTAGCAACCACCGCTGGTTGGGCCGAAGGTGCAGCCACACGCGTGCTAGCTGTAATCTGGTCGCTAGCTCGCTTCCAGCCATCACCGATGGCTTTTAGGCGCGGTGCCCGGCCGGGGTGCGTAGGTGAGGCTTCCTCATCCGATACAATCGCCATAGCTGATTGCGCTTGCGCTAGGCTAGCTCCCATTTTGCGCAGCACAAACCCCGAGAACTCATCGGCTTCCAGCTCGTCGCTGGGGTTGCTGCCGCCGCTGCTTAAGGTGTGGCCGTTGAGGTGGTGGCCCATCTCGTGCGCCAAGATGCTGATGCCCGCCCAGTCGGTGTGGCCGGCGCGGTTCACGGCTGCCACAAACTGAGGGTTATAGAGTAAGTAGCGCTTGCCGTCGTACACGACAGCTGCCGCATTTTGCACGTCAGTAGTGGCCCGCAGTTCAAAGCGGGGCTTGAGGCCGACCACATCCGTGATTTCACGCAAGATGTCGCGGGTACCGGTCGTGGTTTGCGCCACAGCCGAAGTACCCGTCAAGAAAAGCCAGCCGGCAAGCAACAAGCCTGCGCAGTGGCGGAAGATGCGGTTGGTTTTCATGAATGTTTCCTGGATTATGTGGACTATAAGAAGACAAAAATCTTGCCGAGCGCAAGCGTTCTGCCACTTTGGCCCTGTAGTCATATAACGTAAGATAGGCATGTTTTAGTGCCTGAATTGTGAGCAGCAAATTTGGCTTTATGCCTCTCTCGATTAGAGGAGAGCTAGTAGGAGGTACTATGTGATAGTTACTTGAAGCCAACTTTATAATATATGGAAAAGTATTTCCATAAACTTTGAAATACAAAGTACTTTACAATACATTTGCTGCCGTTGAGCCTAGCTATTCACCATCGTCTTTAGAATGAAACAGCGCCCTCTTTGGCCTTACTACGTTGGCTTAGCTATCGGCTTTGCCCTGCTCAAAGCCGTCTACGTCCACACGACCAGCACGGACTTACTCATCCTGCTAGCCCCAACTAATTATCTGGTAGAAATAGCGCTAGGCTCCGCATCGGTATTCGATGCCGCTGCTGGGTTCATGCACCCGGATCTGCACATCAGCATCGATAAATCCTGCTCCGGCTACAATTTCTGGTTGTTGTGCTGGCTGCTACTCAGCGCGACAGCCGTGCAGCAGCGCCTGTACCCGCGTCTGCTTATGCCTATGCTCGTGCTCATGCCTTTTGTGAGCTACGTGCTGACGCTGTTAGTCAATACGTCTCGCATTCTAACGGCTGTTTTCCTGCGCGGCTTACTGCCTCCGGCCATTCAGCAGTTTTCGTGGCTGCATCAAGCGGAAGGTGCGCTTTTGTACCTGTTTTTTCTGGTCCTGATTTATCTGGGTTTTATCTCTAGTTGTTCTTATTTCCAAGCTCGTCATGCGCACGCTGCTTAATCCTAAATGGGTATTCGGAATTACTATTCTGCCGATAGTAGTGCTCATAGGCCTACTCTTCGGGCAGTATGAATTGATAAAAAGCCTGCTCGAGCCCGAGAGTGTATTGCGCTGGAAAGTCTTTGGGGGCACGTTAATCTTGCTTGCGGTGCTTCATGCTAGCTATGCGGCGTGGTGCATTCAGAAGCGAAAAGCCTTGCCCGTTGCGCATGGGATAGGCGTACTCGTGGCGTACATCGGCTTCCTGTACCTCTACATGGATAACACTCGCGAACTGTTCCCGTGGACGATTCCGCGCTGGATGCTCTCCGATGATGTGTTCCTGTATCCACTCACGTTTTTGATGCCGACCCTAGCCCAAGCGGTCCTTACGCTGATTGTTTGGTTTACTCCCGAAAACAAGCTGCACAAAGCTGGCTACAACTTTGCCGGGGCGGTGGCAGTGCCGGTTACGTGGTATCTGATTTTCCTGGTGATAGTGCCGCTGTGGCGAGGGGTAGAGGGTAAGTTTGGTGAGCATGTGCTCGTCGTGGCGCTGATTGCCGGTACCGTGGTGTTCTTGTTTTTGCTGGCTCGCGGCGTATACATCCTCGGCGCACAAAAGGCCGGCATCTGGACAAACTATCAACTAGTCTGGAAGGTGCTGCTAGGGCTGGTATTTCCATTATTGGGATTAGCGGTCAACAATGGCCTCCTGTTTTCTCCGAAGCTTTCTTTTGAGAGTGGCATCTTCGGCAACTTCACGAGTCTTTGGTTTTATGGCCTAGCCTTGCTCAATGGCATCTTGCTGTGCCTGCCTGCGCCTGCGTCTGCTAAGCTACACCTGTTGCTCTACCTAGGTCGTAGCATCATGCTGTCGTACACGCTGTATTTCTTTCTGGTATTCCTGCCGTTTTTGCCCGTGTCGGTGCTGGCGGTACTGGCTATCGGGACGGGGTTTCTCATGCTCACGCCTTTGTTACTACTACTGGTGCAGCTATGGGAGTTGACCAATGACTACGCATTTCTGCGGCAGCATTTCACTCGCGGCTTACTGGTAGCATGTCTGCTGGTAGGAAGCGTGGTGCTGCCTGCTGTCATCACCTTTTCGTACTGGCATCAGCGCCAAACGCTACACCAAACCCTAGCCTACCTCTATCATCCTGATTACACACGCCATTACGAGGTCGATACAACTGCCTTAGCCATTACGCTTGATGCAGTGCGGCACCATAAAGACAGTAGAAATAACTCATTGTCTGGCGCGTATCTGCCGTATTTATCGACGTATTTCAATTGGTTGGTGCTGGATAATCTGACGCTCTCGAACGAGAAGATAGCGCGCATAGAGCAGGTGTTCTTTGGGAAGCTTCCCAAAAACGAGGTGGTGGTTGAGCAGTCTGGGGTTGATGTGCCAACTCCGACTATTACTAGCCTAAACAGCCGTAGCACGTATGATGCCCAGCAAGGAGCTTGGGTGAGTTGGGTAAATCTGGAAATTAAAAACCCCGCAGATGGTTCTTCGCAAGCTGAATTTGCCACAACGATGTCGCTGCCTGTCGGCTGCTGGGTGAGCGATTACTACCTATATGTAGGGCAGCAGCGCGTCAGGGGATTGTTAGCTGAGAAGAAGGCGGCCATGTGGGTTTTCTCACAAATCAGAAATGAGAATAAGGACCCTGGCATTCTGTACTACACCGGCGCTAATCAGGTGATGTTGCGCATCTTCCCATTTGCCGCGCCTGAAGCTCGCCGGACGGGAATTCAGTTCCTGCACAAAGAGCCTGTGACCTTGCAAATAGCCGGGCGACGAGTAACCCTAGGCCATGCAGCCCAAAATCTGCAACCGATACCCGTAGCTACACGTCAACAGCCAGAAGTAGTGTACGTGAGTGCACAAGACAAAGCGAAGCTGCCGCTCGTCACCCGGAAGCCGGTCTATCATTTCATCCTTGATGCGTCGGCGCGGCAAGCGGGACGCAAAGGGCACTACGCCGCCCGCATACAGGCCTTATGCAAGGAGTATAACCTAGATCCGGCGCAAGCGCAGTTCAGCTTGGTTGATACCTATGTCACGCCGTTAGGCGCCAGCAAAGTCTGGCAGCAAGAGTTAAACAGGCATGCTAACACAGGTGGTTTTTATCTGGCAGGAGCGTTGCAGCGCATCCTTGCAGACGCAGCTACCAAGCCCCAGCCTACCTACCCAGTTATTGTGGTCGTGACAGACAGCTTGCATCAGGCCGTATTAGATACCGACTTCTCCGATTATGCCGCGGCTTACCCGGAAAGTGACTTGTTTTACGTGCTCGGGCTGGATGGTACCTTGGAGGCGCACTCACTTCGGCATAAGCCGTGGCAAGTGGCATTTACCACGGGCCAAGTGCTTTCGTCAGTCGCTCGCGTGCGGGCTTGGCCGAATGCTCAACATCCCAAAGCCTATTTGCCCGAAGACGAACAAGCTAGCCTTGTGTTACGCTCGGCACGGGTGAACCTGGCAGAAGAGAACCTAGTACCCGGAGGCTGGGAGAGTGCGCTATTGCTACATGGGCACTGGCTGGCGCAAGTACTGCACCCCGAAACGAGCGCGCCAGAGTTTAACCGCGGCGTGCGGGGCAGCTTCCAGGCAGGTATCTTGACTCCGCTCACATCCTATTTAGTGGTTGAAAACGAAGCGCAACGAGCCGTTCTGCGCCGCAAACAGGAGCAAGTATTAGCTGGCAACGACTCCTTGGACCTAGGCGAGGACACCCAGCGCATGACCGAGCCGAGCGAAATTATCCTGCTTTTGTTATTAGCTGCCTTGCTGCTGATACGTCGTGCCCGCGCCAAGTACAAGCTAGGTACGCAAGCGTAAGCAGAAAATGCATGTAGCGCGAAGCCTGCGTTTCGCGTGTCGTTGAACGATTAAGGTTAGCAAGTATTCTAACGTAAGTCGTCTAACGACACGCAAAGCGCAGGCTTCGCGCTACAAAGTGTACTATACCAGCTGAGGCGCAACGGCCGCCGCGGGCCGCTCACCAATCTGCTGGCGCCACATGGCATAATAGAGGCCTTTCTGCTCCAGCAATTCCTCGTGGCGGCCTTGCTCAGCGATGTGCCCACGCTCCAGCACGAAGATGCGGTCGGCGTGGAGAATGGTACTCAGGCGGTGGGCGATGAGGATGGTAATGTGCTGGCGCGAGCCGGACAAGTCGCGCACCGTCCGCCCGATTTCCTCTTCCGTGAGCGAGTCGAGGGCCGACGTAGCTTCGTCGAACACGAGCAGGGTAGGCTTGCGCAACAAGGCACGGGCAATGCTCAGGCGCTGCTTTTCACCGCCCGATACTTTCACGCCGCCTTCGCCAATGATGGTGTCAAGACCTAGGGGCGCACGCGCCAAGAGGGTATCAGCAGCAGCTTGGTGCAGGGCGCGAAGGCATTCTTCGTCGGTGGCTTGCGGTGCTACAAAGCGGAGATTCTCGCGGATAGTACCAGCGAAGAGCTGCGTATCCTGGGTCACAAAGCCGATCTGTTCCCGCAAAGCATCTAGGTCGAGCTGGGCGCCGGGGATGTCATTGTACAAAATCTGGCCGCTGGCGGGCGGATAGAGGCCGACTAGTAGCTTCACCAACGTCGTTTTGCCTGAGCCGGATGGGCCTACGAAGGCAATCGTTTCGCCGAGTTTGGTGGTGAAGGTGATGCCCGCCAAAGCGGGGATGCTAGCAGAAAGGTGCTGGAAGCGAACCTGCTCGAAAGCTAGGGTCTGAATCTTATCAATGTGCTGCGGCTGCGTAGGTTTTACTTCCTTCGGCGTATCGAGGATCTGCTGGTAGTTTGCCAGAGAAGCTTCCGTTTCGCGGTACACGTTGATGATGGTACCCATCTCCTGGAGCGGCCCAAAAATGGCGAAGGAGTAGATGAAGAACGAGAAGAACTCGCCCACCGAAATGATCTTCTGCACCACCAAGAACAGCAGCATGAGCAGAATGATGTTGCGCATCAGGTTCACGAAGGTGCCCTGCACGAACGACAACGAGCGCAAGTAGCGCACCTTCTTCAGCTCTAGCTTCAGGATCTTGTCGGTGGTGTTGTTCAAGCGTAGCGTTTCCTGCTGTGCAAGACCTAGGCTCTTAATTAGCTCGATATTGCGCAGACTCTCGGTCGTAGAGCCCGCCAGCGCCGTGGTTTCGGCTACGATGGTTTTCTGAATGACTTTGATGCGCTTGCTGAGCACCAAGCTTAGTGAGCCGAGCAACGGAATCGTCAGGAAGTACACCACGGCAATGGGCCAGTACACGCTCACGGCATACCACGTCACGAAGATGATGGCTACCAGCGAGATAAATAGCACATTGACAAAGCTCTGAATCAACTTCTCTACATCGGTGCGGACCTTCTGGAGCTTACCTAGGGTTTCGCCGGAGCGCTGATCTTCGAATACTTGATACGGCAGCTCCAACGAGTGCCGCAAGCCATCGGAGTACAGCTGCGCGCCCAAGCGCTGGGTAATGACGTTGGTGTAGTAGTCCTGAAAGTTCTTGGCAATGCGCGACACCATAGCCACGCCCATAGCCTTGAGAATGAGGATGCCCGCCCCAGTAGCCAGAAATTGCCAAAAGCTAGGGCGCAAGGAGCTGCCTAGGGTTGGCGTGACATAGCGGTCAATGATTTGCCGCAGAATGTAGGGGTCGAGGAGGGAAAATATCTGGTTGATGGCCGCCAGCAACAAGGCCAGCGCCAACAGGCCCCAGTAGTTGCGGAGGTAGCTGTAGAGAAGTTTCATGAGAGGGGAAAGGGCAATACTACAAAGATAAGCGCCGAGCTAGGTAGAAGTTTCAACAAACGCAGGAACGCGCCACGGCGCGTTCTCGCCAGAACAATGGACACTAGCGCTAATAAGGCGCCACTTATTCCATTTCGTTCAGCAAGAACGCGCCGCGGCACGTTTTTACAAATGTAAATCTATTCCCAGCCGCCGCCGAGGGCTTTGACCAAGTTCACCGAGTAGCGGAGCTGATCGGCCTGGGTTTGTACCACCAAGCGGGCCGCTTCCAAGGTTTGGCGGTCGGCATCTACTACCTCGAAATAGTTGGTGAGGCCACGGTTGTACCGTTCGCGGGTGAGTAAGCCAGCGAGGCGCGCCGAACGCAACGCACGCTGCTGGGCTTCGAGCTGGGCGGCGCTTTGCTGCACGTCGGCTAGGGCGGTTTCTACTTCTTGGAACGCTGTAAGCGCCGACTGCTGGTAGCTAGCCGTAGCCGTGTTGAAGCGCGCTTCCGCCAACTGCTGGTTGGAGCGCAGCCGCCCGCCATTGAAAATTGGAATACCAAGTGTGCCCCCTAGGTAGTAGGTGTAACTCTCATTGAGCCGCGCTATTTCGCTGAACTGGGCGCTCTGCGGGCCAATGTAACCGTTGAGGAGCACGGTGGGGCGGCGGGCTAGCCGGGCCGCATCAATGCGGGCATCGGCGGCGGCTAGCTGACGCTCGGCACGCTGCAAGTCGGGCCGGCGGGCTAGGAGGGTAGTTGGTACGTTGGTAGGCACGGTGGGTGCTACTAGCACCGTGGGGCGCGGTGCTACGGTGAAGCTGCTGGCCGGCTGACCGCATACTGTAGCTAAGGCGGCCACGTAGCCAGCGCGTTGGCGCTGCACTTCTATGCGGCTAGCATCCACGTTGGCTAGCTCGGTTTCAGCGCGGCGCACGCCGATTTCGTTGTCTACGCCGGCTTTGAAGCGGGACTGCACGAGCTGTAGGTTCTGCACCCGTGCTTGGCGGGTACTGTCGAGCACCCCTAGGTCGGCGTCGAGGCCGCGGATGGTGAAGTAGTAGCTGGCCGCATCGGTGGTGAGCGTGAGCTGCACGACGCGCACGTCGGCTTCTGCTGCTTGCTGGTCCGTTTCGGCGGCGCGCACGTTGCTGCGAATTCGGCCCCATACGTCCACCTCGTAATTCACATTGATGGGAATGTAAAACTGCTGTTGGCTGATGCCAATCACAGTGGCATTTGGAAACTGCACCGGTCGCAAGGCCGACAAGTGGCTCTTATACACCGATGGGTTCAGCGTCACTTCCGGCGTGCGGTAAGAGGTGGCATTGCGCACCGTGGCCCGAGCTTCCTCCACCCGCGACACGGCGGCCCGGGCGTTGAAGTTGTTGGCGAGAGCCTGCTGCTCCAGCGCGTTCAGCTCGGGGTCGTTGTAGAGCGTCCACCAGGATGGCGCTTGCGGCGCCTGGTTGAGGGGGGTGGGCGTTGCGGGTACTGGAGTTGGACTGGCTGGCTGCGGTGGGGTCGCAGGGTTCGTAATAGGAGCAGAACTATTGTTTTGCCACTGCGTTGGCGTTGCTACATCAGGCGCTTTGTAGTGCGAGGTAGTAGCACAACCAGCCAGCCACAACCAGCCGATACCGAAGCTCAAACGAAGAAAGAGAGAACGGGGACTATCCAAAAACTTCATTGCGAAGTGGTGAAAGCTAGGTAAGAGGGAGATAAGGATAGTTGATAACAAGATAGTTATGACTATAAGGCTAGTAGCACGGCGTAGAGACACATACTTGTGTCTTCATCGTTGCTGATGTTGTTTCGCCAGCAATCCTAGGTCATCCGTCAGTCAGACCCGAGTCGTTCTGCACCGCGTCGTTCAACGACGAGACACAAGTATGTGTCTCTACGCCGTTCCTTAATGGGCATCCGCCACCGGCGACGACACGCGTGGACGGTCAGGGTCGTAGGGGCGGTCGGGTGCGGCAGGCTTCGCGGGGCCTTCGGGCTTTTTCGGCGCCTCGGCTACTTTGGTCTGCACAATCTGGCCTTCCTCCAGCGTTTCGGCCGGGTTGATTACTAGCAATTCGTGGCCCTGTAAACCCTTAGTTACTTCCAATTGCGCACCAAAGTCGCGGCCGGGTGTGATGGGCTGGTAGTGCACTTTCTTATCCTGAATCACCACCACTTGCGGGTTCGTGCCGCCGGGCACCAACGAGTTAGCCGAGATAATAACGCTAGGTGCCGTGCGAATCAGTTTGAAGCGAACTTGGGCAAACATCCCCGGTAGCAGCTTCTGGTCGCGGTTCGGAATCTTGACCTCCGTGCGCATGGTGCGAGTTGAGGTGTTCAGAGCACCTGCGGTGCGCGACACGATGCCTTCAAACTTACGGTCAGGGTATTCGGGCACCAGTACGTCGGTGTGCATACCAACTTTGATGCTTGGTACGAAGTTTTGCGGCACTTCTACGAAAGCACGAATCGTGTCGGTTTGCTCGATCTTGAACAGCTGCGCGCCCTCGGCCGTGGTGGGCGACACCAGCGAGCCAACTTCCACGTTACGTTGCGTCACAATGCCGTTGAAGGGCGCAATAACTTGGCGAAAAGCTTGTTGGGCAATCAGGCGCTGCACGCCCGCCCGTTGCGCGGCATATTGGGCTTGGCTTACATCGAGCTCCTGCTTGGAAATAGCGCCCGGCAGCTCCACACTTTGCAAACGGTTGTAGCTGGTTTGGGCCAGACCTAGGTTGGCGCGCGCCTCAGCGATCTGCTGATCGAGTTCAGGGGTAGAAATTGTGGCGAGCTGCTGCCCCCGACGAACGCGGGTGCCAATGTCTACAAACCACGATTTCACAAAGCCATTCGCCTGCGCAAACACGAAGGTTTCGCGGTTCGAGCGGGTGTCGGCCGGAAGCTGTACTTGCGTGGTATCGGGGGAAGGCTTGGCAGCTTGCACCGTCACGATGGGGGCCGCCGAGGCTTCTTCGTGGGCTTCAGCCTTTAGTTCCTTGTCGTGGCGCAGACGCGGTAGCAGACCTACTAAGAGCAGGCCGCCGAAAACGAGGAGCACAATAAGAATGGTAATCCAAAAACGGCGTTTGCTGCGGGGCGCGTTGTAATCAGCAGAATTGTCCATAATTCTATTTTCGAGTTTCTCGTAGCCGTTTGCCCAGTGAATCGACGCAAACCGCTACGAGAAATTGACTTTTTAGTGTACGAGCTCAGGCTCGGCAGGCTGTTCTTCGACCGGCTGTTCTTCCTGCTTCTTCAAGTAGCTAAACATGATAGGCACGAAGAACAAGGTGGTCACCGTAGCCAGCATGATGCCGCCAATCACGGCGCGGCCGAGCGGAGCGTTTTGCTCGCCACCTTCTCCTAGGCCTAGCGACATCGGTAGCAAACCAATGGTCATGGCCAGAGCCGTCATCAACACGGGGCGCAGACGGGTGTAACCTGCATCCAGCGCCGCGTCGAGCGGCGACAGGGTCGGCTCTTCCTCGCGGCGCTCATTGGCGAAAGTCACCAGCAAGATGCTGTTGGCCGTTGCCACCCCGATGCACATGATGGCTCCCATGAGCGAGGGCACACTGAAGGTCGTCTGGGTCACAAACAGCATCCACAAGATACCCGACATAGCGCCCGGCAAGGCGGTGATGATGATGAAGGGGTCGAGCCACGATTGGAAGTTGACCACCATCAGCATGTACACCAATATGATAGCGCCAATCAGACCGATACCTAGGCCAATAAACGACGTGCGCATGCTGTCTATTTGACCGCGAACCGTGATGGTAGTGCCTTTTGGTAGGTTCTTTTCGGTCTCAGCGATAATCTTGCGAATATCGGTGCTGACGCTACCTAGGTCGCGGCCTTCCACGCTGGCGTACACATCCAATACGCGCTGGATGTTGTAGTTGCTGGCGACGGCCATTGTTTTGGTACGGCGCACCACGGCGAAGTTGCTCAGCAACTGCGTGGTATTCTGCGTGGCGCTGGTTACGCCAATGTTCTGCAGTTCATCTAGCGTACCTAGTTCCCTGGTGGGCGTTTGCACGGCTACGGTGTAGTTCACACCGTTTTGTGGGTTGAGCCACTGGTTCGGGTTGGTCTGGGTGCTGGAGCTGAGGTTCACGAGCACGTTGTTGGCAATGTCTCGCTGCGACAAACCAGCTTGCTGGGCCCGCAGGCGGTCCACATCCAAGCGAATCTGCGGCTGGTCGAAGGCTTGGTACACAAAGGCATCTACAACGCCCTCCACATCGGCAATCTGCTCTTTCAGCTTGGTGGCAATCTTCTGGTTAGCCTCCTTATTGCGGCCTACTACTTGAATGTCAATCGGAGCAGGTAGACCGAAGTTCAGGGTCTGGTTTACGATGTCGGCGGCCTGAAAGAACACGCTCAGGTCAGGCTGTTCCTTCCGCAACCGGCGACGAATCTCAGTGATATACTCGGCCGTGGGGCCGTGGTCTTCCTTCATCGACACCAGAATCTCGCCATCGCCGGCACCAATGGTCGGGTTGTCGCTCAAAATCAAGTTGATCGGTACTACCGGCAGGCCAATATTATCGAGCACGAGGTCTAGCTCATTGGCCGGAATAACCTGGCGAATCACTTTCTCTACTTGGGCAAAGCGCCGCTCCGTTTCTTCTACCCGCGTGCCGGTGGGAACCCGAATGTGCAAGCGCAGTTGACCCGCGTCAACTTTCGGGAAGAAGTTCTGCCCAATGAACGGGTACAAGCAGCCCGAGCACACAAACAGCACGGCGAAGCACGTAACTACGGTGCGGCGGTGATGCAAAGACCACGCGAGGGCACTCCGGTAATTTTCGCGGAACTTCTCGAAGCCGTGGTCAAACCCCTTATGCACGCGCCACACCCAGCTACGTTCAATGCCTTCGGAGGCACGGCGCTCGGCGTCGGTAATGGGCAGCTCGTCGTCTTCGTCGGGCGTCATGCTGGCGTGCTGCTTCTCGTAGTTTTCACGGAGCAACTGCTCCAGGCGGGCTTCCTGGGCGCTTACCGGGTGGTCGTCGCGCACTTCGGAGCTAGGTAGGTGGGCGCCGCCTTCCTTGTGGTAAATAGGCAACTCCTTGCGGAGCAGGTACATCACCATGGTGGGCACTAGCGTCCGGGAGAGGAGGTAAGAAGCTAGCATGGCGAAGATGACAGCCATGGCCAGAGGCGCGAAGATCGACGAAGCCGCGCCCGCCAGGAAGAACACCGGCACGAACACAATACAGATAGCTAGCGTGGCTACCAGAGCCGGCGTAGCAATCTGCTGAGCCCCGTCGAGGATCGAGCGTTTTAGCCCTTTCTTCATGCCCATGTTCCGGTGAATGTTCTCGATTTCCACCGTCGCGTCGTCCACCAGGATACCCACGGCTAGCGACAGGCCGCTCAAGGTCATAATGTTAAGCGTCTGGCCGAGCAGCTTCATCACGATGATGCTGACCAAAATTGACAGCGGAATCGATAGGGCAATGATGAGCGTAGAGCGCCACGAACCTAGGAACAACAGGATCATCAGACCCGTGAGGGCAGCCGCAATACACGCCTCCGTGACGACACCTTTAATAGAGGCTTTCACGAAGAACGATTGGTCAAACAGCAGCTTGATATTCAGGCCGGGAGGCGCTGAGGCTTCAATCTTGGGCAGTTGCTCCTTCACCCGATCAATAATATCGAGCGTACTGGCAGCACCGGTTTTCAGAATCGGGATGATGGCCGTACGGCGACCGTTCTGGCGCACAATGTTTTGCTGCACCGCGAAGCCTTCGTGCACAAACGCCACGTCGCGAATGTAGATCGTGCGGCCGTCTACTTGCTTGATGGGCAAGTCATTGAGCGTGGCAATGGCTTCGGGGCTACTATTAAGCTTGACGTCGTACTCGCGGGTACCAATCTTGGCCGAACCGGCGGGCAGCGTGAGGTTCTGCGACGTGAGGGCATTCACAACGTCGTTAGCTGACAAACCCCGGCCCGATAATGCCTCCGGGTTCAAGTCCACCATGATCTGCTTGGGCTTGCCGCCGTTGGGCTGCAACACCGAAGCGCCCTGCACCACGGCGAGGCCCGGACGAATGAAGGCGTTACCCGCATCGTATAAGTCCGACTCACCTAGGTTGTTGGAACTCAAGCTAGTTTGCGCAATCGGCACGTTGGAGGCCGAGTAGCGGATGATGAGCGGCGGGGTGATACCAGGAGGTAGCACGCGCAGCAGCGTTTGAGTGATGGCTGTGAGCTGGGCTACGCCGGCTTCCACGTTGGTGCCCGGCTGAAAAAACACCTTAATCAATCCCACCCCCTTGAGTGACTGAGACTCAATATGCTCGATGTTGCTTACCGTGGTGGTGAACGCCCGCTCGTTGATGACCACGATGCGCTGGTTCATCTCCTCGGGGCTGATGCCGGCATACGTCCACACCACGCCGACTACGGGAATGTTGATTTCCGGGAAAATATCGACCGCCATATTGCGGATGGTCATGATGCCGCCCAGCAAGATCAGCAAGGACATCACCACGAAGGTATACGGGCGCGACAGCGCCAATCGAACTATCCACATAAACTAGGATACAAAAGTGGCTTCGACCAAAGGTCCACCGCAGCGGATGAGGGAAGTGTGAAATCGGGAGTTCTTGCTCGCTAGCGACTGGACAAGTGCCAGTCGGTGCTAATCACCTTTCACTGCATAGACATTGTTCTGCTGGAAAGGACGCATCCTAATCGCAAAAAAAGCAAGCACAGATAAGGCATAATCGTACGGAGCTTCTATAACTACTTCGCCTAGCTGATGTTGGTGCGACCATGCCATTTATAGGAAATTGGCTGTGAAAAGACCCGGTTGGTAAACCAGCCTAAGAGGGCACATCATCGCTAGCTAAACAGCTATTAAATGATGGATGTAAAAGTAATAATAATTATGTAAGTACTTACGTAATTACGTAAATTTGTTCCATGAATCTCTTTGACGAATTAGGACCAGCTGTACTAGGGAGCCGATTGCGACGCCTGAACGAGGTAATGACCAGCCAAGCGGCGGAGGTATATGCTCTTTACCAAGAGATACCCTTCGAGCCGCGCTGGTTTCCCGTTTTCTACACGGTAGCGTCGCAGCCAGGCTTACATGTGGGCGATGTGGCTGAGCGAATAGGGCAGACGCACGCGGCTGTAAGTCAGGTAGTAAAAGACCTAGCTAAGCACGAGCTGGTTAGTGTGCAGCGCGGGGAAGTGGATCAGCGCCGCAGCGTAATTTCTCTTACCGAGAAAGGGGCGAAGTTGTGGCCGGTTTTGCAGCAGCAGATTGCTGACGTGCGGCAAGCGAATGAGGCTTTGCTCGCCGAAACTCGCCACAATCTTCTATTAGCCATAGAAGAAATGGAGTACGCCCTTTCACGCCAGAGCCTAGCTAGTCGGGCGAAAGCCGTCCGTGACGCACGGGTAGCAAGCGAAGTCCACATCCTAGCGTATCAACCGAAGTATCAGGCCGACTTTAAACGGCTGAATATTGAATGGATTGAGCAGTACTTCCGCGTAGAGGAAGCCGACTTGAAAGCTCTCGACCACCCCGACGAGTACATTTTGCAGCGGGGCGGACACATTCTATTAGCCGAATACCAAGGCCAGATCGTGGGGGCGTGTGCGCTGCTCAAGATGGACAACGCCACCTATGAATTAGCTAAGATGGCTGTTTCACCAACGGCGCAGGGGCTAGGTATTGGGTTTCAGCTGGGGCAGGCGGCCATCGAAAAGGCGCAGCAACTCGGGGCGCAACGGCTGTACTTGGAAAGTAACACGAAGCTGGTACCGGCCATTCGGCTGTACCACAAACTAGGCTTCGAGAAAACCGTGGCTGGTCAGCCGTCGCCGTACGAACGGTGCAACATTCAGATGGAATTGCGATTAGCCGCCTAGCTACATGTACGACCACAAAATTGCTATTGTACTCAGCCGCGACTTGCTCGACTGGCAGAAGCTCAACGTAACGGCCTTTCTGGCCAGCGCCATTGCTATTCAATTTCCCGAAACGCACGGCCAACCGTTGGTGTCGGCGTCGGGTACGCAATTTCTGCCTTTCTTGAAACACCCAATTCTGGTGTACGGCGCCGACTCAGCAGCGGAAGTGCGTAAAGCCTTCGAGCGGGCACAGGAGCGAGGCGTGCACCTCGGCGTGTACCCGCGCCCGCTCTTTGCGACGAAAAACGAAGAGGAAAATGTGCACGTGCTAGCCCAGCAAACCGATCAGGAGCTGGACCTCGTGGGTATTATTCTGTACGGGGAAAACAAGCTGGTCGACAAGGCGCTGAAAGGCTTAAAGTTTCACCCATAGGCGTGCCAGGACTAACTAAGTCAGCGTCCCGATTTAGCGCCTACAAATACCACGTAACGTAGGCCGTCACCGGTGTTTCGTGGTGTTGCCCTCGGCTTTTAGGAAATAAGGAAAAATGAATCGAGCCGCAGCAAGTGTAAGCAGCGCCGCAAAACGGGGTTGACGTTGCGGAGCCAAACGCTGGCGCCGCTTTGGCGCAACAGTAGCAGTTGCGAAACTACGTGACTAATACCTAGGGTCCGCTGGCAGCGTAAGTTGTCGCAGTCCACTAGGAACTGGGACCGGGAATGCTGCCGTAGCGCATGGGAAAGCTGCGCGGTATCCACCGCATCTAGGTCCACGGTGAAGATTGAAGTAACAGGTTCTGGTCTGAGCGAGTCAGTTAGAGAAGAAGTGGGCATAAGGAGGATGGTTGTGGAGAAGGTTGAAGAAACTGGCTCAGCGACAGTTGCGCCACGAAGCGCAAGCCAATAGTGGTTTACATGCTCTATCAAACGCCCCGTGCCGCGAGATGGGTCCGGGGTTTGTACGGGTTTTCGTCCCAGACAAACCCTTAATTTCTTCTCCGTAATTCACACCTAGCTCTTGATTATCTGTGCTCCGTCGGTGTTAAATGCATTGGTTCTTGCCCTCGCTAAATCCTTTTGCCAACTAGCGGAAAGCCAGTGAGAAGGAATAAGGGTGTAATCTTTCTGTTGGCACCCGCCGTAGGTGAACCTGCACCGACCGACTTGTAGGCGCAAGGCCGGCTCTACATCCACTTTGTTGTTACCAGACTTATGAGTGCTTCGCCAGACCCACAGCCATTGCTGAATCGTTTTCTCGACCAATTCGTGCACGCCGCTGGGACACGGGCGGTCTTTGGGGAGCCTGTTGTGCTGCCGTACGCTACCGTTGTGCCCGTGGCTAAGGTCATTTGGGGCCTAGGAGCGGGGTTCGGTGGGGGAGGGCGCACGCAAGCACCTGATAAAGCAGACGCTACCGGAAGCGGCGGCGGGTACGGCGGCGGCGCCAAAGCCTATCCAGTCGGTGTGCTCGACATTCGCCCCAAACGCACCCTTTTTATCACCACGCCTAGCGCAACCCGCCAAGTGCTGTTGGGAGTTGTGCTAGGTGTAGCGCTCACGCAACTGCTAAAGCTTAGCAATAAGTAGAACAAGGTTGACCAACCTAGATCGAGGCTAGGGCAAGGCTTCGGTTGGCGTATTCATGATGGCTGGTGGTGGCGGCGAGTACGACTGCGCAATCAAGTGGGTGACTTTGGGTATCTCCGCGCCTTGGTGAAACTTGCGCGCCTGTGACAACAGATCCGCTTCTTCTGCGCCGAGGCCACGCTCATGTTGCTCCTCGTGCTCGGCCCACGAATCTACCACGAAGTATTCCACCATGCGCTCGGGGTCGGCTAGGTCGGCGTAGAGGCCGACGCGCATGGCCCCCTCACGGCGGCGGATGCGGCTGAGCTTGCGCATAACGGCCGTAAAACCGGGCCGGTCTTCGGGCGCGATGCAGTAGGTGATGGTTACCAGCACGGGGCCGTCTTTTTCCCTAGGCTCATACAAGATGGTAGGCTCGGCCCAGTGTTGAGCGATGGTAAAATCAAGGTTTTCGCCGTTGCGCAAGGAGAAGCGGAACACCAGCAGCAAAGTGAGCAGCATCCAGGCCGCAGAAGCCAGCAGGGCCACGGGTAGGCCAAACTCGTCGGCCACGGCGCCCCAGGTAGCGCTGCCCAGGGCCATGCCGCCCTGAAACACAAAGATGTAGACGCCCAGAATACGGGCCTGTACCCAGTTGGGTACCACCGTCTGAATAGCCACGTTGAAGCTGTTCTGGCTCATCATCCAGGCCGCGCCGCCAATGGTAAGCAGCACATAGAGCGACCATAGCGGCACGTGTGGGGCAAAAGCCAGCCCTAGACTAACGACCGCAAACAGCACCGCCGCTAGGTTTACCCGAGAGTCGATGCCGAATGCACGATTCAGGCGGGGCAGCAGCAAGGCCGTGACCACCGCTCCGCCGCCCATGCACGAGAGCAGCGCCGAGTACACGCCGCCACCTAGGTGCAGCATCTTATCGACTACCGGCGAGAGCAGGGCAAACACGATACTTGCCCCAAACGTGTAAGCAAAAGCCCGGACCAGAATATTCTGCACCGGGGGCGAGAACCGGGCGTAGCGCACCCCGCCCCGCAACGCGGACAAAATTCGTTCGCCATCCAGCCCTGAAAAGCTCAGCCCTTGGTTTTCGCGCTTCCAGGTATACACCATATAAATGGTGGCTAGGAAGGACAGACCGTTCAGCAGAAAAGCTAGGCCCGGCGACGAGTACGCCACCACCAACCCTCCCAAGGCTGGGCCTAACGCACGCGCCAGATTGAAGCTAATGCTGTTCAAGGTGATGGCGCCTGGCAGCAGCGGCCTCGGTACCAGTTCCGGGGTTGTAGCCCGCCACACGGGGTTATTTAGTGCGCCGCCTATATCCAGTAGGAAGGTCAGGAACAGGAGACCCCAGGGCGAGATGTGCCCCAGCAGCGTGACGGCGGCCAGCAGCATCGCCACGACGCCCATCCAAGCTTGGGTAAACAGCAGAAACCGGCGCCGGTCGACGAGGTCGGCGAGGGCGCCGGCGGGTAGGCTGAGCAGGAAAACGGGCAGGGCCGAAGCAGTTTGCATAAGTGCCACCAGCACCGTAGACGTGGTCAGGTGCGTCATGAGCCACACGGCGCCCACGTTTTGCATCCACGTGCCGATGTTCGACACGAAGGAGGCAATCCAGAGCATCCGGAAAAACTTCACCCGGAGCGGCGCCCACGGCGAAATAGGTGGTTTTTCAGCTACAGCGGAGGATTCGGGCATGAGGGGAAAGTCAACTTAGGGAAAGCCAGAGGTTGCTTACGTAGCCAGGGTAAATGAGGTGCTAGGTTTTTGAGGCGGTAGAAGCTAGCGCTAGCACGAAGCTCCCCTCCTTTTTTAAGGAGGGGTTGGGGGTGGTCCCTTGTCGTTGAACGACTAGCTAGCTTTAGTTTCCTAGCTCTAGCCAGACCACCCCCGACCCCTCCTTAAAAAAGGAGGGGAGCTTCGTGCTAGCTTTTAGCTGTTAGTGCCCATGATGTCGCGTGGCTGGCTCGGCGCTGTTCACCACTTGCAGCTGCCTTACCTCGCCTTTCTCCCAGGCGTTGGCGCCGGGCAGCACCGGCGGAACCTGGATATCGGCGCGCTGGCGACGCTTCTCGGTCATGGAAACGTGCATGCGCCGGTCGCGCTGGCCCACCATGGCCGTGTCGATCTGTCCGTCGGCGGTGAAGCCTGCCATGAGCAGGGGCGTGCCGAGAGGTAGCTCTTTGTCGCGGTCAGTGTGCCAGGTGTGGAAGGTTTTGCCATAGGTAGAGGCTAGCTGTTCCATCAGTTCGTGCTCGGCTACGTCGGGGAGCCCGGGCGCTACCAGCTCGCCCGATTTTACCTCGTAGGAGTGGCTGTGCCAGAGCTTCTTTTCCTCGGCCGGGAGCTTTTCGAACAAGCGCCGCGAGATGATGTACTCGATGCCCATGATCTTGGCATCTTTGCCGTTGCCGTCGTAAATGACCGACTGAATCACGTCCTCGTTGAGCTTGGCGCCGAAGTGGTGAGCCTCCATCTGCCCCGATAAGTCGCCGTTGTAGAAGTGAAAGCCATCCAGATAGATATCGAGCTGGCGTAGGGGGGCTTTGCCTTGCAGTACATCGGCGCCTACTTCCAGCACTTTCGTCTTAGCCGACTTTTCGGCGCCGGGGGGCGTCACGGGTGATTTGGTATTTTGGTCGCCGCACGCCGCGAGCAGGGCAATAGCGGGTAGGAGCGGGAGAAGATAAGTACGCATTGGATCAGTAAGTAGATAGAAGACCTAGCTCTACCTACTGGCAAATGCCACTGCGCGTTCTGGTTCAGCTTGGGCATTTCTGCCACCGCTCAGATGCAAATAGGCACGGCCGCAAAGCTCCTTACCTGAATACAGAGGAGCTGAATTCGTGTCGTGCGAAGCATCTGGCGGGCCCTCACACTGTAGCGCAAGCGATAGGAGTTGCCTACTGCTATAAACGCACCTCGCCTAGCCCGCGTAGATCGTGGGCTAGGCGACGTATCTAGCTAGCTTAGGTAAGCAAGGCAGCCTAGCGGTTGTGCTCTACCGTGGCACGGGCCGCCCCATCTACGTCCTTGCCGTTGAGTAGGAACTCGCGCAAGCGGTTGATGTGGGCTTTCATTTCGTTCACGCGCTCTTCTTGCTGCACGCTCCAGTAGCCCTCGCCACGGCTGGCCATGCCGGTGAGCAGGTTTTTGCGCTCCTCCATCATGCGGAGCGCTACCCAGAGCGTTTCCTCCAGCGAATCTTGGGTGCGGTCGAGCAGCGACTCGGCGGTGTAGGAGTGACCCGTATGGCAGCGGTAGCGCAGCACCTTGCCCTTGTCAATCTGCCAGAGGTTACCTCCGCAGTCGGGACAAGTCAGGGCTACTTGGTGACCTATCTTGTTTACATCCTCGATTGATCCCACGACTCGTTCCGCAATAGCGGCCTCCATTTTTAGGTCCTCTGGAATACTATTATTGGGGTCGATTTGCTGACGCACCAACTCCTGCAGCAGCCCTCCCATACGGGTCAGGGGTACCACGTAGTCGATGGGCACGCTGCGCAGGGCGCTTTCGGGCATGCTCGCAAACTCGGCGTCGTTTGGATCCTGCACCACCGTAATACCGCCGCAGCGCCGAATAAAATCGAGGCCAGCGGTACCATCGTGGAGCATACCGGTGAGCACTACGCCAATGACGCCGGCCCCAAACTCGACGGCAGCCGAGCGGAACAAGGAATCAATGGACGGGCGAAAGTTGTTCTCGTGCGGGCCCTTCGTCACGAGCAGATGCTGGCCCTTTACCAACAAGTGCCGGTCGGGCTGACAGAAGTAGACATTGCCCGGGTGCATGTGCATGTTGTGGTGCGCCACGTGGCAGGGCAGAACGGTGCTTTCGCTGAGGCGGGCAACCAGGAACTCAGATGAGGAATTGGGGGCTAGGTGCTGCACCACCACCACCGCCGCGGGCAGGGTGAGTGGCAACTGACTCAGCAGCTGAATCAGGGCAGGCATTCCTCCGGCCGAGGTGCCAATAACAATAAGAGAAGGATGGTTCGGCACGAGCAGAAAGAGCTGGTAAAGAAACCTGGGAAAAACGGATGATTCTATAAAGCTACGCATACGACGCCCTTTCAGCCGCCTCTCGAGCTAGGTTTTTTGGAAAAGCGCGCCTTCATGAAGAACGACTCCGGTGAGCCTGTTACTTTTACTGATTACTACGTACACACCCAAGCGAAAGCACCTACTTGCGACTTCAACCTGATAGAAGTCGTGTCATTGAAAGTTGTATGACTGATTTTCCCGCCGAGCTATCGTCTGACGATGAGCAACTAGAGCAAGAGCAAGAAACGATTACCGTTGACGTAACTGTCGGAGATCTAGCGGTTGGGCCAGCGGGCCCACGCATAGCGCGGGTGCGGGGCTCGGAAGACAAGTTTCCAATCGTCACCTTGGGCGGCTCGGCTGGCGTTATTAGTGCGCTGGAGAGTTTCTTTAAGGCCCTGCCCGCCAATAGCGGCCTAGCTTTCGTGGTGGTCACGCACCAGCTGCCCAGCCAAGATGGCGAGTTGGTGAAATTGCTGCAAAGCTTTACCTCCCTGCCCGTTGTCCAGGCCACGGATGGCATCATGGTGCGTCTGAATCACGTGTACGTCAATCCGCCGGATAAGGACATGAGCCTGCTCAACGGCCGGTTGCTGCTGTTTGCTCCCACGCGGCTGGCGGCCCAGCGCCTGCCCATCGACTACTTCCTGCAAAGCCTTGCCCGCGACGTCCGCGACCGGGCCATTGCCATTCTGTTGTCCGGCACGGGCTCCGACGGGGCAATCGGGCTGAAGATGGTGATGGAAAACTACGGCATGGTGATGGTGCAGGCGCCCGATACGGCGCAGTACGATTCGATGCCGCGGGCTGCCATTGCCACCGAGTTTGTCGACTACGTGTTGCCGCCCCAGGAAATGCCGCAGACGCTGCTGGAGTACGTGGCCCGTCCCGTGCCCGTACGCTCCGAGCGGGTAGAGGCCGAGTCGAGCGAAAAGCCGGCGCACGCCCTCGATAAGATTCTGGCCCTGATCCGGAATCAGACCGGGCACGACTTCATGCTCTATAAGCGCAACACGGTGCTGCGGCGCATCGAGCGGCGCATGAACTCGCACCAGATCAAAACCTACCCTAGCTACGTGCGCTTCCTCCAGGAAAATCCCCAGGAGGTGGAGCAGTTGTTCCGAGAGTTGCTCATTGGCGTTACGAAGTTCTTCCGCGACCCTGAGGCGTTTGAAGTCCTAAAAACGTACCTGGTGCCCATGTTGCAGCAAAAGCCAAATGACACCACCGTGCGGGTGTGGGCGCCTGGCTGCTCTACCGGGGAAGAGGCCTATACCCTCGCCATGGTGCTGGCGGAGTGCCTCGAGCAAGTAGACCCCAGCAAGTACCTGAAGATCCAGATCTTCGCGACCGACATTCACGCCGAAAGCATCGACTTCGCCCGGATGGGCATGTACTCCGAGAATATCACGGCCGACGTGAGCCCGGAGCGCCTCAACCGCTTTTTCCTGCGCACCGATGGCCAATATCAGATTCGCAAAGAGCTGCGCGACTTGGTGGTGTTTGCCGTGCACAACGTCAACCGCGACGCGCCCTTCACCAAGCTCGATTTGCTATGCTGCCGCAACTTGCTGATCTACTTTAGCTCGGAGTTGCAAAAGAATCTGCTGCCCATTTTTCACTACGCTCTTAACCCAAACGGCCTGCTGTTTCTCGGGCCTTCGGAGAACCTGAACGGCGTGCACGACCTGTTTACGCCGCTCGATATGCGGTGGAAGATCTCGCGTCGTACGGAGTCCATTATGCCGCTGCGGGGCCTCACGAACTTTCCCTTCTCCATGGCGCACTATCCCTCTTCCTCGTCGCAGACGCCGAGCAGCAGCTTGGGCGCTATGGTGCCGCGCCGCGGCGAGACTGGGCAGCTAGCTACGCTGGTACAGCGCGTGCTGCTAGGCCAGTATGCGCCGCCGGCTGTGCTGATCAATCCGAAAGGGGACATTCTGTACGTCAATGGCCGCACGGGCAAGTACCTGGAGCCCGCGCCGGGGCTAGGTAGCATGAACATCTTCGACATGGCCCGCGAGGAGCTGAACTACGAGCTGAGCACCGTGGTGCACAAAGTCAGCCAGCAGCGTGAGCCGGTGCGCATTGATAACGTGCGGGTTAAAACCGACGGTGGCTACCAGCTGCTGCGGCTGAGCGTGCGCTACCTCGAAGAGCCCGATCAGCTAGCCGGCTTGCTGCTGGTGGCCTTCGAAGACCTACCCACCCCGCGCAAGGTGCGCCAGGGCAAAGCCGTTGCCCCTGGCTCCGAGCTGAGCCGCGACGCGGTGGTAGCGGCCCTCGATAAGGAGCTGCAATACACTAAGAATCGCCTCCAGATGACCATCGAAGAGATGGAAAGCAGCCTGGAGGAGCTGAAAAGCACCAACGAAGAGCTGCAATCGGCCAACGAGGAGCTGCAAAGCACCAACGAGGAGGCCATGACCAACAAGGAGGAGCTGCAAAGCCTCAACGAGGAGCTGCTGACCCTGAATGCTCAGTATGAGAGCAAGACCGAAGAGCTAGCCCAGGCCGCCAATGATATGCGCAACCTGCTCGACTCGACCGAAATTGCTATCATCTTCCTCGATAATAACATGATCATGAAGCGGTTTACGCCGCGGGTGTCGCGCATCATCAACGTGCTGCCCTCCGACGTCGGCCGACCCATCACGCACTTTGCCTCTAACCTGCGCTACAGCACCCTCGTGGATGATATCCAGCAGGTACTCGACCGCCTGGTGACCGTCGAAACCGTTATCCAGACGACCACCGGCGCGTGGTATGCCATGCGTATCCTGCCCTACCGCACCCTCGATAACTACATCAGCGGCGCCGTCATCACCTTCACCGATATTTCTCACTTGCGCCGCCTCGAAGAGCAGCAGCAGCGCACCGCTTCCACCTTTGTGGAGGCCAACATCGACGGGGAGCTAGCTCCTGTGGTGGCCCTGAACCGCGACCTGAAGGTGCTGGCCGTAAGCGCCTCCTTTGCCCGCACCTTTGGCCTGAACCAAGGGGAGGCAAAGGATAGCTCTTTGTTCAAGCTCAACGGCGGCGCTTGGAACCACCCAGCCTTGCGCGACCAGATGCTGGAGTTGCTGTCGGGCGAAACCAACGAGTTCGATAACCAGGTGCTGGAAATAACCCTGCCCGAGCTAGGTTCCCGCCGCCTGACGCTGGCCGGCAGACGAACCATTAGCCCCAACAATCAAACAGACTATATTCTTCTGGAAGTAAAAGCCTTGGATTTGTTGTAATTCTCTGAGGGCCACTTTCCGCTGCCCCTGCAAACGTCGAGAATACGATCATCTTGACGGAAATAGCAAGGGCAGAGGGGTACGGTTGAGGTTGATGCGTAGAAGAATAATACCGAACTAGGTCACAGAATCACAATAAAACACTCAAGCATACGAGAAGAGATGGCGGAATCTGACGACAACGAGCGGCAGGCACACCGGCGCAATGCTGATAAAGCCTTGGCGCTGCTGCGCCAGCGGGCTGAGCGGCGCCGGGAGCTGGTGACCCAGGCTGCTGCTCACCGCACGCCAGACGACGTTATGCATCTGGTGCAGGAACTGCAAACGCACCAGATTGAGCTAGAGATGCAGTACGAAGAGCTGCTGCAAGCCCAACTGGAAGCTCAAACGGCCCGCATTCAGTACGAAGACCTATACGAGTTTGCACCCATTGGCTATCTAACGCTCACCGACACGGGCGTTATTCAGCAGCTGAACCTAGCTGCTACCCAGCAGCTGAATAGTATGCGCAAACGCGTACAGGGCCAACGCTTTATGTCTTTCGTCAGCGTAGCGTTCCACAGCCATTTCTTGCAGTTTTGGGAGGACGTGCGGCAGTCTGACCACCGCCAAACCTGCGAACTGGAGTTGCAACCCCGGGGTGGCCGACCGCTGTTCGTGCGTTTGGAAGGCGTGACCCTGAATGCTCCTACCAGCCAGGTGCCGGTGTGCCGCATCGCCATCATCGACATCTCTGAGCGCCACGCGGCTTCGCAAGCACTAGCCGCTAGCGAGGCTAAGTTTCGAATGCTGTTTGAGCAGACAACCGACGCCATTGTCTTGCTGCAAAACAACTACTTCATCGACTGTAACCCGGCCGCGCTGAAGCTGCTAGGTGCCTCGCACAAAAGCGCCCTGGTGGGTACCCAGCCTGGGCAGCACGCGCCGAAGTACCAGCCAGATGGGCAGCTCACGCAGGATTTGTTCAACAGCTCCGTACAGCAAGCCCTCGAACAGGGGTCTATGCGCTGTGAGGCGCTGATGTATACCCTGAGTGGGGAGGAAATTTGGATGGAGGCCGTGCTGACTCCCATTCGGCTGGAAGGGCAGCCCCTGGTTCACATTGTGTGGCGCGACATCAACGAGTACAAGCAATACACGGAACGCCTGCGCGAGAGCGAAGCTCAGCTTAGCGCTGCGCTGCGGGCAGGTGGCCTAGGGGTGATGAGCTGGACGCCCGACACCGATGTGCTGGAGCTGGACGAGCGCGCCCGGGTGCTGTTGCAGGCGCCACCCACCGAGCAGCTCACCTTCGACGTGATACGGTCCGTGGTGCACCCCGAAGACCTAGCGTGGGTAAGCAAAAAGCTAGGTGATATTCTGGCTAGCCACAGTGCCTTCGATTTTCAGCATCGCCTGCTGCTAGCCGACAACAGTGTGCGCTACATAGCCATCAGCGGTCAAGTGGAGCGCACCGCCTCCGGAAACGCCGCCCGTCTTATCGGCTTGTTGCACGACGTGACCCAGCTGGAGCAGCAGAAGGAGCAATTGCGGGCTGAAAAGGAATTCACCCAGGGTCTGCTCGACAACAGCGTCGATGGCATTCTAGCCTTCGACCAACAGCGGCGCCTCACGGCCTGGAACCAAGTAATGGTGCAGCAAACGGGCCTGTTGGAAGCCGACCTATTAGGGCGCGACGTGTTCGACGTGTTTCCGCATTACTGGAACAGCTCGCAGGGAGAGGCTATCCGGGAGGTGCTAGCTGGCCGGAGCATCACGCGCTACAACCTAAGCTTTTACGAGCGGCCCGGGTACTTCGAATCGTACTTGGTGCCCCTGCTCGACGCGGAAGAAAAGGTAAGTGGTGGCCTGGTGCTCATCCGTGACGTGACCGAGCGCGTGCGCCTGGCTGCCGAAGCTACGAACCTGCAGCTTCGGCAACAGCAGGAGGTGCTATCGGCCATCCTAACCACGCAGGAAGAGGAGCGCAAACGCATTGCCGAGGCGCTGCACAACGGCGTGGGCCAGCTGCTCTACGCTACCAAGCTCAATCTAGAAAATCTTTCGGAGAAGAAACCTAATCAGCGCGCCGTCATCATGACCTTGCTCGACGAAGCCATCCGGGCCACGCGCACCATCTCCTTCGAGCTGACGCCTGGCATTCTGGAAGACTTTGGCCTAAAAATCGGCTTGCAGGAGCTGAGCAAGCGCATTCCGAAGCAAAACTTGCACATCCATATGCAGCTGCATGGCTTAGAGCAGCCGCGCCCTCGCCTGCTCGATGTAGCTATCTACCGCATTGTGCAAGAGCTGCTTAACAACGTTATTAAGCATGCGGAGGCACAGGAGGTATACGTGCACGTGGTGCACGAAGAGGGCCGCGCCTCCATCTCCGTGGAAGACGACGGCGTGGGGTTCAACTCTAGCGCCGATGCGGGGTCACTCAAAGGCATTGGCCTGGCGGGTATCCGGCAGCGCGTCGATCTGCTCGGCGGTACCCTAACAGTCGATTCGCGTCCCGGCCGCGGCACCATCGTCAGCATCGAGCTAGCGGTGCGTAACTTCACTTCGGGCTTTGCTCCCTCGGAGGACGCCGGAGAGCAAGACGCTGAATAGCGGCGAGGCGCGGTGGCAACCTAGCTTACGATAACAGCGAAGCCCACGACCTAGATCGTGGGCTTCGCTGTTTGGGGCCAAAAAGCTAAACGAAAAAGAGCTACAATCGAATTCCAATGCCCGGCCCAAACAAGAAGAAGGGCGCGCGCTTGTTCATGAGGTAGCCACCACCTAGGTACAGCGGAAATGTGAGCTTGGCATCGGCGCGGGTGGGGTACACCGAGCCGAGTATGACAATGCCTAGGTCGCGCCTGACATCAGAGTTTTCACTCAGGTTGAACGCATTGAGGGCCACAAAGCCCGCCCCGATCTTATAAGGCCGTAGCTTGTTGATTTTGGTGGGGTGATAGAAGCTAAACTGCGCTAGTGAGGCCAGCGAAATACCACCAAATGAAGTAAAGCTCGACTCGTCCCTGTACTTCGTGAGCAGACCGCCAGGAAAGCTGATGTCGATGTCGAACTTCACGCGGCGCTGCAACACCAACTCTAGCTTCTGGGTGAAGCCGGGTTCCTGGTACTGGGCCTGGTTGTGGCGCACCGTGATGATGATGGTGCTCCAATCATCGAGCGAGTACGTTTTGCGGGAAGAAAGCAGGTTGTTGAGGCTGATGTTGCCTACCTGGCACAGCTTATCTTGGTAGAAGGCGGCGCGCACCGAGCTTTCGTCTGGGCACACCACAACGTTGTCGACGGTGCGCATCTCAATCAGCTCACCCTTGGCATTTTGCGTGCGAATATCAAAAATGAGGTATTGCTTGCCGTAGAGCTGCTTGTCGGAGTCGATACCCGCCGTGTTGAAGCTGAACACCACGTCGCTGATGGTGCGGTTGTAGAGTACGGGGCCGTTGAGGCGCGTAACCGGCCGCGGCGACTCCCCAAATGTCACGTTGATGAAGTCGAGAGGGTGGGGGCGTTGGAATTCGCGTACGGCTAGGCTCTGCCCGGTTGGCTGCCCGTTGTTGTAGATGGTAATACGCCGCTTATCAATGGTAACGGGCACCTGAATACGGTACACCACGGCCACGTCGGTGCGGGTGCTGGAGTCGGAGGGCACTACCTGTACATCCTCGAAGTGAAACCGCGCCCGTCCGAGCGACTCGCCTTCCAAGCGCACGTCCACCGTTTCGCCAGGACTCACGCCCGTGTTCGAAACCCAATCGCCGCCCCGGTGCCGCACGCTCACCGCGTTGATAGCGGTTTTGGGCGCAACGGTGAAGTTGGTGATATACTTCGCCTGGTCGTTTTCCTTGATATACAGGTAGCTATCGGTGAGGCGGTGGGTGTTGTATACGCGCACCCAGCACAGCACCCGGTCATTGGTGAGGTAGCTACGGGTGAAAAGCTCCGCAATCAGCGTCCCACCAGGTTCTTCCTGGTCTTCGATGCGGTAGGTGCGCCGCAGCTCAAAGCTGCGCCCGTTGTCCAGAATAATTTCGGCCCCGCGCCGGCGTGAAATATCATCGATAGTCACCTCCTTCTTATCGACGTTGAGAAAGCGCAGACGTGAGGCTTTCACCGTAAACTCCTGGCGCAACGGCGGCAAGGAGTTGCTCAGGCGGCGGTTGTTGTCGGTCAGGAAGGGACGCTCGGTTTGCACCCGTGCCGTGAGCACCCGGCTACCTAGGCTGTTGGGCAGCACGTGCAGGCGCAGCAAGCCTTTCTCTTGGGTCACTCGGTAATCAATATCCTGGCCGCGAGTCCACTCGGGAGAGGTGCGCACGTTGATGGGGTTGTTGCTGCGCAGCTCAAACACTTTTTCTTCCCCGATGTACAGCTCAGGGTCGTTGACGCGTAACTCCACCGTGGTGCGCGTGACGGGCAGCAGGTTCACCGACTGCGTTTGTAAGCCCCGGCCAGCAGTGTCGCCTACCTGCACAAAACTGAGCCGCAGAAAGCGGGCGGCCGTCAGTTCCTTAAAGCGGATCTTCGCCCGGTAGTAGCTATTGTTTACCGCCGTTACCGAGTCAACCAACTGGAAGTCGGCCGAGCGGATGAGGCGCAGCGGCGCATTCGCCCGGAATACCGTCGGGTAGATTTGCAGCTCCGCGGTTTCGTCTTCCTTTTGGTAGTAGAAGTACAGGTTGGGCTCGCCCTGCACCGCAATTGTGTTGCGACTCAGCGCATAGCTAGCCGTATCGATGCGCAACGTGAGGTCGCGCAGCAGCGGACCGGGCGTTTGCGTTTGGGTCGAAAAGGCAGTTTGGGCCTGAGTTGCGAAGGAGACAAAAAGAAGCAGTGAAACAACGGCGCCGATAAGGCCGCGAATGCCCAAAGGAAAACGCACGAGCGGTTCAGGTCAGAGGGTGAAAAAAAGCATTGGTGCACAAAGGTAGAACGCGCCGCCTGTGTACAACAATGGGAAGGTTGCGCTGCTGCGCGCAAGGAGCGCGCCAATTTGGGAATGGCTCGTTGCTCCGAAACCCGTAGCTAGCTCTGTTCCTGCCGTCTAGCTAGTAGTAGATCCGTTCACTTTTTTCAATTAATAGTACCAACTCACCGAGAAAGTGGGAGAGAAGTCGACTGCGCCCGCTTTTCGGTTGGTGTAGGAAGAAGGGGTAATCTAGGCGAGCCATTTTCGGCAAACTCAGCTGGAAAGGCAACCCGACCGGCGCCGATGCGGTACTACGCTGAATAGCCTTCCCGTTGCACGGGCCCTCGCTTATTCTCTCCTCTATGACAAAGCATACCTACGACCTAGGTCTGATTGGCAACTGCGCCTACCTAGCCCTCATTCGCAAAGACACGTCGGTGGCTTGGCTGTGCTGGCCCCGCTTCGATAGCAGTTTCATTTTCGGCGACTTACTGGATTCCAAGAAAGGCGGCGAGTTTAGCGTCCGCCCGGCGGAAAAGCAGTTCACGTCCAGCCAGTACTACGTGGAGAATACCAACGTGCTGTGCACCGAAATTGAGGATGCAAACGGCCGGTACCGCGTCACTGACTTTGCGCCGCGCTTCTCGCAGTACGACCGGTACTACAAGCCCCTCATGATCATCCGGAAGATCGAGCCGCTGTCGGGCATGCCACGGGTGAAGGTTGCCTGCAACCCCGTAGGCGAGTACGGCAGCTTGCAGCTTAGCCGTCGCCGCAGCTCCAACCACATTGCTTACCTAGGGCTGGACGAAGAAATTCGCCTCACCACCGACATCCCGCTCACCTACATCATCGACCAAGAGTGCTTCGTGCTGAACGAGACCAAGTATCTGGTGCTGACGTACGGCGCGCCCCTGGAAGCCTCTTTGGGAAAAACCGTCGAGCAGTTTTTGCGCAATACCCTGCAATACTGGCAAACGTGGGTGAAGAGCACCAGCATCAGTAACTTCTACCAGGATCAGGTGATCCGCTCGGCTTTGGCCCTGAAGCTGCACCAGTACGAAGATACCGGGGCCATCATTGCGGCTACCACCACCAGCTTGCCCGAGGCACCCGGCAGCACCCGCAATTGGGACTACCGCTACTGCTGGATGCGCGACACGTATTATATCCTCACGGCCTTCAACAACATCGGGCACTTTGAGGAAGTGGAGCGCTACTTCCAGTACATTGCCAACATCTCTACCAAGGTGCACGACAAGTACCAGCCGCTCTACGGCATTGGTGGCGCGAGCAAACTCGTGGAACAGGAGTTGGACTTGGAAGGCTACCTAGGCAATAAGCCCGTACGCATCGGCAACGACGCCTACACGCACATCCAGAACGACGTGTACGGTCAGGTGCTGGTAGCGCTGTTGCCACTCTACGTCGACCGTCGCTTCCGGGATGATGAGCGGGTGAACTCTTCGCGCATGATGTACGAGGCGCTGCGGCTGATCAAGGAAACCATGAACATGCCCGACGCGGGCCTGTGGGAGTTCCGGCACATTGCGCAATACCACTGCTACACCTACCTGTTTCACTGGGCGGGTGCCCATGCGGCGTGCAAAGTAGCTAGCTACTTGCAGAACAAGGATATGGAGAAATTAGCCAAGGAGTTGATGCGCGAAGCGGCTGAGAAGATAGAAGCCTGCTACGATCCGGCGCAGGGCGCGTACACCAACGCCATCGGCTCGCCCCACCTCGACGCCAGCGGCCTGCAGCTCATCCTGATGGGTTACCTCGACCCCGCGTCGGAGCGGGCTCGGACGCACGTTGAAGCTTTGGAAAAAGCGCTCAAAACACCCGAAGGCCTTTTCTACCGCTACCGTCACCCCGACGACTTCGGCACTCCCGAAACGACCTTCCTAATCTGTTCTTTCTGGTACGTGGAAGCGCTGGCCGTCATTGGTCGTTTGGAAGACGCAAAACGAGAGTTCGAAAAACTCATCACGTATACCAACCACCTAGGTCTGCTCTCGGAAGACGTAGACGCCAAAACGGGCAGCCAGTGGGGCAACTTCCCGCAGGCCTACAGCCACGTAGGACTGATGAACGCTGCCTACCGCATTGCTAAGAAGCTAGATCGACCGAATTTCTTGTAAGGCAACGTGAAGCCATAAAAAAAGCTAGGCTCGCTTTCGGCGGGCCTAGCTTTTTTTATGGCTTCACGTTGCCTTACAGCAGCGTCCGCAGAGTGCGGCGCACTTCACTAACGTTATCCAGATGATACAAGGCCAACGAACGACCCGTACCGCCAACTTTCACCGTAAAGGCGTCCTCGGGCATGGCGCGGAACGTGTCCTCATCGGTACGGTCGTCGCCCATAGCTAGGACGAAGTCAGTGTCGGGGTAGTTAGCCAGCCAGCGGCCGGCCGCTATGCCTTTATTGACGCCGGTGCTTTTTACCTCTACCACTTTGTTGCCTTCCATTACCTGCAAGTCGTTGTTGGTTGCCAGGAAGTTGAGGTGGGAAATCAACTCACGGGCCCGTACAGCGGCTAGCTCGGCATCGGCGCGGCGGTAGTGCCACACCAGTGAGTAGTCTTTCTCCTCAATAAAGGAGCCCGCCGTTCGGCTGACGTGCATGTTCAGGATTGGGCGAATTTCAAGCTTCCAATCGTTGCGCAGGGCCTGCGCCATGGTCCACTCTTCATCCTTCGCTTTGTACCACACGCCGTGCTCGGCAATGAAGTCAAGCGGTAGGTGACCTAGCCATTCCTGCAACGTGCTCCGGTCGCGCCCACTGATGATAACCACTCGGTTTTTCTCATCGGAACTCAACGCTCGCAGCAATTGCAACAGATCCTCATCGGGGCGGGCCTTCTGCGGATTTTTGGTGAAGGGTGCAAGCGTGCCGTCGTAGTCCAAAAATAGTAGGCGCCGCTTGGCCGTTCTGTACCGCTCGGTTATTTCTTGCAGCACTTCCGCATCGAGCCTAGTAGTGGCCAGCGTCTGCTGTTTGATCTTACTGTAGGTGAGGCGGTCCATGAAGAGCTGAACCCAGTGGTGCACATTGTACTGCTGTACCAGGGCCTGCATGCTAGCCATGCGCTGCCGCTGCTCTTGCTCCGGCATGATCAGGGCTTCGTGCATAGCCTCCGCTACCTGCTGCATGTCGCTGGGGTTGATGATAATAGCATCGGAAAGCTCACGCGCTGCTCCGGCCCGCTCGCTCAGAATGAGCACACCGGACCGGTCGCCTTTGCAAGCCACAAACTCTTTTGCTACCAGGTTCATGCCGTCGCGCATAGGTGATACCAAGGCCACTTCAGCCAAACGGTACAACCCAGCTAGGTCTTCGATGGGGAAGGAGCGGTAGAAGTATTGCACCGGATTCCACGACAGCGTGCGGTAGGTGCTAGTAATGCGCCCTACGAGCTCGTCAATCTCCTCCTTTAACTCCTTATATTTCTCTACTTGGTCGCGTGAGGGCACCACCAGCATAAACAGCGTTACTTGTTCGCGCCATTCAGGGTAGCGCTGGAGCATCAGCTCGTAGGCGAGCAAACGCTGAGCAATACCTTTGGTATAGTCGAGGCGGTCGATGGACAGGATGACGCGTACGTCGCCGAGGGCTTCCCGGTATTTCTGCTCGCTTTGCGCAGCTTCTTTCGAAACAGCTAGCTCCGCGTACTTATCGTAGTCGATGCCCATGGGGAAGGCATCCACCAGCACGCTGCGGGGACCCGCTTCAATCATGCCGTTCTGACTTGAGTAGCCGAGCAGCTGCGACACCGCACTCAGGAAGTGGCGCATGTAGCCGTAGGTGTGGAAGCCAATCAGATCGGCGCCCATCATGCCTCGCAACAACTCCTCGCGCCACGGCATGGCCCGGATAATCTCGTGTGAGGGAAACGGGATGTGCAGGAAGAAGCCAATGCTGCTATCTGGCCGCGCTTTGCGCACCATCTCGGGCAGCAGCAAAAGCTGGTAGTCGTGCACCCATATGGTGTCCTCGGGGCCGGCTTCTTGCAGCACGGCGGCGCAGAATTTCTCGTTAACGGCTACGTACGCCTCCCAATGCTGCTGGTCAAAAACAGCGTATTGGCTGAAGTAGTGGAAGGTGGGCCACAACGTCTCGTTGCTGAACCCCTCGTAGAAATCCCGAATTTCCGTTTCCGTCAGAAAAACGGGAAGCATGCTATCGGCTTGTAGTTGTTCTATTACGTGCTGCTGTTCAGCCGGCTCCTCGACCACAAGGCCAGGCCAGCCAATCCAGATATTACCATCGGCACGATAAATAGAACCCAACCCCGTTGCCAACCCCCCTTCGCTTGGTGTAAATTCTAGCCCCGCATCAGTGCGGTGAGCCTTCGTGGGCAAACGGTTGGAAACAATAATCGTTCGGGACATAAGTGCTGAAGTTTGTTTTCAATCCACCTACATACGGCAAGAGCGGCCTTTGTGCCGAAAATTTTTGTTGTGCAGCTTCATCCAAGGCGCCAAACACAACGCTACTAGTAAGTGCCAGTGCTTCTGAATGAGGCTACTCTACTGCTGCTAGGGTCATGAGTGCCTGCTTCAAACTTCGCCCGTTACCAGGCAAAAGAAAAGCGCTCTAGCTTCCCAGGTTGAGACGCTACATAATAGACGGTAGTAGCGCAACCAGTGTGACAAGCGCTTGTACTCTATCCGGATTGCTTTTGAGCAGCGGAATAGAAAAAAATATTGAATAAGTAGAAAAAATAATGGTTTTGGACTCTCTGCCACGTGGGTGCTCTAGCATCTGGATGTAAATACGCGGAGGATAAGTTGTTCTTTGCCTATAAAGCACGTGCAAGCTTAGCAACACTCATTCAGGCAGATAGCTAATTTTTGTAAATATTTAAGGATTAAATAAAACATATCTATAGATACAGACGTATATTTACTATGATCTACGGTGTGGATGGTTCGAGTTTTGAAGCAGACACGTTTTCGCCGCCTATCTACGCCATTATCCACCCAAAAACGGAAGAGTAGAAGCTCAAGAATACTTGGCTTCCACTTTGGTCCGCAGTGCCCGTGCTTATGATATTATCTACACTTACTTCGTCTGGCTGGACTCGTGTGTCAACGCATCAGTTGGTACGTGTCCTAGGTCTCGCCAACTTCTGCTTACTTCTCGGGACGGGCGTAGCGCATGCGCAAGCTCCTACTATTCAGGGCGTGTCGCCGGCCCGCAATGCCTATGCCGTGCCATGTACTACGGCTATCACGGCTACCTTCACGCAGGCTTTGCGCCCGAGCGACAACCAGCAAGGGCCAGCCCTGCGGGTATTTAGCAGCCAAGCGAACTGCCCGAAAGGTAATGTAACAAGCGTGGGAAGCAATGGGCTCAGATTTACACCCAGCACCAGCTTCAAGCCCGGCGAAACGATTTTCGCTACTGTTACCACAGGCGTCCAGGGCAGCAGTGGAGAGTATCTGGCGGCACCACATGTGTTTCAGTTTACAACGGCTACCAGCCCTAGCACGGGTACCTTCGGCGGTGGCTCCGACCCAGTGGTTGGCGACAACGCTACCAGTGTGACCCTAGGTGACATCGATGGTGATGGCTACCTCGACATGCTTGTCTCCAACTACAACACGAATGGCACCGTGAGCGTGCGGCTCAACGATGGCAGGGGCAACTTCAGTGGCAAGCAGGAGGTGAAAGTAGGCTACGGCCCTTACCAAGTGGTACTCGGCGACGTGGATAACGACGGTGACCTAGATATGCTCACGGCTAACGCCAATACGGCTACTAGCACCGTAAGCGTACGCTTAAACAACGGCAAAGGTACTTTTGGCGGCGCTCAGGAAGTCAAAACCGGCGAAAACCCGCATGCCCTAGCCCTCGCTGACGTCGATGGTGACGGTGACCTAGATTTGCTGGTAGCTGACTACGTGGATAGCAGCAGCAACTATGTTACGAGCACTGTGAGCGTGCGTCTTAATCAGGGTGCCGGCCAATTTGCTTCTGAAGGCCAGGAGGTGACAGTGGGTACGCGCCCCATGAGCGTCGCCGCTGGCGATTTAGATAATGATGGGGATATTGATTTCGTGACTATTAACTCCAATACCACAACGGCTAGTGTGCGGTTGAACGATGGAAAAGGAGTATTTGGTGGCAACCAGGAAGTAAGTGTAGGACTGAGCCCACACGCCGTCAAACTCGGGGACATCGACGGCGACGGTGACCTCGACATGGTGACCGGCGACCTGAATACAAACACGGCTAGCATCCGTTTCAATAACGGCTCCGGCTTGTTCAGCGATGGACAAGCAGTAGCACTGAGTACGGGAGCACGCAGCATCTCTCTGAACGACGTTGACGGCGACGGGGACCTCGATCTGCTAGCCGCTAACTATACAGGCAATAGCGTTGAGGTGTACACAAACAACGGTACGGGCGCCTTCACCCTCAAGCAGGAAGTGAGCGTAGGAGAGGGGCCGTACGCCTTGGCCCTGGGAGACGTGGACAACGATGGCGACCTAGATTTTGCAACGGTGAACAACGGGAGCAAAACCGTGAGTGTGCGGCTGAATCAGAGTGACAATAAGAGGCTAAGCGATGAGGTAAGCGTCTACCCAAACCCAGCCCATTTGAAAGCGCAAATGATGCTGCCCGCCCGCTTGAACAATCAGGAAGTTCGTATGCGCATCTTTAACGTGGTAGGTCAAACCATGATTGACCGTACCCTAGTGGCTGAGCAATTGACCATGCCTTCAGGCATAATACTCAAGACCCTAGCTATTGGCGTATACTTCGTTTGCCTCGACACAAGCGAAGGTCGCGTAGTTAAGCGGGTAGTCGTAGAATAGCTTTTTGGTAGCGCGCATAACAGCAAAAAGCCGGTCAGTTGGACCGGCTTTTTGCGTTTAGAATAGAGTGCGTGGCGTTAGTAGTTGGCCTCGCTGGCTGGCAAATCAATCAGAATAAACTGGGCATCTTTGCTTGCCCGAATCTCTACTACGTGTTCGTCGGTCATGCGGGCTTGGTCGTTGATACCTAGCTCCGTGCCATTGATGAAGATGGTGCCTTCTTTGACGTAAATAAAGGTGTTCCGAATAGGAAACGTTTGGAACAGAATTTCTTTATCGGCACCTAGGTTAGCCCAGTACACGGCACTGTTGGAATTCATGTATACAACATCCTCCAGCACTTTTTGCCCCGTCACGAGCGGCACAAGCTCATTTTTCGTACTCAGAAAGTCAATATCCTTTTGCTCGTAGCTGGGGCTGAGGCCTTTCTGGTTGGAAATGAACCAGAGTTGATAGATATGCAGGGCCTTGTCGGTGCGGTTGAACTCGGAGTGAGCAATGCCAGTGCCTGCCGTCATGCGCTGCACCTCACCTTTTTTAATAACAGTTTTGTTGCCCATCGTGTCCTCGTGGGTTACCTCGCCATCCAGCACCAGCGTCACAATTTCCATTTCGGAATGCGGATGCTGTGGAAAGCCCGATTGTGGGGCAATGCTATCGTCGTTGAATACGCGCAACGGACCGAAGTGAAGATTATCGGGGTCGTAGTAGTCAGCGAAGCTGAATAGGAAGTAGCTGCTGAGCCATTGCACGGGCGATGCATGGTGGCGGTCGGTAGCTGGGATGTACTTAAGCATAAGGGTCGGAATAGAGGTTAAAGGGAGTAACCCTACCTCTGCATACGCGGCCGGGCATTTGGAAGTTAGCTAGGATCTGTTACTTAACCATGCACTAAGCTGCCAAATACAAAAGAAAACCGGTCTGAAGACAAGTAACTGTCTTCAGACCGGTAGACGTAAAAGCTGGAATTCTGGAGTGTGTTATGCCTTTTTCAACGTAGTCATCTGCTTTTGCAGATCCAGTACGATGCTGGCCAAACGGTTCAGCGAGAGGTCGGCAATAGGGAAGGTGCTGCTGATATACGCCTTGGCCTCCCAGATTTCCACGACATCCTGCACGTCAATTTCATAGGGCGAGTACACGGGGTTGTCGGAGTGCAGGCTGAGGGTAGCGGCATTCTTGAGACGGTTGTACACGCGCTTGAACACGATACCTTCTTTGGCGCTCACCACGATGCACGGCGTACCGTCCTTTAAGGTCAGCCAATCATCCACGTAACGACCGACAATAACGGTACCCGAAGCAATTGGCAGCATCGAATCGCCGGAAATCTCGAAGGCGCGGTAGGTACCACCCGAACCGAGCATGGGCAGGCGGAACTTCGGCAGCTCCTCGATGAATTCAGGGTCAGCGTAGCCGTTGAGGTAACCGGCGCTAGCTTTCAGCGGAACTAGTTCAATGTTTTCGTTCTGCTCCTTATCTACCGTGAGGGCTAGCACGCGCAAGTTGCCAGCGGGGCGGGGCGGCTCCGGCGTGGTGTTCACGGGCTCCAAATGACGGATAGCAGTTTTGGCTTTACTCTTCTTGCTAAAATCGGTCGTCACGAGGGCGTCCAGCGTAATGCCAAACAAGCGGGCCATGTTGACGAGCGTAGTGAGCTTCGGCTCAGCGCGGCCCTCTTCGTAAGCGCCTACCAATGAGCGTTTAATGCCTAGCTTTTCAGCCATTTGGGCCTGCGTCAGGCTAAGCTCACGCCGCCAGTATTTAAGGTTAGTATTGATCATTGCGCAAAGAGCCGGGGAAAGGCTTCCTATTCAAGTACATATCGGCTCGTGAATTTAGTAACATCTTTGCGGTATTACTAATTCAATTAGCTTAAAGTTTTGCTAATTTTTTTGCGGTGATGCTAAGATAAGTTTCAGCAATAGTCGAGCTAGGGTTAGTGACGATGATACAGCGAAAAGCCTGGGCTTTGCCTATCGCTGAATAACCCGTAGAGTGCTATTCTCAACGGTCATCATTCAGCCATAAGCAAAGCCCAGGCTTTAGACTAAACTAGAGCTGGCTTGATGCCAAAAGTTACTCGCCGCGCAGCTTTTTCTGGTAGTGCAGCGCTAAGCGCAACTTGAAATAATCGTACTTCTCGCGCAGGTGGTCGAACAGGTCACGTAGTAATGGCGAGCCACCTAGCTGCCCAATGGCCGTCTGGATTTCGGCAAACTCATCCATCGTCAGAAACTCCTCCAGCCGGATGGGAAAGCCTTTGGCGTAAAGCGTTTCGATGTGGGCACGGATGGTGCCAGGACTTAAGTTGCGGCGCTCAGCAATGGCTTCTACGCTTAACCCTACGCGGTGCAGCTGAAGCGTTGTATCGTGCGTGTCGCCAACATCTTTCTTGCGAACAGGCCGGGCTACGGGAGCCTCTTCAACTTCTTCGGCGTCATCGGCTTCCATGGCGTCGGCTGGGTTAGGAGCGCCACCATAGGCAAGGATTTCCTTGATGAACACGTCGCCGTAGTTTTCGAATTTCTTCATGCCCACGCCCGAAATAGCGAGCATAGCCACGCGGGATATGGGGCGCTCAGCCGCCATTTCCTGCAACGTAGTATCGGTGAAGATGACGTACGGCGGCACGTTTTGCTCGTCGGCAATGCGTTTACGGAGCTGACGCAGCTTGTCAAACAACGCAGTTGTGGCGTCAACAGGCTTGGAAGCTTGCGCGGCAGCGGAAGCTTTCTTGCTGGCGCGGGTCGGCTTTTCGGCTTTCTCAGTGGGCTGGAACTTCTTCATCGCCAGCGTACGCTGGCCTTGTAGTACTTCCCGACCTAGGTCGGTGATTTTCAAAGCATAGCCCTCCTCGTACGCAATGTAGAGCAGGCCATCGTTCAGCATCTGGTGGATGTAGCTGTACCAATCCAGGTAGGGGAGGTCGGCGCCGGCGCCGTAGGTTTTGATCTGGTCGTAGCCGGCGGTGAGCACGGCCTGGTTGCGCATACCGCGCAGCACGTCGATGAGCAAGCCGATGCTGGCCCGTTCGCGCGTGCGTACTACCGCCGATAATGCCTTCTGCGCGAGCAGTGTGCCGTCGAAGGTCGTGGGCGGGTTGCGACAGATGTCGCAGTTGCCGCAGTCCTGGGGAAGCACCTCCCCGAAGTAGTTGAGCAGAATCTTGCGGCGGCAGCTAGCCGCTTCCGCAAACTGCTGCATACGCTCCAGTTTGGTAAGATTCAGCTGGGTGAGGCTAGGGTTGTCCTTGGTGAGCATGTCGCGCAGACTCATCACGTCGCCGAAGCTGTAGAACAGCAGCGCCGTAGCCGGGGCGCCGTCGCGGCCCGCGCGACCAATTTCCTGATAATAGCCCTCGATGTTCTTGGGCAAGTTGTAGTGAATTACCCAGCGCACGTTGCTCTTGTCGATACCCATGCCGAAGGCGATAGTGGCCACAATCACCTGCAAGTCGTCCTTTAGGAAGGCTTCCTGTACCGCGCCGCGCTGGTTGGGCGTCATGCCGGCGTGGTAGTGGCCCGCACGGATCTTCTTGGCTTTCAGCTTCTCGGCCATGGTTTCGCACTGCTTGCGCGAGAGGCAGTACACGATGCCGGCCTCATTGGGGTGGCGCTCCACAAACTCCACGATGCTACCCACCCGATCCTGGCCGGGGCGCACGATGAGGTTAAGGTTAGGCCGGTCGAAGCTAGAGAGGAATACCCTAGGCTCATTCAGACGGAGCTGCTGCTGAATGTCGCGCTGGGTGAGGCGGTCGGCGGTGGCCGTAAGGGCGATAATGGGTACCTGCGGAAATTGCTCGCGCAACAGCTTCAGCTGGGTATACTCGGGTCGGAAATCGTGACCCCAGGACGAAATGCAGTGCGCCTCGTCGATGGCGAACATGCTGATACGCAGGCGCCGCAAAAACTGCAAGAAGCCTTCCGATAGGAGCTTTTCCGGGCTCACGTATAATAGCTTCAGGTAGCCATTGAGGCAGTCGGAAGCAATGCTGGTCTGCTCGCCCTGACCCACGCTGCTGTTGATGTAAGCCGCCGACACACCATTGGCTTTCAGGGCTTCCACCTGATCTTTCATCAAGGCAATAAGCGGCGAAACGACCACGCACACGCCATCCTGCACAATGGCCGGTACTTGAAAACAAACCGATTTGCCGCCGCCCGTAGGCATGAGCACTACCGTGTCGCGCCCACCGAGAATGGACTCGATAATATCAGCCTGCATAGGCCGGAAAGAGTCATAACCGTAGTATTGCTTCAGGACGCGGCGAGCCGAGTCGAGAGTAGGAGCTAGGGGTTCGGGCGCAAATAACATTCGGTAAAAATACGGCGATTAGCGGGGACTTCCGAGGTTTAATAAACCATAAGCGGGCACAAATCGTGCACATCTTCCGCGTAATGGTGCACCTCTCTACCGTTGAGCACAGACGTATACTGGATGAACATTTACTTAATTCCACTACACGATGAACCAGTCTGCAACCATTGCCAACCTGCAAACCAACCAAACCATCCTCGACGCCCTAGCTCGCTGCATTGCCGCCTGCGAAATGTGCTCCGATGCCTGCCTGCACGAGGATACTATCCAGATGATGGTACCTTGTATCGAGCTGGATCGAGACTGCGCCGACATTTGTCGACTCACCTCCGCCTTCATTGCTCGCGGCTCCCAGCACGCCCAGCACGTCATCAAAGAGTGCATCGAAATCTGCCAGAAATGCGCCGACGAGTGCGGCAAGCATGAGCACGACCACTGCCAGTACTGCGCCGCCGCCTGCCGCCAGTGCGTAGAGGCATGCCGGCAATACGCTGCCTAGCAAACTGTAGAGGTGGAAACGCCGTACGTCGCGTTTCTTGGTTAAACAACTGATCTAGGTAAACAACATCAGCAACGTAGAGACGCAATATTTTGCGTCTCTACAAGCGGAAAAATTCTGCGGCTAGCTCTGCATGGGCGTTCTGTTTGATGGAATACTAAGTTGAACCGCACAGACAGTTGCGCAAGCTCAGCCTAGCGCCGTCCTTTGCGCTATGCCGTTCATCTTCAACGTTTACAGCGTCCTGCTTCTTCCTTGCTTTGTGCAAGGCATCGTGATAAGTGTGGTATTGCTTACACGCGGCCGCCAGCACGGCACGCCGGCTGATGGCTGGTTGGCGTTGCTCTTGCTGCTGAGCGTAGCGCGAGTAACACAATGGATGTTGGGCTTCGCTGGCTGGTACGATTCGCACGATGCGTTCAGTACCTTCATGTTCTACTTTCCGTTCAACAACTGGCTGGCAGTTGGGCCGGCGCTGTACTTCTACTTTCGCAGCCTCACGAACCAAGCGTTCCAGTTTCGGCGGCGTGACGGGTGGCATTTCGCGCCGGCCTTGCTGTACCTAAGTTGGCGGCTTCTGATGTTCCTCTACGATGTCGGATGGGAGCATGCCCTGCTGGGACAGCCGTTGCGCGGGCATTTTGGCACGAAAGGCACGCTATCCGTCTGGCTCCAAACGGCTCGTTTTGGTTTCTGGCCCGAGGTGCTAGGGTACGTATCTATCGCCCTTTATGCCTCTCTGACCTTGCGCGACTACCGCGCCTATGGTCGCTACGTCAACGATAACTTCTCTGATACGGAGCGAATTCGTTTTGCCTGGCTGCGCAACGTGGTAGTAGCGGTGTTGGTGGGCGTGGGCGTCACGCTGGTGTTTGAGGTAGTAAATGCGGCGCTGTTTCCACTAAACTATGTCCAGTCTTGGTACGATTACTTGTTCACGGGTATCCTCATTTACTATCTAAGCATTGCCGGCCTGCTCGCCAACCACCGGCTAACGGCGCCGCTACACTTCTCGCCCGTGCCTGACGCAGCAGAAGTAGCTGTGCCTGCTGTTGCTGCGGAGGCAACAAGCCACGAGCCTAAGCCTTTGGTGACGCTTTCCCCATCCGCCGTACCGGTCCACACTGCGTCGGCACTATCCGAAACGGCAGTAGGAGAACCTAGCCTTGCCGAACCATTAGCAACTCTCGAAGCCGACCCAGAGCTGCTACGCTGGACGGAGCGCTTGCTCGAGCACATGCGCGCCAAGCGACCTTACCTAGCACCCGAGCTGACCCTAGGTGAGCTAGCAACCCAGTTGCGCACTAATACCTCGTGGCTGTCGCGGGTCATTAATACGGGTTGTGGGCAGAACTTCAACGACTTCATCAATGAATACCGCGTGCAGGAAGCCGAACGCAAGCTGCGCGACCCTCAACTACGGCATTACACGCTGCTAGCTGTAGCGCTCGAATCGGGGTTCAACTCGAAGTCGACCTTCAACCGCGTCTTTCGCAAGTTGCGCGGCACCACGCCCAGCGAGGCAGCTCGGCGCAATGTATAAATTGGGACGTCCCAGGTCGTAAGTCGGGGCGCAGGGCGGAACGGATGGAGCTTCTTTTGGTCATCGTTTCACCTCAACTGCCGCTTATCATGACGACTCCGTTTCCCGCCCGCCGCCCACTACTAGAACTGTTGGGCATCCTGCTGCTAGCTGCTACTGCCTGCTGGGCCGGCCACATTCGCTCCGATTTATTTATCGAGCCAGGCAAACAGTTTGTGCTCGGTGGTGAGCAGCAAGGCACTTTCAAAGTAGCTGCCTACAACAAGGGCACCGTGCCGGTCACCATAAAAGAGCGCCCTCGCGGTGGGGGCATCTTCGGCAAAGCCACGCTCGCACCTGGTAAGCACGCTACGCTCAGCTTCGGAGCTGGTTCGGCGGCACTGCTCCTGAACCCTTCTGCTCAGCAAGCCAATCTCGACTTACGCGTCACCGGCGACACGAACCTGCGCATGGATTACCAACCTTCGCTGTCGCGCTAAGCCTAGCTTTATCTACTCCTCCGTTATGAAAAAGCTACTGCTTGCTACTGCCATGTCTAGCTCGTTGACTCAGGATAGTATCTATCTGTTATTTCGGATCCACGTGGGGCTGTCGATTGCCCTCGGAGCTGGGTGGTCGAAGCTCGTGAACCTGAGCGCCACGACGGAATGGGATAAACTCCTGACGCACCCTAACACCTTGGGCGCACCCGATTGGTTTGTGCAGCAAGTAGCCAACCTAGGTTTCACCTTTCCGTCTCCTTACCTGTGGGCGGCGCTGGCCGTGTGGGGCGAGTTTATGGGCGGCTTGTTGGTGGCTGCGGGTTTGTTTACTCGTCTGGCGGCTGCGCAGCTCGCTATGCAGTTCTTAGTTCTCGCCTTTTTCTGGTACGAAAAGCCTGAATTTCTGCTAGGTATGTACTACCAGCAGCTGTTATTTTGGGCGTTTGTATTACTGAGTAGTCTAGGTGGTGGGCGGTTCTCACTAGATAATTGGCTAGGTAAGCGCCGGCCCCTAGTAGTTGCTGGTTCATGGAAAGCAGGCGCGCTGACAGCCGTTTTAAGCTGTTTGACATTAGTTTGCGCCCAAGCGCAACGTCTGACAGAACCCAATGCAGTAACCCGTGCCGATCTTCAGCCGTTGCTGCAGCCCGGCTGGCAGGGTACGCTCACCTACCGCGACTACCAAAATCAACAGCTTGTTACGCTACCTACCCAGCTGAATGTAGTTGGAAGCACTCCGCAGGAGTTAACACTCAACTATACCTACCTCGAACCTAGTGGTAAAACGGTCAAGGGCATCGATCATTTGCGCGTGCAAGGTGCTGGCTCTCAACTGAGTTGGGATGGTTTGGTAATGCAGGTGCAGAGCAAGCAACAACTGCCTCAGCGCACGCTACGCTTGGTTTTGGTGGGAGAGGAGCAAGACGATAATCGGCCAGCGACCATCCGGCGTACGGTACTGTTGGCGGAGCGGCAGTACTCAGTCCGCAAAGAAGTGCGCTTCCAGGGCGACACGACCTTCTTGCTGCGCAACGAGTACCAGTTTCAGCGCTGAACGGCCAAGGCTAGCCGGTGGCTCAATTCTTCAATGTCGGACCGCCGTGCTAGCACCTGTAACCACTCCGCTGGAATAGCGGCTTCGCCGTAATACAATCCGGCTAAGCCGCCGGCTACAGCACCGGTTGTATCTGTATCGTCGCCTAGGTTCACGGCAGCCAAGACCGTTTCAGCGTACGTTTCGTAGCGCAACAGACACCAAAGTGCGGCTTCTAATGTATGCAACACGTAGCCGCTGCTGTCAATGGCTGTTCGAGGTCTATCCATCAAGCGTCCACTAAGCACTACTTCAAACCGATCAGCTTCCTGAGCAGGAATATTCAACTCGTAAAGCTTGCTTGGAGCTTCCTGACACAGACGCGCGTAGGCATCCGTTGGGGAAAGTTGATTTTGTAGATGCACAGCCATTTCTAAATACAACAAACACGCTACAGCCGAGCGAACATGTCCGTGCGTCACCGCCGAAACATCCAAAATCAATCGAAACCGTTCCCGCAATGGGGCATCGGTCTGGTAGAAAGCTAGGGGTAAAATGCGCATCAGCGCGCCATTACCGTTGCTATACTCGTCGGTTCGGCCGGCTAAAACCAGCTCAGGATGAGCTTTAGAGCGCTGAATTGCTTCGCGGGTGGTGACGCCAATATCGAATACCTCACCATGCGGAGTCCAGTAGCCGTGCTCGTACCAATTGATAAAGCGGCGGCTCAAATCTCTTAGATCATAGCCGCGACACAGACTCTCGGCTAGGCAAAACGTGAGTGAAGCATCATCCGACCAAGTGCCCGCGGGTTGATTATAGGTGCCGTACGCCCGCATCGTCACGACCGGATCGAGCTTACGTCTGGCACGACTTTCAAACTCAACCGGTACACCTAGGGCATCGCCAACCGCAAGGCCTAACAACGCAGAACGAATTTGGATTTCAAGAGTATTGGAAACCAACATAATAGGTTCAAGAGCCATTAACAAATGAATAACCTAGGCTACATCTGGTTTGATTTTGCGCGTACCCTGGTACAGCTCATACTTCAGCAGGCGGCAGTCAATCGGGCCATTATACAGCGGAATGCGGCGCGAGGTCTTCAGGCCGATGCGTTTGGCCGCTTCTAAGTTGCCGGTAAATACGTAAGCGTCGTAGCCCTGAAAGCCACTTTTGAGCGTGTCGCCAATGGTTTTGTAGAGAGCTGCCATTTCAGTCTCTTCCCCAATCCGCTCTCCGTACGGCGGATTCATGATAACGATGCCGGGCTCTTCGCGCGCGGGTGCCTTGGCGTCTTTCACGTCGCGCACGGAGAGACGGATAAAGTCTTCTAGATCAGCAGCGGCCACGTTCTGGCGAGCTAGGTTGATGAATTCGCCCGAAAGATCGGAGCCCCCTAGGTAAGCCTGTGGCTCTTCCAGCCTAGCTTGGCGCGCATCAAGCCGTACTGACTCCCACAGGGCCTGGTCGAAATCAGGCCAGTTCTCGAAGCCGAATTTGCCTTGGTGATACAGCCCAGGCGCGATGCGCTGGGCAATAAGCGCCGCTTCGGTAAGCAGCGTGCCAGATCCACACATAGGGTCAATGAGTGTTTTGTGACCATCCCAACCGGTGAGTAAAAGCAGGCCCGCAGCTAGCACCTCGTTGAGCGGCGCCACGTTGGTGCCTTGGCGGTAGCCCCGCCGGTGCAAGGAGTCGCCGGCCGCATCGAGGCTGAGCGTCACTTCGTTCTCCAGCATGTGCAGGTGCAACCGGATGTCGGGGTTTTTTACATCTACGCTGGGGCGCTGACCGGTGCGGTCACGGAACTGATCCACAATGGCGTCCTTGGTGAGCTGGGCCACAAACAGCGAGTGTTCAAAGCTTGACTTGTTCACCACAGCGGTAATGGCGAAGGTCTGGTCTGGCTGGATAAACTGCTGCCAGTCAACGCGGTTGACTTCGCGGTACAGGGCTCGTTCGTCGCGGGCGTAGAAGCCAGCGAAGGGCTTCAGGATGCGCATGGCCGTACGGCACCACAGCACCGCTTCGTAAAGCAACTGCTTGTTGCCACTGAACTCAACGGCCCTTTGGCCTACCCGGTCGATGGTAGCACCAAGTTGCCGTAGCTCATTGGCTAATACTTCTTCCAGGCCAAATTGGGTGGTGGCCGTCATATAAAAGGCGGCAGAGCGGCGGTTATCAGCCATCGAGCAAAAAAGCTAGGTGAAGGGGCAAAGGTCGGTAATGTTGACCGGCCAATAGCTATTTGCCGCTCAGAACACTAGTTTCCAAGAAGTAACTATATCTTGCTTGGGCATGCCAGAAGCCGTAAGCGAACCAGCCTAGCTAAGAGCACGCTAGTCACAAACAGTACGGAAGTATATCAGAGGGAAGTGGAGCCAACTGCCGCCGCTAATAGTAGTAAGTGACCATGTATAATGCTATAAAACAGGTAATAAAAACGGTCGTCTCGAAACAGGCTTTGTTTAAATATGAGCCACTATTTCGAGCGGCGCTTTATCAATTTTATAGAGGTAATAAGTACCAGTGCGTCATATGCACTAAAAAGTCAAAAAGGTTTATTGCCTTGGGAGAGGATAACTTATGTTCGTATTGCGGTAGCTTATCCCGCGACAGACGCTTATGGAGCATTATGTCTCTTGAGTTTATTAAACCAGGGGCGCAAGTGCTAGATTTCTCTCCTTCTAGAAGCTTGTACAGAACCCTCAAGCAGAACACCGCAATAGCGTACGCAAGCACCGATCTATCAGGAGATTTTATTTCTGACTTCCAATACGATATAACAACTATTGCTGCCGAGGATGAGCAGTATGATCTAGTAGTGTGCTACCACATACTTGAGCACATAGAGCGGGATCATAAAGCCATGCAGGAGTTATATAGAGTGCTGAAAAAGGGTGGAGTTTGTGTTATTCAAACTCCTTTTAAAGAGGGTACTATCTATGAGGATTACTCAGTAAAATCAGAGGCGGACCGATTAATTCATTTTGGTCAAAAAGACCATGTGCGTATTTATTCAGTAAATGGGCTGGTTGATAGATTAACTCAATCTGGCTTTACGGTTGACGTGAGATATTATAACGAAGCAGTTGACAACTATTTTGGATTTAAGCCGAGTGAAAAAGTTTTGGTATGCACCAAATAACCAAGGGCGTAATTGGGTTTTCTGCAACAATGTTTTTTGCCTAACACGCTTCAGTAAGCTCCGCTGCTAAAAACCTGAAAGGTTAAGCTTACTCGACTACGCTAAAATTTGTAACAACCTGAAAGGTTAAGCTTACTCGACTACGCTAAAATTTGTAACATTACCTGTGCGGCCACATGGCCGCTTCTTTTTTTGTCTGCATGGCTGCTCCTACTTCTTCCTCCTCAACGATTACCGCTACCGGCGCCGACACAACGCGCGGCTACTTCGTGCCCATGGCCGCCATGACGGCCCTGTTCTTTTTGTTCGGGTCCGTCACGAATTTCAACGACGTGTTGATGCCCTACCTCAAAGACGTGTGTCAACTCACGGATTTGCAGTCGTCGTTGGTGCAGTCAGCGTTCTTCGGGGCTTACTTCCTGATGTCGTTGCCGGCAGGGCGTATTCTGGAAAAGGTAGGATACAAGCGGGGGATTGTGCTCGGCCTGCTCGTAATGGCAGGTGGAGCGCTGCTATTCGTGCCAGCGGCTAACTCTCGTACCTTCAGCTTGTTTCTGACTGCGTTGGGGCTACTCGGTGCGGGCGTAACGCTGCTCCAAGTTGCGGCCAATCCGTACGTAGCCGTGCTAGGGCCCGCTCGGCAAGCTGCTAGCCGGGTGAGCATTGTGGGCGTGGCCAATAACCTAGGTGGTACTATCTCGCCTCTGCTTGGGGGCTTGCTGCTGTTTGGGGGCTCTACGGTCCTGAAAGCCCGCTTGGCTGCGTTGCCTCTGCAGCAGCGTCTTGCCGAGGAAGCCGCGTTGGTAAAGACGCCCTACCTAGGTTTGGCGGTGTTCCTAGCCGTGCTAGCAACCATCTTCTTCCTATTGCGTCTTCCCGATATCGAAAGCATTCCGGCCGATGATACCGCTCAGGCGGACACTCCAGTCGCAGCGCAAGGTCGGCGGTCGGCCCTCGATTATCGTCATTTGGTGCTCGGCATTGGCGCGATCTTCCTGTACGTGGGGGTTGAAGTAGGCCTAGGTTCTTTTCTGATTCGCTATGGCGAATCGCAGGGTATCAACCAACTGAGCGATTTCACGCAAGCGCTGGTGCGTGGGTTAAACGTAGCTACCAATGCCTTCGCTATTCTCTTCGGACAATCACCTGCCCCCATTGACACAACCGTGGGCTTTACCAAAGCGGTAGGGGCGGTGCTCGTGTCATCCTATTGGTTTGGGTCTATGGTGGGGCGCATTGTGGGCATTCCGCTCTTGCGCCGCTTCAACGACCGTCTGCTGCTCACGGGCGTGTGCGCGGCCGGTGCAACGCTGGTGCTTGCGTCCGTATTCTCGCACGGCGAAGCGGCGTTGTGGATGGTGGTGCTCTGCGGCTTCTGCAACTCCATTATGTGGCCGGTGATCTTCCCCTTGGCTATCAAGGGCCTAGGTATTTTTACCAAGCAAGGCTCCTCGTATCTGATTATGGCCATTGTAGGCGGTGCCATTATTCCGCCACTAATGGGCTGGATTGCCACCAACGGCGGTGGCTTGCGTGTTGCGTTCATCTTGCCAGCGCTGTGCTATGCCTACTTGGTGTACTATGCGGTGAGCGGCTACCGGGTGCGGTAGGCCTTCGGGTTGGCGCAGTTTCTCTGGAGTAGGGATATTACCTTTGCACCATGACTACGTCTCCCGTGCTTGAATCCAACGTCTCCTTACGCCCTCATAACACGTTCGGCATCGATGCCAAAGCGCGTCTTTTCGCCCGCTTTACGAGCGTGGAAGAGCTGCGTGCCCTGCTTGCGTTACCCGAAGTGCAGCAAGCAGAGAAGCTCATCCTAGGTGGAGGTAGCAACCTGCTCTTTACCAAGGATTTTGATGGCATTGTTCTGAAAAACGAGATTCAGGAGCTGGAAGTAATCGAGTATGATGAGGCTAGCAATACTGCTCTGGTACGCTCCGGAGCGGGCGAGTCGTGGCACGGCTTGGTGGAGTATGCGCTCAGTCAGGACTTGAGCGGTATTGAGAACCTGTCGTTGATACCCGGCACGGTAGGCGCCGCGCCGCTTCAAAATATTGGCGCTTACGGCGCCGAGCTGCAAGATACCTTCGAGTACCTCGAAGCGGTAGAAATCAGTACGGGCCACTTGCGCACGTTCACGCGCGTCGAATGCGGATTTGGTTACCGGGAAAGCGTGTTTAAAACAACGCTGAAGAACCAGTACATCGTAACCGCAGTCGTGTTGCGCTTGCGCCAGCAGCACCAACTCAACATGAGCTATGGTGCTATCCGGACTACACTAGAAGAGATGGGCTTGGAAGCGGACCCTACGCCCGCCAACGTAAGCGAGGCCGTCATGCGTATTCGCCGCAGCAAGCTACCCGATCCGGCCGAAATAGGAAATGCCGGTAGCTTTTTCAAAAACCCTGAGCTTTCTCAGGCCAAGTACGACGCTTTGAAAGCGGAGTATCCTGACCTGCCAGGGTATCCGGTTCCGGGGGGTGTGAAAGTGCCCGCCGCGTGGCTCATCGAGCGGGGCGGGTGGAAGGGTTTCCGACGTGGCGCCCACGGCGTGCACGATCGGCAAGCCTTGGTATTGGTAAATCACGGCGGCGCGCACGGTGCCGATATTCAATTGCTAGCCCAAGAAATCATTGCCTCCGTCCGCGCAAAATTCGGAGTGGAATTGCATCCCGAAGTTAATATCATGTAAGCGCACCGCAGATAGTTGGCAAATAGCTCATCTGCTAACTGAGTACGAACAAGCTAATTGTAATAAGATATAAGGCAAAAAGGCCTCCGAAAGCGTCGTAAAGACTATTACTTAGTTGTGAGTAATATAAATATATTTATTTATAAATATAGGCACGCGTTTTGAGTATAGAATATTCAAGGCACTTCTCCAGGTGCCGTGGTATGGTAAGTAAAAGCCCCGCATCTTTGATCGGGGCTTTTCTGCTTTTACAACTTGCCTAAAAAGAGAGTGCTTGACACTAGCACTCCTATGGAGAAACCGCAAATAGCTAGCTTTCTACTTAAACCTTACCGAACGCGGCTCGGAGCTGGCTCCTGAGTGCGAGTACGCGGATCATGCTCTACGGCGTGAGAGACTGGCTTTTCTTCGCTGCTGGCGCGCGGAGTGGTGCAAGCTTGCACCGCAAGCGTGGTAAGAAGCAAAATCAGTAAGCGTTGTAGCATAGTCAGTTAAGAGGTAAGGGTGCATCAACAAGCGTCCACCTATCGTGCCATCTTGCAAAGCTCCGGTAAGTAGATGAGTTTTGTTATAAATTATGGTATGACGATACTTAGCTAGCATGGTAGCTTAGGTGGTACCGCAAGACCATGGTGCAAAGCTGCATTAGCCGGTGGAAAGAAGCTAGGATATCCAAAGGTGCTTAGGATATATAGCTGCGCCAGAAAAGAGAGTGGGAAAGGTAAATTGATATTACGTGGCAGGGAATCTTTCCTAAGTGGTAGTATGCAACTGACTGCGAAGGATGCAAAAGCATCGTTTAAATGTACTTGCTACCAGCTTGAGGAACAGTGGAGCTGATGGAAAAGAACTGGTATATTCAGATTCTACACAATCCTTTGTGAAAGAAATAAAAGACCTCTGCTCATTGGTTAATTGTCACGTCTTCGTTAATCTTACGTAAAATATCCCCTAATAATCCTCTAAGTCCTGAAAAAGGCTATTGTCCTTGTCGAAAAAAGGACTCTAAACTCTCCCTGACTTCCCACTAATTTTCTTTTGTGATTGCCACAATTAGTTGTGATTGTTCCTAGAACACAAACGATTGTGTTATTCTCTTTTAGTTCCCACACTCACTTTCATGAAAAAGCCTGTACCTAGAATGCGCCGGTTTACGATTCCGGTCTTGCTCTGCTGCTTGCCTTTACAACCCTTCGTAGCTGCGGCGAATATTCCTATAATAAAGGATAATAGCCGGATGGGATTAGACTTTCGCCCGCTCGCTGATATCGCACTCAAAGGACGTGTGACGGATGAGAAAGGCCAAGGCCTGCCCGGTGTAAACGTTGTGGTAAAAGGTACTACGAATGGTGCCCAAACCGATGCCGACGGTAACTACACCCTCACAGCACCCGATAATGGTACGCTGGTTATTTCCTACGTTGGCTATGTTGCCCAAGAGGTAGCCATCAATGGCCGCACGACAGTCGCTATTTCATTAGCTCCTGACACCAAAGCATTGAATGAGGTAGTGGTAGTAGGTTATCTGACTGAAAACCGCCAGAACCTGAGTAGTGCGGTAAGCAGCGCCGATGTAGCTGAATCTCGTAAAACACCAGTACCTACTGTTAGTCAGGCAATTCAGGGACGAGTAGCGGGCGTGCAGGTGCAAGGGTCCAGCGGCCCTGGCGCCTCGCCAGTTATTACCATCCGGGGGGTAGGTAACCTTGGAGCAGGTAGTAACCCTCTCTATGTTATTGATGGGCTGTGGTCAGATAACATTCGTGACCTCAACCCTAATGATGTAGAGTCGCTGACAGTGCTTAAAGATGCTTCCTCAACAGCGGTGTATGGTTCGCGTGGAGCTAACGGTGTTGTTATTATTACCACTAAGAAAGGTAGTTCGGGCGCACCAAAAATAAGCTTTAACGGCTACACAGGTGTAGAAAGCGTTTACAAGCGCTATGACCTGACGAATGCTAGTGAGTGGGCTGATCGTAATGCAGCGGCATCAAGAGCGGCGGGTTTAGATCCTTTCCCCGGGGCGAATAAAGCAGCTGGTACTTTCAATCCTAACATTGATACCGATTGGCAAAAAGAGTTCTTCCAAACGGGCAAGATCAATGATTATAACTTGAGCTTTTCCGGGGGGAGTTCTACTGGAAACAATGCTTCGAATTTCTTGATTTCAGCTGGTTACTTCAACCAGCAGGGCATTGTGGAAGGGCCTTCGTTTGAACGCTATAGCCTTCGTCTGAACTCGGGCATGACCAAAGGAAAGTTCAAGATTCAGGAGAATGCTCAAATAACCCATATCAATACGAAGTTGCTCAATGGGGTTCCATTTGTGGAAGTCCTGACGGCTCTACCTGGCATTCCGGTTTATGATCCAGCTACAAGCAGCGGCTACGGATTTGGGACGGACGCTTTGCCAAACTATTCTACCAACCCTATTGGGTTGCAGAATATCATCAATAACACTCAATATAATAACAGGTTACAGGGAAGTCTATCGGCTGAATACGCCTTCTTTGACTTTCTAACGTACCGTTTGAACCTAGGTATTGAATCGCATGACTTCAAGGACCGCACCACGCAGAGAGTTGGAGCGCTGCGTCGGGGTGATGCAGTAAACCCTGCTTACTTAACTGAAAACCGCGGCGACGAAACGTTCCTATTGGCTGAGAATACTCTCAATTTCAATAAGCGTTTGGGTGAGCACAATGTGAACGTTGTGCTGGGGTATTCAGAGCAGAAGTTTCGTGCTACCAATGCCAGCGCTACCAACAGAGGATACAGTAGTGTTCCGCAATATTACTTCGTGCTAGGAGCAGGCACGTCCAACCCAGGTGTTGATGGAACGAACTACCAAAACGGTAAACGCTCTTATTTCATCCAAGCTACCTACGATTATAAAGGGCGTTACCTACTGTCGGGAAGCTTCCGTCGTGATGGTTCGTCACGCTTTTCCAAGGACAACCAATACGGTAACTTCGGTGCTGGTTCGATAGGCTGGCGTATTAGCGAAGAAGATTTCTTCAAAGAAGCCTTACCGATCATTAATAATCTGAAGCTGCGGGCTAGCTATGGCGTAAATGGCAATGATGGTTTGCCGAATGCTTACCTCTACCAAGCAACAATCAACCAGAACGTAAACTACCCCAACGCTGCGGGCGGCATCGCGCAAGGTTCGTCGCAGATTACGCTGGCGAGCAACGGGATTCAGTGGGAGGAGCGATATACAAGCGACGCTGGGTTAGACCTAAGCTTATTAGATGACCGGGTCACGTTGTCGGCTGATTACTACATCTCGAATACAAAGAAAGCGCTGGTTAATCCTCCCATTCCTGTTTACCTAGGAAACTTTGGGGGTAACCCGTACCGCAACTTTGGTAACCTCCGCAACCAAGGGTTTGAGTTGGCAGTAGGTTACCACGAGACAAAAAAGGCTTTCACCTACGGAGCTGACTTCAATCTGACCACCATCAAGAACGAAGTTACCAGCATTGCGGAGGGTGGGCAGATTCCTGATCCGGAAGGAATTACGTTTACCCAAGTTGGTCAGCCAGTAGGACAGTTCTACCTAATTCCTTTTGAAGGCATCTTCCAAACGCAGGAAGAGGTGCTGAACTACAAAAACGCGGGTGGTCAAGTAATTCAGCCTTATGCTTCGCCCGGCGATGTAAAGTACCGTGATAGCAATGGCGACGGCATTATTAACAACCGTGACCGGGTAGCCGTTGGTAACCCTTTCCCGAAGGTGCAAATGGGCCTGAACCTGACGGCAGCTTACAAAGGGTTCGACTTGTCGGTGTTCTTGCAAGGTGTAACTGGCAACAACGTCTTCAACGAGGCTAAATTCTGGCTAAGTCGCTACGATGGGGTAAGCAACTACGAGCGTGATGCTTTGCCATGGACGCCAGAAAACCCGTCGAATACAAACCCGCGTTTACTTGCTGCCAACAGCCCCAATGCTAATCTAAGCCAAGCTGCATCACAGAATAATATATTCGCGAGTACGCGGTGGCTGGAAAAAGGAGATTACGCTCGTCTACGAAATGTACAGGTAGGCTATACATTCCCCAAAACGCTGATTAGTAAAATACAAGGAGTTGGCAACGTGCGTGTGTACCTCACCGGGCGTAATATCTACACGCTCACCAACTATTCAGGGTTTGATCCAGAAACACCTGGAACAGGGTTCTTTGGTCGTGGAGTTGATAATGGATCTTATCCTAACGTGCGCAGCTTCACGGCAGGTCTGCAAGTAGATTTTTGAGCACTCCGAGTAAGGACTAATTACTGTAGAGTAGCTCACAAAGCACATTCGTTTACTTCGATTTCATCTAATGAAAATTCATAAAGTTTCCACGCTTCTTCTAGCTAGTATGCTCTTTTGGACAACTGGTTGCGAAAAAGACTTACTAGATCAATCTAATCCGAACGCTCCTACTGTAGAAAACTTCTGGCAAACAGCTGACGACGCTTCAAAAGGGGTAATTGCTGCTTACTCAGGAGTTCAGCTAACTGGGATATATGGTCGTATGTGGCATTTTGCCACAATTCCTCGCTCCGACGAAGCGTATAGCCAAAGTCCATATACAGACTTAGCAAACTACACGCGCTTCTTGCAGACTAACTACAACTTTGAGTATACTCAGTTCATGTGGAATGATTACTACCGGGGTGTTTTCCGGGCTAATCAGGTGCTCACCAGGGTGCCAGCAATTGCCATGGACGAGACGTTGAAAAAGCAAGTAATAGGAGAAGCTACGTTCCTGAGAAGTTTGCTTTACTTCGACTTAGCCCATTTGTTCGGCAATGTGCCGATGCCATTAACCGAATCTACTTCTACCGCGCGCTTCCCACAGGCAAGCAGAGAGCAAGTATTAGCGCAGATAACAGCTGATTTGGAAGCTGTAAAGCCAAACATGCCTGTGTCCTATACCGGTGCCGATCGGTATCGGGTGACCCGCGGTGCTGTGGCAGCGTTGCTTGGCAAGGTGTACATGCAGCAAAACGAATGGGCCAAAGCAGCTGCACAGTTTGACGAAATTATCAAATCGGGGCAGTACGCACTGACGCCTAACTACTTAGATAACTTCACTGCGGCAAACGAAAATAACAGCGAGTCTATCTTTGAAATTCAGTATTCGGATGCACTCCTAGGTGCAGGGCAGGATAACTCATCCGCGTCAGAAGGCTGTGAACGTGCGCAGTTCTTTGGGCCTCCTGTCGTTACTTATTCCGACGTGCAGCCCCGGCGTTGGATCTACGATGAGTTCAATGATCTGACTCGGGACGGTAAGCCTGACCCACGGCGTGATATCACGATGTTCAGTGCCACGAGTACTGATCCTTTGGTCTACGGGCAAACCTATGCACAGCGGGGCTACAATACTTCTCAGTTGTATTGGCGCAAATACCAGAATGACCGCACCAGAACCTTCGAAAACTTCGTTTCGCCCATAAATTTCCGTGTGATCCGCTACGCGGATGTGCTGCTCATGCAGGCCGAAGCGCTGAATGAAATGAAACAAACGGCTGCGGCTCTCGCACTCGTAAATCAAGTGCGCAATCGGGTTAATCTCGCGCTGCTCACAGGTTCTTCGACCTACGAAAGCATGAAAGCTCAAATTCGCCATGAGCGGGTGACAGAGCTTTCCGGTGAAGGCACTCGTTGGACGGATATCAATCGCTATGGCTTGTTGAAGAACCAAGCAGGCGTAAACGAACTCAAGGCTCGTGATGCCGATTTCAATAACTTCGTTATAGGGAAATCTGATTTGTTGCCCTTGCCACAGTCTGACACCGATTTGGACAAGAACTTAGTTCAAAACCCGGGTTGGTAACCCAACATATTTTGCTGTAATGACATGATAGGGCAGTTGGCTTGACTGAGTATGTCAAATCGACTGCCCTATTGCACTATTGTAGTGTGCTAGAAATGAGCAAGTCTGTTTATAACAAAGGGAGTTATCTTGCTGCAAAGCAACACAAACGATTGTGTGAGCTCTTTATAATTCCTACTTTACAGCCGCAAAGCACTCGCACATTCCGCTTAATCTAGATAAGACCAAGGGTGATATACCAAGAGCATCTACCATTTTAAACATGCAAAACACAGATTCAACCACGGCTGGGACTGATGCCTACGTAATTGGAGTCGACTACGGTACCGATTCCGTGCGCGCCCTGCTGGTAAATGCCCGCACGGGCCAAGAGGTAGCCCAAGCTGTGCATTACTACCAGCGCTGGAAAACCCTGCAGTACTGTAACCCCATTCATAACCAATTCCGCCAGCACCCACTCGACTACATCGAGGGCCTAGAGACGACGGTGCGCAAAGTAGCGCAGTCGGTGCCAGTCGAGCAGATTGTGGGCCTCGCTGTAGATACCACTGGGTCAACGCCTGGGCCGGTGAACGAAAAGGGAGTTGCCCTAGCGCTTACGCCCGGCTTCGAGGAAAACCCGAATGCCATGTTCGTGCTCTGGAAAGACCACACGGCGCTGGAAGAAGCAGCCGAGGTGAACCTGAAAGCCCGCACCTGGGGTGGCGAAGACTTCACCAAGTTTGAAGGTGGCATTTACTCGTCGGAATGGTTTTGGGCGAAGATCATGCACATCGTGCGTGAGGATGAAGCCGTGGCCAAAGCCGCGCACTCTTGGATGGAGCACTGCGACTGGATGACGCTGCTGCTCACCGGCAGCGACCTAGCCCACTTCAAGCGTAGCCGTTGCGCCGCTGGGCACAAAGCCATGTGGCACGAGAGCTGGGGCGGTCTGCCCATCGAAGAGTTTATCGTACACTTAGAGCCGAAGCTAGCTGAGTTGCGCGGCCACCTGTACCAAGAGACCTACACCGCCGACGAGTCCGCCGGCAACCTCTCGGAAGAGTGGGCTACGCGCCTAGGTCTAACCACTAACACGGTGGTAGCCGTGGGTAGCTTCGATGCACACGCGGGCGCCGTAGCCGGTGAAATCGAGGCGTACTCAATGGTGAAAGTGATGGGTACTTCTACCTGCGACATCGTGGTAGCACCTACTCAGGAAGTAGGAGGGAAGCTGGTGCAAGGCATCTGCGGCCAAGTGGATGGCTCCGTTATTCCCGGCATGCTAGGTCTGGAAGCTGGGCAGTCGGCTTTTGGCGACTTGCTGGCTTGGTTCCGTCAGATGCTGGAGTGGCCTTTGCAGAATGTGCTATCGTCTTCGACGGTGATTACGCCAGAGCAGCAAGAAGCTTTGCGCGAGGAAATGAGCAGCAAGCTAATCGTGGAGCTGACCAAAGCCGCCGCCCAAGTGAACCCCGCTGAATCAGCCGTGCTAGCCCTCGACTGGGTAAATGGTCGCCGCACGCCCGATGCCAACCAAGGCTTGAAAGGTGCCCTTATGAACCTAACCATGGGCACCAGCGCCCCGCAAATCTTCCGCGCGCTAGTAGAAGCCATCTGCTATGGTTCTAAGCAAATCGTAGAGCGTTTTGAGGAGGAAGGTATCCCGATCAAGCAGGTTATCGGCATCGGTGGTGTGGCTAAGAAGTCAGCCTTTGTGATGCAGACCCTCGCCGACGTGCTCAACCGCCCGATCAAAATTGCGGTGTCGGAGCAGGCTCCAGCGCTGGGTGCAGCCATGTACGCGGCCGTTGCCGCCGGCGTGCACCCCGACGTACTGACGGCTCAACGCGCCATGGGCAGTGGCTTTGCCGAAACCTACGAGCCCAACCCCGCTAGCGTAGCCGAGTACCAGGCTCGCTACGAGCAATACCAGGCCTTCGGCCGCTTCGTGGAAGATGTCACGTTGCGCGAAGGTGAAGTAGCCGAAACTACCTTAGTTGACGAAGTATAACGCATGAGTCAGTACCAAGATCTAAAGCAGGCCTGCTACGAGGCCAATATGCAATTGCCGAAGCTAGGCCTCGTGCTATTTACCTTCGGGAATGCCAGCGTGGTCGACCGCCAGCAGGGCGTATTCGCCATCAAGCCGAGCGGCGTACCCTACGACACGTTGCGCCCCGAAGACATCGTCATCGTTGACTTCGCCAACAAAATCGTGGAGGGCACCAAGCGGCCTTCGTCGGATACCAAGACGCACGCGGTGCTGTTCAGCCATTGGGAGCACATTGGCGGCATCGTGCACACGCACTCGACCTACGCTACGGCGTGGGCGCAGGCGCAGCTCGATATCCCGATCCTAGGTACGACCCACGCCGACCACCTCACCGCCGACATCCCCTGCGCGCCGCCCATGGACGACAATATGATTGCCGGCGACTACGAGCATCAGACCGGCTGGCAGATCATGAACGAGTTTCAGCGCCGTGGCATCTCGCCCGAGGAAGTGGAGATGGTGCTGCTCAGCAATCATGCGCCCTTCACCTGGGGCAAAACCGTGGAGAAAGCCGTGTACAATAGCGCCGTGCTGGAAGAAGTAGCCCGCATGGCCTACCTCAGCTGCACGCTTCGCCCCGACGTGCCGCGCCTGAAAGACGCCTTGATTCGCAAGCACTACGAGCGCAAACACGGCGTCAATTCTTACTACGGCCAGAGCTAGGTCGCTTGGTTTTTGAGAAAATAAGAACGTCATGCTGAGCGTGTAGAGACACCTACTTGTGTCTCGTCGTTGAACGGCCTGGGTTAGAACGACCCAGCCTAGGACAACCTAGGTAAACAACATCAGCAACGACGAGACACAAGTAGGTGTCTCTACACGCTCAATGACAAAACTCCTTTTTACATCCCTAATTCACCCATGATTGACATTTCGCAGTACGAAGCCTGGTTTATTACCGGCACCCAGCACCTTTACGGCCCTGAAACGCTGAAAGAAGTAGCCCAGCACTCGCAGCAGATTGCGGAAGCGCTGGATAGCAAGCTGCCAATCAAGATTATCTACAAGCCTATTCTGACGGGCCCCGAAGAAATCTATAAGCTGATTCAGGAAGCCAACACCACCGAAAATTGCGTGGGTCTGATTGCCTGGATGCACACGTTCTCACCGGCCAAAATGTGGATCAACGGCCTGAAGATCCTGCAAAAGCCGATGGCGCACCTGCACACGCAGTTCAACCGCGACATTCCGTGGGGCACCATCGACATGGACTTCATGAACACAAACCAGTCGGCGCACGGCGACCGGGAGTTCGGCTTCATCGGTACTCGTATGCGCCTGAACCGCAAAGTGGTGGTAGGTCACTGGGAAGATGGCGCGGTGCAAGATCAACTGAGCGTATGGTCGCGGGCGGCTTGCGCCTGGGCCGACTGGCAGGGTGCCCGTTTCATCCGCTTCGGCGACAACATGCGCTACGTAGCCGTGACGGAAGGCGACAAAGTAGAAGCCGAAATCAAGTTTGGCTACTCGGTAAATGGCTACGGTATCGGTGACTTGGTGGCCGTGGTAAATGCTATTCCAGAAGAGCAAGTAGACGCGCTTGTTGCGGAGTACGAGCAGCAGTACGAGCTAGCCGACACCCTGAAAGAAGGTGGTAGCCAGCGCGAATCATTGCGCGACGCGGCCCGCATTGAGGCTGGTATGCGCAAGTTCCTGCAAGACACCGGTGCCAAAGGCTTCACCGATACGTTCGAAGACCTGCATGGCATGGCGCAATTGCCTGGCATTGCTACGCAGCGCCTCATGGCGGAAGGCTACGGCTTCGGTGGCGAAGGCGACTGGAAAACCTCGGCGCTAGTACGCGCCATGAAAGTGATGGGTGCTGGCCTGCCCGGCGGCAACTCCTTCATGGAAGATTACACGTACCACTTCGCGCCCGGCAACAACCAAGTGCTCGGTTCGCACATGCTCGAAATCTGCCCCACGATTGCCGAAGGTAAGGTGCGCGCAGAGATTCACCCCCTAGGTATCGGCGGCAAGGCGGATCCGGTGCGTTTGGTATTCAACTGCCCCGCTGGCCCCGCGCTGAACGCTACGCTCATCGACATGGGCAACCGCTTCCGCATGATCGTGAACGAAGTAGAAGCCGTAGCTCCTGAGCAGGATCTGCCGAACCTGCCCGTAGCCCGCGTGCTCTGGAAAGTGAAGCCCGACCTAGCTACCGGCGCAGCTGCCTGGATCTTGGCGGGCGGTGCTCACCACACCGGCTACAGCCAGAATCTGACCACCGAGTACCTGGAAGACTTCGCCGAAATGGCTGGCATCGAGTTCGTGGTAATCGATGGCGACACGAAGCTGCGCACGTTCAAAAACGAGCTGCGCGCCAACGAAGCCGCTTTCGGTGGCCGCTACTAAGCGGAGCTAGCTTGAAGGTTTAACAAAAGACCGTCATGCTTCGACAAGCTAGCATGGCGGTCTTTTGGCTTTTTCGATTTTCTGCCAGCGTTCCATAATGCTCAGTCCCACAAGAATTCCCGCTCTTTAGCCTGCTCTTACCCTATGATGAAACGTTCGTCTTCCTATTCTTCTTTTTTGCCCTTGGGCCTAGCTATCAGTAGTCTGGTAGGTAGCCCAGCGGTAGCCCAAACCGGCGCGCCGACTACCGTGACGGTGCAGGTGAACAAGCCGGGCGCTGCCGTCCCGAAAACCATGTTTGGTTTGTTTTTCGAAGACATCAACTTCGGCGCCGATGGTGGCTTGTACCCTGAGTTGGTAAAAAATAAGTCGTTCGAAACCGACGACCATCTCATTGGCTGGAAAGCCATTAAGGGCGCCGCCGCGCTGCAAGAGTATACTATTCAAAGCCAGCAACCGCTGAGCGCTACCAACAACCATTACCTACGCCTCACCTCCAAAACGAGCAGCCCCGATGCGGGCTTCATCAACGAAGGTTTCCGGGGCATGGGCGTGAAGCAGAACGCCGAGTATAACTTCTCGGTGTATGCTCGGCGTGGGGCCGGCAGCGTAAGCGGTTTGCGCGTGATTTTGGAAGATGAGAAAGGCCAAGCTTTGGCCCAAGCTCAGATTTCGGGCCTGACGGGGGAGTGGAAGCAATACACTGCCGTGCTAAAGTCCTCCGCGACCAGCAGTAAGGCGCACTTGAAAGTTGTAGTGGATGGGGCTGGCACGGCCGACCTCGACGTGGTGTCGGTGTTCCCGAAGGAAACCTGGCAGAACCGGCCTAACGGCTTGCGTACTGACTTGGTGCAGCTCCTGAAAGACATGAAGCCCGGCTTCCTGCGCTTCCCCGGTGGCTGCATCGTGGAAGGCCGGACCCTAGATCAACGCTACCAGTGGAAGAAAACCATTGGGGCTCCTAATGACCGGGAGTCGCTGATCAACCGCTGGAACACGGAGTTCACGCACCGCTACACGCCCGACTACTACCAGTCGTTTGGCCTTGGTTTCTTCGAGTACTTTCAGCTTTCGGAAGACATTGGGGCCGAGCCGTTGCCCATCCTGAACATCGGGATGGCTTGCCAGTTTAACTCGGCCGAGCTAGCGCCACTCAGTACGACTACGCCCAAGGGCGGTCCAAATACCAGCGCTGATACGCACGTGCACAGCGCCGATGAGATTACCCTAGAAACCTTCATTCAGGATGCCTTGGATCTGGTAGAGTTTGCCAACGGGCCTGCTACCAGCACCTGGGGCGCCAAGCGCGCGGCGATGGGTCACCCAGCACCCTTCAACCTCAAGATGATCGGGGCGGGCAACGAGCAGTGGGGCCCGCAGTACTACGAGCGGTATGAGTTGTTTGCCAAAGCTGTCAAAGCTAAGTACCCCAATATCAAGTTGGTATCCAGCGCTGGTCCCGATCCGGGGGATGAGCGCTTTAAAGTAGCCACTGCCCGATTCCGCGAGATGAAGGCGGACTTCATCGACGAGCACTACTACGCCAAGCCGGAGTGGTTCCGCCAAAACGTTGGCCGCTACGACGATTACCCGCGCACTGGCCCGAAGATTTTTGCTGGTGAGTACGCCGCCCAAAGCGTGGCGGTTGCCAGCCCCAGAAACAAGAACACGTGGGACTGCGCTATTTCCGAAGCCGCCTTTATGACAGGCTTGGAGCGCAACGCCGACGTAGTAGAAATGGCTTCGTACGCCCCGTTGTTCGCCAACGTGGACGCTTGGCAGTGGACGCCCGACCTTATCTGGATGGACAACCTGCGCTCTTACGGTACGCCTAACTACTACGTGCAGAAGCTGTTCAGCGTGAACAAAGGCACGACCATGCTGCCTGTATCAAACAAAAACGGGCAGGATAACCTTTTCACCAGCGCCGTAGCCGACAAAACCACCAACGAAATCGTAGTGAAGCTGGTGAATTACTCTACTTCGGCTCGTCCGGTCAAAATCAACTTGGCGGGAGTGAAGAAGGTAGGTCAAACGGTAAAAGCTACGGTGCTAGCCAGCGATGATTTGCAGGCCGAAAACAGCCTCGATAAACCAATGTACCTAGCTCCTAAGGAGGAAACCTTCAAGGTGTCTTCGCCCACGGTGAGTTACACGCTGGCTCCTAACTCCTTCACGGTGCTGCGGATCCCGAATAAATAAAAGCGAACCTGTCGGTTAGCTACTCAAAGGGCTGGGAAAAGAGAGTTGTATTCTTTTTCCAGCCCTTTTCTTATGCTTCAACTTTCCGCTCAAAGCACCCCAACAAGTCGTCCGCCGGTCCGACGCCCTAGGCGTCCGACCGGTCGTCGTTGAACGAGCTTCGTGCACCTATTACAACCCTGACAGGAAATGCAAGTCCTGTCAGGGGTTTGGAACCAGAGGCATCTAGCGCAGATAACTGACCACAGTCGACAACCAGTCGGATGACTAGGGCGTCGGACCGGCAGACGACACTCGTTCGAGCATTCCCTTCTCCAATACACACCTCTTTGCTACTACGCAGTTCTATGTTCCCTTTCTCACCACCAAATCCCATCTTTTATGAACAACAGTACTCATTACACCAGGCTTCACCACCTAGGTGATGCTAGCAAAGCAACTCTATTTCTGCAAGTTGAGTGGTTACGCTCCGCTTGGCGCCGAATTGGATTAGTCTTCTTTCTCACCAGCTACCTAGCTATTCAGCACGTTTACGCATTACAAGGCGCCAATGGAGCGCACGACCCGAGCACCATTGTTAAGAGTGGCAATGTCTACTGGATCTTCACGACCGGGGATGGTATCTACGGCATGTACTCGACCGATCTAGTCAGCTGGACGCCAGGGCCCAAGCCTGTTTTTGCAATTGGCACCTGGCCTAGTTGGATCAACGCGAAAGTGCCCGGCTTCGCTGGTAACTTCTGGGCGCCAGAGTGTAAGTTCATGAACGGGAAGTACTACTTGTATTATTCCTGCTCTACGTTTGGCTCCAGAGTATCGGCCATTGGCTTGGCTACTAACGTTACTCTGGACCCAGCTAGCCCCAACTACAAGTGGGAAGACCAAGGCGAAGTGGTGTCGACCAACGCCAGTAGCACCGTTAACGCCATCGACCCGGCACTTTTTGAAGATGCCGATGGAAAGCTATGGCTCACGTACGGCTCCTTTTTTGGCGGTATTCGGGCTACGCAACTGGATAAGCTAACGGGTAAGCCACTGGATCTGGCTACGCAATATGCCCTTGCAAATGGTGGGGTGGAGGCCTCGTACATAATTCGCAACGGCAGCTATTACTACTTGTTTATCAACAGGGGGGCGTGCTGCCAAGGCGTTAACAGCACGTACAATGTGCAGGTAGGACGCTCTGCTAGTCCTACGGGGCCTTACCTGGATAAGAATGGCGTTAGCCTGAACAGCGGCGGTGGCACGAGCGTGTTGGCTACTTCGGGGCACTACATTGGGCCGGGCCAAGTTGGTTTTTACCAAGAGAATGGCGTGACCTACGTGAGCCATCATTACTACGAAGGCTTCGAGAACGGTGCGCCTAAGTTGAGCCTAGCTAATCTGCAATGGGATGCGGCGCAGTGGCCCGTGCTCACCCGCGACTGGGTAGGAGCCGGTCGCTACGAAATTACCAGCCGCAACAGCGGAAAGGTGTGGGATGCTTGGGGGTGCACTGGCGTGGCTGGGCAGGCTATTGCCCAAGGCAACAAAGCTAGCCTCACTTGCCAGCAGTGGGATTTTACCTCCGTAGGCAATGGCGAGTACAAAATCACAAATGCTCTGGGTGGCTTAGCGGCGGAAGTGGCAAGCTGCTCACCCTACCTAGCTGCCAAGTTGCAGCTCAATGCTTACAGCGGTCTGCTCTGCCAGCAGTTCAAGATTGAGCGCGCCAACGATGGTTCGTACGTGTTTGCCTCTATAAATGGTAATCGGGTGGTGGAAGTGCCTGGGGCTTCTCAAACGGCGGGTGTGCAGCTAGGTTTGTGGGACTACAACGGCTGCACCTGCCAACGCTGGACGCTAGGCAGCGCCATCGTGACGGCGAACACCGCGCAAAAATTGCCGGAGCTAGCTATTTACCCCAGCCCCGTGACGCAGGGTAAGTTCACGGTAGACCTAGGTAACTTGACGCTGACCGGCCAAGTGCGCGTAGAAGTGCTCAACGGGCAAGGGCAACTCGTTTATCAGCAGCAGTTCAACCCAAAGCCGCAGGTAGAAGTGACTGTTGATAAGCCACTAGCAGCCGGTATGTACTTGGTGCACCTGAGCAGCAATAGTGGCTTGCTGACGAAGAAAATTGTTGTTCAGTAATAAGAATAAGAAGCTAGGGGCTAAAACGAGAACGAAGCTCCCCTCCTTTTTTAAGGAGGGGAGCTTCGTTCTCGTTTTAGCCCCTAGCTTTTATAGCTGTACCTGCGGCCAACCCTGCGCATCCCACCCTAGCTTCTCCATTCGCAGCTTCGGGCGACCTTGGTCGCTGGCATCGTAGGCGTGGAAGACAAGGTAATCGGCGTTGTCGAAAGTGTACACGGAGTTGTGACCTAGGCCATACCACTTGTCGTCACCGGCTAGTACTTGTGTACCGCCGCCTTGCTCCAGCGACTTGCCTTCGCGGTCAACGTAGGGACCAGTCACGTTCTTGGAGCGGCCCACCATGATTTTGTAGGTGCTCTTGGGTCCACGGCAGCAATAGTCGAACGATACGAAAAGGTAGTAATAGCCTTCCTTACGGAAGATAAAGGGCCCCTCGATGGCCCCGTCGCCGGGCAAAGAGTCGGTGAGCTTTGGGTCGCGGGGGCGGCTAGCGATGGTGCGCCAGTGCTGGGGCTCGGCGGGAGCCGTGAGGTCGGGGCGGAGCTGTACCAGCTTGATGCCATCCCAGAAGGAGCCGAACGTCATCCAGGGCGTGCCTGCCTGGTCGCGGACAAGGTTGGGGTCAATGGCGTTCCACATATCCCGGCCCGGTACCGACTGCACCACTTTGCCGTGGTCGACCCACTTGAAATCGGGCGAGCTAGGGTCGAGGGTTTTGTTCGTAGCTAGGCCAATGCAGGACGTGTTCTTACCGAAAGCCGACACCGAATAAAACAGCGAGTAGACACCATTGTGCAGGGAAATATCGGGCGCCCAGATGTGGTTGCCCCGGAAACCCGGCACTGCTTGTACGGCCCAGCCCGGTGCCGTGGCAAACACCGGTTTCTCTGCCTTCCAGTTCTTTTTGTCTTGCGACGACCAAACGGCAATGCCCCGCCCGGTGCAGAACATGTAATACGTGCCGTTCTGCCGAATCATGACCGGATCGTGGGCCGAGATAAGGGGCGGCGTATTCTGAGCCTGCGCATGTAAGCCAAGCAGCAGCAACACGAAAAAGAACAATTTCTGCATTGGTATAGAAAGTTACATAAACGATTGTGTAAGCTGCCACGAAGTAAGCTTTCTTTTGGTGATTTCCATGCTACTCAGATAAATCAACGTTTTCATTTAACCTCAACTGGCGTTTATAATTTCAATTTATTAAGTTAACTCGCTTTCGATTGAGAATAGTCGCTGAATGTGGTGTCAGACTAGGACGAGCTTAAGATAATCGTTTGCGTAGCAACCGCTAAGCTTATGGATTCATTTTGCGCAGCTGAATAAGCATAGGTGCTATTTGCCGCGTAACTCGTGACAAAACGGTCGGTGAGTAGTGACTTGCTTCTTTCTGGTCAGTACCTAGCACATACATTAAATAAGCGCTAATCGATATCGGCATAATACTGTTAGCGGACCACGCTAACGGCTTACGAGTAGTATACCCCATGGCTTCACGTACGAAGAAAGACAAGGAAGTAGTAAGTAGCCCCGTTTCCATGGCCGATTTGGCTAGGGAGCTAGGGGTGTCCATGACTACCATTTCCCGCGCCCTGAGTGACCACCACAGCATTGGCCCCGCCACGAAGCTGAAGGTGCAGAAATTGGCCAAAAAGCTTAACTATCAGCCTAATCACCTAGCCGCAGCGTTGCGCAAAGGCAAGAGCAAGCTGCTCGGCGTGATCGTACCTTATATTGAAGGCCGGTTCTTTCCTTCTGTGGTCCATGGCATCGAAACGGTGGCCCGCAAAGCCGGCTATAGCGTTGTGATGTGTCAGTCGAACGAAGATGCGGCGCAAGAACGCCACAACATTGATACGCTGCTAAGTGCCCAGGTGGCCGGAGTTCTGGTTTCGCTGGCCCGCACAACAAACGACTTCCGCCACTTCGATAAAGTACGTCGGCGCGGGATTCCGCTGGTGTTCTTCGACCGGGTTATGATCGGAGACGAGGTAAATGCCGTTGTGCTCAATGACCGGACGGGCGCTTACCAGTCGACGCGGCATTTGCTGGAGCAAGGCTGCCGGCGCATTGCCCATTTTGCCGGCCCGCAACACCTGAACATTTACCAAGCACGCCGCCAAGGCTACCTCGATGCCCTTCAGAGTTACAACATCACGCCGGATGAAGAGCTGATTGCTTACTTCGATATGTCGCAGGAACAAGGTGCCGAGGAAATGGCCCGCCTGCTGGCCCTACCTAGCCCCCCCGATGCGGTTTTTGCCGCCGGCGACTCTTCTGTTCTTGGCGCCCTACAATACCTCAAGAGTCAAGGGCTGCGCGTACCCGAGGACGTGGCGCTGGCAGGCTTCAGCAACGAGGCCTTTACGTCCATTACCGAGCCCATGCTGACCTCCGTTGACCAGCGGTGTGAGGAGATGGGGCAAGCTGCCGTGCGGCTGTTTTTGGAGCTTGTCGAGTCAAAAGGAACGCCGTTTTCGCAGCGGCAGGTGGTGTTGCAGCCAGAGCTGTTCGTCCGAGGATCTTCCTTGCACGCGGCTTCTGCAAGCGCTGGTTCGAAGAAAAAAGACACCGTCGAGCAACGTAGCTAGGTTAACGCCTATCAGGCCGCCTTCCTGCCAAAAGCTAGGTCGGGCGTTACATACCTCCCCCTTAAACACCGAGGCCTACTGCAACTGCAGTAGGCCTCGGTGTTTGCGACAAGCTAGGTTTAGCTTAGTTTCCGCTGGAAGTGGCTTTTGCTTTTGGTGCCGCGGCTGGTGCCACCTGTTTAGCTGGCTTCACGCCTTCCGACGTCATGACCACCCGTTTTAGCGTGCCGTCTTTGTTGTAGTAGAGATAATCGATGCACACGGAGCGGCGGTAGCTGCTGCCCGCCGTCGGAATAGAACCGTTGTGGTAGATGATGTACGACTGGCCCTTGAAGTCGATGATAGCCTGGTGATTGGTGTTGGAGTTGCCCGCTATTTCGTTCAGAATGCCTTTGTATTCCCAAGGGCCTTCCAAGGTGCGGCTCATGGCGTAAGCCATTTTCTCTGGAAACTGGTAGGCGTACGACAGGTAGTACCAGTTGTCATGCTTATGAATCCAAGGGGCCTCGGTGAAGTTCTTTAGACCTTCTACTTTCTTAATCGGGCCGTCTAGCTCCGTCATGTTGGGCTTGAGCTTGGCATAGTAGCAGATGCTGTTGCCCCAGAACAGATACGCCTGGTTGTTGCCGTCGATGTAAACCGTTGGGTCGATATCGTCCCAGCTGATCTTCGCCTCGGTGGTCATGTCGTTGGTAATCAGTGCAGAGCCACGAGCGTCCTTGAAGGGCCCAGTAGGGCTATCGGACACCGCTACGCCAATGGATTTGCCTTTAATGGTGCCATGCTCCACCGCCGCGTACCAGTAATACTTGCCATTGCGCTCAATTACCTGCGAGGCCCAAGCGTCGTCTTTGGCCCAGGCAAAAGCCTTCACATTCAGGGGCGAAGGGTGCTCCGTCCAATGCACCATGTCTTGAGAAGAAAAGCACAGCCACTCGTGCATCACGTAGCGTTCCTGCGGGGCCGGAGCTTCATCGTGACCCGCGTAAATGTAGACCGTTCCGTCCTTCACCAATGCGGAAGGATCAGCGGTGTATTTGTGCGTGATAATGGGATTGCCACCGCTGACGGGCAGTGCTACGGGCTTTTGGTCCGTAGCGGCTGGTGTAGCAGCTTGTTGAGCTAGGGCAGTAGGGGCAGTCAGTGCAGTGGTCAGCAGGGTTGCTACCAGGCCGATGGGTGCGGCAAAAATCTTCGTTCGACTAATGGTGATTTTCATGGGCAGCAATTAACACAATCGTTTGTGAAAATCCTGTACGGCTTCCAAGTATTTTCCGCCCATTACCCAAAAAAGGCCGTTAGAAGCTATACTAGCCGACTAATTACCAGTCAACGCCAATCTAAACATCAACACCAGGTACGTGCGCCAGCCGACCTAGCTTTTTCTGTATGAACCAATACCTAATTACCGCCTACGACTACACCGATGCTGACGCCCTAGAGCGCCGCTTGGCCGCGCGCCCCGCGCACCTCGAAGGTGCTCACCAACTCCGCCAAACCGGCAACTTGCTATTCGGTGGTGCTATTCTCAACGACGAAGGCCAGATGATCGGCTCGATGATGGTGGTGCAGTTTGAAAGCCTCAAAACCCTGAACGCCTGGAAAGAGCAAGATCCGTACGTCACGGGCAGTGTGTGGGAGAAAGTCGAGATAAAGCCTTTCCGGCAGGCTGCAGTGTAGCACCGTTTTGTGCTGTGAGCAACAAAAAAAGCTAGGTTCTGGCACACAGCCAGAACCTAGCTTTTTTTGTTGGAGAATTAAGACCGACCTAAATAAGACGTGACAAAAACAGGACGTCATTTCGCCCAGCAGGAGAAACGACGGCTTGGAATAGCATCTAGGCAGTGGTAGCTAGCTTAGGAAGCATAAATCTGTTTGGCCTGCGCGGAGCCTAGTTCCTCGCCGAGCGCCCACTGAACGGCTTCCTCTTTCTGCGCTAGCGGAAAATGCCGAACCTGAATTGGAGCTAGTAGATTGCTCGCGGCGGCTAGGCCTTTGATCAAGGTGTTATCGTCGCTGGCGACGGCCACACGGTTGAAATCATTATAGTGTTTCACATCCTGTTTGATGTCTTGCCACAAAGCGGGCAGGGTGATCATATCGAGGCTGCGTACTTCCAGATACACGTTGATTTTGCCGTAACGTGCTACTTTTTGTTCGAGGGTTGGCACAACGCCGTCGTAGTCAGCTTTGGTCAGCGTGCCGGCGATGGTGAGCGTTAGGAGGTTTTGGTCAGGATAATCAGAGGCTTGAAACATGGGAGGGGAAGGATTAAGAGTTGATGGGAGCGACAACGCAAAAGCTGCGCGCTATCAGCACAAACGGGTGACTGTTTATGGAGGTTATTGTAGCGTTACAACCAAGATGCTTATCAAAATGAAGATAAGATTCTCATAAATAAACTATTATGCTTTGTGTTAAATAGCCATTAGCAACAGGGAAAAGGATAAAGAATAATTATAACGTATGACGTAAACATACGTCATACCTAGTCGTATATTTACGCCATAGGAGCAACATTGACCAATGACCTACGCCAAAACGATTGCCTTTACTGAAGAGCAGCAGCAACTTGCCCGCGTGGCTAAAGCTTTTGCTCACCCGGCACGTATTGCTATTATTCAGTTGCTAGCGAGCAAAACCACCTGCATCTCCGGCGACATTGCCGCTGAGCTTCCTTTGGCGCGCACTACCGTAACGCAGCACTTACAAGAGCTAAAAGCTCTTGACTTAATTCGGGGTGAAATTGATGGGCTCACTGTCTGTTACTGCCTGAATACGGAGCTGTTACGCCAGGTGCAGCAGCAGTTTGCCGGCTTTTTCGCGGAAGCCACCGTCGGGCCAGTGTGTGGTCCCGATGATGCTTGCGCTTGCTAATGTTCCTTCCACGTTTGTTCTGAGTACACTATGGAAACCACTGTTTTTCCCCGGATGCACGTCTCCTTATACGTCTCCGACCTAGCCGCGACGGTTAACTTCTACACGGCTTTCTTTGGGCAGCCGGCTGCTAAGATCCGGCGCGGCTATGCCAAGTACGTGCTGGATCAGCCTGCGCTGATTATTTCCTTCGTTGAAAACCCAGCGCGAGTGGCCAGCAACTTTGGTCACCTAGGTTTTCAGGTAGAAACGGTGGAGCAGCTAACCCAGCGTTTGGAAGTGGCACGCAAAGCAGGCTTGGTGCAGCGTGAAGAGATGGGAACGGCGTGCTGCTACGCCAAACAGGACAAGTTTTGGGTGAATGACCCTGATGGTGTGGAGTGGGAGGTGTACTACTTCCACGAAGATGCCGAATTCAACGATCCGCGCTACGAAGCTGAATACCAGCAAGCGAGCAGCCAGTGCTGCATTGCGACCGCCGCTCAGGCAACCACCACGGAAGTGCTGACTACCGCACCCATGGCCTTTACGCTCGTGGATACGAGTGCAGAGTGTAGCCCCAGTTGCAGCCCCGGCGGCGCATGTTGCTAGAAGCTAGGTTTTAATGATTGCCGCCGCCCAATGAATAAGCTAACATGCTCCACTAAGCTGAGCAAACTGGAGCTAGGGTTTGTTTGGCAGCAGAGGTGCTTGGCTTGCGTCTTCCTGCGGTTCGGCAAGCGCAGCAGGATAGCCAATTACTGTAGGTAGCCCTAGCCTTTGGTCTCAACTTTAGCTTGATCGTTAAATGCTAACTATTCAACCTTTTGCCGCAGTACATTGGCCGGCAGCCAAAGCCATTTACGAAGCTGGTTTAGCTACTGGCAACGCGACTTTCCAAACAGAAGCCCCAACCTGGGAGGCCTGGGACCAAGGCCACTTGGTGCATAGTCGCCTCGTTGCGACCGACGATACGGGTCGGGTGCTTGGTTGGGCAGCATTGTCGCCGGTATCGGGGCGGTGCGTGTACGGCGGGGTGGGAGAGGTGAGCGTGTACGTAGCCGCTGAGGCGCGGGGCCAAGGGGTAGGTCGCCAGCTGCTGGCCACGCTGATAGCCGAAGCAGAGGCACAAGGCATGTGGACGCTGCAGGCCGGCATCTTCCCCGAGAACATACCTAGCCTCAAGTTGCATGAAGCGCTCGGCTTCCGCACGGTTGGCTATCGGGAACGAATAGGCAAGCTGCACGGCGTTTGGCGCAATACAGTGTTGCTAGAGCGTCGAAGCACCGTAGTAGGCGTCTCGTAAGTCGCATTTCTCCGAAAGAGTATGTCTCACTGGGCTTCTTCGGATAAGGTACCTAGGAGCTAGCTTCACCACCAGCAGATAACCCCTGAATGAGGGGGCAGAAAAAAGGCTCCTTGCTGATGAAGCAAGGAGCCTTTTTTGAGCTGTTTTTGATGCAGCAGTTTTACTTCAGTACAGCTAGGGTCACACCATCGCCGCCCCGGTCGGCGTGTTCGTCGCCGACGCTGGCAATGCCGCGCACCGAGCGCAGGTAGTCGCGTGCCACTTGGCGTAGTACGCCATTGCCGCGGCCGTGCAGGATCTTGAGTTCGGGCAAGCCAAACATGATAGCATCATCCACGAACGCCATGAGCTTTTGGAGCGCATCTTCGGCCCGTTCGCCACGTAGGTCGAGGGTGGGGCTGAAGTCGGCCATGCGGCCCGTCAGGTCCAGGCCGGAGCCGGTAGTGGCGTACGCAGATTTCTCCGCTTTCTTCTCCCGTTCCTTCACCTCCGCACGGCTGAGTTTTTCGAGCTGCGCGACCTTCACCAGTGTCTTCATGCCGCCAAACATGACCTCGGCGGTTTTGCCTTTCACACTCGCGATTTCGCCGTGGCCATCCTGACCTAGCAACGCTACTTTGTCGCCGGGCTTGAGCGTGGATGCATCGGCTGCTTCGCGGGTCGGCCGTGGCTTCGGTGGCTCGATTTGCAGCTTTTCGCGCACGAAGGTGTCGAGCTGCTCACGCGCCTGTTTGGTTTGTTCCTTGTCGGCCTGGTTCCGGCGGATTTCGGCAATCGTTGCCTCAATCTGCTGGTTCGTGTCTTTCAGTAGCGTTTTCGCCTTTTGCTTGGCTTCGCGCAGCACTTCTAGCTGCGTATCTTCCAAGTGGCGCTTCAGGTCTTGATAGTCCTGAGCCGCTTTCTTCAAACGACGCTCCTGTTTGACTGCTTCGGCGGTGCGCTGTTCTAGGTCAGTCTTTTCCTTTTCCAGACCTTCTAACAGCTGGTCGTAACGAATTTTATCCTTACCGACCAAGCGCGTAGCCTGCTCCACAATCTGTTTGGGCAAACCGATTTTGCGGGCAATTTCGATGGCAAACGACGAACCCGGCTTACCGATTTCCAAGCGGTAAAGCGGCTGCAACTGCTCAGGGTCGTAGCGCATGGCCCCGTTCACGATGCCTTGCGTGCGCTCGGCAAAGTTCTTCAGGTTGGTGTAGTGCGTGGTAATGACGCCGAAGCTGCGGGCCTGGTTGAACTGATGTAGCACCGCTTCCGCAATGGCACCGCCTAGCACCGGCTCGGTGCCGGTACCAAATTCGTCGATAAGGACAAGGCTGCGCTTCCCAGCAAACAGCAGGAATTGCTTCATGCTCAGCAAGTGCGAGGAGTACGTGCTCAGATCGTTTTCCAGGCTCTGCTCGTCGCCGATATCAAGGAAGATGTCTTCGAACATGCCCGCCTCGGAGCCATCGCCGGCCGGAATGAGCAGACCGCACTGCAGCATGTACTGCACCAAGCCCACCGTCTTCATGGCCACCGACTTACCACCGGCGTTCGGACCCGAAATCAGCAGAATACGTTGGTCAGGGTTGAGCTCCATATCCAGCGGCACTACGTCGCGCGGGTTGTCTTTCTGCTCCTTGAACGTGAGGTAGAGCAGCGGGTGACGCACCTGCTTCCACTGCACCAATGGGCGCGCGTGCAGCACGGGCATCGTAGCTTCTAGGCGCTGAGCCAGTAACGCCTTGGCGCGGATGAAGTCCAGCAGACCTAGGTATTGGTAGGCCTTGCGCAAATCCGGAATGTGCGGCCGCAACTGGTCGGTCAGGACTGTTAAGATGCGGATCAGCTCGCGCTGGTAAGCATTCTCAAGGTCCTTGATGTCGTTGTTGAGCTCAAAAACGGCTTCCGGCTCGATGAACACCGTCTGGCCTGATGCCGATTCGTCGTGAATCAGACCGCGCACCCGGCGCTTGTGCTCGGCCACCACCGGCAGCACCAAGCGGCCACCCCGAATAGTTGGTTCGGCGCCTTCCGGTACCCAGCCTTGCTCACGAGCGTGGCGCAATACGCCCGCAATTTGCTTACGTAGTTGGCCTTGGCGAGTGATGAGCTCCTGGCGCAAGTGCGACAAGAAAGGCGACGCGTTTTCGCGCACCTGTCCTTCGTCGTCGACTACTTTGTCGAGCGCCGTCAGCAAGTTGCGGTCGACCTGCACCCCAATACCTAGCAAGCGCAGGGTAGGGTAGAGGCTTTCCTCCGCTTGGGTGAAGAACGTCAGGGCCTGCCGGATAGTCCGCAACGACATCTTCACGGCAAAGAACGCGGGCACATCGAGGAAGGCACCAGGTAAGTTGGCGCGTACCAGGTGCGGGTGAACGTCGTGGTAGTGCTGGCTTGGGAAATCGGCGCCGGAGTTAAGCAGTACGCGGAATTCGTCGGTTTGCTGGAGCAGTTTCTGAAGCTGATCGTGCTTGGTCAAGAACTGCATCTTGCTCACGAACTGACGACCTAGGGCACTCAGGCACAGCGAATCAAGCATTTCTCGCAGTTGCGAGAAACCTATTTTATGTTCAAAATTCTGAGGTAGAATCAAGATTGATATTCAGGGTTGGTATTACAAAAGCCTTGTAAAAGTAAACATCTGGAAGCGGCAGAAGATTCGCTCGTACTACTATATTACTATTAAGTGGCTGTTTCTTGCGCAGTAATGCAGAAAGCTAGGCCGAATTGCTGTTCACGAAAAGGCGGTGTCAGGCTGAGTTTGTGGAAGATAGACTTTGTGCGCTTCCCAATGAGAACAGCAAAAAAGCTTGGGTGGTGCCTAGGCTTATTGGTTAAAAAATGCTTGTCGTTACAAGCAGTAGCTGCGGTGCGCGCACTGTATAAACTCTTTCGTCACCACATCGACTACTTCGGTTTTAGCTTTCGCTCGGGCATCCTCCTCTCCTAGGCTGGCGGCGCAGCCTTGCCACGCCATCCCGCTTTTCTTCCCATCGACGAACTGCACGTTATTTGGCTCAGAGTTTTCGCGAATCTTGGTGAGCTGCTCAAATACACGGAAGTTGACCAACAAGTCGAAAGAACGATGCGCTAGGGTAGCCACGAGAAACCATTAGCAACTCTAGTGCTCTCCTCTGTCTTGCACTGAGAAAAGCAATGATAATCAGCAGGATGGAAGCTATCCTAAGATTGAAGGCAAAAGAGCCTTGCGCAACTTGTTTGCCGGTATTAGTTCGCCTATTTGGCCTAGGCACTAAGCGTATAAGCAGAGCCGTATAGCTACGAATTAGTAACTGAACGGTTTCGTAGTGAAGCCTTTATTTTTATGAATAGTTTGTAAAATATTTGCATTAGCCTGAGAGTATTTCTATAATTGAGAAGAATTAGTTGAAAGAATAATAAAAGGTTCTGCTTACTAGCATCTCTCATCTGCTTTAATCAGAAGCTAGCTTTCAACCCCTCGCCGCGCCGCCTTCTGCCAATTCCCACGTCAGAAGTTGCTTCTTCAGAGTTCCTCGTTCTGTCTCTGCCAATTCCCGCGCATTACCCAAATCCGCTCGCGTGAGTGCTCCTGCTCGGAGCAGTCGGGGCTGTGAGCTTTCGGCTCTGGTCATTCGCTATCCTCACTCTCACCACCTGTTTTGCAATGACACCAGCAATGCGTGTCCGGGGCTGCTTGCCCTATTGGTAACGCCCGCTGACTATTCGGGTCAACGGTGTGCCATGAGCGGAGGGAAGCTAGCTGTTTAGCTAATAACGATCTGACTGTCAAAGAGTCCCGCAGCACACGATGCAGCGGGCACGGCACTCTATTGCCTTCACCATCCAGAATCAACCCACTTCATTCTAAAGCTCAACGCATGAAAAGATTAGTACTCTTGCTTTTCGTTTGCCTTTGTACGCTGTCCGCGGCACTTGCGCAGACCCAAAAAGTTAGTGGAAAAGTGACAGAAGGTGAGAATTCTCCCTTACCCGGCGTCACCGTCCTTGTGAAAGGAACTTCCCAAGGCATGACGACCAGCGCTGATGGCACCTTTTCGATGGAATGTGCGCCTACCAGTACGCTGGTCTTTTCTTTTATCGGCTACAGCTCGCAGGAGGTACCCGTAAATGGTCGCTCGAACCTTACCGTAAAAATGGGGGCTGATACCAAGCAACTCGCTGACGTAGTAGTAGTTGGCTACGGTACTCAAACCAAAGAAGAATTCACTGGCTCGGCTGCCCGCGTAAAAGGCGACGCGGTGAAGGATCTGCCCGTACAAAGCTTTGATCAAGGCCTTGCTGGGAAGGCAACGGGCGTGAGTATCGGGCAGCCCAACGGGGTACTGAATAACGCGCCTGTTATCCGTATTCGAGGGGTAAACTCGATTTCGCTCAGCTCTTATCCGCTGGTGGTAGTGGATGGAGTGCCGATAAACACAGGCAACGTGGCGGGGAGCAGCACAGTAGCCAACAACCCGCTAGGTGACATAAACCCCTCTGATATTGAATCGATTGACGTGCTGAAAGATGCCGCGTCAACTTCTATCTACGGTTCGCGTGCTGCCGCGGGCGTCATTCTGATTACGACCAAAAGTGGCAAGGCGGGCAAGCCCAAAGTGACCTACGAAGGCTGGGCCGGCGTGACCCGGGCCGTGCGCTTGCCTAAAATGCTCAACGCGGAGCAGTTCATGATGATCAAGAACGAGGCCGTGCTGAACTCGAAAATCTCGTCGGGCAACGCTAATAACGCTAGTGTCGCCTCGGAGCTGTTCTTCCCCATGTACAACGCCGATGGTTCGCTGGTCGACACCGACTGGTACAAGGAAGTCTATCAAACGGGCTTTTCGCAAAACCACAGCCTGAGCGTTTCGGGTGGCTCAGAATCAACTAAATACTACTTCTCGACCAACTACAGCAAGCAGCGGGGCATTCTAAAAACCAATGAGTTTAGCCGCAAAGCTGTCCGCTTCAACGTTGACCACAAGCTCACCTCGTGGCTGAGCCTGACGGCCAACGCGAACTACAATAACACCTTGAACGCCTCACCGAACACGGGGTCGTTGGAAGGCAATGCGTTTGGCTTAGTTGGTTCAGCGCGCCTAGCTTGGCTCTCGGCGCCCAACGTGCCCGTGTACAACCCCGATGGCTCGTACAACCTGAGCACCGCCAACACCCTAGGTATGGGCAATAACCTGGTATCGAGTAACTTCTACAACCCGGTGCCGATGCTCGATCTGAACAAGTACACCTCCGAAAACGACCACATCCTAGGCACCTTCGCCGCCGATTTTCACCCCATCAAAGGGCTGAACTACCGCATAAGCTACGGCGTCGACCGGCTGAAGATTGAGAACATCGTGTTTGAGAGCGGTGTACACGGTCCTGGCTACGGCACGCCTACCAGCGGGGGCAGAGCATCCAACATGAGCGTCGCCGCTAACAACTGGGATTTTACCAATACCCTGGGATACAACCTGACACTGGCGGGCAAGCACAACATCGGCCTGCTAGCTGGCTACGACCGGCAGAAGTTTGACAACTCGTCGTGGGGAGCTACGCGCTCCAACTCGTCAGATATTTTCTTCAACGAATTTCAGGGCAGCTACGGCACGATTGTACCGGCAAATAACGCCTTGAACGAACGAGCCCTGGTATCGGTGTTCGGTCGCTTCACCTACGACTACGACAAGAAATACTTCCTGACGGTAAACTTCCGGCGCGACGGCAACTCGGCCCTAGGTGCGGGCAAGAAGTACGGCAACTTTGGGGGCATATCGGGGGGCTGGTCGCTGGCGGAAGAGGATTTCTACCGCAACTCGTCGCTGGCGCAAGTGATGACGGGCCTGAAGCTGCGCGCCAGCTGGGGCAAGATCGGCAACGCTAACCTCAACAACTGGTACGGCTCCCTTTCCCTGTATAACTCGGGGCTGTATGGCTCGGCTGCTACGTGGGCCTTTTCGCAGGGCGGCAACCCCGACCTAGGGTGGGAAACGGGCAAGCAAACCAACGTGGGCGCTGATATTGGCCTGTTCAACGACCGGGTTCAGCTCGATCTGACTTACTATCGCAACAACGTGGACGGCCTCATCCTGAACGTGCCGCAGTCGCCCTCGAAAGGCATCCCTAATAATGCCATGCTCATGAACGTGGGCTCTATGTACAACCGAGGCTTTGAGGTGGGCGTGACGGCCAATGTGTTGGAGCAAGGCAAGTTTAGCTGGAACACCAACTTCAACTATACTTTCAACAAAAACCAGGTAACGGCACTATACGGCGCAGGAACTGAGATTGTAGGTACCACCAGTGCCTCGGCCGAAACCTCCAATATCACCCGCGTGGGCTACTCGGTGGGCAGCCTCTACGGGGCCAAAACTGACGGCGTGAACCCCGAGAACGGTCAGCGTATTTTCATCAACAAAGAAGGCCAGAAGGTTCAATACAACCACGCCGTACCCTCGGGCCAAAGCCGCTGGACCTACCTCGATGGCTCGGCTGCGCCCGCCATTAACGTAACTGACTACCAACTGCTGGGCAACGCACTGCCAAAGTTCTACGGTGGTTTTAACAACACCTTCCGGTACGGCAACTTCGACCTAGGGGTGAACTTTACCTACTCGGGCGGCAACTACGTGATGAACGGCAGCAAAGGCACCTGGCGCGACCAGCGCTTCTGGAACAACACCACCGAAGTGCTCGACCGCTGGACGACGCCGGGCCAAAAGACGGACATTCCGCGCGTGGTGTACGGTGACCTGCTCTCCAACGGCTCGTCGTTCCCGATTTCTGAAAACGTGGAGAAAGCCGACTACATCCGTTTGCAAACCGCCTCGCTAGGCTATCGAGTGCCGGTGCAGCTGCTGAGCGGCAAGCTAGGTATCAGCTCGGTGCGGGTGTATACGCAGGTGTTCAACGCCTTCCTGATCACGAAGTACTCCGGTACGGACCCGGATATCTCCTCAAACGGCAACAACAATCTTACGCCCGGGGTGGATAAGAACTCCGTTCCGCAGGGCCGCACCTTCACCTTCGGCGTGAATGTCGGCTTCTAAGGTTCAATAACCCTGTCAGGGCTTCAAGTCCCTGACAGGGTTAACAAATCACCTAGCAGAACTCAGAAAACAATGAACATCCATACTTCTACAGCAAAAGCATTCAAGATTGGGGTAGCGTGCTTGGCGCTTACCGCGGGCCTAGGTCTGACGGCCTGCGATGAAAAGGACATCATGAACCCGGTGCCGCAGACATCCTTGCAGGATACTTTCTTGTTTGATACCCCCGCGCGGGTGTTGGGGCAAGTAAACGGTATGTACGCCGGCCTGAAATCGGGTAACTTCTTCGGGGGCCGCTTCCTGATGCTGAGCGACATTCGGGGCGAGGAGTTTATTAACCGCCTGCAAAACGTGTTTACCGGCTATGATGCCTGGAACCACACTATCAACTCCGGCTCCAACGATGCTCTCACGACTTGGAGCAGCGCCTACGCCACCATCAACCTAACTAACTTGGTAATTGATGGCCTAGCCGCCCACCCCAATGTGGTGGATGCGGCCACCACGGCGCAGTACGTAGGCGAAGCCAAGTTTGTGCGGGCCCTGTGCTACTTCAGCCTCATCTCGTTCTACGGTCAGCCCTACGTGAAAGACCAGGGCGCTTCGCCCGGCGTGCCCTTGCGCATGAAAGGGGAGTCGACGCCGGCTAGTAACAACCTAGCTCGCAGCACTGTGGCGCAAGTATACGCCCAGATCATCAAAGACTTAGATGATGCTGAAAAGGCGTTGCCGCTTCAGTATAGCACGCCGCTGCTGACCACTACGCGGGCGCACCGGAACACCGCTATTGCCCTCAAAACCAGAGTGTACCTGAACATGGGTAAGTTTGATGAGGTAGTGACGGAGGCGAGTAAAATCGTGCCCTCGGCTGCGCCATTTAAGGCCCCGAGCGGTGTTGCAAACGAAATGCAGGCAAGTGTTGCCACGGTTTTCTCCGGCAGCTACACGACCACGGAGTCCATGTTCTCCATGCCCATGACGGAACTGGACAACATCAGCGGACAAAGCTCGCTGGGCTATGAGTATACTGTTAATCAGGAATACAACCTGAACCCGGCCGGTATTTTGGGGAACGCCGCGTGGCGCAGCACCGACGCGCGCCGCACTATGTTGCGCACCTCCGGCACCACGGTGTACCTGACCAAATACAACAAGGCCAATCCGTACCTCGATTATGTGCCGGTGATTCGCTATCCGGAAGTATTGCTCAATTACGCCGAAGCTTTGGCCCGCAAAAGCACGCCTAACCTAGCATTGGCTACCACCTTGCTTACGGCTGTCCATCAGCGCTCCGACGCTAGCTACACGTTCCCGGCCACCGCCACCAGCACAGCCGCCGCTCTGACCAGCTCCATCTGGGTAGAACGCCGCATTGAACTGCTCGGCGAAGGGTTCCGCTCCAATGACTTGTTGCGCAATATGCTGACGATTCCGAGCAAAGGCACGGCTCCATCCATTACGGCCAGCCAGCCGGAGTATATCTTCCCCATCCCGAATGCGGAAATTTCCTCGAATAAGGAACTGTAAAAGCTAGCTAGGTGGTGTAGAGACACATACTTGTGTCTCCCCGTTGAACGACCGGTATAGCACGACTATCGTCACAACAGACTGATTGAAAACGGCCGGAATAAACAGCATCAGCAACGACGAGACACAAGTATGTGTCTCTACAACCAGATAGCCGCAACGCGCCAATCTAACTTATTCCTTACCCAATAAACCAAACCCGCACGCCCAATCATCTATGAGAGTAACTCGACCCTTGTTGGTGGGAATGTTGGCCTTCAGCCAGATTTCCGTCGCCCAAAACACTCCCTCTAGCCCCGCCCCCAGAGCCGAAGCCAAGCCTGCCGCGTCCATCTCATCGGTCACGCAGGGCATGAAGAAATTCGATGGCTATTTTCCCTTTTATTACGATGAGAAAAGTGGCAAAATCTACCTAGAGGTTGATAAGCTAGGAAAGGAGTTCCTGTATTTCGGCTCGCTCACCAATGGGGTCGGATCGGGCGGACCGGAGCGCGGACAAGCATCGTCGGCCATTGCAAAGTTCGAGCGGGTGGGCACCAAAGTGTTCTTGGTGGAGCCCGTGTACAGCTACCGGGCCATGTCGAAAAATGCGGATGAGCAGCACGCGGTGGAAAATGCCTTTGCCAAGTCGGTGATTTGGGGCTTTAACCCTGCCGCCGTAGAGGGCGACAAAGTGCTGTTGGATATGACGCCTTTCCTGGTGCGCGATAGCCAAAAAATCGGCGACCGGCTCGGTACACCTAGCTACGCGGGCCCCGGTGTGGGCGGTGGCCGCGCCGGTGGGGGTGGCGCCAGCACGCCGTACCGCTTCGATGAGTCGCGCTCGGCTGTGTACCTAGAGAACACCAAGAACTTTCCCAAGAACACCGAGTTTGAGGCCATCATCACCTTCACCGGCGGTCCAACGGGCGCGGGGCGTGGCTTCTTCGGGGGCGGCTCCGACATTGCGCCCGACCCCAACGCGGTGACGGTGAACATGCACCAGTCCTTCGTGGAGCTGCCCGACGACAAGTACAAGCCGCGCAAGTTTGATCCGCGCTCGGGCTTCAACCAGTTCACCTACATGGACTTCTCGGCGCCCATGACGGAGCAGCTGACCAAGCGCTACACCCGTCGGCACCGGCTAGAAAAGAAAAACCCGAAGGCTGCGATGAGCGAGCCGGTGGAGCCAATCGTGTACTACGTGGACCGCGGCGCGCCGGAACAAATCAAGAAGGCGCTCATCGAGGGCGGCTCCTGGTGGAATCAGGCATTTGAAGCGGCCGGATATAAAAATGCCTTCCAGGTCAAGGAACTGCCTGCTGGCGCGGACCCCATGGATATTCGCTACAACGTGGTGAACTGGGTGAACCGCTCCGGTAGCCCGAGGGCTTTCTCGTACGGCTCTTCGTACATCGACCCGCGCACGGGCGAAATCATCAAAGGCGTCGTGACCCTAGGTTCCGACCGCCACCGGCAGGATTACCTCATTGCCGAGGGCCTGTTGCAGCCTTACCACGATGGCAAGCAGACGACCGACAAGATGGAGAAGATGGCGCTGGCCCGCATCCGGCAGCTGTCGGCCCACGAAATTGGCCACACCCTAGGTCTCTACCACAATTTCACCTCCAGCACCCACGACCGGGGCTCGGTGATGGATTACCCGTTCCCGCGCTTCGAACTCAAGAATGGGGTAGTTGACGTGTCGGATGCCTACGCGACTGGCATTGGCAGCTGGGATAAGCGCGCCATTACGTGGGGTTACCAAGACTTTGCAAAGGGCACGAACGAGGACGAGGCGCTGGATAAAATCATGGCGGAAACCCTGAAGCAGGGCCACATCTTCATCCCCGACATTGGCGGCTACGTGCACCCCAACTCCCACCAGTGGGACGACGGCGAAAATGCCGTGGTGCAGCTCAACAAGCTCATGACGGTACGCCGCCACGTGCTCGACAACTTCTCGGAAGCCGCTATCCAAAAGGATATGCCGATGGCAACGCTGGAAGAAGTATTGGTGCCCATTTACCTTTTGCACCGCTACCAAATCGAAGCCACGGCGAAGTCGCTGGGTGGCCTTTACTTCACGCACGCCGTGAAGAATGATGGCCAGACCATCACTCGCATGGTGGACCCCGCCGAGCAGTGGAAAGCCTTTGATGCGCTCATGGCTACCGTGTCGCCACAAGCCCTAGCCTTGCCCGAGAAACTAATTCAGAAAATTCCACCGCGCCCATCGGGCTTCCCAGGCGGCTTGGAAACGTTCAGCGGCTATACCGGCCCAACCTTTGACCCAATGGCCGCCGCCGAGTCGGCCGCAAACGAAACCATTTCTTCGCTGCTGAATCCCGAGCGGGCGGCCCGCTTGGTGGAGTACCACGCCCGCGACGCGGCCCAGCCCGGTTTCCTGCCCGTGGTCGACAAGCTGCTGGATAAGACGTGGAAAACGCCGCTGGCTGCCGGCTACAACGGCGAGCTGCAAGCGGTCGTGAACAACCTTACGCTGAAGTACTTGCTAGCCCTAGCGGCCAATGAAAAAGCATCGCCTGGCGTGCGCGGCGAAGCGCTGCTGAAAGTAGACGACCTACAACAGTGGATGACCGCCACCGTGGCAAAAGCCGAACCTAGGCAAAAAGCCAATCTGCTATTCGGCCTGGATCAGATTGGTAAGTACCGCGAAAGCCCCGAAAAATTCCTGACTCCGGCTGCCTCGGTCATGCCTCCCGGTGCCCCCATCGGCATGCCCGCTATGGACTTCTTGAACGATGATTTTGCTTACTAACTAATGTAGCGTGAAGCGCCAACTCGCGTGTCGTTGAACGATGCTTATGGTGACTAAACCTAGGTGCTGCTTTTCAGCGACGCGCGAAGCCAGCGCTTCACGCTACAAATCATTCGCCTTTTCACCTCAACCAACCACTGCTTCCATGAAAAGAAAACTACCGCATCTTTTTCGTCGCGCTGGCTTCGTGCTAGCCACGGCAGGCCTGGTAAGCGCGCTGACGCCCAAGCAGGCCGCTGCCCAAACTACGATGTCGCCAGCTAAGCTGGAGGCGCTCAAGAAAGAGCTGGTTGCCGAAATTGACAAGCAACAGAAGTCGACGCAGGAGATGGTGGATATGGTATTCAGCTTCGGGGAGCTAGGTTTTCAAGAGACCGAAACCTCGCGCTACCTAACCGACATCCTGAAGAAAAATGGCTTTACGATTGAGCAAGGTGTTGCCGGTATGCCCACAGCGTGGATGGCAAAGTGGGGGTCAGGAAAGCCTGTTATTGCCATCGGCAGCGACATCGACTGTATCCCAAAAGCGTCGCAGAAGCCCGGTGTAGCCTACCACGACCCCATTATCGAAGGGGCTCCAGGTCATGGCGAAGGGCACAACTCGGGTGAGCCACTGAACCTCACGGCGGTGCTGGCGCTCAAGAAGATCATGCAGCGCGAGAAGATTTCGGGTACGTTGGTGCTGTGGCCCGGTGTGGCGGAAGAGCAGCTAGGCAGCAAGGCGTACTTTGTGCGCGATGGATACTTCAAGAACGTGGATGCCTGCATCTTCACCCACGTGGGCGACAACCTAGGTACCTCGTACGGCGACGCAGGTGGCAACGGCATGGTGTCGGTGAAGTTCAACTTCGACGGTCAAGCGGCGCACTCGGCGGGTGCACCGTGGCGGGGCCGTAGCGCCCTCGACGCCGTAGAGCTGATGGATATTGCCTGGAATTTCCACCGTGAGCATATGGAAATCACCCAACGCTCGCACTACGTCATCCCCGATGGGGGCGACCAGCCGAACGTGGTGCCTTCCAAAGCGTCGGTGTGGTACTACTTCCGTGACCGGACCTACCCGAAGATCATGGACATGTACAAGGATGCCATCAAAATGGCGCAGGGCGCTACCCTGATGACCAACACCGAAATGACCTACGAGATGCTAGGTAGCGCTTGGCCGGGCCACATGAACAAACCCATGGCCGAAGTCATGTACGAGAATATCAAAATGGTAGGGCTGCCCACTTGGTCGCCCGAAGACCAGACCCTAGCTCGCGCCACGCAGGTAGAAATGAAAGCCCCCAAAACGGATCGGCGCGGTCGGCCCATCGATGGCCTCGCAATGAAGCTAGACAGCCTCAGCAAACCCGATAACAACTCCATTGGCGGCGGTTCCGACGACATTGCCGACATCTCCTGGAACGTGCCGACCATTGTGCTGCGCTACCCTTCCAACATTCCGGGCTTGCCTGGTCATCACTGGTCTAATGCCATTTCCATGGCCACACCCATTGCCCACAAAGGCGTAACAGCCGGTGCCAAAGCCGAGGCCATGACGTTGCTGGACATGCTCGTGAAGCCCGAAATTATCAAAAATGCCTGGGCCTATTTCAACGACGTGCAAACCAAGGACACCAAGTATATTCCCTTTGTGTCTAAAACTGATAAGCCGGCTATCGAGTTGAATAAGAAGATAATGGCTGAGTACCGCCCGGAAATGAAGAAGTATTACTACAATCCGGCGAAATACAAAACGTACCTGGAGCAGTTGGGTATCAAGTACCCGACGGTACGCCCCACCGGCACCAGCCAAACAACAACGGGCGGTGGCAATTAGGAAGATGCGAGGCCTAGCTTAGCTATAAGCCTGCACCTGCCATCCTAAGAAAGTGAAGGGCCTTATCAGGCTAGAACGAGTCGTGGTTACGGCAGTTGTTCTAGCTTGATAAGGCCCTTCGCTTTGTTCGAGATGACAGGCGGACTTGAGGTAAAAACTATCGATTAAAAAGTCCCATGCTTTTCTTCCACACCTAGCCCAAATAGCGCAAAATCGTACTTCACCGGGTCAGTTGGATCAAAAGCGCGCAGGTGAGCGGTGAGTTCTTCGGCCGCTTGCCAATCTACGAGTTTGCGGGTCATTAAGCCTAGGCGGCGGGCAACGCGCTCCACGTGCACATCACAGGGGCAGACCAGGTCGGCGGCGGGCATGCGCGTCCAGAGGCCGAAGTCGACGCCGCGGGCGTCTTGGCGGACCATCCAGCGCAGGTACATATTCACGCGCTTACAGGCCGAACCACGCGCGGGCGTGGCCACGTGCTTGCGGGTGCGCTGCGGCGCATCGGGCAGGCTGAAGAAAAGGTTGTGGAAATTCTCCAGCCGCTCGCGTTGCGTACTACCGATCAGAAAACCATCTTCTAACGTGCTGTGACTTTGGTAAAACCAACGCAGCCAATGCACGAAGTACAGCAAGTCGGTGTCGCAGAACGTGCGGTGGCAGAAACCTAGCAAGCCCTTTAAGTCCTCATCTCCGTGCTGCGTGATGAACTGGTAAGGCGCATTATCCATACGCTTTATAAGCTCAGTACACTTGCTGATGATGGTTTTGCGCTGCCCCCACGCGAGCAGCGCCGCAAACAAACCGCTGATTTCTATATCCTGCCGCTGTGTAAAACGGTGGGGAATGCTAATCGGGTCGTTCGCAATAAAGGTTGGCTGGTCGTAACGGTCGTAGTGGTCGTTGAGAAACTGGCGAAGCTGGGCAGTGTTCATTTCATTTATTAGTCAATAATGAGCATTTAACAGGTGGAACCCTCATACGGATGATGAAGCAGCTTCCTAGTTAAATGATGAACATTAGTTGACAAGTGAAACGGTTACGGTACATACGACGTCTCGACGCGGAAGCGGCTGTTCGGCATGGAGAGGCGCTGCACGGCACGTGGGGAGAGACGCACCAAGATGGTGCTGTTCTCACCCGTATCAGGTAGTTGGCCAATCACGCGCACGTACACCGATTGCCCATTCATGATGTTGCGTACCTGCATGATCGTGCCCACTGGTGCCGTCTTGTGCAAGGCTAGGTACTTATCCGTCACGGCCCCCTCAATAGTAGCAGCTAGGCCGTTTTCGCGCACGCGGTGCACGATTTCGCTGGCCCGATCGGGCGCACGGTCTTCGGCGGTGGTGGGTGGGGTCGCCGCGTCGGCGTTGGTTTCTTTGTCGCGGTCAGTAGCCTCCGGACGTTCAGCGAGCACCGTGGCGGGCGATGAGGGCGCGGGCGTAGTCTTAGGTGCGGCAGCCGCAGTAGGCTCAACGGCGGGTTTAGCGCTAGGAGCCGCACCACCAGCCGGCACGATGATCAGCGTTTGCCCTACGCGCACACCGTAGTCAGCCGGCAGCTGATTGATACGCGCTAGCTCAGCCGGCGCCATATTAAAGCGGCGAGCGGTAGAAAAGAGGGTTTGCCCTTTTTCTACAACATATACTTGGTTGCCACGGGCATCAGTCTGTAAGCCTGTCCCACCAGTAGGAGTCGCTGGCTTAGGTGCCGCCGAAACGGTAGCGGGGCGGTTAGCCGGTGCCGGTCGGGTAGCAGTGGGCGCGGGGTTAGTCAGCACAACACGGGTGCGAGGTACCAGTACAACTTGCCCCGAAAACAAAGCGCCTTGCACTTTGGGGTTCGCTTCCACAATCTGATCGACAGGTACTTTGTAGCGGCGCGAAATGCCGTAGAGGGTCTCACCCGCTTTCACGCGGTGTTTGATGAGTATCTTATTATTTTGGTAGATAACCCCAATGGAGTCGACCAGAGCAATGGGCCGAGGCGTGGCCAATGCGGCAAATCCAGCGAAAAAAGACGCGGTAACCAGCACTAAAAAACGAGTCATAGAAAGGTGCGCAGGAAGCGCGCAGGAGCCAGGCAGCCGGGGCTAGGCCCCGCGCGGAAGACGGGAAAAGTAGGCGGAAAGATAAAAAATAATCCTAGCCTAGGATGGTTTGCACGGCCTTTAGGCTAGGAGGAAGTACAATAAAGTAGCTATTTCTGCTAGGAGCTCGGTGGGCATCCCGGAAATTTCGGTTTTTTGCAAAACGTTTTTCGTCTTGCTCTATTATGCTCAACGCTCTCGGCATCATCCCGGCCCGCTACGCTTCCTCCCGCTTACCTGGCAAACCTCTCATCGACCTAGGTGGTCAAACCATTATCCAACGGGTAGTGGCGCAGGCTCAAAAATCATCGTTGAGCCGCGTAGTAGTGGCCACCGATGACGAGCGCATTCACCAGCACGTGCTCGATTTTGGTGGGGAAGTTATCTTGACTTCGCCCAATCATCCCAGCGGCACCGACCGAGTGTTTGAAGCGTACCAGAAGCTGGACCTAGGAGCCGATGTCGATTGTGTGATCAACATTCAGGGCGACGAACCCTTCGTGCAACCTGCACAAATCGACGCGTTGGTGCAACTCTTTGCTGCTACCCCACCGCCCCAAATTGCCACGCTCGTGAAGCCTGTACTCACGGAAGAAGAACTGCGCAGCCCGCACTTACCCAAGGTTGTAATCGACCAGCGCGGGCAGGCCCTGTATTTTAGCCGTCATCCGTTGCCTTACCAGCGCCAACATGCCCCCGAGCAGTGGCTGGCACATCACCGCTACTTGCGCCACATAGGGCTCTACGCGTATCGCCCCGATATTCTGGAGCAAATTACCCGTTTGGCGCCGTCACCGCTGGAAATAGCCGAGTCGCTGGAGCAGTTACGCTGGCTGGAACACGGTTTCCGCATTCAAACAACGGAAACCAACCTCGAAACTATCGGCATCGACACGCCCGACGATGTGGCGCGGGCCCTACAATTTCTGCAAGCCTAGGCTCCCGGGTAGCGCGGACTTTATCGTCCGCGCCTAGCTCGTTCGATGCCCGTACTGTAGCATCGCGCTACTTTGGGGTAAGCTTTGGTTTTGGTATCACCACCGTCTTTTCGTAAGTGCGGGCTGCCTACCTGTTAGCTTAGCCGCCCGCCTTCTTGGCTTTGTATCCTAGGTCCAGCAACACCGCCAAGGCTTTATCCCGAAAGTCGCCTTGAATCAGGATTTCCCCATCCTTAGCATTGCCGCCTACGCCGCATTTGGTTTTCAAGGTCTTTCCTAGGCTTTGCAGATCAGCGTCGCGGCCTACGAAACCTGTGATAAGGGTCACCTGCTTGCCACCGCGCGACTTCTTATCAAGTTGCACGCGTAGATTCTGCTGCTGAGGCGGCAGCGTTTGAGCTTCGGTTTCGCCTTGCTGTTGGTACTCAAAATCAGGGTTTGTGGAATATACCACGCCCTCCCGGCCAGTACGATTTTTCATGGTATCAAGAAAATAACGGAGTAGTTAAGTAATTGATTCGCTGAATAACAGCGTACACTTTTAAGGTGGAAAGTAGGTGAGCAAGGCTATAATAAACTGCTAAGCTGCTTACGTAGCTACTTCCAACGCTAGGGGGGTAAGAGTTACTTCAAAAGTAGAAGCTTCGCCCACATAGTCGCCGTCGACGTGAAAGCCAAGTGGAGCTGTAGTTTGTACGTGAACTTGGCGCGCTGTGTGAAAATCCGCCGCACCAGATTTGGGTAAGTCGCCGATAGCTAGGCCTATTCCGACGCGTACTGCCCGCCAGAGCGGCAGCGCATCTATAAGAACTAAGTCAAGCAAACCATCCCGAATGTCAGCTAGCGGAGCGATGTAGGCATTGTTACCGTATTGAGCAGCGTTGGCAAAAGCTAGGATGTAGCAATTGGTATCAAGCTGCTTCTCCCCAAACGTAAGCTGAATGGGTGTTGGCTGAAAGCTACGATACTGGCGCAAGGCCACTTGCACGTAGGTAGCTAGTCCCCGCGTGCCGGCCGTAGCAAAGCACTTGCTCACGTGCGCATCAAACCCCAGGCCGGCCGTGCAGAAGAACGGATGCCCATTGATGTCGCCAACATCCATACGTTGGAAATTAGGCGCATTGAAGCGCCGAATGGCTGCTGGTAAACTCAACGGCACACGCAGATGGCGCGCCAGCCCATTGCCTGAGCCCCGTGGAACAATGCCCAATGCCGCATTCGTACCCAGTAAGCCGCGCCCAACTTCATTCACCGTGCCATCTCCGCCCACGGCCACTACTACCCGGAAGCCCTCCGCTGCTGCTTGGCGAGCTAGCTCTTCTGCATGACCCGCGTACTGGGTCTTGTAAATAGCATACGCAACTTGGTCGTGGTTGAGGTGTTTGGTGATGAGCGCTGGTACATCCTGCCGCCGGTTCGTGCCGGAGTTGGGATTTAGAATAAAACAGATACGAAGCCGAGGCATAGAATAGGGGAGAGAAGAGGCCGTAGATCTACGGCAACCTGCCAAAAAAGAAAGCCCGCCCGGAAGTGGGCAGGCTTTCCAAAACATACTACTACCTAGCTTACGAAGCCATTTTCTCACCCAATTTCTGGATGAGGTCAGCAGTACGCGTGCTGTAGCCGGTTTCGTTGTCGTACCAGCCGATTACTTTGGCCAGCGTGCCATTGGCCGAAGTAAGAGCCGAATCGAAGATACACGAGTGAGGGTTGCCCACGATGTCGATGCTTACTAACGGATCGGTCGTGTACTCGATGATGCCTTTCAAGGCACCTTCAGAGGCTTGCTTCAAGGCATCGTTGATTTGCTCCTTAGTAGCTTCCTTCTTCAGGATCACGGTCAAGTCGGTCATAGAGCCATCCGGCACCGGAACACGCATTGCCAAACCGTCCAGCTTGCCTTTCAACTTGGGCAATACCAAGCCTACCGCTTTTGCAGCGCCAGTGCTGGTAGGGATGATGCTGTAAGCCGCAGCGCGAGCCCGGCGTAGGTCCTTGTGAGGAGCGTCTTGCAGGTTCTGGTCAGAAGTGTAAGCGTGCACCGTGGTGATGTAGCCTTTCTCAATGCCGAATACCTCGTCCAATACTTTAGCCATAGGAGCCAAGCAGTTGGTGGTGCAGCTAGCATTAGAAATGATGGTCTCGTCGCCAGTCAGGATATCTTCGTTCACACCTAGCACAACCGTGGGAATGTTGCCGGTAGCAGGGGCCGAAATCACAACTTTCTTCGCGCCAGCCGTGATGTGCTGACCTGCACCAGCCTCGTCTACGAAGCGGCCAGTCGACTCAAGTACTACGTCAATGCCCATCGAGCCCCAGGGGAGGAGCTTAGGGTCGCGCTCAGCAAGTGCATGAATGCGCTGACCATTTACCGTCAGGCTCTCCTCGTCGTACGTTACGGTTCCGTCAAAACGGCCGTGTACAGAATCGTACTTCAGCAGGTGAGCCAGCGTCTTATTATCAGTGAGGTCATTAATAGCCACCACTTCTACGTTGTCGCGACCAAGCAGCGACTTGAAGGTGAGGCGACCGATGCGGCCGAAGCCGTTGATGGCAACTTTAATTTTAGCCATATTAGGAAATTGGTTTGGCGGCCCCGAAGAGCCGGATGAAAACGCGGGGCTAAGGTATAAGGATGGGGTAACTTCGCCAAATCAGAGTAGATCTTGACAAACGCCTGACCTTAGTACCGCCCAACGATTGGTATTACAACAATTGACTAAGCAGATTGATTCGGTGGAATCGATGCCACGAAGAGAGGAGGGAGCAGCTAGCACCGTATTTCAACCGTTTGTGAAGACTATATCATCATGCTGTTAAAAAATTTCTCCCTGAATCTCAGTCGCTTTCTTCTAATGGATGATTTTTTTTAGGCCTAGGTATTGCAGTGAAAGCTCGCTGCTCTATCTTTGCACCATCAAAACGAACAAGGGACGACAATAACACAACAAAATGGTCCGTTCGTCTAGGGGTTAGGACAGTAGATTTTCATTCTACCAACAGGGGTTCGATTCCCCTACGGACTACATAAATCCTCGTTTTGACCTTGTAAAGCCTCGTAAGTCAAGCACTTATGAGGCTTTATTCATCTCCGGGGTACGGCTAGGGGTATAGATGCGTGCCTTCCTCGAGTTAGCAACTGCTCTAGCCTTAATGGAAAGAAGTAACATACGTTAAAAAAGGCATAGAATTTTCGCTGTCGGAGCAATCCATCGTGGCAACGATTACTTCACCCACGAGAACATCCACTTTAGCGGGTAAGACTTGGAATGAGCTTCAGCGTAGGAGTTTTCTGACCGCACCCACATCCCAGACAATACCCAACGCTTCCAGGCACACGACCACGCCCCAGGCTAGATCCAGCTCGTACCAAGCGGTGCTCATCTTCGCGGAGCGGCACCACGGCCTACTTGCGTTTTATCGCTGCTAACACCAGAGTCGAAATGCCCGCCGAGTATGTAGCTACCATCGGGGGTTAATCTTGGGCTGTAACCGCTCATCTTCGCTAGGGTGAGTTCATGGTAACAGCGGCCTTTAGCTCTTGTGCGAGGCGCACACATTGCTTTCTGTACGGCTATGGCAGTCGCCCCATCATGATCGGCACCACTAGCTTGTTTCGCCCACACAAAAGTTGTTGTGATAGGGCTCTACTTGGTGACAAAAACATCTTCTCCACCCGAACTTGTCAGGGTCATAGTACCAAAGCAGATCGTACTGGAAAAGGAGACAGCTAGGTAGACATTGCCGTTAGTATCAGTGGTAAAGGCGACGTAGGATTTATTCGTACTAGCCCAGGTGCACCCGCCATTGCCAAGCAGGCATTTGAGCGCGGGTAGTTCCGGTGAGCAAAAGCAGGAATAGTAGCACTCTAAGAAGAGAAGTCTATGTATACGAGAGGGTAAGAGGACGCTCATAGAGTATCGTAAAAGATAATTAACCGCAGCTTGGTCAAACATTATAGCTTCTATATGATAAGTTACATGATAGTTCTTCTTTATTATAACATAGTAAGATTGAGAGAAAGCAAGAAAGCCCCGCTTATTATGGAGAATTTTCTTGTTTTCTATAGCTTCTCTGCGGCGCGCTTTACTCGCGTTACTCTATCACAGGCCTTCTCTGCTGTTATATCGGCACAGCTAACATATATGCTAAGATCTTTACCCGAGTAGGCGGAATAGTTGATATGGGTGTGTTTCCCGTGCCAGAAGTAGGAGCCACCTGGGCTATCTTCCGAATTGTTTAAGACTGTGCTAGGCGCAACCTGATAGGCTGTTTTCAGTAGCTCCATCCACGCTGCTTTGTTCTTGAGGTCATTTACGGCGTGGACTTGTACGGCGCTGAGCTTGCCTTTGTAGAAGTAATAGTCAACATACTTGATCGTGGCTTCGCCTACTGCTTTTCGCTCTGCTTTCTTGCGGTACACCTGCTCTTGCTCTTGAGTGCGGACCAGATGCAGCTCTTTAAAGCTGGTTAGAGGGGTGTCAAAGGGAATACCCAGAAAGCCATGCCGCTTATCGAGTTCAGTGGAATAGCCAGCTTCTCTACTGGTAGAATCATTGGCTGATGGTTGGGCTTGCGTAGGATTGGAAAAGAGTAAACTTAGAGTGAGAAAGTACAAACAGTGCATGAAGAATGGCTTTTGCTATCTTATCGACACAACGATTACTATGCCTAGATTCGATAACTGTATTGATGAAAGTGCTAGATAGTACTACTCAGTTATCCGACAGAACAGCATGACCCTAAAACTCAGCCTCCTTTCCCTACTGCTAGCCGTCTCTCCCTTTGCTTCGGCCAAAAAACTAGAATTACCGATCGAGGTCATTGCCTCTCAAGCGGATTACATTTTCATTGGAGAAATTGCCTCTGTTCAAGCTAGCACTTACCAGTTCTACGTAGCTGAATATATCAAGGGAGGCGGCAGCTCAAGCCTGACTGTTCAGCCTTTTGAGGAATGGACGTGCGATGTGCGCTACGCCAAAGTGGCCAAAGGTCAACGCCTGGTTTTGTTTCTGCAGAAAAACAAGGGAATGCTAGAACTGATCAATGGCAGCAGCGGGGAACTACCCATTATCAACAACTAGGTAGCCCTAAAAAACGAAGTCTATGCTTATCAACGTGGCAAGCCGTTCGTCCCCTATTCAATTCCTTTACCGGAGTTCAAGACCGGCATCAAGAAGTTTGTACACTGCTTCAGCATCCCAGCGGACCCCAACGCTCGTTTCTCCTTTGCTCCTAAAGCCATTGTGCAGCTAGGCAGTGCCGAAGAAGTCAACGCCTTTCGGTATGCGAGCAGATTTACAGGCTGGCTTTATGAGCGAGTCAAAACCCGCTATATGGTTGCTCGCAAATAGCGCGCTCAATAAAATTGATTATTGCTAGGTAGCTGTCTAGTACTATCCCAGATCAAGTAACGCTGCTGCCCTCTTTCTTCCACCCTTCGGTCAATAGTGACCTTGGAGACATGGAGCTCACCTTGGACGTAACCGGTCCTCTCCAAGGGCTGGGCCAGTTGCGGACAATACCAGCAAACACCTCGCCTCATAGTTATCACCCAACTATTTTGGTGGCCTGGTGGAGAAAGAAACCGTCAGACCGGCTCAGGATTACATGCAATCGAAAGTGATAGAAGTGGCGAAAGCGCGCGTTTGACATGAGTGAATCGGTTAGTGAAATTGCCTACGAATGCTTTAGGTTTCCGCAGCATTTCACCCGCTTATTCAAATAAATGCAGGCGTTACGCCGAATGATTGCCGGATGAATTATATGATTTTATACAGAGTTTCATCTTTAGGGATGTTGAAACTTTCGTGCCAGCCCGATCACTACCGATTGTTGGGGAGCAACTTCAACAATGAAAGTTAATTGGTCTTACCAATCGTAACTCGGTGGTGCGCTGCTGGCCCAACATCCTCGGCGGACCGGGTCAATTCGTTGAAACTATTACAAACCCCTTTGATTGTCGTTAGCAGTTCCTTAGGGTGGGTAGGACCTTTGTAAGGTCGTTCGCTGGCTGTATCAGCCGGCGGCAAATGGATAGCGCGGGGCGGTCGCAAATGGGCGCGCTACCGGCATTTTTTGCAGCTATCCCTAACCTAAATAGCTATGTTAAGCAACCAACAAGGAGAATTCACCGGCAAGGTGGCGTTTATCACCGGGGCTGGAACGGGCATCGGCCGCGCTACGGCGCTGGCTTTTGCGCAGCAGGGTGCCCGCGTGGTAGCCGCCGATATCTCGATTGAACAAAGCCAAGAAACTGTGCAGCTGATCGAGCAGGCCGGCGGCCAGGCCCTGGCCGTCACGTGCGATGTGCTACGCTCGGCCGACATTCAGGCGGCGCTGGCACTTACCATCGGTACGTACGGCCGGCTGGACTACGCCTTCAACAACGCGGGTGTGGAACAAGAGCAGATGCCAGCGGCCGATATTGAGGAAGAAGAATGGAACCGTATCCTGAATACGGACCTCCGCGGCGTGTTTCTGTGCATGAAGTACGAGCTGCCGCTGCTGCTTAAACAGGGCGGCGGGGCTATCGTTAATACCTCGTCGGGGGCAGGGGTGAAGGGTATTCCGGGGCAGGGAGCGTACTCGGCCGCGAAGTTTGGCATCATCGGCCTCACCAAGTCGGCGGCACTGGACTATGCCGCTAAAAACATCCGCATCAATGCGGTGTGCCCCGGCTTTATCGACACACCCATGATGGACCGCTTCAGCGGCGGCACGCCCGAAGGCCGCGAGAAAATTGAGAAGCAAGAGCCGATTGGCCGCGCCGGCAAGCCGGAAGAAATTGCCAGCGCCGTCTTGTGGCTGTGCTCCGACCTGGGTGGCTTCACGGTCGGCCACGCCCTGGTGGTGGATGGTGGCCAAACAGCTTAGGAGGCGCAATAGGCAACCGATAACGCATTGTTGCGCGTGGCTTTGCCGCAACCAACTTAACTACGTTCCGCTGGGGTGGGGCGCCTGGGTGCTGGCAGTTGTCGGGCCCTGGGCTCCCCACCCCAGCGGAACGTTGCTTTTACTTTCTACTACCCCTTGGCGAAGGCGCTGCCAGCCTGGCCTGAAGCTAAGTCTGCCCCGATTATTTGAATCGAGTAATCACTCCTTTGATTGTCGTTACCGACTCCTTACTGACCCCAGGGACCTTTGCAGAGTCGAATTAACGACCTAGGTGCCGTGCCGCATTAGTCCCAAAAATGGGTGTGCTACCAACGTAGCCGGCGTCTGGCAGGAGTGTGTAATCTACTTGAACAGAAAAGCTATGAATCAACTACCTAGTACTCTAAAAACCAGTGTTCCCGACCTGGTTTCAAAGCCCGCTTGGAATGCGGTATTTGCCCTGGCCCTTGGGGTGGCGGGCCTGATTACCTCCGAGTTTCTACCCGTCAGCCTACTGACGCCGATGGCCCACGACCTGCACGTAACCGAAGGCGTAGCCGGGCAGGCCATTTCGATAACAGCGGTGGTGGCCATGGTGGCTAGCCTGCTCATTGCCGTGCTGACCAAGGGGCTCGACCGGCGCTGGGTGCTGCTGTCGTTTTCGGTATTGCAGGTGCTGTCCAATGTGCTGGTGGCGCTGGCCCCTACCTTCCTGGTTCTGACCATCGGGCGCTTGCTGCTGGGGGTAGCCATCGGCGGATTTTGGGCCATGTCGGCGGCTGTGGCTATGCGCTTGGTGCCCAGCAAAGACGTGCCCAAGGCGCTATCCACCATCTTTGGAGCCGTGTCGGTGGCCACCGTGGTGGCTGCGCCGCTGGGCAGCTACCTAGGGGGGCTGTTGGGCTGGCGCCTGGTATTTGGGTTGGCGGCCGGGTTGGGGCGCTGGCCTTCGGGTGGCAGGCCCTGACCTTGCCAAGCATGGCGCCCGAGCAGCCGGCGAGTCTGCGCACGCTGCTGCACGTACTCAAGCGGCCCAAGGTCGCGCCCGGTATGCTGGCCACGCTCTTTGTGTTTATGGGCTACGCTACGTTTTTTACGTATCTGCGGCCATTTCTCGAAACTGTGACCGGGGTTAACGTGAATACGCTGTCCACGATTCTGCTAGGCTTTGGGTTAGCTAACCTAGCCGGCACGGTGCTGGCCCGGCACCTGCTGGCGCGCAGCCTGGCTTTAACACTCACGCTCATGCCGCTGCTCATGGGCGGGGTGGTAGCGGGCTTGGTGCTATTTGGCCGCCAACCGGTAGTGGCGTCGGTGTTGGTCGCCTTCTGGGGAATGACCTTTGGCGGGGTGCAGGTAGGCTGGCCTACCTGGCTGACGCGCACGCTGCCCGACGACGCCGAAAGTGGCGGCGGCCTGCAAGTAGCCACTACCCAACTAGCCATTACCATCGGCGCCGCCCTAGGTGGCTTGTTCTTCGACCTGACAGGCGTGGTCGGCGTATTCATTACCAGCAGTGTGCTCACGTTAGTTGCCGTCCTGGTGGCGTGGCTGGCCTTCCGCAAGGCGCCTACCCAGGTGGCCGTGGCGCAACCCGTGCCGGCTGAACTGGTCGCTCATTAAAATTGAGTCAGTGAGAAGCGTACGAGGACCGTGCACAGTTCAGGCTATTGTTCAAACCGTGAACGGTCCTCGTATGATTGGTTTGTTATGAATTGAAAATCAAACGGTTATTACTGGTATTCATGGTCCCGAAACTACTGTTGAAACAACAGAAGTAATGAGCTCAACGGTAGTTATAACCGGCTAGGACAACTACTAGTACCTTTCTCAGCACCGTAAAAGCCGGGCCGGCACGTTCGACGTCATCGAATGTACCGGCCCGGCTTTTACGGTGCTGAGAAAACAGTTTACCGGTGAGCTTCCGCTTAAAAGAGCTGCGCTCGAATGCCTGTTAGCTTTGCTGCTATTGCTCAAACGTGACAGTCACGTTGCCCCGGCCTAGGGCCGTAGCCAGCCCGGCGGGGTTGTCGATGCGCCCCATGCGGGTGTAGCGGTACGAGGTCGAGAGCGTCTGATAGAAGAGCACCAGCGTATTCGAGTTGTAAAGCACCAAGTCGCCCGCCTGAATCGTGTTAGGATTCACGGCATTAGTGGGCAGGCTCTGGGGTAGGTCGTAGTACTTCTCGTTGCCGTTAAGCTCCGTCATCGAAACAGTGAGGGGCAGCCGGGCCACGAAGGCGGTAGTGGTCGGGTTGTCGAACAGCGTCGCGGTGAACGTGCTGGCCCCAACTTGAATGCGGAGTTGACGGCTCATGGTGGGCAGGGTGGAAATAGCTGGCTCGGGCGTATCGTTTTTACAAGCCCCGGCAATAAAGAGTAGGAGCAGCAAGGGCAGCAAAAGCAGACGAGGACGTTTCATTGCCTTAACGCAGTGAGGTACTTAAATCGGGACCGTAGCAATAACGAAGCGGTAGCGCATGTCGCCTTGCAGCTACACTGGCTGGCGCATAGCGGCCAGCACCTTGCTGGGCGTCATGGGTAGGTCGCGCAGGCGGCGGCCGGTGGCGTGAAAAATGGCGTTGCCCACGGCCGCGGCGGTGCCCACGATAGAAATCTCGCCGATGCCCTTCACGCCCATGGCGTTGACGTAGGAATCTTTTTCGTCGATAAATTCCACCATCATGTCGGGGATGTCGGCGTTAACGGGCACGTGGTAGTCGGCCAGATTAGCGTTGGTGTAGCGGGCTAGGTTAGGGTCGCGCACGGCTTGCTCCATGAGCGCGGCCCCGATGCCCATGATGCCGCCGCCCATGATTTGGGAGCGGGCCGTTTTGGGGTTCAGGATGCGGCCGCCGGCCACCACGCTCACCCAGCGCGTGACGCGTACGGTGCCGAGGTCGGGGTCGACGTGCACCTCGCAGAAGTGGGCCCCGAACGAGTGCATCGAATGCTGGCCGCTGGATTCCTTGCCGGCATCGTCCGATTTGGCGGCACCGGTCGCTAGGCCCGACTCGTAGCCCGCGCCGTATTTGCCCTGTCCGCTGCCTTCCAGGTCCAGGATGTCCGCGCGCTTCATCAGGTCGGCGAAGCCTTCGCCCTTGCTCGGGTTGGCTTTCAGCTGCAAGCGGCCTTTTACCACTTCCACATCCGTGGACTTGGCGCGGTAGAGCGGGGACTTGGCATCCTGAACCGCCATTTTAGTGAGCTGCTGCCATACGCTCTGGGCGGCCACGTAGATAGACGACGAGAACGTGCCCGCGCCCATCGAGCCCCCCGAGATGTTGGTGGTCGGCAGCATCGTATCGCCCAACTCGAAGCGCACTTTGTCGGGGGCAATGCCCAAGGCATCGGCCGCTACCTGCGTGCCGATGGTGTAGGTGCCGGTGCCTAGGTCGGTGGCGCCTACCTGCACCACGGCGTGGCCGTCGGCGTAGAGGCGCACGCGGGCGTTGCCCTGCGAGCCGTGCACGGGGTAGCTGGCCGTGGCCATGCCATAGCCCACGAGCAGCTTGCCGGCGCGGGTAGCCCCGTTCTTCGGGTTGCGCTTGCTCCAGCCGAAGAGTTCGGCGCCGCGCTCGTAGCACTGCTTCAAACCCTTGCTGCTCCAGGGCTGGCCGGTGCTCGGGTCTTTGTCGGCGTAGTTGCGCAGTCGAATTTCAAGGGGGTCGAGGCCGACCTGGGCGGCCAAATCATCGAGGGCGCACTCGATGGCAAATGAACCGGGGGCTTCACCGGGCGCGCGCATCCAGCTGGGAGTGCTGACGTTGGCGCGTGCCAACTTGGTCGTGGCTTCGAAGGCGGGGCACGCATAGAGCATCCCGATGATTTTGCTGTTGCTCTCGGCGTAATTGTCCCACTGCGAGGTAGTAGAATGCTTTTCGTGGAGCATCGCCAGCAGCTTGCCCTCTTTGGTGGCACCCACGCGCAGGGTTTGCTCCTGGTCTTCGCGGTGGCCCATGCTGGTAAACATCTGGGGGCGGGTGAGCACTAGTTTCACCGGCCGACCCACGGCTTTGGCCGTCAGGGCCGTCAGCACCGTGTGGGGCCAGATGGGACCTTTGCAGCCGAAGCCCCCGCCTAGGTACTTGGTTATCACGCGCACCTGGTCGTTGGGCAAGCCCATAAAGGCGGCTACCGCCCGCTGCTGCCACGATACCCCTTGGGCCGTGTCATAGATGATGAGGCGGTCGGCGGCTTCCCAGTGGGCGATGGTGGCGCCCGGCTCCATGGGGTTGTGGTGGTTGGTGGCGTGTGTATAGGTAGCCGTCAGCTGCACCGGAGCGGCGGCAAAAGCAGCTGCGGCCTTGCCCCGGGACTTGGTGCCTTCGGCATCCGCATCGGGCTTGCCGCCCGGGTTAAATAGCTGCGTCTTCGGGTCTTGGTATGAGGCAACGGGTGTATCTGGGGCGATGGTCACGCGCAGCTTCGCGGCGGCGTGCTGGGCGTGCTCCAGCGTGTCGGCCACCACGATGGCCACGGGCTGGCCGGCGTAGAATACTTGGTCGGACTGCAAGGGCAGGAACGACATCTGCACCGAGGGACCAATAGCTTTTTTACCCGCCTCCGACGCGGCCGTGAGGGCCGGCTTGGGCAGGTTTTGGTGCGTGAGAATAGCCACTACCCCTGGCTCGCGCTGGGCGACGCTGACATCGATGCTGGTGATGCGGCCTTTGGCCACATCGCTAGTTTTAACAACGGCGTGCACCAGACCTGGCAGGTCATTGTACTCGGCTGAGTACTTCGCGGCGCCCGTCACCTTCGCCCGGCCATCGACGCGGCTCAGTGGCTGGCCCACGGCTACTGCCTGCGGGTTGGTTTGGGAGAATGTTGGTTCGCTGTCCATAAAAAGCTACTGTCTGAGTAAGAGGGAGAAAACAGGCACAAGGCCCTAGGCGCCAGCTACCTGCTGCAAGGCGCGCACCAGCGTATTCTGCGCCAGCTCCACCTTATAAGCGTTGTGCTCACGGGGCTTGGCTCCTTGCAGAGCGGCGGCAGCCGCCGCCTTAAAAGTGGCCTCCGTGGCTGGCTGGCCCACCAACGCTTTTTCGGCCTCGCGGGAGCGCCAGGGCTGCGCGCCTACCCCCCCTAGGGCCACCCGCGCCGCGCGGATGGTGCCACCCTGCACGTCCAGGCCCACGGCGGCCGAGGCCAGCGCATAGGCGTAGCTAGCGCGCTCGCGCACCTTTAGGTAGGTCGAGCGCTGGGCATGCGGGGCGGCTGGAATGGTCACGGCCACAATCAGTTCGCCGGGTTTCAGCACGTTTTCTTTCTGGGGCGTGGTGCCTGGCAGCAGGTAAAACTCGGTGAGGGGCACCTGGCGTTGCTTGCCTTTGGTATTCTCCAGCGTCAGCACCGCATCGAGGGCCACGAGGGTCACACTTAGGTCGCCGGGGTAGGCGTTGGCAATGCAGGTGTCGCTCACGCCCAGGATGGCGAGGTTGTGGCTGTCGCCCGTGAGGGCGGGGCAGCCCGAGCCGGGCACCCGCTTGTTGCACGGAAACGCGGCGTCGCGGAAGTAGCCGCAGCGCGTGCGTTGCAAGATATTGCCCCCGATGCTGGCCATATTGCGCAGCTGCGGCGAGGCCGCCAGCAGCAGCGACTCCGACACGGCCGGGTACTGGGCCTTCACCAGCGGGTGCTCGCCCACGGCGTTCATGCGCTCCATCGCCCCAATGCGCAGCCCGTCCTTGGTCTGCTCGATGCCTTTGAAGGGCAGCAAGTTTATATCCACCAGTTGCGGAGGCTCGGCTAGATTGGCCTTCATCAAGTCTAGCAGCGTGGTGCCGCCCGCAATGTAGGCGGCTTGGGCTTGGTCCTTGAGCCGGCCGGTGGCTTCTTTGGCCGTGGTGGCCTGGGTGTAGCTGAAATTGTTCATCTTTTGAAAGGGGGTAGGCGGGCAAGGACGGAGCCAGCGGCAGGGGGTAGGGAATGATTAGTCAGATAGTTATGACGAGCAGGTAAGCAGTTGGCTACTGCCTAGGTAGCGAGGTCCTGCCAGGGAGCGCTAGCAGCTGTTGCGGGCTAGCTGGGGGTAGGCGGCTCATCGGCCGAAGCAGTCAGCGCCTGAATGCGTGCCCACATCAAGCGGCGGCTTTCGGCTAGTTCAGCTTCACTTAGTTGCGCGGGTTCCGGTTGCCCTAGCTGCTCACTCCACCTTTTTAGCACCGTTGCCTGCTGCGAATTTGGAAGCTCCCCGCTGGCCAAATACTGGTCAAGCAACGCTTCGAATTCTTGCAGGCTGAGCATGATAGTAGTCGCGACTTTTAAGCAGGTAGTGGTCACGATTTGCCTAAGCTGGCAGCCGCACCTAGGTCCCTCTTTTCAGTAAATAGCCTTGTGTCGCACAAGGCATTATCCTTGGTGGCCAGCTACCTCGCGCACGGCGGCCAGAACATTGGGGTAGGCGCCGCAGCGGCAGAGGTTGCCGCTCATCCACTCGCGGGCCTGGCCGTCGGTGGTGGCGTGGCCTTCTTGCACGCAGGCCACGCCCGACATGATTTGGCCCGGCGTGCAATAGCCGCACTGGAAGCCGTCGTGTTTCAAGAAGGCCTCTTGCATGGGGTGCAGCGCGTCGCCTTTGGCCAAGCCTTCGATGGTGGTGATTTCCTTGCCCTTCGTCATCACGGCCAGGGTCAGGCAGGAGTTGACGCGCTGGCCATCCACGTGCACGGTGCAGGCACCGCACTGGCCGTGGTCGCAGCCTTTCTTGGTGCCCGTCAGGTCGAGGTATTCGCGCAGGGCATCGAGCAGGGTCACGCGGGGCTCCAGCGTCAGGTTTTTCACCTGGCCGTTGATGCGAAGCTGCAACGGGCTAGCCCCTGATACGACGGGGTTGACCGGCGCCAGCTTGTCGGCCAGCGTTTCGGCTTGGCTGGCAATGGGGGAGGCCAATGCAAAGCCCAGGATGCCCCCGGCTTGCTGCATGAACGAGCGGCGCGAGCTGTCAGACGGCTGCGAGGCCTCCGGCTGAGCGTCTGGAAATAAATCAGACTGCATGGGATAAGGTAAAAGTGGAAAAATGAGCCCGCTTTGTCGCGTGTTGCGCAGGGCCACCTAGGTGGCTACCTAGCTCGTTGCTGGGGGCCAACCGCGTCCGCCCGAAGTGGCCGCACCGGTTGGCGTAGGGAGTGGTACAAAGCCCTTTCGTAAAGGTATTGGCCCCTCTAAAGCTCCTGTGTACACATTTCAAATGGATATGTATACTTTTCAAAGAGTGCTGGCTTACCCGTCCGATTTACCCACGAACTTCCTTTCCAGCAGCGGCTTTGGCTAGCATAAAAGCATGCCTCGCTCACCATCGACACCCAAGTATCAGTGGCGAGCGAGGCAACAGGCTAAGTAAGGAGGAAGGCAACAATACCCAGCCACCTGGACGAGTTCGGTTGGCGCTAGTGTGCCTTACGCCGGCAGGGCTGGTGCCTGCGCACGGCGGAAGGTAAGGGGGGTAGTGCCGGTGTGCTTTTTGAAGAAGTTGTTGAAGTACGTGGGGTACTCGAAGCCTAGGCTGTAGGCAATTTCGCCTACGCCCCAGTCGGTATGGGCCAGTAGCAGTTGGGCTTCCGTGAGCAGCCGCTCATTGATGTGCGTGCTGGTGGACTTGCCCGTGACCTCCTTCACCATGGCATTCAGGTGATTGACGTGAATGGCCATACGGTCGGCGTAGTCGCTGGCCGATTTGAGTACCGGCTCGCGCAACTGCGCCGTTATGGGAAACTGCACTTCCAGCAAATTCAGAAACAGGCTGGTGATGCGCTCGGCCGCGTTGGCGGGCGCGTGCTGCGCGGTGGCCGGCTCCAGGCGGGCCGCCTCATGAATGATGATGGAAAGCTGGTTGCGCAGCAGGTCTTCCTTGTGGGCGTAGTCCGACTCTAGGTCGCGCCGCATGCGGGTAAAAGCGTCGGTAAAGTAGCGGGCTTGTTCTTCGGACAGAAAGTACACCGGGTTGCCTTCTACCTTGTAGAGCACGGTGTCTTTCAGACTCACGCCGCGCATGGCCGAGTGCAGAAACGACTCGGAAAAGCAGCACAGGTAACCCTGCTGCTCGTTGAAGCCCTCGGGCACCTCCCAGGCGTAGGGAATCAGGCGGTTAGTGAACACCAGCGCGGGCTGGTTGATACCGAAGCTACGGGTGGTGTAGTGCAGCTCGTTGACGCCTTCCAGCACCAGTACCACCTTGAATTTGTCGCGGCGGTTGAAGCTGCCTAGGCCGCAGCGCGCCTCGTGCATGGTCAGTACTTCCACGTCCTCCCCAATATGGTAGGGCGAAGGCTGGGTAAAGGGGCGGACTTCGGTCATGGGATTGCTTAGCGCTTTGGCCAGCATGCGGCGCTGGTGCGTATCCTTAACGGAGGCCGGGAGCCTATGGTTGGTATCAGCCATGGGGTGAACGGGTTATGGGTTGGGTGGCAGCCGCTTGCTGGTGGCCTGCTACTTAAAACTGGTGTACTCCTGGTCGGTCACGGGGCTGCCCCAATCCACGATGCCCTTCTCGGTATTGACATTGAGCGAGATGTGCGTCATGCCCTGCTGGGGCGAGGCGCCGTGCCAGTGCTCCACGCCGGGTTGGGCCTGTACCACCTCGCCCTTGCGTAGCAGCCGGATGGGCTGCCCCTTTTCCTGGTAGTACCCTAGGCCATCGGTGACCAGCAAAATCTGGCCCGCTGCGTGCGTATGCCAGTTCGAGCGGGCACCCGGCGTAAACGTCACGTTGCTGCTCGCGCAGTTAAACGTATCGTCGTTTTTCACCAGCGTGGACACGTACACTACCCCCGTGAAATTGGCCGCCGGGGCCCGCTCCCCCTTCGGGAAAGGGCCGCTCAACGGTCCTGCTGGGGCTTTCGGCGCGGTTTGAGCGAAGCTGGTCAGGCCGATGCCGAGGGCTAGGGCAGTGGTTAGGACGATGCGATTCATAGCAAGGGGGGTAGGAAAGTGAAAAATCGAGTTCGGCCGTGGGCAACCCTTAGAGGTGCTTGACCACCCGCGCGGGCACGCCGGCCACAATGGTATTGGCCGCCACATCTTTCGTGACCACGGCACCCGCGCCCACAATGGCGTTTTCGCCGATGGTGACGCCGGGCATCACCGTCACATTAGCGCCGAGCCACGCGCCCCGTTTCAGCACGATGGGCAAGGAAATGGTGCTGCGTCGCTGCGCCGGCTCGGTGGGGTGATTGGTGGTGATGAGGTTCACCTTGGGGCCCAGCAGCACGTCGTCTTCCAGCGTAATGCCACCCCGGTCCATGAAGGTGCAAGCGTGGTTCACGAAGACATTCTTGCCAATCTGAATGTTGTGCCCGAAATCGGTGTAAAAGGGCGGAATCAAGAACAACGACTCATCCACCGGCTTATTAATCAGCTCGCTGAACACGCGGTTTACCTGCTCGTTATCATCCACTCGCATGGCGTTCAGCTCCGAGGTAATGCGGATGGCTTTGCGAATGATGGCGTAAATCTGCGGGTAGTCCGGGTCATCGAACCGGATAACCTCGCCGGCCAACTCGCGCTCAAAAATGGTTCGGGGCTGGGGCTCCATATAGGCAGTTGTGAGTGGTTTACTTCTTACTTTTCAGTACCCTAGTCAGCACGGTGCGGGCGGCTTCGGCCTTTGGCTGGCCCACCGCCGCTTCGCAAAGCCCAATGAGCTGTTGCAGCTGCGCTTCAGTCAGGCCCACGTGCAGGCCCGCGCCCAAGTGAAACTCCAGCATCGGCTCGACGCCGCCTAGGCTCACGAGCGTCGCCACGGTGGCCAGCTCCCGCTCCTGAAACGTGAGCACGTCGCGCTCAAAGAGGTCGGCAAACAGGTGCTCTTTCAGAAACACGTCGCTTTCAGGGCTGAAGGCATTGGCCCCGGTTTTGGGGCCAGTTTCGGGCTTGCCAGTGAGCTGCTCCAGGTTCTTCTTGCCGCGCTCGTACTTGGGCGCGGTGCTGGTAATGGGGGAGGCCGCCCGGCCCACCACCTCCTGAATGCCTCGGGCTTTGCGTTCCTCCAGCACCTGCATCAGGGTATTGATGCCGCTCAGGCTGCGCGGAAAGCCACAGTAGGCGTAGAGATGCACTAGGACCTCCTTCGCCTCGTTCACGGTCAGCCCCGCGTCGAGACCCTGACTTAGCGCCGGGTGCAGGTGGGGCAAATCGCCGGTGGCGGTGTAGGCCGACACAGTTACCAGGGCCTGCTGCCGGGCAGTGAGGGGGGGAGGCGCTTGGGCGGAAGTAGGCATGCGTGTTAGGAAGAGTAAGACCGAGATGAGGACAGTAGCCAGTAGTAAGGGGCGCGTCATAACGTTGGGGGCAGGTAAGCGTAGCCGCAGCGCCAACGGCTTGTGGGACTGCTGTATAGAAACGGGTTACCCGTGCGCGCTCCGGTATTCCTCGTCCGTGACGGGTTGCAGCCAGTCGGACACCCCTTGCTTGACGTTGGGGTTGATAGCTAAGTGGGTGAAGATGCTGTCGGCCGCAGCGCCGTGCCAGTGAACCACCCCTGGCGCAATACTTACCGTGTCGCCGACCCGCAGCAGCTGGGCAGGTTGCCCTTTTTCCTGGTAAAAACCCCGGCCGGCTGTCACGACTAGAATTTGCCCAGCAGGGTGCGAGTGCCAGTTGTTGCGGCAGCCCGGCTCGAAGGTCACGTCGGCCACGGTGCAGTCGGTAGGGTTACCGCCAGCTAGCATCGTGACCCAGGCCGTGCCCGAGAAGTACTCGGCCGGGCCGCGCTTGGTGCCGGCCGGGGTAGGGGAGGAATTAGTGGAGTCGCTCATAGTAGAGGGATAGTTGGAGCCGCTACGCGGGGCTGGAATGGAACCTAGCAGCACGTGCATGAGCAGTGTCACTCATTCACGTCCTGTGCTTAGAGAATCCGATTAGCGCAGTTGCTGACCGGGTAGTGCAAAGGTCAGCCTGGCCTTTCCCTCAAGAGAAAAGCAATTCAAACGGATTTGTATACAAATCAAAGAATTGCCCGAAGCGGTAAGCCGCCGGGAAAAGGCGACACTTAATGGCTTGTTAAACTCCTATCTATACCTCAAACAGCCTTGCGAAAAGCTAGGGGTGTCAGGCCCACGTGCTTCTTGAAAAAGATGTTGAAGTAGGACGCATACTCGAAGCCTAGGCCATAGCCGATGGTCGCCATGTCCCAGTCGGTGTGGTGCAGCAGGGCTTTGGCTTCGCCCACGATGCGCTCGGCGATGTGGGCCGTGGTGGACTTGCCGGTGGCCTCTTTCACGGCCCGGTTCAGGTGGTTGACGTGCATGGATAGCTGCTGGGCAAAATCACCGGGCGCGCGCAACTGCAGCGGCTGTTCCGGGTTTTCGACGGGAAACTGCCGTTCCAGCAATTCTAAAAACAGCGACGTGATGCGAGCGGCTGAGTTCTTAGGTTGCAAAAAGGTTTCGGCCGGCTGCATGCGCAGCGCCTCGTGAATCAGCAGCTGGAGGTAGGTGCGAATCAGGTCGTTTTTGAACAGGTACCCGGTGTTCTGCTCCGCGATAATTTTCTGAAAAATGCTCTGGGCGTAGGTACTCTGCGCTGCATCGAGGGGGAAGATGGGCGAGCCGCCTACCTTAAACAGCGGCGACTGCTGCAGGCTCTCCGACCGGTCATTTTCCTTCATGAACGCCTCGGTAAACAAACAGGAATAGCCAGTCAGGCGTGGGGCGTGCAATTCCAGCGAATACGGGATGTAGGGATTGGCAAACAGCAGGCTGGTACCCGGCAGCTTGATGCTGCGGTCGGCGTAGTGCACGGTGCAGTCGCTAGTCATCAGGGCCACTTTGTAGAAGTCGCGGCGGCGATACGTCACACCGGCGTTCCCATCCGTATCTACCTCGTAGGCCCGGAAGCCGCGGCGCTGCAACTCCCGGGCGCTCTGCTCCTGGGTGGCGCAAGGTTGGTCGGCCGTTGAGGCGGGTGCCGCTGTTTGTGCTGCTACCGGTTCGTTGTGCATAGGGCAAAGAGTAAAACAGGTATACCTACGGCCCGTCGCCTTCGCTAGGCCACTTTCAGCAGGGCCGACATCGTGCAGAGGAAGCCGCTATTTAGCGATTTATCATCTTTTGCTGAGCCTCGGCGTAGCGGTCACCCACCAGGGGGATGCGCGCGGCGGCCTCGCCGATTTCGCGCAGGTCGTCGGCCGAGAGGGGTAGGGCGGCCGCGCCTAGGTTCTCTTCGAGGCGGTGCAGCTTGGTAGTGCCGGGAATGGGGGCAATCCAGGGCTTTTGGGCCAGCAGCCAGGCCAGCGCAATCTGGGCGGGCGTGGCTTGCTTGTCCTGAGCAATACGGCCTAGCAAGTCTACCAGGGCCTGGTTGGCCTGGCGGGCGTCGGGCGAGAAGCGCGGCACCGTGCTGCGGAAGTCAGTCTTATCAAACTGGGTGTTCTCGTCAATTTTCCCGGTCAGAAAGCCTTTGCCCAATGGGCTGTACGGCACGAAGCCGATGCCTAGCTCTTCGAGGGTAGGGAGGATTTCCTGCTCCGGCTCGCGCCACCACAGCGAGTACTCGCTTTGCAGAGCCGCCACGGGCTGCACGGCGTGCGCCTGCCGGATGGCCTCCACGCCAGCCTCACTCAGACCGAAGTGCTTGACCTTGCCCGCCGCAATGAGGTCCTTCACGGCGCCGGCCACGTCCTCCATGGGTACATTGGGGTCCACGCGGTGCTGATAAAGCAAGTCGATGCGGTCGGTGCGCAGTCGCCGGAGCGAGGCATCCACCACCTGCCGAATCTGCGCGGGCTGGCTGTTGAGGCCACCGCGGTTCTGGCCGGTTTGCTGGTCGATGTCGAAGCCAAACTTGGTGGCAATGACCACTTGGTCGCGCACGGGCTCCAGGGCTTCACCTAGGAGCGCCTCGTTGGTCCAGGGGCCATACACCTCGGCCGTGTCGAAGAAGGTCACGCCCCGCTCCACGGCGGCGCGAATCAGCTGAATCATCTCATGCGAGTCGTGAGCCTGGCCGTAGCCGAAGCTCATGCCCATGCAGCCCAGGCCGAGGGCCGATACCTGCAGGCCACTGGTGCCCAATGCGCGTTGTTGCATCTGATAAGGGGGGATTAAAGGAAAAGATGGGGGTAGGGGGCGTAAGCGGCCAAGAAAAGACTAGAGGTCAAACTTTACCTCGCTCATCCACTTCACAATGGCGGAGTCGCGGTGGTCGAAGAAGGCGCTGGCGTTGGTGTCCAGCGTCTGAATAGCGGCTAGGTCCTCGGCGCTCAGCTCAAAGTCGAATACCTGGAAGTTTTCGGCAATGCGCTCGGGCTTGACGGACTTCGGAATCACGACTACCCCGCGCTGCGTGAGCCAGCGCAGTACTACCTGCGCCACGCTGCGCTGGTACTTGGCCGCCAAGTCTTGCAGCAGCTTGTTGGTAAATAGATTGTTGCGCCCCTCCGCAAAAGGGCCCCACGACTCTAGCTGCACGCCGTTTTCCTGCAGAAATTGCTGGGTTTCGACTTGCTGGTGGAAGGGGTGCGTTTCAATTTGATTGACGGCTGGCTTCACCTCGTGGTGCACCAAGAAGTCCATCACGCGGTCATTCGGGAAGTTGCTGACCCCAATAGCCCGGATTTTGCCGGCGTGGTACAGCTCCTCCATCGCCCGCCACGCGCCGTACACGTCGCCGTAGGGCTGGTGGATGAGGTACAAATCCAGGTAATCGAGCCCGAGCTTCTGCAGAGATTTTGCAAATGCGGCTTTCGTGGGCTCGTAGCCCGCGTCCTGCACCCACAGCTTGGTGGTGATGAACAGCTCTTCGCGGGGCACGCCGCTCTTCTGAATGGCCCGGCCCACCGCATCTTCGTTGCCATACGCCGCGGCAGTATCAATCAGGCGGTAGCCCGCGCGCAATGCCGCCGAGACGCTAGCCTCGCATTCCTGCGGGTCCGGAATCTGGTATACGCCGAAGCCCAGCAGGGGCATCTGCACGCCGTTGTTAAGGGTTGTGTATTGCATGGTTATCTGAAAGGGTAAAAATTAAAATGACAGCGTGCGGCGCATGACGTTTTTTGTCCCGTCATCGGCGCCCGCTACTTATACCCGCCCTGGCGAGCGTTAAGATTACTAGCCAGAAAAGTCCGGCAAGGAGCTGCGTTAAGCAGCTCTGGAGTGTTGGGACAAAGTTCGGGTAACCTAGGGCCGGTACTTGTATTACTATCAAACGGATTCTTATACTAATCAAACGATTTGCGTAGACTAGGTGTCACGAATTCGACCTTCATAGTGCCGAGTATTTCACTGATGCAGCCGGCTTTACCGACCATTTGTTTGCCATGATGCCGGCCGTTTTCTGGCCAGATAAAGTCGCCGACTGCTACGCCATCTTGGTGGGTACGCGCGGGTAGAACTGCGCAACAGCCAAGGAAAAACGGTACTATCTTCCATCGCAGACCTGTATAGCAAGTATCTTGTCGCTGGGCTAGCTTTTCTGAACCCGATCTGCCCAAAGGCAACTACACCTTGACCGTATCGGTACTGGCGGAGCGCAGCACGCGGTCCGATAAGCGAAAGGCGTTGTACGGCAGCACGAGCACTATTATCTCCCTCGATGAGGTGGTCGTCAGTGAATAAACGCGCGAGCGGATAGACAAACTTTTAAGCTAGGCCTGCCGTTGTCGCCATCCTCTATTTTGCTTGCTTTACGCCATGAATTTGAACTACCACTTCGCCAAACTGCCGGTGCTGGCCACGGGCCTTTTTCTACTGCTCGCTTTAGTACCCAAAGACGAGCCCAAAGTCTGGACGTCGGCTAGCCAGCCGTTGCAGGAGCTAGCCCAGGTGCGCAAACTGATTAAAGCCCCAATCTTCAAAAACAAGGAGTATTCGATTACTACCTACGGCGCCAAGGGCGACGGCACGACCAACAACACTGAGGCCTTCAAAAAAGCCATTGAAGCTTGTAATGCTGGGGGCGGAGGAAGAGTGCTGGTACCGGCGGGTAAATTTCTGACCGGGCCTATTTACCTGAAAAGCAACGTTAACCTGCATCTGGATGCGCAGGCGACTATTGTCTTCAGCCAAAACCCGAAGGACTATCCGCTGGTGCTCGTGCGCTGGGAGGGCATGGATTGCATGAACTACTCGCCCCAGATCTACGCCTACAACGAAAGCAACATTGCCATTACCGGCAGCGGCACCATCGACGGCAACGCGGACAACGAGCACTGGTGGCCTTGGAAAGGGCGGGCGCAGTACGGCTGGAAAACTGGCACGCCCAACCAAACCAACGCCCGTGACAGCCTGCACGTGCTGATGCACAATAAGGTTGAGCCGCGTAAAAGGGTGTTCGGCGCAGGCTCCTACCTGCGGCCCTACATGATCCAGCCCTACAACTGCAAAAACCTGCTGATCTCCGGCGTCAAGCTCGTTGAATCACCCATGTGGTTTATCAGCCCAGTGATGTGCGAGAACGTAACCGTGGAGAAGGTGCGCATTTCTTCGCACGGTCCCAACACCGACGGTTGCGACCCCGACGCCTGCAAAAACGTGCTGATCAAGGACTGCTACTTTGACACCGGCGACGATTGCATCGCCATCAAATCGGGCCGCGACGAGGACGGGCGCGACAACAAGCGACCAGCAGAAAATCACATCATCGAAGGCTGCGAAATGAAAGATGGGCACGGAGGCGTGGTGCTAGGCAGCGAAATTGCTGGCGGCGCCCGCAACATCTACGCCCTAAACTGCAAAATGGACAGCCCCGACCTCGACATCATTCTGCGCATCAAAACCAGCTCGTCACGAGGCGGAATTATTGAGAATATCTTCCTAAGAGATATCAAGGTGGGCACGTATAAAACGGCGGCCGTGCACTGCAACATGTTCTATGAGAAGCCCGGCAGCTTCATGCCTACCATTCGCAACATCTGGGTAGAGAACCTCGACGTGACCGACGGTGGCGAGTACGGCGTGTTTGTGAATGCTTATAAAGAATCTCCGGTTACAAATCTCAAACTGGTGAACTGCACCATCCGCAGCGTAGAGAAGCCCGTGCAGACCGACTATACTAAAAACTTGGTGCTGCAAAACGTGCTAGCCAACGGCCAACTCGTCAAGCAGAGTACGGCTGCCAAGAGCAGTAACTAAGGCCACGTCTCCGTCTAGTACCACGAGCGAGCGGCATACAGGCTACGGCTCCGTAGTAGTGGCTTCTTGCTCCTTTTATTAGTCCATTCCAGAACTTCTGACCTCCGTCTGTGCATGAGGAAGTCCCGCTTTTTGCTGTCCATCTGCTTACTCGTATTAGGGATCCACCTAGGACTAGCGCAGAACTCGCCCGCCCCATTAAAGCTGATCAGCTTTGTGCTAACCCCTAGCGCCCCCGAGTGGAAGTACGCGGTCAACCAGACTGCTTCAGTACAGGTGCTGGTGTTGAAGAATGACGTGCCACTGGAAGAGGCGACGATCAGTTATGAGTATGGGCCGGAAATGCTAGACGCAGAGAAGAAGGGAAGCCTGACGCTCAAGAAAGGGCAAGGCCGAATCGACCTAGGTACCAGTAAGCAGCCCGGCTTTCGGCAACTACTCGTGAAGACCGAGTACCAGGGGAAAACCTACAGCAGCCAGGTGAAAATCGGGTTTTCACCCGAACGGATTACGCCGACCGTCGAGCTGCCCTCCGATTTTGCCGCCTTCTGGGAGCAGGCCAAACGCGAAGCAGCCACCGTGCCGATGGATGTCCACCTGACGTACCTGCCGGAGCATTCCACGAGCACCGTGGACGTGTACTTGGTTAACTTGCAGAACTACCAGAAGGGGCAGCGTTTATATGGCTTTTTGTGCAAGCCCAAGGCGCCCGGCAAATACCCCGTGCTGTTTTCGCCACCAGGCGCCGGGGTAAAAGCAATCGGCCCGTACACCTGGTATGCCGAACAGGGATTCATCAGCCTCAGCATTGAAATTCATGGTATTTCGCCCTTGCTCGACGAGGCTACCTACAAAAACATCAGCAATGCCTTCGGCGATTATACCCTTAATCGGCTCGATGACCGGGACAACTACTACTACAAACGCGTATACCTAGGTTGCGTCCGCGCTATCGACTACCTGTGCAGCCTGCCCGAGTTCGATGGCCGGAATGTGGTCGTAACGGGAGGAAGCCAGGGCGGGGCCCTCACCATCGTCACCGCGGCCTTGGACAAACGCGTCACGGCGCTTGCTGCTTTTTACCCGGCGCTGTGTGACCTGACCGGATACCTACACGGCCGGGCTGGCGGTTGGCCACACCTGCTAAACGCACGCTCCGCCGGCACCAACAATACGCCAGCCAAGCTCCGCACCATAGGCTATTACGATGTCGTGAATTTTGCTCGTCAAATAACGGTTCCCGGTTTCTACTCGTGGGGCTACAACGATAATACCTGCCCACCGACTTCGGTGTATGCGGCTATCAACACCATCAAGGCACCCAAAACTGTAGTTATTTCGCCCATAACTGGTCATTGGCGCTTCGAGGAAACCAACCTAGCCTCCATCGAATGGCTCAAGCAGCAGATCGTAAAATAGGTATTACCAAGGAAGGCTTGGCTAAGTGTTGAACCGCAAACAAGCGTCGGTTCGCAAATCAAAGCGGCCTTCGTAGGTACAATGTCCTTTCATTCCTAAGCGATACACTCCTCACAACTTTCAACGCTATTAGTCCTAGGTAAACTAATGCTGCCGTACGAGCGCCCGAGAGGCTTGTAGCTTCTAAGGTGCTCGTTTTTGTCCTTGTTACAGTATTATTTTAAAACGAATTATCTTCATTAATTACAGATATTTAAGTCGATAGAGCCGATGCCTCACATATCGTGAGAAGTATACATGCATATAAATGACATTCATGCCTGATGAACAAACATTGTGGCGCTCCATGTGCCAAGGTGATAAAGCGGCATTCAGGCAGCTGCATCAGGCGCATGTTCATCATCTTCTAAACTATGGACTGCGTCTGCACGGCTCTCTCTCAGTCGTAGAGGATTGCTTGCAGGATCTTTTTGTCGAGTTATGGCATTACCGTGCCCGTTTGAGCCAGCCCACATCCGTACGGTTCTACCTACTGAAAGGACTGCGAAACAAGATCAAGGCGCAGTATAAGCGGGAGCAGCTTTGGCAAGCTAGTCTAGAGGACGATGCCGAAGAATGGTTTTCGCAGTACTCCTTTAGCCTAGAGCCATCTGCTGAGCAACGGCTAGTTGAACTGGACCTCGATGCTGAGCGGCGCGAGCAAGTGCGGCAGGCGCTAGAAGCCCTTACGCCCCGGCAACGTGAAATCCTGTACCTGCGGTACTTCAACGACCTCTCGTATGAACAAATCTGTGAGGTAATGAGCATCAATTATCAAGCAGCCCGCTCACAAGTATACCAAGCCTTGAGGGTACTCCGCACCGTCTTAAAGAACCAGTATTTGTTGGCGCTGCTCGTTAGCAACTTTTTTCTGTAAAAAATTCTCTTTTTCATACTACAAAAGAGGACCGTTACGCCACTGTAGGATTATTAACCCTTGGTTATGAAATCCTACGCTGATTATAACCCCTACGCTACCGACGACTTCCTGGCGGATACAGCCTTTCGAGCTTGGATCAGGCAGCCTACGCCCGAAATGGATGCCTACTGGCGGGGTCTGCTGAAAACCAATCCGCAACTGCGCGACGCATTTGCAGAAGCGCGCTTGCTAGCGCAAGGTTTAGAAAGTACATGGACTTCCTTTTCGGATGCCTACGTAGAATCTTTGTACGAGCGCTTACGAGTGCCGCATACTACGCCCCGGCTGCGGGCAAGGCGTAGTTCTCGGCGGCTGGTGGCCGCTGCAGCGGCAGTGTTACTCGTGGGAAGTGGTTGGGCGTACTCGTACTTCATGGTGCCGCAGCGTATTCAAACGGCGTTCGGTGAGGTGCGAACCCTGACTCTGTATGATGGCTCGGTAGTGACGCTCGCCGCAAATACCCAACTGGAGATTCCTTCCCGCTATCAGTGGCAACAGAGCCGGCAAGTATGGCTGAAGGGCGAAGGCTACTTTGTCGTGCAGAAACAGAAGCAACACGACCAGGCAGGCGCCTACCGCAAGTTTGTGGTTCATACCCAGCGCGTCGATGTGGCGGTGCTAGGTACGCGGTTTTCGTTGTACACGCGCCCCAAGCAAATGCAGGTGGTGCTTGAAGAAGGAAGCATTGAATTAACGGACGCTGCCACTCGCCAACACTTATTTATGCAACCCGGGCAGGTGGTACAATACGCACCCAAAGAGCAGTTCTATCATCTCCAGCCGGCTGCTACCGCCCATAAGCGCCAGTTGACCGTTTGGCGCGAAAACCTGCTGGTATTTAATGGTGCTACCATGAATGAGTTAGCCCGTCGCTTCAAGGAGGTGTATGGGCTAGAACTGGTGCTGCAAGGTGAGCTTTTCACTAAACAGCAGTTCGTCGGCGAGTTGCCAGTAGATGATGTACAAAAAGCCTTGCTCATCCTCTCAGAAACGTTCGGTGCTAAGGCCGTTCGGGATGGAGCCCAGGTCTATTTTATTTCCAATGATCAGGTCAAATCTCAGTAAAGCATCATTCAAAAGCTTGAAGAATAACCTGTAATAATCCTGCCACACAAAAGACTTAGTTATATGCCTAGACCCTTACTGATTGTTCCGCTGAGCGTGCCCCTGTTGCTGGGAGCTGTTGATTGTGTATCAGCGCAAACGTATGCAGCTATGCAGATGCAACAACACAGCTCACCTACGATTGCGCAAACTACGAATGCATATAAGCAAGTAGACTTGCCACTTTTACTCAAGGAACTAGCGCAAACGTATGCAGTAAAGTTTAACTACAAAGCCGACCTGGTGCGCAATGTCACCGTTGCGGCTCCTGCAGTGGCCGAGTTTGATGGAAAACTGACTGAACAACTTAATTCGGTTCTACAGTCCGTAGCATTGCAATGCGCTTCCATTGACGCTCGCACCTTTGTGATTCAAACTCGGGTGCCTTCGGCTCGCCAGGCCCAGCAAGTTAACGCGTCCGCAACAGCCGATATCGTAGTGACTGGCCGTGTCACTAGCCGCGACAACAACGAAGGCTTACCGGGCGTGACCGTGCTGCAGAAGGGCTCCACGAATGGTGTTTCCTCGGGCGGAGACGGCTCATTCTCCCTAACTGTGCCGGCGGGAAGTACCCTGGTCTTCAGCGCTATCGGGTATATAACGCAAGAATTGCCGGTTACGAGTTCGACAGCTAGCCTTAACGTGAAGCTAGCGGCCGATAATAAAGCGCTGGACGAAGTGGTAGTGGTGGGCTACGGCACCCAGAAGAAAGCGGACGTGACCGGTGCCATTGCTACCCTCGATGCGAGCAAGCTAGAAGAGCGGCCCATTCTGCGCGTCGATCAGGCGCTGGTGGGGCAGCTAGCGGGCGTGCAGGTACAGCAGAACACCGGCTTGCCTGGCCGAGGCTTTGCGGTGCAGGTGCGCGGCACGGGCTCTATCACGGCCAACAACCAGCCGTTGTATGTGATTGACGGCTTTCCGCTGGAAGCGGCCGCGCCCAACTCCAGCGGCAACTATGCCACGGGCAGCCCGCTCGACAATATCAATCCTAATGATATTCAATCCATTGAGGTATTGAAGGATGCCGCGGCGGCCGCCATCTACGGCTCGCGTGCGGCCAATGGTGTGGTGTTGGTAACTACCAAGCGTGGCAAAACTGGTAAGGCTCAGATTTCTTTTAATACCTACGCTGGGGTGTCGCAGGCCGCGCGGAAAGTGAAGCTGCTCTCGCCGGAGGAGTGGATCGAGCGGGCCACTGAGGTCATTAACGGCAACTGGGTACGCTCCGGTACCGGCCGCAATGCCACCGACGACAATGCCACCCGCCGCCGTATTTTGAACCTAGGTGCCACTGGCTACAACCCCGACCTGATGCCCGACGACCGTTGGACCCAGCCCGGCCACCCCGGCCTGGATTTCGTGGACTGGCAGGATGAAGGGTTCCGCACCGCTAAAGTGCAGAACTACCAGGTGAGCGCCGCAGGCGCTACCGACAACGTGAACTACTACATATCGGGCAACTACACCGACCAGGACGGCATCGTGCTGGGCGTGAACTATAAGCGCTACTCGGCTCGCGCCAACATGGAAGTGCAAGCCAATAAAAAGCTGAAGTTTGGTCTGAACGTGGCACCTAGCTACTCCGTGTCGAGCGACCCCGGCGTGGAAGGCAAAGACAACATCCTGAACAAGCTCGTCACGATGGTGCCTGTAGTCGAATCGTCGGCTGGGCTGCTTTCCAACTACGGCGATAATGACCGCTACCTCTGGGCCAGTAGCAGCAACAGTCCGTATGGCCTGCTCACTGATCGGCAGCAGCGCACCACCACCTTCCGGACGCTAAGCACCGTGTTTGCAGAGCTGGAAATTATTAAGAACCTGCGTTTCCGGACCACCCTTAACCTCGATAACACCGACGTGCGCAACAAGTCGTATGTGCCCAACGCTAAGTCGGGTGGGCTAGGGGCGACGGGCACGTTCTCGGCGTATCGCAAGCAGGCGTTCGTGAACGAAAACACCCTGACCTATAACCGCACGATTGCCGAAAAGCACAGCGTCACGGCGCTGGCAGGTTATTCCTACAACTTCTTTAAAACCGAAACCGACAAGCTGAAATCGTCGGGGGGCTTTGTGAACGCCGCCGTGACAACCCTGAACGGAGCCCAGAACATCAGTGGCACTAGCGACAACGGCACCAGTGAGACCCAGAACGTACTGCTGTCGTACTTCGGCCGCTTGCAATACGCTTATGAGGGCAAGTACCTGTTCACGGCTAGCGTGCGCCGCGACGGTTCCTCGCGCTTCGGTGAAAACGACAAGTGGGGCATCTTTCCGGCAACTTCGCTGGGTTGGCGCATCTCGCAGGAAAAATTCATGCAGGCCCTGCGGCCAATCAGCGAGTTGAAGCTGCGCGCTAGCTTGGGCTACTCCGGCAACAACGGTATTGGCGACTACAGCAGCGTGCCCACCTTGGGCGTCTATAACTACGAGCTAGGGGGCGCGCTAGCTACCGGCCAAGCGCCTAATGTTTCGGCTAACCCCAATCTGAAATGGGAGAAGTCGCGCACGCTTGATTTCGGCTTGGATTACGGCTTTCTGGACAACCGCATTTATGGCTCTTTCGACTACTATACGAAAACCAGTAACGACCTGCTCCTGAACCAGCCCGTGCGCGGCGCGTCGGGTTTCAGCTCGCAGCTCGTCAACATCGGCGAAGTAGTGAACAAGGGTTGGGAAGTGGAACTGAATACGCGCAACCTGACGGGAGCCTTTCAGTGGAACACGTCGGTGAACTTCAGTCACAACGAAAACCGGGTGGTGCACCTAGGTACCGGTGACGCACCCATTGAAATCGGCACCGCGCTTTATGGCGCACCTAGCGTATTGCTGAAAGTAGGGCAGCCCATGTACTCGACGTATGTGGTCAAGCAAATCGGTATCCTGACGCAGGCTGACATCGACAACAACGTGCCGATTGTCCAGGGCCAAACCCAGGGTGACCCGCGCTACGAGGATGCCAATGGCGACGGGGTTATCAGCGTGGCTGACCGCCAGATACTGGGTCAGCCCAATCCGAAATACACGTGGGGTATCACCAACACGTTCCGCTTCAAGGGTTTTGACCTGAGCGTGCTGGTGCAGGGCCAGCATGGAGGCAGTGTTTACTCGCTTCTGGGCCGGGCTCTCGATGGCACTAGCATGGGCTATAATGGCAACGCGGCCGTTGCGCAGCGCGACCGGTGGCGCTCACCCGAGAACCCCGGAGCTGGCGAGCGAGGCCAGGCTCGCGCCAACTTCACGCCCTTGCTCAACAGCTCATGGCTGTACTCGTCGGACTACTACCGCGTGCGCAACATTACGCTGGGCTACAACCTAGGTAACATTCTGAGCAAGCGCGTGGCGCAGGGTGCCCGGATTTACTTCTCGCTGGAGAACTTCTTTGGCCATGACTCCTACCGCGTGGGCTACAACGTGGAGGCGGCTAACTCCAGCAACAGCAGCGACGGTTTCTCGGTGAGCACCGACTACGGCGGGCTGCCTCTTTCCAAAGCCATGACCCTAGGTCTGAACGTCACTTTCTAAAAAGCCGCTGGCTTTTCGCCGTCCGCGGCATGCGCTACTGGGTTCCCGCTGTTTGCGGCCGGTAGCTTAAAGCCAACCGCCACTACTCTCCATGAAAAAGATATCTCTCCTGTTTCTCACGGCGGCCGCCCTCACCTTCAGCAGCTGCGAAGACGAACTCAACCAGGCGCCTATTTCCAGTGGCTCGGTACCCACGTTCTACCAGAGCGCAACGGACTTCAGCCAGGCGCTGAACGCTACCTACAATGCCCTGCGTAACTTTCCGGACCGTGAGCTCACCTTATCCGAAATGCGCTCCGACAATATCTACGGGGTAAGCACCCAAGGCGTCCGCCCCTGGGAGCCCATCAACAATTTCTCGACGACCATTGCCACTAGCGAATTCGTCGATGAAGCTTGGAGCGCCAACTACGCGGGTATTTTCCGGGCCAACGTCCTGCTGGACCAACTCGGCAAAAACGGCGGCGTACTCGCCGCCGACGTACGAAGCCGTATGGAGGGCGAGGCCAAGTTTTTACGCGCCTTTTTCTACTTCAATCTGGTTCAATACTTTGGCCGCGTGCCGCTGGTCGACAAGCCCTTGAGCCCGCAGGAAGTGGCTACCATCAACCGCACGTCGGTTGATGAAGTGTATAACCTCATTGTCGCCGACCTGCTGGATGCGGCCGGCACCCTTGCGCCCTCCTACACGGGGGCCGACGTGGGCCGCGCCACTAAGTGGGCCGCCAAGGGGATGCTAGCCCGGGTATACCTCACCCGCTCCGGCGCGACCTACGGCATTGATGGACCCGGCCGCGGCACCAACGACTACGCGGCCGCCCTAGGTTTGCTCAACGAGATTATCGCCAGCGGCCAGTTTCAGTTTTTGCCCAACTACGCCGACATTTTCTCCTACACCAACGAAAACAATAAGGAAGTACTTTTCGACATCCACTATAGCAGCGGTGGTACGGGCCTAGGGGCTACCTACCCGTCTATTTTGGTTTCTAATAACTACTTCAACTCGGTTGTGCCGAACACATCCGGCTTCAGCACCGGCGACGAGCTGCGCCCCGCTTCCAACAACTTGCTCAGCTCGTTTGCCACCGGCGACTTGCGCCGGAGCCAAGCCTTGCAGGTGGGCTTTACAGTAGCGGCCAGTGGCAGCACACCCGCCATCACCGATTCTCGTGCCGCCTACAAAAAATACCTCGACGTGGCCCGGCGCGGCACCACTCGTGCCGACTGGTCCATCAACTTCATCGTGCTGCGCTACACCGACGTGCTGCTGATGAAGGCCGAGTGTATTCTTAAAGGTGGCGGTGGCAGCCAGAGTGACGCAGATGCCATCATGAACCAAGTGCGCCGCCGGGGAGTCGCTAATGCGCCGGCCGTGACCAACACCACCTACGCGCAACTCATCGAAGAGCGCCGCCGCGAGTTTGTGGGTGAAGGCCTGCGTTGGCACGACCTCGTGCGCTCGGGCAATGCCGTGACCATCATGAATGCGTGGATACCCCAAGACGACGTAAGCAAGCGCATGCGCTCCCCCATTACGGCCAACGACCTGATTTACCCGGTGCCACAGTCTGAGTTGAGCGCCTCGGGCTATGATTACGAGCAGAATCCTGGTTATTAAATAGATAACTTAACGCTCAGCCGCCGCGACATTGCTACTGCTTACGTGCTGACGATTTCCATGGCATATCAGCAACCTAGGTTGGCTACATCAGTACGTGGCCAGCCTAGGTCGATACTGCTCCCACTTGGCCGTACTCGCATCACCGAGTCGGTCTTCAACCAACCGAATGGCTAAATGCCACTCCCCGTTGCTTACTAGCAGCCTGCTGCATGAATCAAAAAGAACCTAGTAGAATAGCGGCTAAATCATTGTCTGGCAGCTGCCTAGCGCTAATGCTTTGTGCAATGAGCTACGCGGCAGCGGCGCAGCAAGACAGCCTCTCACTTGCGTTCAAGCAGCCAACGGCCAACGCAAAGCCTATGATCTGGTGGTTTTGGGGGGAAAGCACCATCACGGAACACGGCATTACCAAAGACCTAGAAGCCCTGAAAAGCGCGGGGTTCGGTGGCGTGGTCCTGTACGAACAAGTTTTCAAGGATGATCCTGACGCGTTGAAAAGCCTTTCGCCGGAATGGTTAAGCCGCGTTCGTTTCGCCGCCGCGGAGTGCGCTCGATTGGGCATGCGCCTAGAAATCAATAGTAGTAATGGCTACGTAGCCGGAGGACCCTGGATTACGCCTGAGCTAGGCATGCAGCGACTAGTCGCAAGTGAAACAACGGTAGCAGGGGGGCGGCACCTAGCCCTACAGCTAGAGCAGCCCCCCACAAAGCTCAACTACTACAAAGACGTAGCGGTACTGGCGTTTCCGGCCTTAAAAGGCCAGCTTTTGCCCGCTCCCGTCATCACGAGTAGTCCGAAGGTGGACGACCTAGCCGCCATGTTCAACACCGCGGCACCCGTTCGAGTGAGGGTGAAGCCGGCAGCAGGTGGCAAGCCGACCTACATCAAGCTGGATTATGGGTCGCCGGTTGAAGTCAGGAGTATCACCTACGCGCTCCGGCCGTCCTCGAAGGCGTATATCATTGCTACGCAGGTTCCTGGTAACTGGAGCAAAGACTTCTACGGCGAAAACATGAAGCCCATCCTGCCCATTGGCGAGCTGGAAAGCAGCGCGGATTCGCTTCACTGGGAAAAGATAAAGCAGTTGCCGGGGCGAGGCTATCAGTTTGAAAACTGGGATAGGCAGACGCTAGCTTTCAAACCCGTAAAAGCTAGGTATTTCCGCCTGAACCTCCACGACTGGGGCTACAACGACCGAGCGAAAGATGCGGACCTGCTGATCGGTAGCGTTCGATTGCAGGGCACGGCCAAGATTGACCAATGGGAAAAGAAGAGTGGGAACACCAATGATTTTCCCGACCCCGACTTAACACCCAACTATCAAGCCGGGGAAGTTATTGACCCGCGTAAGATCGTCGACTTGACGCATTTGATCGATGCCACTGGTCACCTGGAGTGGACGGCCCCAGCCGGCCGCTGGACGATTATGCGGTTTGGACATACGCCCACCGGCGTAAAAACCAAGCACGGCCGCCCCGAAGGCCTAGGTCTCGAATGCGATAAGCTGAGTGCCAAAGCGACAACGGTGCAATTTGAACACTACGTTGGCACCATCCTGAAAGAAGTACAACGCGTGCCGGGAGCAAAGGTGGCTGGCGTCAACATGGACAGTGCGGAACACGGCACGCAGAATTGGACCGAGGACTTTGCCGAGCAATTTCGCAAGCTGTGCGGCTATGATCTGCGGTCCTACTTGCCCACGATGGCGGGCTACGTAGTTGATAATCCTCAAGTCTCTGAACGCTTTCTGTTTGATGTCCGCAGGACTATCGCCAACCTAATGAGCGATCAGTACTACGGCACGTTTCAGCAGCTCTGCCACGCCAACGGGATGACCTTTATGGCTCAGGCGCCGGGCAATGCAACCTGTATGCCCAGTGATAATATCCGGGCCAAAGGGCGAACGGACATTCCAATGGCGGAATTCTGGATGCCCGAGAAGGAGGGGAGCATCGAATGCAAAGAGGCATCTAGTTCGGCGCACATCTACGGCAAAAGCACTGTCGCCGCCGAATCATTCACCGGCAGTAAGGCCGACGTGACCCTAGCCCAAATGAAGCCGCTGGCCGACGCGGCGCTGGCGCAGGGCATCAATCGGTTTGTGGTGCTCGCCTACATGCACCAGCCGTGGGATGAGCGCAAACCGGGCGTAACCGAAGACCGGTTTTACCTGCCTTACCAGCGCCACAATACCTGGTGGCAGGAGAGTACGGGCTTTTGGAATACCCTAGCTCGGTCTTCGCAAATGATGCAAACCGGAAAGCCGGTCATTGATATTCTGTATCATCTCGGGAATGACACTCCCCTAAAAATCGCCACGGCCCGCATGCGGCCCGTACCCCCAGTCGGCTACGATTATGACGTTTGCAGCGACGAAATCTTGCTGAGAACGACCGTTAAAAATGGTCGTATTCAGTTACCTAGTGGCATGACCTACCGCCTGCTTATACTGGCCGGCGGAAAACAGCTGACCCTAGCAAGCCTGCGCCACATCCACGATCTGGTTAAGCAGGGAGCCACCATTCTAGGCCAAGCCAAAGTCAACGGCTCCTCCTCACTTGCGGACGGCAAAGCGGCTGATTTGCAAGTTCGTACCATCACGAATACGTTATGGGGCGCTGGAAATGCCAAAAATGGCCAGACCAATCTTGGCGCCGGCAGATTTATCTGGGGCGTTTCCCCCGCGGAGGCACTAAAGCGCATGCAGGTACTCCCCGATTTCGAGGTGGCGTCTTCTGCGCATGCGGACAGTATTTTGTTTAATCACCGCAAGGCGGGGCAGGACGAAATCTACTTTATCGTCAATCACGCGCAGCAACCCCTCGCCTTTGAGGGTGTTTTCCGGACGGAGAATCTACATCCTCAGCTCTGGAACCCAGAAGACGGTGCTATGGTGGGAGTAAAGCACTACCAGGAAGCAAAAGGGCAAACCACCATTCCGCTACGGTTGGAGTCACACGAATCGGTGTTTGTAGTATTCAGAACCAAAGCAGTACCGGCAGTGGAGCAACCTAGGTTAGTGGAAGCCCTTCCAGTTTGGAAAGATCTTTCCTCAGATTGGCTGCTACGCTTTACACCAGGCTTAGGCGCTCCGAAAGAGGTAAGCTTAAGCAAATTAACATCGTGGACAAGCGCTGCTGATTCGGGCGTACGACACTATGCCGGCACCGCCACATACAGCCGAAAATTCGAGGTAACAAGCAAGCCTCCTGGGCGGATTATGCTCGACCTAGGTTCTGTAAAGGAAGTAGCCACCATAAAGGTGAATGGCGTTCCTTGTGCGCCAATCTGGAAAAAGCCTTATGCAGTTGATATTACCGAGATGATCAAACAAGGTAATAACGACTTAGAGGTAGCAGTTACCAACACCTGGGCTAACCGCCTAATTGGCGACGCCGGCCTCCCTCTAGATAAGCGCATTTCATGGGCAACCTTTAATCCCTACAACCCAGAAGATCCCTTGATAGCATCTGGGTTATTAGGGCCAGTGGTCTTGAAAACTGAATAGAATAGGAGCTAGTAATCTAGGTCAGCCGCACCGAATCAGAATACATTTTCATTTGTCAGGAGCGACACAGCGCGCGGAGCGTCACTTAATAAATCACGCAAGCATGACGCAGATCCTGAAGCATCACGCTGTAGCAGCTGTATTTCACAAGCCTTGTGGTAGCGTGTATCAATCAGCGTGGTAAGCGGTAATATGAACAGTAACATGCAGAGTAATAGAAAGTGGCAGTGGCTGGTGGTAAGCGTCTTATTGAGCACGTTGAACGTAGCCTTCTGCCATTCGGCAAGTGCCAAACCAAAGCCAGCGCCTTTGAAGCTGTGGTATACCAAACCCGCCGCGAACTGGAACGAAGCCCTGCCTATCGGCAACGGCCGCTTGGCCGCTATGGTCTTTGGGCAGCCCGGCCGGGAGCGGCTGCAACTCAACGAGGAAACCGTGTGGGCCGGCGAGCCGGGCAATAACGTGGTGCCGAGCGTGTACGAAGGCATTCAAGGCATTCGCAAGCTGCTCTTTGAGGGGAAGTACAAGGAAGCCCAAGACCTGTCGAACCAGACCTTTCCGCGGAAAGTAGCGCCCAATAACAACTACGGCATGCCCTACCAAACGGTGGGCAACCTGCTGCTGACTTTCCCCGGCCACGAAGCCGCTACCAACTACTACCGCGACCTAGATATTCAACAAGCGGTAACCAAGGTAATCTATCAAGTGCAAGGCGTGACCTACACCCGCGAGATGTTCGCCTCGCTACCCGACCAGGTCATCGTGGTGCGCTTGACAGCTAGCAAGCCAGGTAGTATCACCTGCCAGATCGGCATGAACAGCCCGCAGCTTAACTATGGTGTGAAGACGGAGCCCTCGAAGCTGGTGCTAGCGGGCGTCAGCGGCGGCAATGACAACAAGGTCGGCAAGGTCAAGTTTCAGGCGCACATCGTGCCGAAAGTGGAAGGCGGCACCGTAACCTCGACCGACAGCACCCTGCAAATAACCGGTGCCAACGCGGCAACGGTCTACATTTCGATGGGCACGAACTTCAAGAGCTACAAAGACCTGAGCGGCGACGAGGCCATCAAAGCGGCTTCGTACCTGCCGACGGCCCTAGCTCATGCGTACCCAGCCGCCAAAGCCGCCCACGTAGCTAGCTACCGGCGCTACTTCGACCGGGTGAGCCTCAGCCTAGGCAGCTCCGATGCAGTGAATAAGCCTACCGATGCGCGCCTCGCGGATTTTGCCAAAGGAAACGATCCGGCCCTGGCTGCCATGTACTTCCAATACGGGCGCTACTTGCTGATTTGCAGCTCCCAACCCGGTACCCAAGCCGCCAACTTACAGGGCAAGTGGAACGACAAGCTAGCTCCGCCCTGGGACAGCAAGTACACGGTAAACATCAACACCGAAATGAACTACTGGCCGGCCGAGGTGACGAATCTGTCGGAGCTGCACCAGCCGCTGTTCGCCATGCTCAAGGACCTAGCGGAGACGGGCAAAGAAAGTGCCTCGGTCGTCTACCACGCGCGCGGCTGGAACATGCACCATAACACCGACTTGTGGCGCATCACCGGCAACGTCGATGGTGGCTTCTACGGCATGTGGCCCATGGGCGGCGCGTGGCTCACCCAGCATATCTGGCAGCATTACTTGTACACCGGCGACCAAGCTTTTCTGCGGGAGTACTACCCCGTGCTGAAAGGGGCGGCCCTGTTTTATGTGGATGCCTTGCAGGAAGAACCTAGCCATAAGTGGCTGGTGATGGCGCCTTCGATGTCGCCGGAGAATACCTACGAGCCGAGCGTGGGCATCACGGCGGGTACGACTATGGACAACCAGCTGGTGTTTGATGTATTCTCCAATGCCCTGCGCGCTGCGGCTGTCCTGAACACGGACAAGCCTTTTGCTGATACGCTCCAAAACATGATCAAACGCCTGCCGCCCATGCAGATTGGTCAGTACGGGCAGCTGCAGGAGTGGCTGCAAGACTGGGACGACCCCAAGAGCACGCACCGGCACATCTCACACCTATACGGCCTGTTTCCAAGCGGACAGATTTCGCCCTACCGCACGCCGGAGCTGTTTGAAGCGGCCCGCGTGACGCTCGCCCAGCGCGGCGACGTATCCACGGGTTGGTCGATGGGGTGGAAGGTGAACTTCTGGGCCCGTATGCTCGACGGCAACCACGCCTACAAGCTGCTCACCAATCAATTGCGTCTGCTCTCGGGCGACCTGGTAAAGGTGAGCGAAGCCACTGGCGGCGGTACCTACCCGAACCTCTTGGACGCGCACCCACCGTTTCAGATCGACGGCAACTTTGGCTGCACTTCGGGCCTAACGGAGCTATTCGTGCAGAGCTACGACGGCGCTATCGACATTTTACCCGCGCTGCCGGATGCTTGGCCTACGGGCGAAGTGAAAGGCCTGGTGGCGCGTGGTGGCTACGTGGTGGACCTAGCCTGGGACAAGGGCAAGGTCACGCGCCTACAGATTACCTCTAAGCTAGGTGGCAACTGCCGCCTGCGCCTGCACTCGCCCCTGAAAGCCAGCAGTAAAGCCAGGCTGACCGTGGCGCAGGGCGACAATCCCAATCCCTTTTACCAACTGGTAGTGCCCGTGCAAGCACCGCTTATTTCAGCTAAAGCCAGCCCTCAAAAGCCTCAACTCCCGACTTCAACGCTCTACGATATGGCTACCCAAGCCGGACAGACCTATGAACTGACCAACAAGTAAGCGTGGTGAGCCTAGCTACGGTGCTGTGTGCCAGCACTAGTAGTTGCAGGAATCCACCATTGCTGACATTTTTTCTCACATGCAATACCCATTAAAATCCCCACACTATGAGAAGAAAACTACTAGTACCCATGAGGCTAACGCCCGCTCGCCCCACGGGAGCTTGGCGAAACCTCGCTTGCGCATCAGTGCTTCCGCTGTTTCTGGTGGCCACTTGCCCGGCGACCTCACTAGCACGTGGTAACCACGAAGCAACCAGAAAATCGACAGCAGAAGAGGCTGCCCAGCCGTTGGCCGACCGGGTAATAACCGGGTTTGTGACCGACGAGAAAAATGAGCCGTTGCCTGGCGTGACCGTCGTGGTAAAAGGCACCACGCAGGGCTCGACAACGGACGTCGCCGGCAAGTTCCAGGTGACGGTGCCCGAAACCGGTGAGGTGGTACTCTCTTTCTCCTACATTGGGTACAAAAGCCAGGAAGTAGTCGTCGGTAATCGAAAAACGATTACGCTAGCCCTAGCTCCCTCCACCAATGCCGTCGACGAGGTCGTGGTAATCGGCTACGGGGCCGTGCGCAAGAAGGACCTGACCGGGGCAGTATCCCAGCTCAAGGGCGAGGAGCTGAAGGAAATTCCGGCTGCCAACGTGCTAGAAGCCGCCCAGGGCAAAATTGCGGGGGCTGATATTACCCGCAGCAGCGGCCAGACGGGGGCAGCCGTTAACATTAACATCCGCGGCAACCGCTCGATTGGGGGCAATAACTCGCCGCTGATTATTGTGGATGGCATTCAGTACAACAGCCTGCAAGACATCAACGCCAACGACATCGAGACGATGGACGTGCTGAAAGATGCCTCGTCGACTGCCATTTATGGCTCGCGCGGTTCGAACGGCGTCATTCTGATTACCACCAAAAAGGGCAAGTCGAGCAAGCCGGAAATCTCCTTTAACACCTACGCGGGCGTTTCGCAGGTCACGATGTACCCGAAGGCCATGGACCTTTACGGCTACCGCGACCTGAAGCGCGAGGCCTGGCGCGCCGCCGGCGTGTGGAAGAGCCCAACCGACGACCCGGCTATTTTTACCAACGGGGCCGAGTACCAAGCCTTGCAGGACGGGGTGTGGACGGATTATCAGGATAAGCTCATTCACCATGGCTTACAGCAAGACTATCAGGTGGGCGTGCGGGCCGGTACCGACCGCCTAAAGGGGTACGTCTCCGTCGACTACTTCAACGAGAAGGGCATCCTGAAAATGGATGAACTCAAGCGTTACACCGGCCGCCTCAACGTCGACTTCATCGCTACCGACTGGCTGAAGGTGGGCCTGCAAAGCCAGCTGACGTACTACGACCAGGGTGTGCGGCGCGACCCGCTGAACCAGGCTAATAAAATCAGCCCCCTAGGTTCGCTCTACGACGCCAACGGCAACTTTAACTTCATCATGCTGGACGGCCAAACCGCCAGTCCGCTCTCCGACGAACAGCCGAACGTGTTTAAAGGCCAGGTACTGACGACCCGGACGCTGACCAACGGCTACGTGGAGCTGACGCCCGTGAAGGGCCTTATGATTCGCAGCACGCTAGGGGTCAACTTGTCGTCGGCACGCGACGGGGCCTATATGTCGCCCAAGTCGATTGACCGGTCGCTCTCGGGCAAGTCGCTGGCTACCTACAACACCAGCAACAGCCGTGGCATCAACTGGGAGAACGTGGCGACCTATCAGCGGGAGTTTGGCCAGCATGCCTTCACTGTGACGGGTATTGCCAGTTACCTAGGCAATAGGGCAGACAGCGCGGCGGCATCGGGTGTCAATCAGCTGCTGCCTTCGCAGCTCTTCTACTCGCTGGGCAGCGCCACCGAAGAAATCAAGATTAGATCAGCTTATTCGCAGAACAACCTGGTATCATTTGCGGGGCGCCTCAACTACGCTTTCCGCGACCGGTATTTGCTGACGGTGACGGCTCGCAAAGACGGCTCGTCGAAGCTAGCAGTGGGCAACAAATGGACGTTCTTTCCGTCGGCGGCCCTGGCCTGGCGTATTGTGGATGAACCGTTTATGCAGGGCATCAAAGGCCTGACCGACCTGAAGCTGCGCACCAGCTACGGTGTGGCCGGCAACGACCCCTCTGGACCCTACGCCACCCAGACCACGCTCACACGCATTGCCTTTGGCTACGACGAGGTGTCGTACCCGGCTTACACGTTTTCGCGTAGCGTAGGTAACCCAGACCTAGGGTGGGAGCTTTCCTACACCAAGGACATCGGCTTGGACGTAGGCATCTTCAATGGCCGCCTAGCGGGGTCGATAGACTACTACGACACCCGTACCCGCGACCTGCTGCTGAACCGGGGCCTGCCCCCCACGACGGGCGTAACCACGGTGAAGCAGAACATCGGCCGCACGCGCAACCGGGGCTTGGAAGTCTCGCTGACCAGCACCAACATCAAGGCCAAGGACCTGACCTGGACCAGCACGCTCACCTTCACGCGCAACAAAGAGGAGATTACCGAACTCGTAACCAATGGCAACGACGTGGGCAATGGCTGGTTTATCGGCCAGCCCATTCGCGTGTACTACGACTACGAGAAGCTAGGTATCTGGCAAACCAACGAAGCCGACCAGGCCGCCAAAATCCAGCCCACCCAGGTGCCGGGCGAAATCAAGGTAAAGGACCAGAATGGCGACGGTAAGATTGACGCTATCAACGACCGGATTATCCTGGGCAACCCGCGCCCGAAGTGGAGCGGCGGCCTTGATAACACGTTGCGTTACAAGGGCTTTGATCTGAACTTCTTTATCTACGCCCGTATCGGCCAGATGATTAACTCCGACCGCTCGGCGCGCTTCGACTACCAGGGCATCGGCAACAGCACGGCCGGCCTCGACTATTGGACGCCCGAAAACCCGACCAATGCCTACCCACGTCCTAACAAGAACGGGGGCGGAAAATACCTCTCGACACTAGCTTACCAGAACGGCTCGTTTGGCCGCATCCGCAACGTCACGCTCGGATACAACTTCTCTAAGACGTTGCTGCCGAAGGCGATTAGCGGAGTTCGGGTGTACGTAACGGGCAAGAACCTGTACACCTTCACCAAGCTGAACTATGACCCGGAGCGGGGCGGCGGCGAAAGCTTCCCCATGACCAAACTGTATGTCGTTGGCCTGAACGCCACATTCTAACTCTAGCATCCCATCCATCCCATGAAAGCTTTTTTCACCAAGAAGGGGGTGCTAACCCTCTCATTACTCGCGCTGTTTTCGTGCGATAAAACGCTCGAGGAATATAACCCAAGCGGGCTGACCGCCGACACCGTGTATACCACGCCCGAGGGCTTTGAAACCTTGGTCAATGCGGCGTATTCGTACCAGCGCTGGTGGTACGGCAAAGAGGAAGCCCACAACATTGCCGAAATGGGCACCGACATCTGGACCAGTGCCTCCGGCGACACCGACCGGGGTCTGAGCCAATACCTCAATCTGCAAGGCACCAATACGTACCTAGCTACCGAATGGCGCGAGCTATACGCGGCCGTAAACTTGTGCAACGGCGGCCTAGGTCGCATCGACAAAGCCGGTCTCTCGGCCACGTTGCGGCCCATTCGGGAGGGCGAGTTGCGGTTTCTGCGCGCCTTCTACTACTGGCACATCGTGGAAACCTGGGGCGGCGTGCACTTCACCACCGAGGAAACCAGCGGCGTCGTGTCGACCGCCAACCGCACGCCCGAAAGTACGTTTTACGACTTGATTATCTCGGACTTGCAAACGGCCGTTAACCAGCTGCCCGCCACCCAGCCGCAGTATGGCAAAGTGACCAAAGGCGCCGCGCAGGCCTTTCTGGCGCGCATCTACCTAACACGGGGCATGAACCAGGAAGCCCTAGCTATGGCTAAGGCGGTGCTCGCCAACACAGCCTACAAGCTGGAGCCTAACTACGCCGACCTGTGGAAGATGAGCAATCTGAAAACCAAAGAGGCCGTGTACGTGGTCGATTACTCGGCCAATCTAGCCCTCGACGACCTCGCCAACACCACGTTCAACCCCTACGGGCACAGCCGGGGCGGCAACAATACCCACCTGCTGTACATCATGAAGTACGATGACCGGCCCGGCATGGTGCGCGACATTCCGAACGGGCGACCCTTCAACCGCTACATGCCCACCCGCTTCCTGCTCGATTTGTACAGCACCAACGATGCTCGCTACGAAGGTTCCTTCAACGAGGTGTGGTATGCCAACTCCACCACCCGGCCAGCTGGCATGGCCCTGGGCGATACGGCCGTGTACTGCACCCGCCGGGAAGTTCCGGATGCGTATGAGGCCACCCGCAAGTACCAGACGGTGGACCGCAGCAAGATTTACAATGCCAACGGCACGGTGAAAGATGGCCTGCGCTATCCTAGCCTCACAAAGTTTATGGACCCCACCCGGCCCAGCTTAAACGAAGCGCAAAGTGCCCGCGACGTGTTCGTCATCCGACTGGCCGAAGTGTACCTGATTGCCGCCGAAGCGCAGATGAAGCTAGGTAATACGCAATCCGCCGCCGACTACGTGAACGTGCTGCGCACCCGCGCCGCCAAACCCGGCCGCGCCGCCGCCATGCAGGTGAACGCCTCGCAAATGACCCTGGATTTCATGTTGGATGAGCGCGCCCGTGAGTTGGCCGGTGAGCAGCTCCGCTGGTTCGACCTAAAGCGCACTGGCAAACTAGTGGACCGCATCAAACTCTATTCGCCGGATAATGCGGTAAATATTCAATCCTATCACTTGCTGCGGCCCATTCCGCAAACGCAGCTAGATGCCGTAACCAACAAAAGCGAGTTTACTCAAAACTCTGGTTATCAGTAGTATATTCGTTCTTTGCGTGGCTGCGCAAAGAACAAGCTGAGGGCTTGGAGAGTCAACATAACGCGAAGAAGGCGTGCATGCTATTTAAGCTAGGAATTCCTACAACGCTACAATAAGTACTGTTTCATTTCGCAGTAATTAGGGCCTCATAGCCTCACCGTAACTTGACCTGATAGGCGACACACGCCGCCTATCAGGTCATTGTGCGTCCTAGCTACTAGCTATGAATCGTTAGAACATTCTGACGGCTACCCGCCCGGCTCCATTGGATACTTAGCCTTTGGGTGAGCAAATGAACTCTTGTTAGGAGTACTTTCAATCAGGCTATTGACTTTCTGGAACTACTGCTCAAATATCCACACCTCCTAGAACGATTTTGTTTGATTCAGCGGCAATATCGATCCAGCAACTGTGCTTCGATGCCCTGCCAACGGGCGAAAGAGGCTAACAGCCGGAATACGGGCGTGAGTAGATTGCCTAATCCTGGCAGGCGCGTATCGCTCATGATAGCGCACACGGCTAGGTGCATGATACTTTTCGGTAGACCCTTCTCGTTGTAGAGACCGTCGGCTGCTAGGCCATAGAGTATTCGTAACGTGTTTTCGAATCCTTCGTGCCCTAGCAGCACGACGTTGCGGAAGGTGATGGGAGTGTCGCCGGGGTTGAAAAAACGATGCACCTCCCCGAGCTTGATGACGTAGGATTCGCCGGGAGTTAACAGGAGCTTGCGCTTCTTTTCGAGTTCAAGTCCCAGTGTTCCAGTTATGGCGGTAAAGGTTTCGGTGTAGGTGGTGTGGTAGTGCAACGCGTTGCCGCCGCCAGGCAGCATGGTAATTCCCAGTTCGCTTAGTTGCCCGGCCGTCTCGGCCGCTGTCTGTACAAAGGTGAGCGTGTCTTGCTGAATGGGATTGAAAATAGTACGCTTCATCAAGCTGAAAAAGAAGGAAAGAGAAAGGATGGAGCCGCCAGCAGGAGGGAGGGCTACAATTTGGTACCGGGCTGAAATGAGCCGTCGTCTACTGCCTTCAGGTATTTAATCAGGCCGGCCATGTAGGTTTGCTGGTCGTCGTAGAGGCTCATGTGGCTGCCGTTGGGGCAAATCAGGGAGTTGCCTTGCTTAACCTGCGTGGCAATCCAGGCCATGTGCTCGGGGTCCATGGTATCGTACTTGCCGCCGATGGAAAGCACGGGCATGGTGAGCCGGGCTAGGTCGCGGCTCCGGTCCCAGTGCGTCAGTTTGCCCGCCAGCCCAAATTCACTAGGTACCTGCATGGTCACATAAAGCGACTGATTGATTTTGCCCAGGGAACGGTTCAGCGGCTCGGGCCACAGGGCCAGGGGTAGGCGGCAGATATGCTGCTGGTAGAAATTAGGCAGCAGCAGCTCCATGTAGCGCGGGTTGGCAAAGTCCTTTTTCGCTTCCAGTTGGCGGATTTCGGCTAGCACTTCGGGCTTCATCTGCTTGGCCAGCACCTCATGAGCATACTTGCCGTAGGCCGGGCCGCTCATCATCATGTTGGAGATGATGAGGCCCTTGAGGTTCTGCTGGTACTTGAAAGCATACTCGGCCGCCAAGATGCCGCCCCAAGAGTGGCCGAGCAGGTAGAAGTTGTCGTTGGTCAGGTTGAGGGCTTTGCGCACCTGCTCCATCTCTTCCACGTAGCGCGGCAAGCTCCACATAGCCGTGTCCTTGGGATTATCGGAGTTGCCGCAGCCGAGCTGGTCGTAGTAGATGAACTCGATACCCTCGGCTGGCAAGAAGTTTTCCAGGCACTCGAAGTACTCGTGCGTGGCCCCGGGGCCGCCATTGAGTAGCAGCACCTTCATCTTGGGGTTGTTGCCAAAGCGCTTGGTCCAGACGTTGAACGTGCCTTTGGGCGTGGTAATCGGTACGAGCTGTACGCCGCCCGTTTGCACGCCCGTAGTACGAGAAGTGAAATAGCTGCTGGTGGCGGAGGCGTTTGAACTAGTAGTGGGGTTGGCTTGGCAAGCCGCGAGTAAGGTCGCGGAGCCGACGACTGCGCCGATGGAACGCAGGATAGGAAGTGACTTCAACAGGAACGAATTGACGACCAGCCTAACTGGTCAGTGGAAAGTAAAATCGAAACTCAACTACCTGGCAGGAATTTGCCCGGGTAGAAAGCGCCTGCAGCGCAAGTAATAGGAGAGCAACTGCGGGAGTAAGTCAGCTTTTGGATTTGTGTAGAAAAGGCGCTTGTCATTTGCTTGAACTATTGCTGTTTATATGTTTTAGATTCAAATAGCGGCTAGTTATTGGCGGTGTTCGCGCCAGGGTGTTATTTAAGGTGAAAGGTTGCGGTTAGCAGCACCGTATGCTGCCAGCGCACGCGCCGCGGCTCGTAGCCCGCCCACCAGTTCCAGTACAGCGCCTGCGCCGTGATGCCCGCCCTCGGGGCGAACTGCAAACCGACTTGGGAGCGCACCTCTTGCAGCCAGGTGTCGGTGCGATATACAAAGGGCTCTGTATTGAGCACCAAGCTCAAATGATGGCTGAGCGGGGGCACGATGCCAACCAAGGTGCGCACCCGGTAGATGGGCGGCCGTTCCTGGCTTTCGAAGAGTTCGGGGGTAAACCAGAGGCGATCTAGGGAGAGCTGCCAGCGCGGGTGTAGGCGGCGGGTAGCCAGCTCCTGGCCTAGGTAAAGTCGCGCCAACTGTAGCGTGCCCCGCTGGTCAGCCGGCCCTACTTCGTACAGCAGGGAAAGCGTCAACTGCTGCCGGGGCCAGGCGTAGCTGACGCGCCCCAGGCCGAGGCGCAAAAACGTGCGCGTCAGGTTCTGATAGACTACGTAATTAGGCGAGATTTCCAGCGCCCAGCGGCTGCTATCGGGTTGCCACTGCACACTTGCCCAGGTCCAGCCTACTAAATCGGCCTGTTGCTGCGCCCGGCCAATTCTTGGCTGTAGCGTTAAGCCAGCTAGAACGCTGACAAGCAGAAACGACGGCCTGAAATGCCGGTAAGCTGCCAGCAGCCGACCTCGAAGCTGGTTCAACATGCCTCCTCCTTGGAAGCTAGTCCGAGGACTCTTTGGTTTGGAGCGGCGGGCTCGGTGGGCGCTAAATTCGGCGGCACGTCTTTCAGCGGACCAGGCTTTTTCGTCGGGTCGTGGGTGTAGCGAGACGCAATGGTAGTAAAACCCGTAACTGGGGCCGCCGGCCCGAAATAGTCCACGAGGACGATGCCTAGGCCGGTTGCGGTACCTAGCAGCAACAAGAGCAGCGGCGAAACCCAGGGCGCGGCCAGTACCAGGCAGCTTCCGGCCGCCACCCGGATGGTTACCCGCAGCTTGGTGCCGGGCTGAGGCTGCTCACTAGCCCATTGATTCACAAGGCCCAGCAGCCCCATCACCAGGTAGCTGCCGCCCACCCCGGCTCCTACCAACAAGCTAGTGAGTGCCAGCGCGCGCTTATCGGCCACGGCCAGCGTCAGCCCGGCGCTGCTCACGAGCAGGCAGAGCGTCAGCGGTAGGTGTAGATACACCCACGCCCAGAACGGACCGGTGCGCTGCCGTTCGCTCAGGGCCTGCACGGGCGCTTCGTACACCCGGGTGAAGTAGGCCCCGCCTAGCCCGATAAGGGTCAGGCCCGCTAGCACCGCCCGGCCGAGGCCTTCCCCGCTCAGCCCCGTTTGGGAAAGCCCCTGCGTGACGCCGTGCGCCACCTGCCCAAGCACCAGTAGCACAAAGGTGGCAACCCGCCCGGGCAGGTGGCGGGCATCGGGGGGGATGTGCTGGTGCAGAGCCCGCCCGCCCGCCACCAAGGGCGTACCTATCTCTGCCGCCAGCGCTAGTGCCCACAGGCAGTAGCTAAGCGGGGTAGGCGCCAGCGCCGCTCCTACCCAACAGGCCAGCGACACCCCGAAGCCGACCTGCACATGCCGCACGTAGGGCCGAGCGACGGGCACGAAATAGGCCACGCGGGCGTATTGTAAATGTACTACCCCCCTGAGCCCCGCGTAGATGCACACGAACAGGACCGTGTTGGCATGGCTGGTTAGGGCGAGCTTCGTGACGACCGCTAGCACCAACAAACCCAGCAGCTGCACCACCGTAAACAGAAAGTCGCCTAGGTCGTTGACTACGGCAAAGCGGTTGGTATAAAAGGTCAGCCCATTCCAGAGCCACCACACCGGCACCACGAGCAACAGCAAGTCGCCGACGGCGACCTCGCCGGGCACCTCGAGCAGGCGCCTAACCAGCTGGCCTAGGATGACGACAAAGGCTAGGTCGGTGAGTAGCTCCAACCAAGAAGGGCGGCGTGTGCCGGGCGGGTCGCTAGCGCGCAGGCGAGGTACCGTATCAGGAGGATAGTGACTCATGCGGATAGAAAGAATAGTGGGGGTAGTGGCGTCCCGGCAGGGAGTCAGCAAATCAGCTTCTGGGCTTGAAAGACGCCCGGCTTTCAGCGCTAGCGCTTTACCCTGCGCCGCTGCTGGCCAAGAACTAGTGGCTGTGCAGCGTGCCCGCCCGGTCACGCAATGGCTGCCCTACCCGCCCGTTGCGGTGGGCCTGAATTTCAGCCACAATGCAGAGGGCAATTTCCTCGGGCGTCTCGCTGCCTAGGTCCAAGCCGATGGGGCTGTGCAGGCGGTGGCGCAAGCCGGTGGTATCGCCGGGTAGCTCGTCGAGCAGGCGCTGAGCTTTCTGCCGCGGACCAAGCAAGCCAATGTAAGGCGCGGGCGAGCAAGCTAGGGTTTGTAGCACCGCCAGGTCGTAAGCGTAGTTGTGGCTGAGCAGCACGTGGTAAGCCAGTGGGTCGGGCGCGGCGGTTTCGAGTTCCTGCACCGGCACGATGTGCACCGCGGCGGCCTCTGGAAAGCGGGCGGCCGTGGCTAGGTGCGGACGGCCATCCACGACCGTAATGTGCCAGCCCAGCGAGGCCGCCAGGCGCACCAGCGGCTGAGCGTCGTTGCCGGCGCCGTACACCATCAGCCGCAGCGGCGGCACCAGCACCTCCAGCAGCGCCCGCACCGGCCCGGCATCCGTGTCAAGCGTCAGCACGCGCGACTGCCCTTGGCCCAGTGTAGCGCGGGCAGCTTCCGTCAACGGGCCGGCCTGTAGCGGGCTGCTGCCTAGGGCTTCGGTGGCGGTAAGAAGCAGCCGCTGACCTACTACCGCCTTAGGCCCCGCCGCATCGGTGGCGAATAGCGTAGCCAGCACGGCGGGCACCGGGTGCCGGGCAAAGCTGCGCAGTATTTCCAGCGGGTTGGTCTGGTCTGAAAAGTTTAGCGGCTCCAGCAAGATGCGCACCACGCCCTGGCAGCCGGGCCCGAGGCCGTGCCGCGGGTCGTCTTCGTCGCGGGTGTCGTAGGTTACCAGCGCCGGCACGCCCTGTACGAGGGCGCGCCGCGCCCGCTGCCGGGCATCGCCTTCTAGGCAGCCCCCACTGATGGCGCCGGTGAGCTGCCCATCGTCGGTGACGAGCATGCGCGCGCCCGGCCGGCGATACGCCGAGCCGAGCACCTCCACCACCGTCGCCAGTGCGCAGGGCCGCCCAGCCGCGCGGTGCTCGTCGTAAGCCAGTAAAAGTCGCTGCAACTCGGTCATGGCGTTCTGAACCAGTGAGGCCAGGCCCTAAAGCAGCTTGTCGAGCGTGATGGGCAGTTCACGCACGCGCTTGCCGGTTGCATGGTAAATGGCGTTGGCTACGGCCGCCGTTACGCCGAGCATGCCCACTTCCCCGATGCCTTTCACCCCGATAGGGTTCACGATGGTATCGTTTTCCTCCACGAAAATGACGTCAATTTTGTGGATGTCGGCGTTCACCGGCACGTGGTACTCGCCGTAGTTGTGGTTCATGTACCGGCCGAACTGGTTATCGAGCACCGTGGCCTCCATCAGGGCCATGCCGATGCCCCATACCACGGAGCCGAGCACCTGGCTGCGCGCCGTTTTGGTGTTCATGATGCGGCCGGCCGCCACGGCATTCACCACCCGCGTGACGCGGATGATGCCGAGGTCCTCGTCTATTTTCACTTCCACAAACACCGCGTTGTGCGAGTGCATCGAGTATTGCGCCTGCTTGGCTTTGTCGGGCGCGCCCCCGCCCGTGGCTTCTACGCTAGGCTCGCCACTGGCCGCCAGCACGTCCCGAATGCTGACTTGCCAGCTGATGTCGTCGTTGGCCCGAATGACGCCCTCCGCGAACTGCACGTCCTCGTAGGCGAGGCCGGCGAGCGGCGAGTCAGCTTGCTGCTGAGCCAGGCGGAGCACTTTTTTGCCTAGGGCCTGGCACGTGTCCTGCACGGCCGAGCCGAGCGAGGCCGCCATCCAGGAGCCGCCTTGCAGGGGAGCCTGCGGCAAACTGGTATCGCCGAGCACGAAGGTGACATCCTCCAGGGGCAGGCCCATCGTTTGGGCGGCCATTTGGGTCATGATGGTGTAGGTGCCGGTGCCGATGTCGGTGCTGCCGCTGCTCACCGTGAGGTGACCGCTGGCGGTCAGCACGGCCTTGGCCTTAGTGGGCATCTGCATGGCGTCCCAGATGCCAGTGCCTACCCCCCAGCCCACCAGTAAGTTGCCGTCGCGCATGGAGCGCGGCTCCGGCGTGCGGGCGTCCCAGCCGAATTTGGCGGCCCCTTCGTGGTAGCAGTCGCGCAGGCGCTTGCTGCTGAAGGGCTTGCCGGTGGTTTTGTCGGTTTCTGAGTAATTCAGCAGGCGAAACTCCAGCGGGTCGCGGCCGGCTAGGTAGGCCATTTCGTCGATGGCCACTTCGAGGGCAAACTCGCCCGACGCCGCTCCCGGCGCCCGCATTGACTGCGGCGTGTAGATATCGAGGGCCGCAATTTGGTGTTCCAGCGACACGTTGTCGCAGTTATAGAGCACGCCCGAGGTGGGCACCACGTTGTCGGCGTACTTCTCGAAGCGCGACGTTTCAGCCACCGCGTGGTGTTGCAGGGCTGTGAGGTGGCCCCACTCGTCGGTGCCTAGCTTCAGGTTCTGAATTACCGCGGGCCGGTTGCCCATGCTGAACATCTGGTCGCGCGTGAGGGTCAGGCGCACGGAGTGTTGCAGCTCAAGCGCCGCCAGGGTGGCCAGAAACGCCTGGTGCTGCGGCCGCAGCCCCGCGCCAAAGCCGCCGCCCATGTACTTGGTGATAACCTGCGCATCGGTTTTGTCGAGCCCAAATACGCTGCACAAGTACTGCTGCGTGTTGAATACGCCCTGCGTCTTGTCGTAGATTTTCAGCTTCCGGCCGTCGCCTAGCCACTCCACGGTCGTCGCAAACAGCTCCATCGGGTTGTGGTGCTGCGGGGGGTGGGCGTACTCGCCGGTGTGCTGGTACGTGGCCGCCGCGTAGGCCTGCTCGAAGTGGCCGTAGGAAGTTGGGGGCGTAAACACGTTGTCTTTCCCCGGCGTGAAGCCGTTATGGCGCGCCTGCGCCAAGTTGGTGTTGAAGTCGGCCACCTCATACTCGATTTCCAAGATGGAAGCCGCGTAGCGCGCCAACTCAAACGTGTCGGCCACTACCAGCGCCACCGGCTGCAAGTTGTAGACCACCTCGGGCGAGTGCAGCGGCCGGAAGGGCGAGCCGTTCGGCGCCAGGTCATCTTGGTAGCATTTGTCGGGCGCGGCCAGCGGGGGTACATTTTCGTGCGTAAACACCTGCTTTACGCCGGGCAGGGCTAGCACCGGCGCCGTGTCAATCTTCGTGATGCGGCCTTTCGTGATGGGACTGTTTACCACGTAGCCGTACCAGAGGTCGGCCACGGCAAAATCGGCCGCGTAGGGCGCGGCGCCCGTCACCTTGGCCGGACCGTCCACGCGGTTGGTGGGCTGGCCTACGTAGTCGGTGCCCAGCTTGACGGTGGGCGGCGAAGCAATGGTCTGGCTCATGGGTTAGGGATTGGAGTTGAGAAAAGCATTCGGATTCCGGGCCTGGTCCATGGCCACCGCTTGCCGGAGGGCCCGCACGATGGCCCGCTGGCCTAGCTCTATTTTGAAGGCGTTGTAGGGGTAGCCCTTGGCTTCGGCAAACACCTTGGCTGCCACCCGGCGGAACAGCTCGGGCGAGGCCGGCTGGCCTTCCAGCATCTTCTCGGCCTCTTGGTCGCGCCAGGGCTTGTGCGCTACCCCCCCGAGGGCGAAGCGGGCCCTAGTAATCGTGTCGCCGGCCATTTCCAGCCCCACCGCCACGCTCACCGTCGCGAAGGCGTAACTGGTCCGGTCGCGCACTTTCAGGTAAGTAAAATGCTCGGCGTAGCCCTGCGCGGGCAAGTCGATAGCCACCACCAACTCGCCGGGCTGCAGCGTGTTATCCACCTCCGGCGTGTTGCCCGGCAGTCGGTGGTAGTCCTCGAACCGGATGGTGCGCTCCCCGGACGGGCCTTGCACGCGCACCACGGCCTCCAGCACGGCTAGGGCCACGCACATATCGGAGTGATGGGTCGCGATGCAGCTTTCACTGGTGCCAAGCACGCCGCACCCGCGGTTGTAGCCCGTGAGGGCCGAGCAGCCGGTGCCGGGCTCGCGCTTGTTGCAGGGGGTAGCGAGGTCGTAGAAGTAGGGGCAGCGGGTACGCTGGTTGAGGTTGCCGCCGTCGGTGGCCGCGTTGCGCAGCTGCGGCGTGGCCCCCGACAGAATGCTCTGGCTCAGCACCGGGTAGCGCGCCTGCACCTGCGCGTCGTAGGCAGTGGCCGAATTGGTCACCAGGGCCCCGAGGCGCAAGCCGCCGTCGGGCAGCGCCTCGATGTGGTGCAGCGGCAGGTGGCTGAGGCTCGTGAGGTGGCCGGGCCGCGTCACGTTGTACTTCATCAGGTCCACGAGGTTGGTGCCGCCGCTCAGGTAGGCCGATTGGTCGTGGCTAGCCCGGTCGGCTAGGGCCGCGGCCACCGAGTCCACTTGGGTAAGGGTGAAGCTGTTCATGGGAAGGCGCGTAGATTATTGAGCAGTAGCGGAAATCGTTGTCAGCGTGCCGTTGTCCACGATGGCCTGACCATCATGTAGCACTTCCATCACGGCCGAGAGAATATTGGTATAGGCGCCGCAGCGGCAGACGTTGCCGCTCAGCAGCTCGCGCACCTCGTCCTCGGTTTGGGCGCGGCCCTCGTTGAGGAGCCCCTGGGCCGAGCACAGCTGGCCGGGCGTGCAGTAGCCGCACTGAAAGGCATCGTGGTCGATGAAGGCCTGCTGCAAGGGCGACAGATTATCCTCGGTACCTAGGCCCTCAATCGTCTCTATTTTCCGGCCCTGGTACACGGTAGCCAGCGCCAAGCAGGCGTTGATGCGCAGGCCATCGACAAGTACCGTGCAGGCCCCGCACTGGCCGTGGTCGCAGCCTTTTTTGGTGCCCGTCAGGCCCACGTACTCGCGCAGGGCATCGAGCAAGCTGGTCCAGGGCGCAATCTGAATGGTGCGGTCCTGGCCGTTCACGTGCAGCGTCACCGCCTGCGCTGGTACTACCTGCGCCGCGGGCTGACTTAGTGGTTTTTGAACAAAGTGAGGCATAAAAACAGCGGTAAGTGAACAACCCAAAAAGACCTATCAAGCGCGTAACACGCTGAATTCTAGAAGCAGGCTACAGCCAGGCCTAGCTCCGTAGCGGGTACCTAGGGCTAGCACCCGAGAGCTCGTTTTCTAACCCTAGGTACCCGCGGCCCACTAGCGGTTCGCCGGCACGGTGTCTTCCACCAGCACTTCTTGATTTACTAGCCACTCGGCTACGGCCAGCGAAAAATCGGCCACGTCGATGGGGTGGCGGCTGGTAATGAGGTTGCCATCGACCACCACCGGCTCATCGACCACCTGCCCGCCGGCGTTCACCAAATCGGTCTGGATGTTCCAGTAGCCCGTGAGCTTTTTACCCTTCAAAATGTTGGCGGTAGCCAGCACCACCGGGGCGTGGCAGATGGCCGCCACGAGCTTGCCCGACTTGAAAAAATCTTGCACGTAGGTCACCACGTTTTTGTCGTAGCGCAAGTTATCGGGGTTCCAGGCCCCTCCGGGAATGAACACGGCATCGTAGTCGTCGGCCTTCACTTGGTCGGCCCGGCGGTCTACTTTCACCCACCCCACGGGGTTCAGGTATTGGATGGCCATGATGTGGTCCTTCGCCATTTCCGGGGTAGTCAGCCCAAAGCGGGCCGGCGCCGGGTTATCCGTGGGGCCCACCACTTCCACCTGCGCCCCTAGGGCTCGGAAGTACCACACGGGGCCGAGCATCTCGATTTCCTCGAAGCCATCGGCCGCCACGACGGCAATCTTTTTGCCCGCCAGCTTTTGCGGGTCGTCGATGGGGGTGAAAAAGAACTCCCGCATCTTTTCATTGCCGGGGGCCGTGAGCAGCTTGGCCACGGGTAGCCCCGCCACCGATGCTTGACTGGTCAGTTGCTGTAGTATTTCTAGCTCGCGTTTGCTTTCATCTAGCGCACTCATGGGTTTGGTTGGTTAAGGGTGACGGAAAAAGGGTCTTATTGCCACCGCAAGGGGGCAAACTCAGTTAGCTTGTGCAGTCCCTACTCGAAGGGCGGATTTGTAATCGAGGTGTGCAGAAAGTCGAGGATGGGCCCCACGAACGAAAATTTCAAGTGGTCCTGCAAGGCCTGCGCATTGCGAAATTTCTCATAGGTAATAAACTTGCCTTCAGAGCCTTGCACCTGCGTAAGCTGGTAGGTCACGATGCCAGCCTCTTGGCGGATTTGGGGCATCGCGGCATGGTAGCGCCGCCGGAACTCGGGGCCCGTGCCCGCCACGGCATCCACAAACAGCATCACGGTCAGGGGCTGGTCGCTGGCCGCAGGCGCCCGTAGCCAGTCTTCTTTGGAGAGGGGCTCCAGGTCGTGCACCAGCAGTAGCTCGGCGGGTGCCGCCAGGGCTTCCTCGGCTAGCCTAGCCACGGCCGTGGCCGGGTAGCTTTTCTGGTAATCTTCCCGCTGCGCTTGGTCGCGCCACCGCTCAATCAGCCAAAACACGTCGGGCTTATCCAACTCAGTGTAGGCTTCGGCCATGATATTGCCGGGCAAGTTGAGCGCACTCGTTACGTACTCGCTAAGCGCCTGGCGGAAGGCGGCCTGGTGCGTCGGTTTGACGCGGTAGCTGGTCAGCTGAGCCAGCGCACTCTCGCCGGCTGCCGGCTGCGCTTCCGTAGCCGCCGGTCCGGCAGAAGGATGTTGCTTCGTTAGCATGGGGTCAGGGGTGTTGTGGTAAGAGAGACCTTCAGACGTTTTGCCTACCCCCCTCCGGGAGTGGCGCTAGTGACGGGCCGCCCCGCGAGCAGGGGTAGGAACACCTAGGTGCGGCGGGTGTTACAGGCTAGCCCCTAGGTGCCGCCAATCTGCTCTTGGGCAGGCAATGGCCGCTTCAGCTGCGCCGCTGCAAGGCGCCTTGGGGCCAGCCTGAACAGTGCAAAAGTCTGCGCAGCTAAGCGGCTGCTTTGTCTGATTTTAGACAAAACGTGTTCATTGCACGGTTTTTTTATTTTGTATTGACAATCAAATATTTGCGAACAAAAAAAACCAAGCCTGCATAAGGCTCGGTTTCAATTTTTAAACACCGCTGTTACAATAGTTTTAGTGGGGCGCGTGCTGCGCCCGGTACTCGGAGGGCGAGACTTGGTAGCGGGCCCGGAAGCTGCTGGAAAAGTAAGACGGCGTTGAAAAGCCTAGCTCGTAGGCCACGTCGGTGATGGTGCGTGACTCGTCGCGCAATAGCTCGCCGGCCTTGGTCAAGCGCAGTCCTTGAATGAACTCCGTGACGCCCATGCCTAATACCGCTTTCACTTTGCGGTAGAGCTGCATGCGCGTTAGGTTCAGGTGACGGGCCACGTCCTCCACGCTCAGGTTGGTGTCGCTCAGGTGCGCCTCTACGGTGGCCGTGAGGTTGGCCACGAACTGCTGGTCGGGTGTAAGCGCGGCTTCGTCCAGGCGGAACTCGCGACGGAAATGCGCCCGCTGGCGGGCGCGGTTGGCCAGTAGGGTACGCACGCTTTCGAGTAGCAGCGCGGGGTTGAAGGGCTTGGTCAGGTAAAGGTCGGCGCCGGCTTGCACGCCTTCCACCTGCTGCTCGGCCGCCCCGCGGGCCGTGAGTAGCACCACCGGAATGTGCGAGGTGCGCCAGTCGGCCCGCAGCTTCGTTACGACTTCCAAGCCGCTGAGGCCCGGCATCATCACATCGCACACGATGAGGTCTGGCACCAAGTCGGTAGCCAAGCGGAAGCCCGTGTGGCCATCGGTAGCGCTTTGCACCTGAAAATCGGTGTTCAGCTTGCGCATCAAGAAGCCATTAACTTCCGGGTTGTCTTCAATCACGAGCACCAACGTTTCGCTGTCGGCGTTGGCCGTTACCTCTGCTTCGGGCACTAAGTCGTGCAGCATGCCTTCCGGCTCCTCGAGCCAGCCCGCCGCCGGCTCCTCGCCAGTGTCCGTGGCCAGCAGCTCGGCCGGCAACTCGCGTGGTAGCGTCACGGTGAATGTACTACCCCGTCCCGGCAAACTACTGAAGGTGAGTTCGCCCTGGTGCAGGCGCACCAGCCCACTAGCCAGCGCCAGGCCAATGCCGGAGCCTTTGGTTTCGGTTCCTAGCCCACTTTGGTCGCCTTGGTAAAACCACTCGAAAATGTGCGCCCGGTCCTGCTCCGAAATGCCGCGCCCGGTATCGGCGATGCTAACCTGCACGAACCGTCCCTCGTCGGCAGGTTGCAGGCTGATGGTAATCGTGCCCCGGTCGGGCGTAAACTTCACCGCGTTGGAAAGCAAGTTGAAGAACACCTTGTCGAGCAGATTAGAGTCGAAGGACGCCAGCAACTCGGACTCGGGGCTTAACAGTCGCAACTCGATGCCGCGCAACTGGGCCGGCTTCTCGAACACTTCCACAATCTCGCGCACGAAGGCCACCAAATCGCCCTGGGTGGCTCGCACGGCCATCTTGCCCACTTCAATTTTCCGAAAATCCAGGAGCTGATTGACCAGTTGCAGCAGCCGGCGGGTGTTGCGGCGCATCAACGTCAAATCCTGCCGTTGGTCTTTGGTCAGCGTGGAGCCGCTGGTGAGCAGCTCTTCTACTGGCCCCATCAGCAAGGTGAGCGGCGTGCGCAACTCGTGCGAGAGGTTAGTGAAAAACCGCAGCTTTGCTTCCATATCGGCGCGCGCTTGCTGAGCCAGCGCCTCCAACTGGTTGCGCTGCACCATGATTTCCTCGTTCTGGCTGGCTAGTTCGCGGTTGATGCGGTCGTTCTCCTCGTTGCGGCTGGTTAGCTCCTTATTGATTTTATCGTTTTCCGCATTTTGCAGGGCTAGCTGCCGGTTTATCAGCCGGTTCTTGCGGGCCGAATTCCATGCCAAGGCCCCTAACGCAAGCGCCACCACCAACGAAGCCAGCAACCCGAACACGGCCCGGTGCTGCGCGGTATAGGCATCCTGCAGCTGCTGCAGGATACCTTGCTGCCGCTCGATATCGCGCTGCTGTCTGGTCATCTTATCCGTCTGCTGCCGTATCGTAGCCGCGTTGGTTGAGTCGACGACTAGCGTAGCCAGGATGTTTTCCCGCTTGAAGGGCTGCTTGGTCAGAATCTTAAACGCTAGCCGGATGGCGTCTTCGCCCGCGGTCGGGTAAAGCAGCGAAGCCGTAAGCTCGCCCCGCTGTATCAGTACCGGGTCTAGCCCGTCTACGCCGATGATGCGCACTTGCCGTGTGCGACCCATTTGCTGCAGCACGGCGGCGGCCCCTCGGCCCATAGCGTCATTGTGCGCAAAAATGAGCGACACCTCGGGATGCGCTTTCAGGGCCGCCGTGAGGGGCGGTTGCACTCCTGTTCGGCTCCAGTTGCCATTCACTTTGGCTACCAGATGCAGGTTGGGAAACTCGGCCAAGCCTTGGCTGAAGCCTAGGTGCCGGTTTTTGGTTGCCGGCGACTCGGCAGTGCCTAGAATCTCCAGTAAGCTCCCACGCTCTTTGAGCAAACGAGCAGCGTAGCGGGCGGCGGTTTTGCCAGCCTCCAGGTTATCACCCCCCACAAAAGCGGTGTACTGGGCCGAAGCAATCCGCCGGTCGAGTAGCACCACCGGGATGCCCCGCTGGTAGGCCTCCGCTACAACCGGGGTCAGGGCCCCCGCTTCCTGCGGCGAAACAATCAGTAGGTCAATGCCCTCGCGCAACAACTCTCTAATTTGCTTCTGCTGCAACTGGCTGTTACTCTGTGCATCCGTCACCTGCAACTGCAGCTCGGGATGGAAGCTCAACTCTCGTTCCATGCCCGCTGTTACGGCTTGCCGCCAAGTGCCGGCTGTGCTGCACTGCGAGAACCCAATGCGGTACGTACGGGGTTTCGCTGGCCCATCACAGGCCCCTAGTAGTAGGAGCGGTGCCAAGCACCATATCAACCGGTGTAGAATATTTTCAGTCAAGCTCTTGCATTACCCTCCTAAGCCTGAAACGATGACACTGTGTATCAAAGATATGCAATGCAAAGCAGAGAAATATACGCTCGCCTGCTACCCTGCAGCAGGGCCAGCAGGATAGCAGGCGAGCGAGCACCTTGGTGCGGTCAGCCTAGGCCGTAGCGAGTAGCCAGTCGAGCGCTTGCTGCTCCTGTGCGAAGTTCTGGAAGACCATGGGGAAGCGTTGTTCGGCCTGCTGGTGCAGCGTGTACATCGTGAGGCGACGCTCCACTTCCTGTGCGGGCAACACGGCCACATACGACGGCCCATACTGCGTGGCGCGGGGCAACCATTCCAGCAGCAACCACAAGGTATCTTCTTCACTCAAGGGGGACATGCCGCGCTGATCCAAGAGTACTTTATGAGCGTATCCCTCGGCTAGGTACGACAACAAGCACTCTAACCCGGCGCGTAAGGCGAAGCGGCTACTGCAAGCCGGTAAACACACCAGCTGCAAATACCCACCGGAACGTATAGTCAGCCGAACAGCCGAATTTTCAAAGCAGACAACCGAAGAAACAGGGGAGACGAGGTGCACGGAGGCAAGTGTTGCTGATTATCAACCACTTTACAAGAACGTTGCCAGTCACACGCAAGTGTTAACCTACTCCTGCTTAAACCGCTGCTTGCTCGTTCAAGGTAGTTCTGCCATTACTGAACTGAGACCCGCCTTTGCTTCTCCGCTGCCACTAGTCGCACGATTTTCCTTCCCTTACCCTAGTGCACGCTTTGGCGCGCCTCTAATTAAGAGTTAAAGGCGTTCACAATAGTCTGGTATCAATGCCCGAAGTCCAATTCTACAACTGCCACTAGGGAAGGTAGTGTAACTGGGTCCCTCTTGCACGCGAAGAGTTGTTGCCCCAGACTCCCTGCCTTTTTCGTAACAAATAGCAGGGCTGCGCAGACCATATGCTATGCGCAGACTTCTAGCCAGCTCTACTGGTTGAGAATAGCAGTGAATAGGTCCTACCAATGGCCTCAGCGTCTTGTGTCAACGTCGCAGGGGCGCCTCGCTAAGCCAACGCAGAATAGCTGCGTTACTATTTTTCTGGGAAGACTGTACCTCACGGAAAAAATAGTAACTCTAGGTTGCCGAGCACTTAGTACTCTTACTGCACTCCAGCAACAGCGTGTGTCTTTGGCTGGAAGCTAGGTCAGTCGTTCTTATACGAAGAAATAAAGCCACAGCGGCGCTACGTACATCCCTACGTAGCGCCGCTGTGGCTTTATTTCCTTGCTGTATTTCGTTGGTTCTCGCTAGCTCCCGCTCTGGAGCTGAACGGAGCCCTAAATAGCCGCGGAGTTATTCTTAGAAGAAGAACCAGCGGTGTTTCTTCGCGCCTGGACGCGGGGCTAGGGTCATGTTGCCCACGGTGGTGCCTTTCACTTGCACTTCCTGCTCGGTGTAACCTCCGTAGCCGTATTGCAACGTTACTGGCTGATTCGCGGGTACGCGCAGCAGGTATTCCCCTTTGGCATCGGTGCTCACCCCGTAGAAGCTGCCCTTTTGCAGCACCGTCGCGCCCACTAGCGGCTTGCCGTTCTCGTCCAAGATGCGCCCCCGTACCGTGGCCACGCGCAGTAGGTTCGCGGAGGCTTCCGTTTCAGCAGGAGACAGGGCTGAAGAAGCCATCGGCAAAGTTGCTTCGGTGGTGGTAGGGCGGCTCGAGCCGGCAAACACGGCACTACCGACCAGTGCGGCTCCCACAATCATCGTCGCGGCGCGCTGGCGGAAGCGCTGGGGCTCGGTGCGAATTAGGTCGAATTGACGCTGCACCCAGCCGACGGCTTTCACCTGGTGCCCCTGACCTTTGAGCTCGTGGAAGCGGCGTAGTGTCGCATCGGCTTGTTGACGGTTGGCATTGATGTACGCGTCGACGAGTTCGGTGTTTTGGCTGGAGAGGTCACCACGCAAGTACGCGTCGCGGTAAGCGGGAAGAAGTTGACCAGTTGTTGCGTGGAAGGGAGAAGTCTTGAGTTTCATATTGGGAAAAGTGCAAAAAGAGCGTGCGAGAAAAAGCGGGAGTATTAATAGGGAAGTGGCAAGAATAAAGTATCGTTGCCTTTATTGTGATTCAAAGATACTAGAAGGCCATTTAACGCTTAGTTTAGCTTCGATCAACGCCTGTCAATTCTAGGTGAGTAGGAGTAGAAACGAGATGAGAGTGGGAAAAAGAGCCTATATGAATTCCTAAAAGTAGACACTGGTTCTCCTCTTGGGAATTAAATGTACGCACATGGTTTATAATCGGATTTAGTATAAAGCAAATAATCTTACTTATTATATGTATTGGTTATCACAACATCATTGCTTGGTGTGCTATACGCAGTGACCCTTGGGGAGCAGTGGTAATTATGATATCTACTCAGTTTGTCGTTACCGCATCTCTGCTGCCACGTTTTGGGTTGTATTTGGCTCCTCACATCTTGGGAACCTGATTAGGAACCGGCGGCTCTCGCTGGTTCCTGGCGTAGTGGAAAGTAGCAGACAAGCCACAAGGCACAGCAGATGTATTGCCGAAATGGAAACGGCTGTAGAAAGCGACCGTTCGCACTTGTTACGGCCTTGATGCTCCTACTAGGTCTAACCTTACGGAACTGCTTGGTAGAATGTAGCCAAGCAGTACTCGCACAAGTGCCTTGCCTTTGTCAACAAATCGACGAAGTAGGAGCAATGAGAGGATCTAAACAAAACTAATTGTGCGCCACTACAGTCAGTCTGTCGGGGCGTAGTGCTCTGCAGACTATAGCGGCGCTTAATGCGAAGCTTATTTTATTAACTCGTCTAACACTGCCTCGCGCAGTTCGCCGGTTTTGCTCACCAGCTTGCCTTCGGTGAGAGTGCCCATGTTCACGCCGAGAAAGAAGTACAGCTGCTTATCAGGCAGGTAGTAGAGGGCGCAGCCGGCTCCAAGGCCTGCGCCGCCGTGCCCGTAGGCTACGTGGCCTTGGTGCTCAATGTGGTACAGCCCCATGCCGTACTTGGGCTTACCGGTTTCGGGGTCCTTCACCCAACTCATCATCAGCTGGCGAGTGGCGGGCTTAAGAAGGCGGTCTTCCATTAGGGCCCGCAGAAAGGCGACATAATCCAGGGGTGAGGCCACAAGGCCGTCGTCGCCATACAGTGACTCTACGTTGATCTGTTGCATCTGCGACACGTTTTCTACCTGGCCGTTGCCGTAGCGCTCAAAGTAGCTGTTCACTACGTCGGGCTGGCGAAGGTAGCTAGGGGTGTTGTGGTAAAAGGTACTTTGCAGGGCTAACGGAGCAAGGATGCGTTCCTGAATCAGGCGGGCATGGTCGCCGTGAATCGCATCGGTAATAAGGGCGACGAGCAGGTAGTTCGTATTAGAATAGTTGAACTTGCTGCCGGGCTCAAACTCCAGCTTGGTGCCGGTCAGGTAGTCGAGGTAGTCGGCGCTGCTGAAGCGGTGCCGCGGGTGTTGTAGCAGGTAGGCTATGTAGTCGGCATTGCTGGCGTAGTCGGATAAGCCAGAGGTGTGGTTGAGCAGCATGCGCACAGTTATCTTTTCCGGATCGGGCAGTTTGCGACTCAGATTGGCCGGCAGGTACTCCGTAATGGGTGCGTCGAGTTGCACCTTACCTTCCTCGTAGAGCATAAGCAGGGCCACGGCGGCGTAGGTTTTGGCCACGCTTTGCCCATACTGCAAGTGGCAGACCTGCATGGGCGTGCGAGTTTCGATTTGGGCAAAGCCGGCAGCATCGGCCCAGTAGCCCTCCGTGGGGCTGTACACGGCTACCGCGCAACCCGGCAAACCAGCGGCTGCGTAGCGTTGTAGCACCTGCCGAAGTGCGGTTGCCTTGGAAAAGCTAGGGTTGATGATAGCCGGGGCGGCGCAAGTCGTGGCCGGGGCAGTAAAATCGACGGGCGTACAGGCGCCCAAGGCCAACAGCAGGCCCAGACACAAGGTTTTCATAACGGATCAGTGGTGAAAGAGGTGGGCCCGGACGCCAACTTGCAGTAAGCGGTTGGGCACGATTGGGATACTGGGATTGTAGCCGTGCAGGACAAACACCTGGTAGCTGACGAAGGGCGAAATTCGGGGCGCGGCTTGCCGCCCGTTGTAGCCTATCGACAACCCCACCGGCAGCATCAGGGTGAGCTTGCCGCCGTGATTGTGCGTTTGCCAACTGTCGTCTTTCAGCTCGTAAGAACGGCTTGGCTGCATGGTGTACAGCGCCCCGACTCCGGCCCGCAGCTCGGCGTACAGCGGTCCGAGCTGCGGGCGGTACACTAGCTGCGGCGCTACGTACAGGCCATTGCCGGCGTAGCGGTTATGATAGTATCCTACCTGGGCGCTCTGCAACAGCGTGGCGCGGCGGTTGTAGCGAAACTCAGTACCTAGGCTCAACCCAGGATTGGAAAAGGACGTTGGCCAGTCGCCGAGCGGCGTGGAGAGGCTGTGAAACTGTAGGCTCACAACGACGGGCCAGTTGTGGTAAGTGGCCGCCGTATTGGGCGCTTGGGCGCGGACTCCCACGGTACTTAGCAGTAGCACCGTGGAAACCCACTGGAAAAGATTTGTTTTCATAGCATATAGGAGAAGAGTGGAGGCACGGTTTTGCGCAGCGAAAAGGCGCTTGGTGCTGCACAACCTAGGTCTCGGTGAAAAGCGCGTAGGCATGCGCTACTTGTTGAGTTGCAGCCCCCGGCTTTTACTGGGCTGCATTCTTCGGGTATTCTGGACCTAGGCCTTATCTCAACAGGCCCGCTTGGTGCAGCGCGTCAAAAATGAGCTGGGCCACGGCCGATACGTTAGCCCGATCGGCGTAGGTAAGCCACGCCATTTCTTCAATCTCGGCGGCTGGGGCCAGCTCGCCGCAGTAATCGGCTGCGTAGCAGCGCATTCGTACCAGCGTACCGGCTGGTTTGTCGTGCGCCTGGGCTTCAAATTGCCCCACCAAGCGCACCGTTTCCGGAATCAGATCGACGCTTAGCTCCTCCTTTATTTCCCGCAGTAAAGCTTCCTGATCTAGTTCGCCGGGTTCTCTTTTCCCACCCGGAATGTAGTAGGCGTCGCGGTGGCGGCTGCGGGCCGTCAGGATGGCGCCGTCCTCCAGGCGGATCCAAGCTAGTTTATCAATCATGGCGCGGCTGATGAAGTGGTCGTAAGCTACCAATCTAGGTCAGTGAAGAGCTACTCAGGGGCAGAAGCCTAGAGGAGCGCTGCGTCAGCGCTAGTTGCTGGCGTAGTAGATGTTAGACCACGTTTGCCAGCCGCCGGAATACACGCCTTTCCAGTCGCCGGCCGTCGGAGCATTGGCACTGCCGTTGCCGTTGGAGTCGCCGCCGCGGGTGTCGTCTTTGTAAGAGGTGAAGGTCACGCCCGAGCCGTTAGCATTGACCAGTTGGGCGAGGGTGCTGCGCAGGATAACCTGCATAGTGGGCAAGAACTTCAGCGTGACGTTGTTGCCTAGGCGCAAAGATTTGTCAATAGCTAGGTCAATGTTCTCGGCGTTCACATAGGCCACTTCGGTTTCCTCCCAGCTCACGATTGCCTTGCTCAGGTTGTGGTTCCATACCGCCACGATGCCCTGGTACTGATTTTTCTCGCTGGCGTTGGCCGGATTGTGGAAGGTGTTGGAATCGTCGAGGTCGAAGCTGCTGGTGATGGAAAGCGGCCGCACGTTGTCATAAAAGACGTTGTGCTGGATAACGGTACCGGCATAAGCACGCGACGCGTCGAGGGCGGCCTCGGTCACGAGGTCGTCTTGCCCGTTGTGGGCGAAGGTGCAGTGTGTCACGCTGATGACGCTGGCAAACAGATCGAGGGTGTTGCCGCCGTTGCCGCCGTAGAAGAATTGGCAATAAGCAAGTTCGGACCCGCCGGTGCTGCCCACCACCAGGTTGCGCCAATCCTTTTTGGCCGCGGTGGTGTTGGTGCCGTCGTGGTTTGTGTCGCCGCCGTGCGCGTCGTCTTTATAAGAAGTGAAGACGACGGGCTGGGCGCTGGTGCCGCGTGCGAGCAGCTTACCGCCGCTGTTGAACTGCAGCAGCGCGTTGGGCAGCAGCTTGAGCGTGACGCCGGCACCTAGGGTAAGCGCCGACTCCCAATAGGTACTTTCCAGCACGTACGGCACTTCCGTTTCGCCCCAACTCAGAGCCTGCGACGGGTTGGAAGTGTCTTCCACCCAGATGCCCTGAAAGTCATTTTTCTGCGCCGCGCTCTGCGGGTTCTGAAACGAGTTGGAGTTGTCCAGGCTGAAGAGGTTGTTGACACGCAAGGGTAGCTCGTTGTCGTAGAAGGTGTTGCCTTCGATAACGGTGTTGGCCAAAGCTTCGCCAGCGTGCAACGCACCGGGCTGGTTGTTTCCGCCACCTGCGTTGTGAGCGAAGGTGCAGTTACGAACCGTGGCGCTGCCATTGAACAAAGCGAGGGTGTAGCTCAGGGTGCCGTTGCCCCCGCCATAAAGCAACTGGCAGTATTCTAGGCGCGAGCCACTCTTGCCGTTGAGGTTGATGTGGTTCCAATCTTTGCGGGCTGGGGTGGTGGTGCTGCCATCGGTGTTGGAGTCGCCGCCGTGGCTATCGTCCTTGCTGGAGGTGAAGAAAATGGGGGCGGCAGCCGTACCCGCAGCCTCGATTCGGCCGGCCCCTTGCAATTCTAACCCACCGCCCGGCTTGAACTTCACCACCGTGCCTGGCTGCACGGTGAGTACGTTGCTGAGCCCCACGTTCCCATCCACCACGTACACATTGCACGATTCCCAGGTGGTGGCGGTCGTGATGTTGCCGCTAACCGGAATGATCTGGCGGGTGCAGCCCGAGCCTGTTCCGACCGTGATGCGCTGGCTTGTGGTGTCAGCGCCGCCTGCGCTAGTTGCTTTGAGCTTTACGCGGTACAGGCCGGCTCGGGCGTAGGCGTGCGAAAACTGAGCGTCGGTTTGACTGCCCGTGGTGTTGTCGCCAAAATCCCAGGTGTAGGTAGTAGCGTTCTGCGAGGTATTCTGAAACGTCACCGGGCAGCCATCCTGGCAAGTGCCGCCGGTGTACGTAAACGCGGCTTTGGGCTTAGTGGAAGGCTCTGGAGAAGGATCTTTATCCTCACAGGCTGTGAGTGTCAAGGCAGAAAGGCCTACCACCAACGCTGTCAAACGATAGGGAAAGAATTGCATAAAAGAGTGTAATTGAAAGGAAGGAAGAACAAGGGAATGCGTGCGCGTGCCGGGCTGGCCAGTACCTAGCTTTGGCGTAATGATGAACCCCATAGGCAAGGGCTAGCCTAGGCAGTTGGCGGAGGCCACTGCTGCGCGATAAAGGATTGGTAGATTGATGCTTTGCCTGGAAAGGCGAAAGCGTTATTGCTTCACCACCCGCTGCCGCACTACGTGCCCGTTGGCGAGCGTGAGCGTTGCCACGTACACACCGGCGGTCAGTTCACGCAGGTCGAGCGTAGGAGCAAGGGCGGTGGCGGAAGGCTCGAGGCGGCGCACTAGCCGGCCACCTAGGTCGGTGAGCGTGACGGCGCGAAGAGGTTGGTGCGTATTGTTGACAATGTGGACCAAGTCGGTCGCAGGATTGGGATACAGCTGCACTTGCGCTTGTTCCTGCTGGGGCCGATTGGCGGTAACTACGCTGGTAGCCCAGTACACAAGCGGGTCTAGATTTTGCACCATGAAGAGCTTGCCGTCGGGCAGCTCAGCAAATTGCTGGGGTTCGTGCAGGCCGTAGATGCTTACCCCTAGCCCTGCATTCAGGAGGCCCCAAGTGTGTCCGCGGTCCTGCGACACCAAGGTGCCGCCGAAGCTAGGGGTACCGGTGCGCGAACTATACCACGTGCCATTAGCGGCAAAATACAAGTGGTTCAGAGGCGGGCGAAACCACCAGTTTTGGGCGCTGGTACCTCCACGCACAGTCCAGCCGATGCTAGGATCAGCGGCTTCGGCCACGCTCTTAGTGAAGTTGCCCATCACGCCGATTGTGGCATAGCTTCCCGAGAAGCTGCATTGGAGCGAATCCTGCGGGCTCACGGCTAGTGCCGTAACTTCTAGCACGTTAACTGGATCCGTAAAATCGGGGCTGCGGAGGCACAAGGGCAAATAACGCCAAAGCTGCCCATTGTCGCCCGACACATACAGCCCCGGTTGGTGGTCCGTATTTTGATCGGCCACGGCCGCGTACACCCGGCCTTGGCGGTCGACGGTGAGTTGATTGACGTAGCGGCCGGTGCCAAACCCGGTATTGCGGACCTGCCACGTAAATCCCTTGTCAGCGGAGAAATACACGCCGCTCCCGATGCTGCCCGTTGTGGTGTAAGCGCCCGTGCCGAGGAGGAGTTGTCCCTGCGGGGTTTCCGCAAAGGTCGTGATAGGGTAGGAGGTAGTTAGGCGAACCGAATCCCAGCTAGCTCCGGCATTGAAGCTCCGATACACTTTCCCCAGGCCGCCAGCTAACAATTCCCCGCTGCGCGTAGCATAAACTACCTCCACGAAATGCGCCCGCAAAGCTAGCTGCCAAGTGCGCCCTTGGTTGTTGGTGCACATAATTCCGGTCGCCACGGCTGTGATTAAGGTGGAGTCACCCGTAGCCGCTATGCCGGTCTTCGCGCCACCTGGAAATGAATACGTTGTTTGCCACGCTGCTTGTGCCTGCACTGCAAAGCTGCCCCCAAGCAGGAGCAGCCCCATCGCCGCGCGGCACAGCAAGCCACCTAGGTTTACCAATGAAAGCGCCAAGCGCCAGGCAGAAACATTCATGAGAGAAGGAGTAGGGCAGACGAACAAGCTATGGTCAGACACTTCGCACTAGCAGTTGCCAAGGCAAGCATAAGTGCTTCATTGCTTGACTGATACTTTCACTGCGACAAAGCTAGGGTGCCGCTTTCCGGCGGGCTTTCGTCAAACGGATTTCTACTTCTCGCTCGCGGATTACTGCCTTCTCTCTGGTTTTTGGATGGCTATCTGCTGATGCCTAGCGAGATTCCACAGCATCAACCCAAGGCGCGTTTTAATCAACTCATACACTTGAAGTAGGCTAGCTGGAACACGTAACCTAGCTGCCTGCCACAAACAGATTAACTTGGGCTGCTTATGATAATAGCCGGTTTTAAGAAGAATCCGGCAGCCGCAAGTAGAACTCCGTTTGACAAAAGTCTGTCAGCAGGAGCCTTGCTAGCTTTGTCGTACGCTTGCAGCAGCTATCCTAGCGAAGCCTAAAACAAGCTGCCAGTGCTTTAATTGGCTTTAAGCTTTACCGCTACTTTTGCCTTCTGTTCCTTTGCTATGAAACTCCACGCTTTCTTCGTGGTCTGTGGCCGCTTGCTTATGGGAGCACCTTTGCACAAACGCCACCAAGCAACGAGACCGTACCTTAGGTGCTAGTGAGAAGGAACAGCCCACGCGCGACGGCCGCAGTATTCTCGTAGGTGCTTCGCAACCTGGTATTTCGGTTATAAACGCAAGCTAACCTAGGGGTGGAGGATATCTGGGTGGTAAACCTAGGTGCCTCAAGTACCAAGCAGTGGGATTGCACGCTGGAAGGCAGTAACTATGACGGGCCACCAGTATGCGGCAGACAACCGACGACGGGTACCTGCTCAGCGGATAGTCCACCTCCGGCTTCTCACTCCTTCGTGCGCGACAAGTAATTACACGACGCTTTTCTTCACTTATCTACCTTCTACTCATGTACATTCCCGAAGTCAATACCAAGGCTATTGAAGTGTTGTCCGACAACTGGTACACGCTTCGTAAGATTACCTTTGAACTCCGGCAGAAAGACGGCCGCTGGTCTACCCAAAGCCGGGAAGCCTACGACCGGGGCAATGGCGCAGCCATTCTGCTGTATAATCCCGGCAAGAAGACGGTGATTCTCACCCGGCAGTTTCGCATGCCCACCTTCGTGAACGGCAACCCCACCGGCATGCTCATCGAAGCCTGCGCAGGCCTGCTTGACCAAGACGATGCGGAGGCCTGCATTCGGCGGGAGACGGAGGAGGAAACTGGCTACCGCGTGCAGAACGTGCAGAAAGTATTCGAAGCGTATATGTCGCCGGGCTCCGTGACGGAGATGCTGTACTTCTTCGTGGCCGAGTACGGGGAGGAGTTACGTGTGCACAGCGGCGGCGGGCTAGCCGAAGAACAGGAAGATATTGAAGTACTCGAACTGCCTTTCGCGCATGCCTTGCACCTGCTCAAAACCGGCGACATTCGAGATGCCAAAACCATCCTGCTACTCCAGTACGCGCAGTTGCATGGGCTGCTAGGGTAAGCCGAAGGGCATACAGAAGATCAAAAGGCTAGAACATGACCCTGCTTGACCCTGGTAAAAGCGCAAGGAGTATTTTCAACAAGAGCCCTAACCCAAGCCGCGCATTTAACTCTAGTACCGAACTTTCAACCTAGGTCTAGGGCGCCAATCGGCTTGGAATCCTTCCGTATAGGGCCTCAAACCAAACGTTCTTTGCTTGTTTGTTCGCAATACGTCCGTTAGCCTCAACAGAAATTCTTGCTTAACATACTTAAAGGATACGTAACAATGCCGTAGCTTTGCAGCATGCTTCAACCAAAAAACTTGTTGATGAAGCGTGGGACCCTGCTTGGCTGGGAACCGCGAGTGGACCGGAAGGTCTTCGCAACCATCGGTTCTCCTGATTTTGCCTCTGGTATTTCCGTTGTTTTTTTTGAGTGTTGCCCCGCCACCGTTTCGGATTCCGAAACGGTTTTTTTATGTCCGTTGAGTTCGTCGGCTACCACCCCGCAGCCAATGCGTAGTGCATACCTCAAACGCTAAACCCAAACCCCTACCTCCCATGGACGCCAACACCCTCCCCCAGTCGTGGCTGCTGTTACCATCGCCTCGGCCCACACCGGTAGTCCATTTTTCTGTCATAGGTAGTGGCAGATAAGTATTCACATTGTCCGTTTTAGCTAGTCCACCTCATTTTCCTCCACTTCGGTATGGCACGTAAAGACCTGCTCGACATCGCCTCCCTCCACCGTGAGGAAATCGAGTTCCTGCTCGACCAATCCACGTCGTTTAAAAAATTGTTCACCCACTCGGTGAAGAAAATTCCTGCCCTTGAGGGCAAGTCCGTGCTCATGCTGTTCTACGAGGCTAGCACCCGGACGCACTCCTCCTTCGAGGTAGCGGCCAAACGCCTCTCGGCGGAGGTAACGAATTTCGATGTGGCCCACTCCTCCATCACCAAAGGCGAGTCGGTGCGCGAGACCATTGAGACGCTCCAGGCCATGCGCACCGACTACATCGTCGTGCGCCATAGCCACCCCGGCCTGCCCGGCATGATTGCCCGCCAAACCACAGCCTCGGTTATCAATGCCGGCGACGGAGCGCACGAGCACCCGACCCAGGCCCTGCTGGATGCCTTCACCATCCGGGAGAAATTTCCCGACCCTAGGGGCAAAAGAGTCCTCATCATTGGGGACATTCTCCACTCCCGCGTCGCGCGCTCTACGAGCACGCTGCTGCAAAAGCTAGGTATCGAGGTTGCTTACCTCGGCCCAGGCTCGCTGGTACCCAAATACGTCCCGGAAAGCATTCCCCGCTTCACCGACTACGAAGCGGCAATGGCTTGGGCGCCCGATGTGGTGTACCTACTTCGCGTGCAGATGGAGCGCCAGGACGTGCAGTTTTTCCCCAGCGTCCGCGAATACCACCGGGTGTACGGCATCACCACTGCCCGGCTAGCGGAAATCCGCGACAAGGGCCTCTACATCATGCACCCCGGCCCCGTGAACCGGGGAGTCGAGCTGTGCGACGCCGTGATGGACTACGAGCGCAGCTTGATTACCAACCAAGTCGAAAACGGCATCTCCATCCGCATGGCCGTGCTCGACTGGCTCACGCCGGGCGGGGAGTTTCCGAAGCAGGAAGCGTATGCCGCGCGGCAGAAAGCTAGCTCGCCGGTGATTATGCCCTAACTGCCGGACGCGGCGGCCGACTCTTTACTTTTACCTCTTCATAACCCCTTGCCGGGTCACAGCAATTACCACCCCATGCTTCTCCTTCAAAACGCCCGCATTGCCTCCGAAAATTCACCTGTGCTGCTCGAGGGCGATGTCCTGATTGTCGAAGGAAAAATTCAGGAAATCGGCAGCAACCTAGCTGTTCCCAAAGAGGCCCGCGTTATCGACGCGCGTGGCCGTGTGCTTATGCCGGGCATGTTTGATGCGCACGTCCATTTCCGCGCCCCTGGGTTTGAAAATAAGGAAACCATTACGACGGGTAGCGAAGCGGCCATCAATGGCGGCATTACCGGCGTGGTGATGATGCCGAATACTCGCCCGGCCATCGACTCGGCGGCAGTGGTAGCTACAGTGCTGGAAAATGCCAAACATCGGTCGCGCATTCCGGTATACACCTCCGGCTGCGTCACCAAGAACCGCGAGGGCAAGGAGCTAGCGGAAATCGAGGGGATGCACCGCCTCGGCGTGACCATGCTCACCGACGACGGCGACACCACCAGCGACCCGGCGGTGCTGCTGCGGGCCATGCAGTACGCCACCGAGTTTGGGATGTTTTTCGCCAGCCACTGCGAGGTGCCGGAGCTAGCCGGGCCGCGCGCCCTCAACGAGGGCGTGATGAGTTATCGGCTTGGTATCAAGGGGTCACCATCCTGCGCGGAAGAAATCATCATTGACCGCGACATCCGTTTGGCCCGGGCGGCGGGTGCGCACGTGCACATCCAGCACGTGTCCAGCAAGCTAGGTATGGAGACCATCCGCTGGTGGAAATCTCGCGGCGATGTGAAGGTGACGGCCGAAGTGGCCCCGCACCACCTGCTGTTCACCGACGAGCACATCGGCGACTATGACACGAACTACAAGATGAACCCGCCGTTGCGCACGCAAGACGATTGCGATGCACTGCTTGAAGGGCTCATCGAAGGCGTCTTCGACCTGATTGCCACCGACCACGCGCCACACACGCCGTTCGAAAAAGCCCAGGATTTCATCAGCGCGCCCAACGGCATCACCGGCTTGGATACGGCCCTGGTGTCGCTCTACCACTACTTCGTCGAGCCCCAAAAATTCGGGTGGGACCTAGTGGTGAAGCGCTATTCAGCCGAGCCTCGCCGCCTGATGGGCCTGCCAGTAGCCGCCATAGAAGTCGGCCAGCAAGCCGAGTGCGTTTTGTTCGATACCGAAGCGGAAACGACCTTCACGCGAGACTTCATGAAGTCTAAATCCCAGAACACCCCATTCATCGACCAGACGTTGAAAGGCCGGGTGGATATGGTGATTCTAGGTACCGAAATCTTGCTGGAGCGAGAGTAGCAGAGCTTACCTAGATAATAGTCGTCTGTCATGCTGCGCTGGTCGAAGCATCTCTACCGCCATAGTAATTAGTTGCTTGCGCAGTAGAGATGCTTCAACTAGCACAGCATGACGTTCATTTTCAATTTGTTTCCCATGAGTACCTTTCCCACATCCGATACCCCTAGCGCCGCCCCAAGCAAGCCCTTAATTGGCGTTGTTATGGGCTCCAGCAGCGACTGGGACACCATGCAGCATGCCGTGCAAATTCTCACGCAGTTTGGCGTGGCCCACGAAGCGCGCGTGGTATCGGCCCACCGCATGCCCGACGATTTGTTTGCCTACGCCGAACAAGCCGGTCCGCGTGGCTTGCAGGCTATCATTGCCGGCGCGGGTGGTGCCGCCCACCTGCCAGGCATGCTAGCTGCCAAAACCACAGTGCCCGTGCTAGGGGTGCCAGTAGCCAGCCGTCATTTACAAGGAGTGGATTCGCTGCACAGCATCGTGCAAATGCCCAAAGGGATACCCGTGGCCACGTTTGCTATTGGTACCGCCGGGGCTGCCAATGCGGCGCTATTCGCCGTCAGCCTGCTGGCCCTGCACGACCCGGACCTAGCCACTAAGCTACAGGCGTTTCGCGCCGCACAAACCGAGGCCGCCCGCGCCATGACCTTGCCCGTATGAGTGCCGATAACCACGTTGCAGCCCTGACCCCAATTTTTCCTGGCAGTGTGGACGCTGCGGGCCAGCGGGCCACCCTAGGTGTGCTGGGGGGCGGGCAGCTGGGTCGGATGTTTGTGCATGCCGCTCAGCGCCTGGGATACTTCACCGCCGTGCTGGAGCCCGACGCGCAAAGCCCGGCCGGACTGGTAAGTCACCACCACATCCAGACTGGCTACGACGACCCGGCCGGGCTGGCTGAACTGGCTCAGCTGTGTCAGGCCATTACCACCGAGTTTGAAAACGTGCCGGCCCAAGCCCTGCAAACGCTGGCGCAGACCCGACCCGTAGCGCCGGGCGCGGCCGTGGTGGGCATTGCCCAAAACCGCATCGAGGAAAAAGCTCACTTCACGGCCTGCGCCGACGTGTCGGGGGTGACTTGCGCGCCTTATGCGGTGATTGAAACGCCGGCCCAATTACAGGCCGTGCAGAGCGACCAAGCGGATTTACTGCCCGGTATCCTGAAAACCGCGCGCATGGGCTACGACGGTAAGGGCCAGGTTCGCGTCAGGACCGCCGATGAGCTAGCTGTTGCCTGGAAGGAGTTGGGTGGCGTGGCCTGCGTGTTGGAAAAGATGCTGCCGCTCACCGCCGAGTGTTCGGTGCTGGTGGCACGTGGCTGGGACGGGCAAGTCGTCAGCTTCGCCCCGCAGCGCAACGTGCACGTCGATGGCATTTTGGCCGTGACCCACGCCTACGAAGGAAACATGCCGCCCGCCCTAGCCGATAAAGCTCGCGAAGCGGCCATTTCTATTGCGCAGCACCTAGGATATGTCGGAGTACTATGCGTAGAGTTTTTTGTGGTAGACGACGGCAGTGAGCACGGTGGTCTGGTGGTGAATGAAATGGCCCCGCGCCCACACAATAGTGGTCATTACACCCTAGACGCCTGCGACGCGTCGCAGTTTGACCTCCAGGTTCATACTATGGCAGGCTTGCCCTTGCCGCAGCCACGCCAGCATTCCCCGGCCATCATGCTCAACCTGCTAGGTGACGTGTGGTTTGACGCCGACGATCAACCGCAGGAGCCAGACTGGTACTCCGTGCTGAGCCTGCCGGGAACGCACCTGCACCTGTACGGCAAGTCGGACGCGCGCATCGGCCGCAAGATGGGCCATCTGACCATCACCGGTCCGGATGCGGCTAGTGTCAAAACCGTGGCGCAGCGCGCCGCTGGTCTGCTCGGCTTGCCGGGGCTGGACGCCATCTAGCTAGGTACCATTGTCTGAACGTGGCCAATGGCGCATTCTAGCGTAGGCAGTTGGCCCAGCGTGAAGCCGTCGATAGGTGAGACGAAGTCCTATGAATTGTCAGACCCCTGCCAACGGCCTTTCATAGGGTGCAAGTAGCGGCCATTCTGGTCAAACAGTTCGGGCATTGCCTACTTGACGACGCTAAACAGACCACTGGATGCTACTTGCGTAGAAAAGAGACGCGAAAAAGCCCGTCGTTTAAGAGAGTGGGCCCACTCTCTTAAACGACGGGGCTTCAGAAAAGACGGTGGGGTCGTTATCCTATTCAGCAAATTACTCTACCAACTCGAAGGCAACACTGGTCAGCTCTTCGGTTAAGGGCCACAATCGTTTGGCGGCGGCAGCATCCAACGAATAGGGCTTTACTCCGGCTGACATTCCTTCTCCAAGCGCTAAGGCGGCAACATCCCCATCCTCACAGTACACGCCTCCGATGTGGTTTAGCAACGGACTTGTCGCGCACCAAATCGTAGTCGCAGCTCCTTGAGGAATGGTTTTGAGCGAAGCAATTACTTCTGGCACTACCTTGCCTTGGGCGTCATAAAAGCCAAACTGCTGCTGCATTTCCATTGGCGCTTCCCGAACCAACTCGGTGCCCCAAATATTGCCAGGGTGTACCGCATACGCCCGTACACCAGCGTTTTTCGCCCGGTTATCTAATTCCAACGAAAACAGGTTCAGTGCCGTTTTGGATTGACCATATGCAGCCAAGGTTTCGTAGTTCCGGTGTTCAAAATTGGGGTCTTCAAAATCGAACGATGCAAACTGATGCCCGAGAGAGGATACGTTGACGACTCGGGCGCCATGTGCTCTTTTCAACGCCTCCCACAAGCGGGCCGTTAGCTGAAAAGGAGCTAGGTAATTCGTAGCTAGTTGCGACTCGATGCCCCGGCTGTTTCGACGCAGGGGCACGAACATGATGCCTGCATTGTGAATGAGCAAATGCAGCGGCCGGCTCGAAGCCAAAAACGTGGCTGCAAAGGCGTCTATAGAATCTGGATTCATTAAATCCAGTTCTGCTAGTTCCACGTTGGCCACGCCCGCCAAATTCTCCCTAGCTTTCTCCAAGCTCCGGGCGGGCACCACGACGGTGGCCCCAGCGGCAGCTAATGTTTTGGTGGTCTCTAAGCCAATGCCTGTGTACCCGCCCGTGACGATGGCCACCTTGCCGGCCAGACTTATTCCCTGGATAACCTCACTAGCCGTAGAGGTCGCAGTAAATCCCGAACCTAGCGGCTTTTGCAGGACACCGTTATTATTGTTCTGTTCCATGGAGCTTGAAGCTTAGCGTCCGTATTGTTGGGTTGAACTATTTTACAAACCATAGATGCCGCCGGATACCGATATTTTCTCCCCCGTAATCCAGGCGGCATCTTCCGACGCCAGGAAGACGGCTGCTTTGGCGATATCGGCGGGCTGACCCGTCCGACCAAGGGGAGTGGTTGCCACTAAGCGGGTTTCTGCCTCGCTGCCGATAAAGCCTCCACTGCGGGACCCTTCCGTGTCCACAATGCCGGGCAGAATCGAATTGCCGCGGATGTTGCGGCCGCTGAACTCCTTCGACAACGATGTCGTGAGGGCATCCAAGGCGGCTTTGGAGGCCGAATAGATGGAGCCAGTAGGGAGAGGGTTTCTGCCAGCTTCGGAGCTGATATTGATGATGTTGCCACCGGCCGCGCCAAAGAGTTTCAACGATTCCTGAATGGCGAGTACCGTGCCCCACACGTTGATATCGAACTGCCGCCGAAAGGACTCAGCTGACACCGCTTCAATGGGAGCATAGTCATAAATGCCGGCATTGTTGACCAGGATATCCAAGGTGCCGAACGCCGCCTGGGTTTCGGCAAATAGTCGGCGCACATCGGCTTCGTTCGATACATCGGCCTGTACCGAAATAGCCGTGCCGCCAGAAGCCCTAATGGCCTGGACTACTTCATCAGCCCCGTCCTTGCTGGCGGCATAATTCACCACCACGCTAGCCCCTTCGGCGGCAAAAAAGGTGGCAATGGCCGCGCCGATGCCTTTGGAGGCCCCGGTAACTACCGCGACCTTGTTCTTGAGCTTGCTCATTCTTTCAGTTTAGTTGAGAAGGCAAACGCCACTGCCGATTTCATAGGTAGGGCCGTTTGATAAGGCAAAATTGGGGGGAGTGCCGGGGGCAAAACGAGGACATTTGTCACTAAATCTTCCGGCTCTGCAGGCCTAGCAAGGATTGCCAAAGGCCGTAGGTCGCGCGACCATACAGCATATGAGCTAGCTCAAATAGCTAGGTTGCTAGTGCACTCGCCCGCAACAGCTGCCCGTACCTGCGGGTAATCGAAGACTTTAGATATTTAGACAAGCCCCGCGGTATTCTCATCCAGCCCTGCGGCCAAAGCCCGGCCCTGATGGTTTACTAAGTCAAATGCGGAATTAGCTTATTTGCGTAGCCCTTTTTTCATCCAACGCAGCTACATGGCCCGCGTAGCCTGCTGCGTTAAACGACGTGCGAAGCCATGATTGAACGGTTCCGAAAGTACCTGACTTCCAAAGCCGCTTTTACCGACGATGAGTTGGAGCAGATAGAGGCGGGGGCGGTAGTGAAAAGCTCAAGCGCCGAGAATATTTATTGCGGCAAGGTGACGTATGCCGGGACATGGCCTTTGTCGTGAGCGGCTGCTTGCGCCTCTACCGCACCGATGAGCAAGCACAGGAACACATCATGCGCTTTGCGGTTGAGATCTGGTGGATTACCGACGCCGAAAGCTTCCGCACTGGGCTGCCGGCCAAAGGGGCTATCGATGCGCTGGAAGACACTCAGGTGCTGTTGTGGTCAAGGGAAAACTTCGAGCGGCTGAAAAAGGAAGCTCCGACCTTCAACGCCCTAGAAAATCAATTAGCCGGTCACTACTTGGATGCTCAGGTCAACCGGCTCTACACGGCCATCAGCCACAGCGCGGAAGAGCGCTACGAGGAGTTTGTAAAGGCCTTCCCCGATTTCTACCAGCGCATCCCGCTGCACATGATTGCCTCTTACCTAGGCCTCTCCCGCGAAACCCTCAGCCGCATCCGCAAGCATACCGGCTTTCATTGAAGAGCCTGGCAATTGGGCGTCATTCTTAGTCAGCCGCTGCCGAAATCACTAGCAGGTAGTGGTTTTGGTTACAACAAACGCGGTTTTGGTTAACCCAGCCGCTATTTGTTATCAGACCTTTGCATCACTCCACCACAGAGGGATAAGCAGCCGCTATGTAGCCTATCCTTATGGCTTGGAGCAACCTTGAAGGATCCATGACGAAGCCGTACACCATTCATTCTATCTCTGAGCTGCACCGGCTGCTGGAAATCGGCAAGCCTGAGCACCCCCTGGTGAGCGTCATCGACTTCGCCGAAATCACCTGCTTTTCCGATGAGAAGCTGCGGAGCGTGGTCTACAACTTTTACTGCATTGCCCTGAAGAAGAATTTCCAAGGGAAAATGCAGTATGGGCAGAACTCCTATGATTTCGACGAAGGAATAATGACCTTTTTCGCCCCCGGCCAAGTGGTGACCACCGACATCGTGGATGGCTTGCACCTGACGGGGTGGTGGCTGGTCGTGCACCCGGACTTCATCGCCAGCTCGCCCCTGGCCAAGAAGATGAAGGAGTACGACTTTTTCTCCTACGCCGTCAACGAAGCGCTGCACCTCTCGGAGAAAGAAGAAGCCGTTGTGGACTTCCTTATTCAGACGCTGCAGCAGGAGTACCGCGCCGGCATCGACTCCTTGAGCCACACCATCATTCTCTCGCACATCCAGCTGCTACTGGATTACTGCCAGCGGTTTTACAACCGGCAGTTTCTGACGCGTCAAGTGGTGCACCATACGTTGCTGGAAAAGCTAGAAACCCTGCTGACAGCTTACCTCGGCAGCGAGCAGCTAACCGAAGCTGGCCCGCCCACGGTGCAGTACCTAGCCGAGCAGCTGGCCATGTCGCCCAACTATTTGAGCAGCATGCTCAAGAGCCTAACGGGCCAGAACGCGCAGCAGCACATTCATCAGCATTTGCTGGAAAAGGCAAAAACGGTGCTAACGACCAGCGAGTTGAGCGTGAGTGAAATTGCTTTTTTGCTGGGCTTCAACCACCCACAGTCTTTCACCCGCCTGTTCAAAGCCAAAACCAGCCTCTCCCCGCTGGATTACCGCAAAGCCTTTCGCCTCAACTAAGTTTTCATAATCAACTATCTCATGTCAACCTCCCCACAGAAAGTAGCCATTGTTACGGGCGGCGCCACAGGCATTGGCCGGGCCATTGCTCAGGCCCTAGTCGCCAACGGTACTGCCGTCCTCATTGCCGGCCGCGACCAGCAGCGTGGCGAAGCCGCTGCTGCAGAACTGGGCGGCAACACCTTGTTTGTGCCTGCCGACGTCAGCCAAGAAAGCGACGTGCAGCGGTTGGTAGCCACTGCCGTGGACCGCTACGGCCGCCTAGACTACCTCATCAATAATGCGGGCGTGGAAGGTGGCATGGGTGGGTTCGAAGGTACCGAAGCCGCCCTAATTGATAGCGTACTGTCCGTTAATGTGAAAGGTGTGTTCCTCGCCATCAAGCACGCCGCGCCGGTGATGGTGCGTCAGCAAAACGGAGTAATTATTAACATCGGCTCTTTTGTCGGTACCACCAACCCCATTCCGCAGGCTGCCATCTACGGGGCTAGCAAGGCGGCCGTGCTCAGCCTCACGCGGGCCGCGGCGGCAGGCTACGCCGACCAGCACCTGCGCGTGTACGCTGTCTGCCCCTGGATGACTGACACCCCCATGGCCGACCGCCAGACCGACAGCGACGCAACTGCCAAAGCCGGCTACGCAGCGGCCATCAACCCAAGCAAGCAACTGGTTACGCCCGAAGACCTAGCCCAAGCCACAGTTGACCTTCTGGAAGGCCACACCCAGCTGCCCAATGGTGAGGCCATCCTGGTAGACCACGCCAGTGCGCTGAGCCAGATTGTGCCGATGACAGTCGCATAAACCCTGAAGCGGCTACTGGGTACTTTGTGGTAGTATCCTTGCGTTTCGTCACTTGGTGTAGGAAACGCATCCGTTTGCATTTCTATGCCCAATAGCCTGTTGCGCGAATGGCTAGGTAGCGTCTTAGCATTCAATGCTTTACTAGGTAAAGTAGAAATCCGTGCGACGCCTCTTCTAGTTCAAGAATAGGGTAGGTTTTCTGAAAGATATACTTAGGAAACAGCGCTAGTTACCCTAGCCGGTTAGTTAGTAATGCTCTTACCCTAGACCTGCTTATGCAACTGCTGAGCCTTTGTATCATGTAGCTTCAACCTTCTGCTGGCTGCGCAACGGGTAATAACCTCTCTGTGCGCTGTTGACTTGGTGAGCTGGTAGCTAGTTAGCGGGCACTCCCTAGATCCAGCACGAGTTTCCCAATCATTTCGCCTTTTTCCAGGACTTCATGGGCTGTGCGGATGTTCTCGCTGGTTAAGCCGGACAAGGTTTTCTGCAGGGTAGAGGTAACCTTGCCCGCTTCTACCAGCTTCGTGAGTTCACGCAAGATTAGACCTTGCTGCTCAGGGTGCTGGTTGGTGATTACTCGGGTAAATACATTTTCTAGATGCACGGAAATAGAATGGTGTGTCAAACCGCTGACATCCAAGCTTTGGTGAACATCCAGCAAGGAGAGGTGTCCGTAGGCCTTTAGCAACTGCGGAATGACGGCCAAATGGCTGGCAGAGGAGCGGGTTGCCAATACCATATCTACCCGCTCGATTCCGTGCTGCGCCAATTGCGCGGCGAGGTCCTGGCTGTGGTCTAGCACCATATCGGCGCCCATGGCCGCTACCCACTGTTTGGAGGCCGGGCGCGAAGCCGTAGCAATGACCATCGCGTTGGTGTGGGTTTTCAGCAGCTGGATAGCGATGGACCCAATGCCGCCGGCTCCGCCCAGCACCAGGACGGTGCCTACGCCCGCGGGCAACTGATTGTCGTTGCGTAGTAAGGCGCCCCAGGCCGTCTGGAAGCTCATGGGCAGGGCGGCAGCTTCTGGGAACGATAGGTTAGCGGGTTTGCGGGCTACCACCCGATAATCGACCGCCACGTAGTCGGCGTAGTTGCCGTCTCGTGACAAGTCGCCGGCGCCATATACCGCATCGCCCGGTTGAAACCCCGTGGTGTGCGGGCCTACCTGCTCGACGATGCCAGCGAACTCCCAACCTAGTATCACTGCCTGGCCCGGAGCCGCCGACTGAAACCGGCGGATAACCGTATCACCGGGGTTTACGGCAAAGGCTTGGACGCGAATCAGCAAATCGGAATCTCGTAGCGTGGGCAGCGGCACCTCTTGTAGGTGAAGGTCGAACTCAGCTAGTTCGTGGGCGTGCTGATACGTAAGCGCATTCATGGCTAGGTAGTTAATTAGTGAGTAGTAAGTTGAGAGCGGCTAGGGGCTTGCCGGCTTGTTGAAGCCGGCCGCCCTCCACTAGCCCACCTAGGTCGATGGGGGCAAAGCCCATAGCAGCAATCAGTTCCTTAGCCGTGTTTTTCGCTTCTGCCTCATCGCCGCTCACGAACACGACCCGCTTCCCCGCTGGCTGCACGGGTTCATCTTCCATCCAGGCGGCAAACAAGCTGTTGAAGGCCTTGACCACCCGGGCGCCCAGCAGCTGAGCCGCCACCAACTCGCTCGACGTCCGCTCGCCTAGGTCCACGAAGGTGCCATCAGCCAGGATAGGGTTAGTCGTGTCGACCACGATGCGGCCTTCCCAGTTGGGAAGGCCTTGTAGGGCCTGGCTGATGTCGGCCCAGCGCACGGACAGGAACACTACCTCGGCCTGGGCCGCCTCGGCGACGGTGCCCGCCGAAGCCAACGGGCCTAGCTCGGCCACGTAGCTGGTCAGCGAGGCGGGCCCTCGACTATTGCTAAGAAGGACGCGGTTGCCCGCTCGCATACTCTTCTCGGCCAGCGCCTTGCCGACGCGGCCCAGTCCGATAAAGCCAATGGTTATAGGAGACATAGTAGTAGGTTTGAAGGAATACTGAACGTGCGGGCCAGCAAGCAGAAAAAGGCGGATAGGGCGCGGCTGGAAGCAAGCACGGGCATTCCGAGATAATTTACTGGGCTGACTCGGTTGGCTGGCAAGCCCAGATAGCGGCCGCCACAACGAGCAGTTAGCTACCCGAGAAATACGTCGTTTTCAAGTACTCCCGCAGCGAAGTGGGCTTGCGACCTAGCAGCCGCTCCACGGTATCATCCGTGCCGGCCAGCATGCCGTGCTGGGCGGCAGCACCCCACTGGGCGAAGAAGTTGGCGACGGGTTCGGGGAAGCCAGCGGCTACTGTCTGCGCGATGTAGGGGGCTAGCTCGCTGCTGTGGTAGGTGATGGGCCGACCCGCTAACTCGGACAATTCCTGAGCGATGTCGTGAAACGAATAGGCTTCGCTCCCGGTCAGAGTATACTCTTGGTTGTCATGGCCTTCACTGGTCAGCAGGGTCGCCGTGGCGGCAGCCAGTTCGGTCCGCTTAACGAAGGCTATTTTGCCTTCTCCCGCCGGGAAGCGTACCTCTGCCTCCGGCACCTCACTCCCAATTAGGTACCTTAAGCCTTCGAAGTAGTAGCCGTTTCGGAGGATAGTGTAGACCAGCCCGGACGCTTTGAGATAGGCTTCCGTGGCCAGGTCGCTTTCCGTAACCTCTTGCATTATAAAATCGGTGCTGCGCTGGATGCTGGTGTAGAACAGGTGCTTTACCCCAGCTTCCTTCGCTGCATCGATAACGTTGCGGTGCTGGTGCACTCGGTCGGTAAAGGCCACGGCGGAAACTAGCAGCACCTTATCGACGCCCCGGAAGGCCTGTACCAGCGCGGGGTGGTCAAAGTAGTCGGCTTGCCGCACGTCGACGCCCCGCTCTGCGAGGTCCGTGGCTTTGTTGACGTCGCGCACCAGAGCGGCGATTTCTGTGGCAGGTGTAGTCGTGAGCAAGCAGTCGATGGTTTCGTGGCCCAAGCCACCGGTGGCTCCAGTTACTAAAATCATGGTTAGAGAGAAATAAAGACCACTCCTGTGTGGTCGGCAAAAAGTAATGTGGTGAGAAGAACAAAATGGGGCTCACCGCCTAAAAGAAGGGGGTTGGGTAAGCCGTAAAAGGCAGTAAGTACTTGTGTTGCAAGCGCTGGAGTATCTCAGCATTGAAGAGGTCTCTACCTAGTATGGCTTTTGGGGCTCGCGGGACATCTACTAGGCGCGGCCGATACTGCGTCTCCGCGGCCGGTAGAACGCCTAGCCGCCTTTCCTACCTAGGCGAGGGCAATCGGCTCGATGGCGGTGAATCACTTATCTAGCGTTAACAGTAGCTCGTGGCCGGCGCAGGGTACGGAACTGTTTCTGAAACTGCTGTCGGGATTGAAGGGGCGGTTGCTGGCATGGGGCTGTTAAGTGGGGTGTTGAACAAAAAGGAGAAAACCTAAGTCAGACAGGCTCCCTATAGTGGCAGGATCAAAACATCTGTATATTTGCTTGCGAATTGCAAGTGCAAATGTAAAATAAATAACTTGCAAAAAGCAAGTAAAAATAAATTATTGGTATGAAAGAGTTCAAACAGCGTTCGACCTGCCCCGTAAGCACGTCGCTCGACGTACTCGGGGACAAGTGGACCCTGCTGATTCTGCGAGACATGGTGTTCGCCGGTAAGACGACCTATGGGCAGTTTCTGCAATCGGAAGAGAAAATAGCGACCAACATTCTGGCCGACCGCCTAGCCGTCTTAGAGGCACAAGGCCTCTTAACCAAAGCCGTGGCCGCTGATAAGAAATCGAAGTTCACCTACCGCCTGACGGAAAAAGGCGTAGATATCGTCCCGATTATTGTCGAGCTTGTGCTGTGGGGAGCTAAGCATTGCCCTGCTATTGTGGACCCTAGCTTAATGGCAGAACTTCAGACGGACAAAGACGCGGCTGTGGAGAAGTACAAGCAACTTGCCCGCGAAAAGGCGCTGGTCTAAACCAACAGCGGGGATGATACTGTCTACTTCCCCGGTCATGAGCTATTATCCCGCCTCCACGATCTAAGCCCCGGCGGGTGGTCGAAGCCGCTAGTTGCAGTTTGAGGCACCCAGCTTTACGATAGTAGTGCACGAATACTTTTCGCAGGGCCACGAGTTGCACAGCCTTATGCGGGGGTATGGGTACTTTGAGTACGAAACGCGCTACGCCTATTTTCTGAGGAAGAGCAGGTTATCATTGGCCTCTACGCCAACATTACAGGCGAGTACGCTAGTAACGAGGACCCTTGCAGCCGGAAGCTGATTTTGAGGTACTTGTCGACTATTTTGCTTTGTGTCCAGCGCTGCTACGTTCGGTAGGTTTGGAACTGGTTCGTAGCTGCGGGCAAAATGCTGACCCGCTCCCGCAAGGCATTGGCGGCCTATTATCAGACCCTCCCGTCGTCCAAGGCCAGCTTGCCTCGGTGACCACCATTCTAGGCTCATGGTGTTGAGCGCTGTGTTCACCAAACGCAGCAAATCGTTTTGGAAGGCGAAGTAGGTAGTGGCCTCACTGCCCAGATGTGCGGAGTGCCACGGCCCAGACGCACCGCGGCCCGGCAAACGACGAGAAGTCCTTTGCCGGGCCGGGTAGTGGTCGGCACCACACTAGGTGGGTGCCGTAGCGCGCTCCGTCGTTTATTGTTTGACTAGGCGCACCTGCTGGGTGCCGGAGGCCGTGGTCAGGCGCACTAGGTACACGCCCACCGGGTAGGCCCCCAACGATAGACGCACTTGCTGGCGTTCGCCCGCAGCTACCGGCTGGCCGCCCTGCTGGCTCAGCGTGCGCCCCGTCAGATCATACACCGCCAGCGTGTAGGCTTCCGCACTCGGAAGCTGGAAGCTGACGCGGACTAGGTCGGCGGAGGGGTTCGGTGCTGCTTCTAGCCGCGCGGCGAGCCGGCTCGAGGCGGTGGTGGCCAGCACTGCGTTACTGGCTAGGCTTGTGCTAGCACGGCTGCTCGGCGCGAGTACTTCCAGGGCCGAGAGCTTGGCCGCATCCCGGCCCCCGTCGCTCTCGAGAGCCGACAAGTCCAGGTTGAGTACCCCATCGGTCACGACCACCGAGAAGGTCTCAGTCGTAGCGGTGAACGGAGCCACTTTCTTTAGAATGTCGTAGTTGTCGAGCACCAGCTGGTTCTCGGCCCGTACGTCGAAGATACGCTGGCCGGGCTGAGTCCAGTAGAGCTCAGCGAAGTGCACCACCACTTGGTAGGTGCCGTTGGGTACGCGCAGGCTGTAGCCAAACGCGCCCTCAAACCGCTCGGTCTGATACAAGGCATCATCCGTGGTGCCGGCAATCGGCCCGCTGTTCGCGCCCGTACGGCTGGGCGAGAAGTACTGATCAGCGGTGAACGAACCGAGGCTGGTGTTCACGGCCGGGCCACCGGCGTGCAGGCGATAGAGCACCTGCATGCCCGGCGTCACGTTCACGGTGACCGTGGCCGTGGCACTCAGCGCGGGCTGCCCGTCATCGGTGACGCGCACCGAGAGGGTGAAGGGCGAGGTGGCCGAGCGCACAGCTGCCGCATTGGCCACTTGCAGCTGATTGCCCACGAAGGTGAAGGCCCCGTCCGTGTTGCCCGCCGTCAGGCTGTAGGTGAGGCGTTGCCCGGCATCCGGGTCGGAAGCCACCACGGTGCCCACCAGCGTACCCGCGGCGCTGCCCTCGACCACCGAGAAGCTTTGGTTGGCAAGAACAGGCGGTTGATTGGGGCCGCTGCTGCGGGAAAGCACTTCCAGGGCCGAGAGCTTGGCCGCATCCCGGCCCCCGTCGCTCTGCAGGGCCGACAAGTCTAGGTTGAGCACCCCATCGGTCACCACGACCGAGAAGGTCTCAGTAGTAGCCGTGAACGGGGCGACCTTCTTGAGGATGTCGTAGTTGTCCAAGACGAGCTGGTTTTCGGCCCGTACGTCGAAGAGGCGCTGGCCGGGCTGAGTCCAGTAGAGCTCAGCGAAGTGCAGCACGACTTGGTAGGTGCCGTTGGGCACCCGTAAGCTGTAGCCGAAGGCGCCCTCAAACCGCTCGGTCTGGTACAAGGCATCGTCCGTAGTGCCGGCAATTGGACCGCTGTTTGCGCCTGTGCGGCTGGGGCTGAAGTACTGGTCGGCCGCAAATTGACCCAGGCTCGTATTCAAGGCCCCGCCCCCGGCGTGCAAGCGATAGAGGGATGTTGTCGTGGGTGCTACGTCTACGGTGAAGGTAATAGTAGCGCTGTTGTTACTCACCACTAAGCCACTGAGTTGGGCGGTGGCGTACACGCTGTGCAGACCTCCGCTAAGCTCGGTGGGTTGGAGTAGGCTGAAGCTACCACCCGTGGCCGTGGTGGTACCGATGTTGGTATTGTCCACGTACACCGTCACGAGGCTGCCGGCGGGGGCAGTGCCTTGGTAGGTAGGCGTGCGCGTGCTAACCGTGCTGTTGTTGGCTGGGGTTGTAATCACCGGAGCTGCCGTGAGGGGTTGGGCGTAGGTGATGCTAAAAGGGGCGGCGGCCACGTTGCCATTGCCGGCCGCATCCTGGGCCCCGTTGGCGGGCACGTTCACTGTCACGAGCCCGCTGGCGGTGGGCGTCACGCTGAAGGTATACGTAGTGCCACTGCCGCTGACGGCGTTGCTGGTTACTGCGCCGTTCGTTACCGTGATGTCGGTGGCCGTGAAGCCCGTTACGCTTTCTGAAAACGTCACCGCGAAAGGAATAGGCACGGTACCCGTACTGCTGCCCGACGGCCCCGCCGTACTGCTGATAGCCGTCGTGGGTCCGTCGCGGTCGATGCTGTAAGCTAGGCTGGTGAGGCCCGGGTTGGTTACCACAGGCGAGATGCCGGTGCTATTCTGGAATTGCAGCTGCACACTGCCCGTGGTGCCGGGACTCAAGATGCCCGTCGTAACCGTTACAGTATAGCTAGCACCTGAGCCAGCAACAGACGCTACGGCGGTACCCGTCAGGTTGGTGCTGCTCGCCAGGAAATTGCTTGTACTCACCCCCGTTACCGTGCTAGCAAAGGTGACGGTATAAGCAACCGTGCTGGCGTTGGTCGGGGAAGCGCCGGCTCGCTCGATGGAAACTACCGTTGTGGTGGCGGCAAACGTGATGTTTTTCGTAGCAGCCGTACTAGTGAGGGCCCCGTCATTCACCACAAACGACACCGTGCGGGTAGCCGTATTCGGCGCAGCCGACGAATTTCTGTAGGTTGCACTGCGCAGAATGGCCTGGTACTGGGCCACCGTAGCAGTGCCCGTCAACGCTAGTATACCCGTGGCGAAGGTATAGGTGCCAGCTACACCATTGCTTGGGGTAACACTCAGCACATCCTGGCTACTCACGAAGCCGCTGCTGATGCTTACCGTGGCTGAGCTCAGCGTGGTGTTATCCACGTCCGCTACCGTGAGGCCGTTGTCGATGACCACGCCACCCGCGCCCGGCGTAAAGGCGGTGCTACCGGCGGTGGTCGTCACCACGGGTGCATCGTTCACGGGCGTTACCGTCACGGTTACGGTTGCGGTGGCCGTGCCGCCGTTGCCGTCTGAAATAGTATAGTCAAACGTCGTCGTGCCGGTGAAGTTGGCGCTCGGGGTAAAGCTTACTATGCCGCTGGTCAGGGTGGCGGTGCCATTAGCGGGCTGGGTGACGGTCGTTACGGTCAGCGTTTCGTTGAGGTCGGGCGCGCTCGTGTCATTCAATAGCACATTGACCACCGTGGGGCCACTGTCCTCGCTCACGGTCACCGCGTCGGGATTGGCCGTGGGCGGGTTGTTGAGGGTGGTGAAGGTTTGGCTGGCCCCGTAGGCCGTGCCGGCGCTATTGGTAGCGTAGGCGCGCACGGTGTAGGTTGTGTTGCCGGGCAGGCCCGTTATTGCCTGCGAAAAGGAGCCCGTACCTGCGTTCGTGCCAATCGTTACCTTCGTATTGCTGATCGTTGGGGTGGCCGCGCCCTGTACATAAACCACGCCGCGGTCGGTGATGCTAGCTCCGCCCGTGGCTGTTACGTTGCCCCCCAACACAGCGCTGGTCCCTGTGATACTGGCGGGAGTATCCGTCGTGACGGCCGGCACGGTAGCCGCCGTCGAAAAGCTCACGACCGTGCCATAACTCGTGCCGATGCTGTTGGTGGCATAGGCCCGCACGTAGTAGATGGTACCGGGAGCTAGGTTCGTAACGGGTTGGTTATAAGTGCCCGTGGCGAAAGGAGCCGCACCAATGGTGATTTTCGTATCGGCAATAGTGGGCGTAGTATTAGTGCTGCTGTACACCACGCCCCGGTCGGTCAGGGCCGTGTTACCGTCGCTGGTTACGTTGCCGCCCAGCGTGGCACTGGTGCTAGTGATAAGGGCCGCGGTAGCGGTCATGACTGATGGAGCTACTACCTGCGTGCCCGTTACCCGGATATTATCGAAGGCAAAGTCGTTGGTAATGTCGCCGCTGTTGAGCACCATTTGAAATTCTAGGATCTGCCCGTTCAGACTGCTGGGCAACGTAAACTCAAAATCGGTCATTGCGGGGCTGAGGGCCGTGCCGGTCGGTACGCCGGTGCTCGCATTAGGGTCTGTGTCTTGGCGTAGCACGCCGGGGCTAACCCCTAATGAGCCCGTCGAAGTGCCCCGGAACGAGCCAAATGGCGTCCAGGTGCTGCTGCCTGCCGTGCGGTAATACAGCTTAAAGTATTCGCTCGTTATCCAGGTTGCGTTTCGTGCGTTGCCGGCAGCCGCGCCACCGGTGTTGGTAGCTCCTAGCCGGACGGTAAACTTCAAATTAACGTAGCCGCTCGTGTTCACCTGCTTGGTCGTGAACACACCTAGCCTCGGGGTACTTGGGTTGAGGCTGTTGTTGGTGACGGTGCCGTACCAATAGTAGCTGCCGCTGATGTTGCTGAAGGTCGTGGCCGTTACGGGTTCCGAGTAGGGGTTGACGTTGGTGCGCAGCCAGGCGCTGCCGTTGGCGGCCACGTAGGTGTTAGAGGCGTAGCGTGTGCCTTCACCGTTGGTTTCGAGGTCGTCGGTGTAGGGCAAGTTGCTGGCCGCATCAAGCGCGGTCGTCACCGCAATGGTGCGCGTAACGGGTGAGGAAGTCAGGTTGGTCGGGTCCGTTACTGAGATGCTGACGACGCGGTTGCCAGCCGAGGCGCTGATGGCATCAACGTTCTGGTACCGCACCGAGCGGAGCGCCGCTTGGTAGGTAGCCAGAGGGGCCGTGCCCAACAGCGTCAGCACACCTGTGCCGGTGTTATAAGAACCCGTAATGCCGTCTTGGGTAATAAAGATCAGCCGGTCTTCCGACGAGTCGAAACCGCTCGCAAATTCCACTTTAGCGCTGCTCAGCGTAGGGCTGTCGTTGTCCGATACGGTGATGGTGTTGGTAATTGCCGTAGCTGGTGCGCCCTCGCTGTACGCCAGCGGTGTTGATTCAATGTTGGCCACTACCGGCGGCGTGCCACTGGCCGCCGTGCCGTAGACCCGGATGTTGTCGAAAGCTACTTCGCGGCTGGTGCCGCTGGTCGACACAACCACCCGCGTATCCATTGTGTTGGCCGACGACCCCACGTCGAAGGTGAAGTCTCTCATCACATCCGTGATGTATTGTGGGTTGCTGCTGTTGCCGATGGTGCGTCGCAGGTTGCCGGTAGAGCCCCCCGTAGCTAGGTCAGTAAAAAAGCGCCCAATGGTGCGCCACGCGCCTGCCCCGTTCAGACGCACCTGTACCTGCACAGTGTCGGTGGTCCGGTATGCGCCATTATTGCCGCCCGCATCGTAGCGCGGCGCCATCAGCGCCACCACCACTTGTAGGTTAGCCTGGCCGGCTACGTTCAGGGTGTTGAGCCGCACGGAGCCAGGAGCGCGGTAGGTGTTGTTGCCGCCCTGGGTGCCCTCGGCCGCCCAGAAGTAGGCGCCATCGAGGTTGAGACCAATGCCGGAGCCAGCCACCAACGGCTTGCTAGGCCACACGTCACTCATAATGCCCGAGGCCTGGGTGGTGGGCAGCGTGTTGGGCGGACTGGTCGTGCCCGGCTCCGTTACCCGCTGAAAGTACTGGTTATACTTCTGAATGGTACCGGTGCTGGTGGTGCAATACGCGTTGCCGGGGCAGTTCACGTTGTTGTCTTGCAGGAGAACGTTGGCGGTATAGTTTACCGCTTCACCGTTCTCAAACGACTGCTTTTGCAGCAGCGTTTGAGCGCGGGTCCCCCAGGCCGCCAGCAAAAGCGGCAGCAGCAAGAGTGGTTTCAAAAAGGAAAAGTGCTTCATACGAAAGAGAATGGGGATAGAAAGAAGAGCGAGAATCTAGGTCGGGAAGGTGCCAAGGCATTGCCAACCGACCTAGACGGCTGCGTGGCGAATGGGGTGCGTAGCGCGCGGTTGCCGCGGATTAAAGCAGCCTGACGCAGTATAATTGGGTCAGGCTAGCTTGCGCAGAAGTCTGCGGTAGGGATGGAGTGGGTAATTGAAAAACTGTAAGGTGTTGTTAGCTAGGTTGTAGAGCGCAGCTAGTTGGCGTAGCTCCCGGTAGCAACTGCCATCAGCCCGAAGGCGTGGTCGGCGGCGTACCTAGCACTTCGCCCGGCTGCACTCCTAGCCCTGCTAGCTGCCCGCCGCTGAAATAGCCTTCGTCCAAGGCTACCACGTCTAGTTGCAGCACCTGCCCGTCGCCGCAGGCTACCAGCAGGGCCTGGCCGGGCGCGGCCAGCACCACGGTGCCGGGCGGGGCGGCTACGGTTTCGGGGCGGGGGGTGGCGCTCAGCACGCGCAGCAGTTGTCCGCGCAGGGTAGCTAGCGCGCCCCGGTTCCAGGGGTTAGCGGCCCGTGCTAGGCGGGCAATGGCTTCGGCTGGTTCAGCCCAGCGTACGCACAGGTCGGCTAAAGTAGGGCGGGGCCAGTAGCGAGCTACTGCCTCGTCCTGGGGCTGTTCTGGCAGGGTCGCCGTGCCGCGCAAGCCGGCCAGCAACTGGCGGCCAGCTTGCACGCCCGCCAAAGCTAGCTGCCCCCGGTGCAGCCCGTGGGTGTCGTGGGGACGGATGGGCACCGGCAGCGCTACCAGCACCGGCCCCGTATCAAAGTCGGCGGCCATGCGGTGCACGGTCACGGCTCCGGCTGGCTCGCCGTTGCGCAGTTGCCAGAACGTAGGCTCCGGCCCCCGGTAGCCCGGCAGGGCTGCAAAGTGGAAGTTAAGAAAGCCCTGGGGCGGCAACGCCAGCACTGCCGCCGGCACCCGCCACGGAAAGGTGAGCACCAGCACCGCCGTGGGCTGCGTGGTGGTTATCCATTCAGTCAGCTCGGTGGTCAGCCCCGCCCGCGTCAGGGGGTGCGCGGTTAGCCCCTGCTGCGTCAGCAGCTCGCGCACCTGCTCCGAGCCCTCTCGGCCGGTAACTGGCACGGCCACGCTGGCTACTACATCCTGCGCTAGCAAGTCTTGTAGCAGGGGCCAGCCTAGTAGGCTGCTAATGATAACGGCCACGCGCATAGAATAGCTCCGTAACGTAAATAGGATAGTAAACAGCACCGCCCAGCTAAAGCTAGGCTGACTCGTGCACCGGGCTCCAGCCGGAGCATGGCTAGCAGGAAGCAGATAACAAAAAGCCCCGCGCTACTGGAACGAGGGGAAAACACCGGTGAGGGCAATAACGTAGTTGAGCGCGACGTAGGGCTGGCGGTTTTCGTGCCCTAGGCTTCCTCCCGCGTTGCTGGTGGCAGGCGGCAAGGCGGTGCCCATGGGGGCATTGGCTGGGCCATCGGTGTAGAGCGCCGCTACGCCTGGCCCTGGTAGCCCCGCACTGGCAGTCGGCCGTTCAGCTTCTGTGGCCGTTTGCAGCGTGGCCGAGAAGTTGTGGTTGTGGGCGGGTAGCTGGCCCCTGGTCAAGCTCACCTGTTCCGCACCGCCAAGCTGCCCCTGGAGGTAGTTGCTGCCACTAGCAAGTTGGCCGGCTCCCACCACGACGCGGCCACGCAAATCGGGCAGGGCGAAGGTGGTGGTGCCGTTGCCGCCATAGGTAGTGCCTATCAGCGTAAACAGCGCCGCGTTCTGGTTGATGGATAGTAGCTGACCAGCGCAAAAGGCCCAGCCTTTAGGCTCGTAATTGATAGCAATGGGGCGAATTTCGCCGAGATACGGGTCGTCCATGAGATGACAGTGTAAAAGAATAAAAAGCTAGGAAGGCGGCTGGGTGGGGTTAGTTATGCGGCGGAAATAGACCATCCACCGCAATGATGTAGTTGAGCGCCAGCGAGGGCTGGAGGTTAGGGTGCGCTTGGCCGCTCCCGGCCACCGTTGTAGTACCGGTCAGGGCCGCTACATTCAGGGTAGCGCTTGGCGACGATGACGGGTTGTAGGAGCCGGCCAATTGGCCGGGCAGGTGGCCCACTGGGTCGTCGGTAGGGGTGCCGCCCGTGCTACCCGCCAACGACCCCGAAATAGAATGGCCGTGTGTGGCTAGCTGATTGGTGGTGAGCGTGACGGTGGCCGTACCGCCCCGCTGGCCCAACGGGTAGTTGCTGAGCCCACCGCCCGCCCCCGCCCCGACGATCACCGTCCCGTTCAGGTTTGGCAAGTTGAAGGTGTTGACGCCGTCGCCCCCGTAGGTGGTGCCCAACAGCTGGAACAGGGTGCTGTTATCATTAATGGACAGCTGCTGCCCGTTGCATGTGGCCCAGCCTCGGGGCGCAAAATCGAAACCAACCGCGCGAACTTCACCCAGATAAGGAGTAGACATAGTAATACTGGCGATAAGGATGAGAAAAACGACTATGGACGCGGCGGAAAAACTCCCTGTAGGGAAATGTAGTAGCCTAGGGCTAGGTAAGGCATCCGGTTTTCGTGGGTTTCGTTGCCGCCACTGATGCCCGTTGTGCCGGTGGCCATCGGGGCCATCTGGCTGCCGCTGGGGGCTAGGCCATAGGCTTCGTCCTGGGTGCTAGCAAAGTAAGCACCCGCCGGTGAGCCCGTTGAGCCGCCAGCGGTCGACACTGGCACAGGACCCCCAATTTGGTGCGTGTGTGGCGGCAGCTGGGGTTCGGTCAGCAGCACGTTCTCGGTCCCTATCACCGACCCCTGCGGGTAGGAGCCGTCGACCCCCATAATAACGCGGCCATTCAGGTTCGGTAGGGCAAAAGTAGTGGAGCCGTTGCCGCCATAGCGGGTGCCTAGCAGCGCAAACAGGGCCGTATTCTGTTGCAGCGGCAGTAGCTGACCATCGCAAGGCAACCAGCCGAGTGGGTTGCGACGCATATACGGCATGATGCGAATTTCTCCCACAAATGGGTCCATAGGGTAAGGAAGTTGGGATGAGGAAAGAAAGACTGGAAATAGGACTAGCTCGGCGCAGGATCGAAGAAGCGACGGTCACTGAGCTGCCTAGGTCGTCGCGGGCACTGGTCAACTACTGGCTGCGTACGGGCCTTGCTTAGGTGGTAAGCTGACACTCGCTGCTAGCAGGCACAAAAGGAGGCGGGAGCGGGTGAGGAAGAGGCCAGAGTGGTGGGTAAGTAAAAGTGGTTATCTCTTTAGCTTACAGCAACAAAAGTCCGTGAACACCCGAATTTGGATAGTAAACGACACCGATTGGGGTGTGAGCAGATGGCGCACTTGGTTCGTATCTTCTCGCTGCTCCCGTGGTAGGAATGCTGACCTTTGGTGCCGCGCTCAAAAGAGGGGAGAGGCTAGCTTCTTTTAAGCGGAGTAGCTGCCGCTACTCTGGCTAACGTAGCTCGGCACCTCGTGCTGACGCCCGCCGATTAGGCCATTTTCACCGCTTTCTTAGTACCGGCTCAGCTGCCTCGGTTTGCCTATTTACTCCGAGTTGGTGGACATCGTCGATACGAGCTGCTAGGCTAGGCTCCCATTGGTGGACCTAGGGGCTACGTTGGTGTTACGCTGCTGACTGGGGTTAACCACCTGCCCTTGGGCCGGGGCAGTGAAGGCGAGGGACAGCAAACCAATCAGTAGCTACAAGTGGTTCAGCCGGGGCAAGCACCTAAGTAAGCGAATACGGATAGTAGCATGGTCATAAAGGAGATGAGGTGAACTGTTAGAGAAAAGTAAAAAGCTAACGTGAGGGTGAGGTAGCGGGCCGTGTCCGCCATCTTACTGCACGGCGGCACTATTTGCTTGAACTTTTCAAAGGTTTCATTTCTGCTAGCCTCAATGCAAGCAAAGCAATACCCCTAAACAGGGGGGATACTTTAGCTTTCTGTACCTAGCGTTTCACGGGAGTGACGCTTACCCACCATGTACCTGTGTAGGAGCGTCCTGTGGCTACTCTACGCGTACTTTATACCCTAGCACTGGTTAGCTGGCCCGCCGACAGAGGCGGATGCTTACTTCGTAGCTGCTTACCACTGATCAAGACCTGAGTTAGCCACTCAGGTACGGTTTGTTTTGGTTCGTTATAGCGCTGGTCTCCTTCCTGCGACCCTAGGCCCGCCGCGCTTTAGCCTCCAATAGCGTAGCGAAACGGTTACTTGACCTTTTCAGCATACAAACTTGGACTTTTCAACAAAACAGCGCCGGCAGACCTGACGGTACCTTTGCTATGTAGATTTTACATAACAAAACTCCTAAACACATGAAAAAGACAGCCTTAGTAACGGGAGCTTCTGCCGGAATTGGCAAGGCGACTGCCATTTATCTCGCGCAACATGGCTATACGGTTTATGGTGGAGCGCGCAGAACAGACCAAATGCTTGCTTTAACAAGCTACGGCATCACACCGATTGCGCTTGATGTAACAAAAGACGAAAGCGTGGTGGCGTGCGTAAATCAAATTCTCGAAGAAGAAGGAAGCATTGATATTTTGGTAAACAATGCAGGTTTCGGTCTGGAAGGAGCAATTGAAGATCTTCCGATGCAAGACGCACGCTATCAATTGGAAGTAAATGTATTTGGTGCGATGCGTTTGGCCCAACTGGTTTTGCCGAAAATGCGGGAAAATAGATACGGTAAGATTGTGAATATTTCGTCTGTTGGCGGTAAGATTGCCTTTCCACTAGGTGGTTGGTATCACGCAAGCAAATTTGCTTTGGAAGCGTTGAGCGATAGTCTGCGCAATGAAGTAAAGGAATTTGGTATCGACGTGATAGTGGTTGAGCCAGGTGCCACCCGGTCGGAATGGGGAAATGTGGCCACGGATATTCTACTTAAAGTATCGGGACACACCGCTTACAAAGAATTGGCGACCAAAACACATCGTTTATTTACCCGATTGTCGAAGGATGTAGCAGAACCAATCGTGATAGCTGAACTTGTCAAGAAGGGAATTGAAGCGAAAGCTCCAAAAACAAGGTATACAACTTCACAAATGGCCTCTTTGCTTTTGTTGTTTTTAAAGAGAATTCTATCCGATAAGCAAATGGATAAATTAATTATGAGCCAAATAAGATAATGTGCTATGGATAATGTCTTTCTGCAACATAATTTTCTGTACGCACATGGTCATCAAAAAATGCAAAGCAGTGAACACTACTTCCCCGACCACGCGCTAGGAATAATGCTGTCCGGCGAGTCGCATTATTTTTCAAACGAGGGATCTTTCGTCATGAAAGAAGGTACAATATGCTTAATGCGCCGGAACGAGTTGTTCAAAAAGCTGAAAAAGGTTGGGCCAAATGGTGAGCCACCATCGTTGATCAGCCTATTTCTTGATCAAAAAACGTTACATCAATACGCATCCGAAAATAGTGTTCCCAAGCAAAGTACTTACAAGGGTGAAGCAATGATTGACTTAACCAGTAATTTGTTCTTGAAAGGATTTTTTGATTCATTATTGCCTTATATCGATAACCCAAAAAGACTTAACGCGAAAATTGCGGAACTCAAAACTTATGAAGCAATTGAGCTATTGCTTCAAACGGGTGATATCTACCGAAAATTCTTATTTGATTTTCAGGAACCTCACAAGATAGATTTAGAAACGTACATGAACCATAATTTTAAGTATAATATACCATTAGTATCATTTGCTAAATTGACGGGACGCAGCCTTTCTACCTTTAAAAGAGATTTTACAAAAATATTTGAGACGACGCCGGAAAAGTGGTTGCAACAAAAGCGTTTGGAACAGGCGCACTATCTCCTTTCAAAGAGGGAAATGCGGCCCTCGGATGTCTATTTAGAAGTTGGTTTTGAAAATCTGTCGCACTTCTCCTTCGCTTTCAAAAAAACGTTCGGCCTAACGCCAACCGAGTTGACTGAACAAAACGGAGTATCAGCCGCTAACAAGGACGAGGCATTCTATGGCATTTAATCTCGAAAGCAAAACCTTATCTATTCTAAGCGCAAAGCCGATTGAAAGCTTGCTATTTATCCGGATCGAATAATAAAAATCCACGATTTAGCTAGGTGCACAAATCGTCGTTTTTGAGCTTGTACTATCAAATGGACACGTACATTTTTGCTCCATGTCAGGAGCACCTTCCTTCCCTTCCTGCAGACCGCTGCCAGTGCGCAGTGGCTATCGTCCTCGTGCATGTCCTCTTCTAGTAAGGTTTCTGCGGCTCGTGCTGCCCGGTTCTGGGCCGCTCGCCGTCATGTGCTGCAAACCATTGGCAGCATTGGGGGCGCGTTCGTAGGGGTCCTGTTAGCTCTGGCACTGCTGCTGTGGGTACCGACGCGCGCCCTGTTGCCACTCGCCCTTGTAGGACTACCGATCGGCTGGGCGCTGGGCGTGCTCGAGGTACTTGTGTTTCCCGCGCTAGTGCAACGCATGTCCTTGCGTTTGGCCACGGCGCTCCAAGGCGTGGGGCATGGCTTCGTACTGCTGCTGCTCTACGGCGGCTTTCGCCTGATTGCGCACCGCTTAGGACTGCCACAACTCTGGACGGAGCCGGCTAACGCCACCGCCGAACCGTTGCGGCGGGTGTTGCTGGTGCCCATTGTCTATGCCCTAGCAGTATTGGTTACTACCCTGCTGAGGCAATTACTGCAAGGTATGAGCCGCCGTCGCTTGCAAGAGCTGCTACGAGGCCGTTATCAGCAGCCAGAAACCGAAGAGCGCATTTTTCTCTTCGTCGATCTGAAGGACTCGACGCACCTAGCCGAGGCCCTCGGGAATGACCGCTACAGCCGCCTCGTATGCGACTTTTTTCGTGACGTGAGCCCGGCCATTGCGGCCGCCCGTGGGGAGGTGTACCAGTACGTGGGCGATGAAGTGGTGGTCACCTGGCCCGCCGCAACGGGGCGGCAGTATGCGAACTGCCTACATTGCTTTTTTGAGATGCAGCGGACTATTACTGAGCGGCACCAGGCGTACCAAGACGCGTACGGAGTGGTGCCCTCATTCAAGGCCGGAGCGCACGGCGGCATGGTCACGACCGTGCTGGTGGGCACGTTACATCGGGAGGTAGTTTACCACGGCGACGTGCTCAACACCACGGCGCGCATTCAGGCCCAGTGCAATAGCCTAGGTAGCCGTTTTCTGATTTCGGCTGCATTGCGCCAACAGCTAGGTGAACAGCCAGAATTCCAGTTTACGGCTCTAGGCGGACAAGCGCTACGCGGCAAAGCTAGCACAACGGAGCTGTTCGACGTGCAAGTCTACTTGCCCCGTCTTTGAGAGAGTCTTGCCACGGACCCGCTTTCAAAAGTAGGTGGATACCAAAAGGTAGCGTAAACTTTACCCGCTTCAGCCTAGGCCTGCGTTAGCTAGTACCTGCGGCGCTGGGTAAGAACTCCTGGCTCGCCTTCTCGTCGCCTCCAGCGCGCCTATCTCACGCCGAACGAAGTAGTTGTTACTTAGTTTTGTTTCTTGCTGCTTCTGTTCCCACCGCTTTCGCTTCTGCCTTTGCTCATGGAAACGTACGTTATCGGCGACCTGCACGGCGCAGCTCGCGCGCTCGAACAAGTGCTGGCGCGCAGCCCCTTCCGCCCCGGTATTGACCGCCTCATCCAACTTGGGGATGTGGCCGATGGCTGGCCCGAGACCCCAGCCTGCGTGGAACGCTTACTAAGCCTATCCAACAGCATCTGGCTACAAGGCAACCATGATTGGTGGGCCGCCGAATGGCTCAGCACGCAAGTGCCCCCGCCCCAGGTGAACCAGCAATGGTACACGCAAGGGGGCCAGGCCACCTACGAGGCGTATGAGCAGCTGCCACCAGCCGAGCGCACCCGCCACTTTCGCCAGTTCTTCGGCGAACAGCTCCCTTACTTTGAGGATGAAGCCGGCAACCTCTACGTACACGGCGGCTATGATTCCCGCCGGCCCATTGCCGAGCAGGACCCGTACGATTTGATTTGGGACCGTGACTTGTGGGAGGGCAACCAAGTGGCCAAGGGGTACCGGGAATGCTTCATTGGTCACACCTCCACCTGGAATTACAAGAAAGTGCCATGCGCCACCCACAACGTCTGGAACGTGGATCAAGGCGCCGGCTACCGAGGTTGCGTGAGCATGCTGAATGTGCGCACCAAGGAGTTTGTGCAAAGTGACCCGGTGCCGAGTCTCTACCCCGACGTGCAGGGGCGCTAGCCCATCCGCCGACCGTCCCATTCGACAGAGGCTTGCTTACGCGAGATAGCCGCCTGCGAAACCAATGTAAGGCTGAGTCGGCGGCTTTCCCTGTTAGCTCAACACCCCCTGAAGTAAGCGGAATCCTTGATTCGAGGTCTGTTCCACAATGGGTACCTGATTGAACTAGCGCGTCTTCAAACAGAAGCCTATGGCCTAGCCGTATTGGAGCCGTTAGCCTAGAGGGGGCCTGAAGCAACGGCGTAAGACCGCATGTGCAGTGCTCAGGAAGGTTTGCTCACCCGGCATTATCCTAGCCAGAGCTTCCGGCAAAAACTTGACTCTTCACCATTTTGCCGGAATCCAATGGTCGACCTTTGCTATCGTACTACAGCAAAGCAGCATGCTTCCTCTTCCACTGGATTACCTGTCCCGCCAAGCAGAAATACTTACCCGGTTTGAGCAGGTGCTGGAGCAACATCTGGATGATTTGTTGGCTGGGCGGGTCGAAAAAATGCATGAACTACAGGACTTCGCAGCGGCGCTCTGCCTGCACCCTGGTCATTTAAGTCAGGTGATCAAGCTAGCCAGCGGCCAGCACGCCTGCCAATTCTACCAACAAAAAATAGTACGAGTAACTAAAAATCTATTGACTAACAGTGATTTATCTATCGGAGATATTGCTCACCGCCTAGATTATGATGTATCCAATTTCACGAAGTTCTTCAAGCGCTTCACGGGATTTACCCCTTCTGCTTATCGCAAAGCGCACGGCTCGTCGCCGATTTCCAGCCACTAAGTAATTCGTAATAATGAACAGAGTAGTCACGATTGGGGCAGATACAGCTAGCCCCTTGCTGGCGCGTACCCCTGGGTATGGTACCATGCGCCTGACGGGGGAAGACTTCTGGGGCGAGCCCCGCGACCGGGCAGAGGCACTGGCCCTCTTGCGCCAAGCCGTTGACCTAGGTGTTAACTTCTTTGATACCGCTGATTTTTATGGGCCGGGGGTCACGAACCGATTGCTGGCGGAAGCGCTTTATCCGTACTCGGCCGACCTCATCTTGGCGACTAAGGTGGGCGGAACCCGCGGCGCCGACAAGAGCTGGCAGCCCTACGCGCAGCCGGCCGAAGTGCGGCGCAGTGTCGAGAACAACCTCAAGGAGTTGCGGCTGGAGCAATTGCCGCTGGTTCATTTTGGCAAAGCGGCGGATAGTCCGGGTAGTTACGAAGCTGCCTTTACGACCCTGTTGGAAATGCAGCAGGAAGGCAAGATTCTGCATCTCGGGCTAAGTAATGCGACCCTTGCGCAGTTTCAGGTTGCGCGCGCCCTAGGGCCCGTGGCGAGCGTCGAAAACTTGTACAGCTATGCGCAGCGGGTTACCGACCCAAGCAGCTCGTATGGCTTTCAGGGTGGCGAGTTGCTGCCTGTCTGCGAGCAACATCGTATTGTTTTTATTCCTTTTTTCTCGCTGCAAACGTCCTTGCCCACCGCCCAGCAGAAACTACAGGGAGTTGCTGCCGCGAAAGGCATCACGGTGGCCCAACTGAACCTAGCCTGGCTGCTGCATCAGTCCGAATGGATATTTCCGATTCCAGGCACTACCTCTTTGCAGCATCTACAAGAAAACATCCAGGCGGCGGCCATTTCGCTTTCCCCAGAAGAATTGGCGTTCCTAGGTTGATCCGATGGCGCTTAGGAAGCTATCCAGCAGCGCTACAATTAGGACTGCCTTCGTCACAGCTTAGTGCAGGTAGTCTAGCCTACCTGGTGCGCGTAAGCGGCGTGTTATTGACCAACGGTAGGTGAAGTGGTTGTTGGCGAATGTAATGCCATGCGCCGAAAGGCTTTAGCCGTCCAGACCGACACTTGGCCTGCTTGCGTCATCCAGACCCGTTGTTGCTCATCTACCTGCGTCAAACGTGGACCATGGGTCTTCGCAGCAGTACTAGCGGGCAACGAAAGTGGCACCAGTAACTGCTTTGGTATTATCTGGTCTGTGGCAGATTCAACCTTTTCAAGCCGGCTACTAGATTCAGCGGGCAGTAGCAGCAGGCCCATGGCGGTGGCAAATACGTGTCCTACGCCGTTTAGGTACGCCACGCTATAGACCTCATTACCAGGTTGGCCGATGAACGTGACAGTGAGTAGGTGCTCCGTGTCAGCAGTTCGTTGAGCATCCCCGGAAAACACGCTGATACCAGCCGACATGAGCACCCACATGGTTCCGCCGTTGTCGCGTAAGAGCTTCTCTACAATGTTATCGGGAATTTCGTGATTCGCTACGCCTTCTTCGTTGTAGCGCGTCCATTGGTGCCGATGCCAGCGGTATAGACCAATATTTGTTCCGATCCATACAGAGCTATCTGCCGTGGTAAGGCCAGTGTTTACCGACGGAATACTAAGCTCCCGTTGCAGGTCACCCTGTGCATAGCGAAACATCCCCTCACCAGCAGCGCCCAACCACACGGCACCCGTGGCATCTTGGAAGAGCGTGGTGATGTTTGGTTCGGCCTCAGTTGTGGGCAAGTGTTGCGCGTGGGCGCTAAACTGCCGCGTATTCAGGCGAATGGCCCCCTGCCGAGTGCCGAGCCAGAGCACCGTGTCGGTGTTCACGGCACACTGAATGGGTGCAGCGCTTTGATACTTGCGAACAAACTGCTTGTGCTCCAGCCGGAAAACACTCTGCTGTGTTACCAAATACGTGTCCTTCTTACGCTGGAGCAGGGCTACCGGCTGTTCGTTTCCTGCTACGGGATAATAGGTTTGGGCGTGCAGCGAAAAGCTCCCCACCAGTAGCAGCAGTCCTATCCACAAGACCCGAAGTGGTTGACGTAATGGTGTTATCATGCAGCGTACGAACAGGCTTTACACTCGTTTGCGCAAAGGTAGGCACCTAGCTTCCTCGCCAGTTGTCATGTTTTTGTTAACAAAATAGACTGTATAATGCCAATCGTTAACAAATGCGTAACTGCTTCATAATGCTCTAGTTATAGTAGCCAGTCAACTTTGGTAGGTAAATATTACCCCTCACTACACTACCAAACCGCATGAAAATCAAACCTTTACTCGTCAATGGATTACTGTTCTTTGCTGGGTGCTCTCCGGCTATTGCGCAGTCTTCTACGGCCAACAACGTCATTCTCTATATTGGTGACGGCTTTGGCCTAGCTCCCAAAACAGCGACCCGCATGGCTATGGGGCAAGGTAAAGATGGCAAGCGCTTCACCTCCGATCCAGGCTTTCAGGTGCTCGCCCTCGACAAGCTCAAGTACAACGCTACGGTGACGACTCACTCGCTGAACTCCTGGATTACGGACTCGGCGCCCGGTGCTTCGGTATACGCCTGCGGCAAAAACGGCAAGCAAGACAACGAGGTGATTGCCCTGAACCCTGCTAATGGGCAGGCCATCGAAACGATTCTGGAAGCCGCTAAAAAACAAGGATACGCGGTAGGGATAGTGTCGACTGCCCGCATTACGCACGCCACGCCTGCCGCTTTTGCTAGCCACATCTGGTTCCGCGACTTAGAAGACTACATTGCCGCGCAATACATTGCTTCGACACAGAGCCAGTACGAAGCCATCTTCAACGCTAGCCCAACGGCTAGCTACCACTACAATGCCGCTCGCGACTGGCAACTACCCACTCCGAAAGTTGGCGTGGAGCTAGATGTGGTGCTGGGGGGCGGGGCGCGCCACTTCTTGCCCCGCACTGCCGCTAGCCCTTACAAAGCAGTGGTAGATGCTGCGGGCAATCCTATTACGAACGGTGGCACGGCGGTTACGCTCAGTGGCACCCGCGCCGACAACGTCGACTTAGTGGATTATGCCGTGCAGCAGCGCAACTATAAGTACGTCAACAGCCGCGATGCGCTCAACAACCTAGATCTGTCGCAGTTTGGCCCTGGGGGCAAAAAGCTGCTCGGCCTGTTCAATGCCTCGCACGCTAGTTATGAGCAAGACCGCCAGACCAGCGCCGCCTGGGAACCCTCACTAGCTGAAATGACGAAAATGGCCATTCAGGTATTGCAGGCAAAAAGCAATGGCAAAGGCTTTTTTCTCATGGTGGAAGCCGGCCGCATTGACCACTTGGAGCATTCCAACACGGGCGGCATTTCGGTAGTAGCCGGCACTGGTGCTGCTAACCAGTTTGTGGTGGATGCTGACCGGCCAACCTACGTGGGTACCGGCGACGCGGGTGTAGCGGCTACGCCCGCATCGCCGCGCACCTCTAACGTATACGGCTCTGACTACATGATTAAAGAAGTGTTGGCCTTCGATTACGCCGTGGCCGAAGGGCGCGCCTTAGTAGCTACTCCTGCCAACGGCCGCACGCTGCTGCTCTCAACTTCTGACCACGAATGTGGCGGCTTTGCCGTAACGGGCTTGCACGACGAAGCCAACGCAAGCGGCAACGGCACCAAAATCCGCACCTACGCGGGCCAGATTACCAAGTCGGTAGTGGCCGAAGCCGGGTACGCGACACCCACCAATCTGGTGCGGGGTGATGGTGGAGCCAACGGCTGGTTTCCCGAATATGTAATGACCAGTTTTCAGGGCAAAGACTATCCAACCCCCGCTTCTCCTACCGGCAAGCGCATAGTTGTGTCTTATGGGTCTAACCCCCTCACTAACGGCAACGGCACGACGCAGTCAGGCACCGCCGGCAATCACACGCCGCAGGACATTTGGGTTGGTGCCGATGATAACACGGGCACCCACGCGCAACAGCTGGTTGGTCGTGGCTTGCTCGACAACACGGCCCTAACGCCCCTAATGGCTGACTTCCTGAAGCTGGCAGACTTCGGTATTACCCTAGGCGTGCGGGCGGGTGCTCAACTGAAGGCCGACACCAACCTGACGCTGTACCCAGTACCCTTCAGCGATAAGTTCAATATTTCGTTTGACGTAGAACAGGCTTCACCCGTGAGCGTGGAGCTCTTCACGGAAACGGGCCAGAAAGTGCAGACGATCGTCGGACAGCGAATCTACCAGAAGGGTACTCACTCCGTTGCTATCGACGGTGCCCACCTAAAAGCGGGCCTGTACATTGCCACAGTAACCATTAATAACCAAATAGTTTCTAAAAGAACGATCAAGTTCTAATAACGACCAAGCAGTAAACGGTATATTAAAAGCCCCAGCTGCTCGACAGCTGGGGCTTTTATCTTTCAACATAGCCACGAACAAGGTGGGAGGGAACTGCTTGCTAAGGCATATTGGTTGCCTCCAATGCATCAGTTATTTGCGTTGCGTGAGATATTAACTAATTAGCTCTCTGAGCATAAGCGAGTAAATATCCTGTCGGATAGACACAAAAGCGAGGCACTCATAGATGCAGCTTTTTCTTGCGCTTTCGACTTCTTGAGGTCGATTTCTACCAAATCCACGCCCTTCTCAATGGCTAGCAAGGAGTTTTTCGGAGCATTGCGCCAGTCACCCCGGTGCGCCACTAACACCTGCTTGCAGCTTGGGTCGCGCAACGTACGAATGATGCTATCTACAGGACGCTGCTGAGCCTGTCCCGTTCTGAAGAGGAAAACACCGAGTAGAAGGAGGAGAAGACGGTTCATGGAAGGCAAGAAGTAGCGAAAAGCAGTAGGGCTAGGCTAGGTTGTGCTAAGCCCAGAAGGATAGCGCGTAAGTTTGACAACGGGCTTGCCACTTGACGTGCTCAGGTAAGGGGAGAAGCGAGTCAAATGGGGTAGGCGTATTCCGTTTTCTAGGGATCCAACGGATCAAACGGGTCGGGTTGGCGAGCCTCCGGCACGGGCTGACACGCGTTTTCGGTTTCAGATACCCGCTGCGGGTTGCCGTAGGGCACGTATCCTAGCTCCCGCTGACAGCGCGCCGCCATATTGAGGATGCCGCGGCTTTGGCTGATATCGGTCACTGTCAGCAGGGGTTTATCGGTCGGGAAGCCGAAGGCATACAGCATGCGCACCGTGTTGCGCAGGTTGGTAGTGGTGTGGCGGGCATGTGGGTCGATGAGCACGGCTGCATCCGGCAAGCCTAGGGTTTCAACCATGTATTTCTTCATCTCCACCGCTTCGCAGTAAGGCGTCTTGTTCGGATGCACGTACCCGCCCGATACCACCACGAAGGGTGCCTGCCCGGCACGGTAGCGTTCGGCGGCGAGTCGACAACGGTACGCGCCCATCGAGTCGAGCGCCACGCCGAGCTTGCTAGGGCCACTGCCCGGCACCAGAATGACGCTGTAGGCGTAGCGCGCCCACTCCGTGCGAGCCACCGCGGCCTGGGGGCCGGCGTTGGGGCCAGCGGTGAGGGGTTCGTAGCGCGCCGCTTCGTCCCGACCGTTCAGGCGCAGAGCTGCTAATGCGGCTTGCAGCGGCAAGGTGTAAAAGGTAGCTGGACGCCGCCGCGCGGTAGCGGTGAGTGGCCGGAGCTGCTGCCGAACCTGCTGGGCCAAGCCAGCATCCCGACGGGCGAAGCTGCTGGAATCGATAACCGGGTAGCGCGGCTTCGCATTAGCTAGGTACACCCGCAAGATGCGGTTCAGGCCTTGGGCTGCATCCTGCCAGGCGAGCCGCAATGCTGCCGTATCAGGGCGGGAGGCATACAGCGGGTAGCGGCCGGTGCGCGTCAGCAGCGGGGCAACCGCCGCCCGGAAGCCAGTATTTGTGGCGTAAAGCTGCTGCAACTGTTGCCCCGCCGCGCGAATTTCTTGCGGCTGCCACACCAGCGAATCGACAAAACGCGCCACGAGCACCGGCTGTTTGCGCAACGTTCCGTAGCTGCGCTGGGCTTGGCGGCGGGCGAGCGTTTGTAGGCCGGTTGACTCTTGCAGCGCTTGTCGCAGGGCGGGTTGAGCTTCAAAGAGCGCTAGCAACGGAAACGCCTTGGCCACAATGATGGAGTCGATGCGGGCATAGCTAGGGGAAGCAGGCAAAGCTTGGCCGAATCCAGAGTGGGTGCACAGGAGCAGCAAGCCCAATAGGTAAGAGAACAGGCGCTGAGGTGAGTATTCCATGAGCATCAGGGGCAATGCGCCAGCAGGGCGTCAGAATGTATGGCCGGCAACCTACGTTAGTCCGCCGGAATATTCAGCTCACTCAGCACCACCTAGGCCAAACATAATAGCATGGCAACCCTAGTGCAACTGTTAGATAATGGTGGAGTCGGTCCTTGGCAGCCGCTAACCACCACCTAGCACGCTACCAGCTAGGTTGCTGCAAGCTACTGACCTTCAGTAATATTTAGGTAATGTAGCCGCCGCAACCGGTTTCCTCGACCAAGTACGCGACCGGGCTAGGTTGCCGCTCTACGCGGCGTCCAGCGCCAAATATCCCACGCTCAAGCTCGCCATCCTGCATGAGCGGCGCGTAGAGCTAGCCTTTGATAAACCAGCGCTGGTTTGACTTGCTGCGCTTCTTCACGCCCAAGGAACTCGTTGCCTACTTCCGCACTAAGAGCCAGGCTGATTTTAGTGCCGCTCAGCTCTCAAATTTTGGCGCCAAGGATTATTACTATCCCATTTCGTTCAACGAAGTCAAACTGAACCCAACGGGCATGTACCAGAATCCAGGCTACTAAGCCGCTAGTTCTACAGGTAGGTGTACCTTGTGTTCAGCATGGTCCTACTAGCCACCTTGTCGTACTAGCTAATTCATCGCTGTAGATTTACTTTTGATAGCAGCAGTTGGCCTAGGCTTGCTACCTACCATCTTACAAAAGCCGCAGCCACTTGGCCGCGGCTTTTGCGTTTCATACTCCTAAAGAGTTATGCTCCTGAGAAACTTTGATCACACCTTCCATTTAACAAGCAGAAACCGCATGAAATTTATCCTTCTTCTCACGGCCGCGCTGGCTACATTGGCTGTTCAAGCGCCCGCGCAAACCGCCACCACGGGGACTACCTCACGCGTAGCCGCCGATCAGATTACGACCCAAACAGGTCCGCTCACGGTGCAACCCATCACGCACGGAAGCGTGGTATTTACCTGGAACAGCAAGACCATTTACGTAGATCCTTACGGCGGGGCACAGGCCTATGCCGGGCTAGCCGCGCCGGATGTGATTCTGATCACTGATATTCATGGCGACCACCTAGATCCGAACACGCTAGCGGGCCTTTCTGTAGGCAAGGCCCTGCTAGTGGTGCCGCCAGCCGTGGCGGAGAAGTTGCCGGCCGAATACCACGCGCACGTACGCATTCTGCATAACGGTCAGCGGCTCGACACGCTTGGGATGAGCATATCGGCCATTCCCATGTACAACCTGCCCGAAACTGCCGACGCGCGGCACCCCAAAGGCCGGGGGAATGGCTATGTGCTGAAGCTAGGGGGCAAAAACGTGTACCTATCCGGTGACACGGAAGACATTGCCGAAATGCGCGCCCTCAAAGGCATCGATGTAGCGTTCGTGTGCATGAACATACCCTATACCATGGACGTGCAACAAGCCGCGCAGGCCGTAGTTGCCTTCAAGCCACGCATCGTGTACCCCTACCACTACCGGGGCCAGAACGGACTGAGCGACGTGGAGAGCTTCAAGAAAAGCGTGAACGCAGCCAATAAGAACATTGACGTGCGGCTGCGCAACTGGTATCCAGCACCCTAGTAAGGTTACGCAACCCTGAAGAACGTCTTGAAAGAGCATCTAGCTAGCCAGGACGCTCTTCAGGCTTAATGCCCAGGAAGACTGGTGCAACCTTCTTGGGTAAATAGATATCAACAAGCCTGTTCGTGATACTAGCTGTTGACCACCATGCCGCAGATACAGCCACACTGACTTCACGCCACGAGGTACAAGTGCTGTTTAGTAAGAACAACTGGCCTAGCTTCCGGCTGAGCCAAAGGGTAGGGGCGGGCAGCCTAGTTGGTGGTAGCCGGCAGAATGCCCAGCCAGCGCAACCAAACCTTCTGACCTAGCTAGGAAAAAGCGCAGCCCGCCGCCCGTGGCATAGCACGCGGAGGTCAACCAGGTTATTTCGACCTAGGTGTATGGCACGTTCAGTCGTTAGCTAAGCGAAAGTACCTGACTGCGTGCGGCCGAACTCTTGTACCCGATTTAAGGACGCTTCGTAGCACTTCGCAGAAATTGGTATGGTAGGCGCAAAACGTCGAGATTAAGTGCTGAGCATCGGTTGCGCAACCGTGAAGAAGTTATTCAGCCAGTTGCTGCATGAGGCGGTTAAAAACCGTCGCCTCCGCCTGAACAGGGCCGAAAAAGGTGGTATCTACCTCCTGCACCAGCGTGTAAGCGTGGCGCAACAGCGTTTCACCGGCGGGCAACAAGTGGAGCTGCTTAGCGCGGCCATCCTGCGCGTTGGTACCTCTTTCCAACAGCCCTTTTTTCTCCAAGGTCTGCAACACTTTAGACGTCATCATTCTATCGACGTGGGCATAATCAGCCAGTCGTTGTTGCGTGACGACTTCCCCTTGCCGGCTGAGCCAGTACAGGCCGGCCAGCAACGAAAACTGGGTGAGCGTAAGGCCAACAACTCGCAAGCGCTGATTCATTTGTAGCTGCCAGCGCATACTCACCTGCCACAGCAAATAGCCGTTGTTCTCCTCCGGCTGCGAGTACGTAAAAATTGGTTCAGTCATCATGAGCCGGCGTTAGCATATGCCGGCGAATTAGGTCGAAGTTCGACTGCGAAATCTCTACGCAACCGAAGCGAAACGGGTACCCCCATTGCGCTTTGTTGGTAATAAAGCCGAGTGAGGCGAGCAGCGGCTGAATGGAAGTTTCGATGACGGCTTCGTACCTAGCTTTTCGCCGGAAGGGGTGAAAGTCTTCCCCTACGGTGGCTTGATAGATTGGTTCATCGGTCACCACACCTAGGGCCACAAAGCGCTGACAAAGCGTGGGCTCCCCATAGACGAGCTTAGGCGCGTACACGACTATCCCGTCGCCGGGCTGCATTCGGCGCAACGGAGCTGCCTTGCCGTGGTTGGCCTGCACTATGCCCTGCTGCACCCCGGAAAGGGCGTGGTCGCGCGGCGACCACTACCCAATAGCGCGGTGTACTCATTGCGCTGGTACTTCTAGCAAGGTGAGCGTGTACCCGTCTGGGTCGGCTATCACCGCCGTGTTGCCAAACGGAGTGGCCTGAATGCCCCGCACTAGTGTGGCCTGGCCGTGAATGCGGTGCAAAAACTCATCTAAGTGCGTCACATTGAACCACAAGCCTACTCCCCAGCCTAGTCGGTCAGCAGCCTGCAAATCCACCAACGGCTTGCGGATAGCAAACACGGCCCCCGACTGCGTAGCAAAGACGCAAGCGTCGGGTTGTCCGGTGGCGAGAGGCTCGAAGCCCAGCACTTCCGTGTAAAATTGGCGGGAAGCGTCCAGGTTGCTGACTTGGAGCGAAACGAATCCGAGTTGAGTGGTCATAAGCGAAATGGTTAAATTTGTAGTCACGACTACAAATTTAACCAAAGATTCGGAATTGCAGCTTAGTCAACCTACCTAGCTTTCGTCGGTGAGCAATTTTCTTGTAGTTTCCTACCAGAGCGCAATTGATGGAATAGTCCTATGATTACTTTCGGAACTGTTCTCGTGTCAAGAGCAAAAGCTGGCTGTCACGCTTTCCCAGCAGCTTTTGCCACCCCGTTAGCGTATCCCGTTTCGGCAGGCCATTGTGGCCTACTTTCTCAGTCCCATGAGTTTAGGTAGCGAAAGGGGCTGCTCACGGCCAGCTAGTCAAACGGCTGGGTCTCTTCTGTTGTCGTAAGCGGCCTGGAAAGTTGCTGCGCGCAGCCTCCCACGTTAGTGTTCACGTTTTCACTAACACATCCCAGTTTTCAGAACGGACGGTGCCTACAAGGAAAAGCGCCGACGGACTCTTCTGTTTTTCAAGCTGCTGCTAGCGTCAAGCCGGCATTAGAAATGGCTTTGCACAACGATTGTTTTGTCCTATCGAGGAAACAAAACGACCAGGCGACTTCTACCTCCCGTTAGTACTAACGATTCGCCTTTTGGTACTTTTCGTATGCGGGGGCTACTAAGTGGCGGGCCCTAGCTTCCGGAATGACTAAGCAGTCAAAAACAAAAGCAGCTACACCTGCGCAGCTCCCCCGTCTACAAACAGCTCAGTGCCCGTCACGAAGCTGCTATCATCGGAAGCCAGGAACACGAGGGCCTTGCCGATTTCATCGGGGGTACCCAAGCGACCCAGCGGCACGGTGCTGGCCAAGTAGTTTTTGATTTGCTCAGCCTGAGTGACGTCGGCGGCGAGGCCGCTGAGGCCCGGGGTGTCGATGGGGCCGGGACTGATGGCATTCACCCGGATTTTACGGTCCTTCAGGTCGGCCGTCCAGGTGCGGGCAAATGAGCGTACGGCGGCCTTCGAGGCGCTATACACGCTAAAGTTGGCCCCACCCTGCGAGCCGGCCGTGGATGACATCAGGATAATGGAGGCGCCATCGCGCAACAGGGGTAGGGCTTTCTGCACCGTGAAGAGTGTGGCTTTCACGTTCAGGTTGAAGGTGTTGTCAAAGTGCGCTTCCGTGATGCCGCCTAGGGCGCTAAACTCGCCGCCCCCCGCGTTGGTGAACAGGATATCTAGCTGGCCTTTCTCTGCCTGGATGGTGGCAAACAGCTGGTCAAGGTCGGCTTGACTGGTCACGTCGCTGCGGATGCCTTGGGCGTTGGCGCCGAGCTGTTGCACGGCCGCGTCTAGCTCGGCTTGCCGGCGACCCGTAATAAAGACGTAGGCACCCTCGCCGACGAAGCGCTGGGCAGCGCCCAGCCCAATGCCTGTGGTACCGCCCGTAATGAGGGCCACTTTACCAGCTAGTTTCAAGTTGTTGCTCATAATAAGAAACGAAAAAACAGTGTGAAGTTGTGAGTCAGTGCGGCAATTTTTGCCGGCTGTAGGAGAGCAGCAGCAGCCTTTTGGCTAGCTTCAGCTAACGGTACAAAGGTGTCACCCTGCTCCCCTAGCTCCATTGATATTTGTCAAAAAAGCAAGCTGACAATCAGGTGTCAGGTAGATAAAAGCACCTAGGTCATTGCTCACTTAATTGTTGCTTAGTCTGGTGGGTGAACCTCAGCTCTGACGCGCGAACACGCAGCATGCAGTGCAGGAAGCTGTCTTTCTTCCCCTTATCCGAAGTAAGTGAGGCATTCAGTCTCACCCGGCTTAGCGCTTAACCTTTGGCGCTAGGCCGGCTGCCAGTTCAAAGGTGAACCAGGCGCGACTGGTAGTGCGGTCCGTTGGCACTCAGTTGCCAGGAAATCAACTGTATGCTAACTTCTTCACTGGCAGAATATACCTCTCCATTCTATTTAGAATCAGTGTATTAATGTTGAAGTGAATCCGCCAGATTCCCTAACGCACCTAATTGGGCGTATATTAATCGTGGCGGCGGTGTAGCAGTGGAAGGAGGTAACCTCACCGAAAGGCGTCACAGCAAGGGGCATGCATCTCCTTGCCAGTAGCGAGTATAGTACCCGTCAATGCTAGGTGCCTCTGGTGCGTGATGCTCAGCGGTAGCTCCACTACTGCTACATTACCAGCTACGTACAGATCAAGATTAGCCGCGCAAACCAGGCCTAGATAGCCAATCATCTAAGCCTTCATAGGAACATCTAGCAGCAATACTTCCGCGGGGCTGCTGGCTTTTAAGTGCAGCACTTCGGTATTCCAGATACCTAGCCCGTCGTAGGGGCCTAGGAGTTGGCCGTCGATAGCTACCTCGCCCCGTAGCACGAAGGCGTATACCCCGTTACCCGTCTTTTTTACTTGATAGTCCAAAGAAACCTCGGAGTCGAGCGTGCCCAGGTGCAGCCAGGCTTGTTGCCGGAGGCTCACCCCTGCCTCATGGGCGTGAGGCGACGCCACTTGAACAAAGTGGTTAGGAACGGCCAAAAAGGCTTGTTGATCGTAGCGCGGCGCAGCGTTGGGTTGATCGGTAGTGAGCCAGATCTGCAGAAAATGCACGGGCTGCTGATTACTGTTGTTCCTTTCGCTGTGAGCAATACCCGAGCCGGCACTCATCACCTGCACTTCTCCCGCCTGAATGACCGCCTGGTGGCCTAAGGAGTCTTCGTGCGCCAGCGCGCCGGCTAGGGGGAAGGTAATAATTTCCATATTTTGGTGGGCGTGCATGCCAAAGCCGCGACCCCCTTCTACGGTGTCGTCATTGAGGATTTGCAGTGCCCCGAACGCCTGGCGGTTAGGGTCATAGATTCCGCCCGCATTGAAGCTGCGATAGGCATCAAGCCAGCCTAGGTTCGCATGGATGCGCGTAGTGGCCGGGTGAAAAATGGTAGAAGTCATAAGAGAAGAAGGGAAGTGAGGAGGAGCTATCGGCCCTGCCAGCGAAACCTTTGTTGCGGACAGATTCAGGCTACAGAAGTTGCCCGATAACACAAAGGTCTAGCCCAGCGCTGGCTGCACCTTTGACATTTGTCAAAAAATGGAAAGCCCTACTTACTCACTACCTCCTAGGCGCCAGCTGCCTTATAATCACAACAAGACGCTAGCATGACTGGGCTCTTCTTGATACCTATCAATGGCCCTGCTCTTGCCGTAGCTAGGACCTGTGCTGCATACTTATTCGCTCTGCGGTATGGAAGGTGATACCCCCTTGCTGCCCTACCTTGCCAACCAAGTCTGCTTCTTAGCCTCTACTCAATCCACAACTAAGACTGAATAATCCCCAGCAAAGGTATCGTTCACGTAGCCGTAATTAGTCCACCATTTAAGGTTGCCCAGAAGCTGAACTTTAACGGTGTCAGTCACTTTACACAGCCATTTTGCAGCCGCGCTATCGGAGAATCACAAACTTCATAGCTGACCAGGTTACACCTTCCGCCGGATGCGGCTCAAGGTTTCGGTTGTCATGCCCAGGTAAGAGGCCACCATATGCTGTGGAATGCGCAAGGCGAAAGCGGGGTATTTCTGGAGGAAGTCGCGGTACTTTTCCTCGGCTGAGTAGCTAATAGACGCGTGAATCCGACTTTGGGACGCTAGAAAGCTGTTATGCAGAATATGGTTGACTAGCTCATTTAGTACCGGTATTTCGCTTCGCAGCCGGTCAAAGTCTTCGCGCTTAATCAACAAGACAGTTGAGTCCTCTACGGCGTCGATGTTGTAAGCCGAAGGCAGGCCGGAGGTCAGGCTCTGGCGGTCACCGGTCCACCAGTTTTCCACGGCAAAGTTGATAATGTGCTCCGCCCCTTTAGCGTCGATAGTGTAGGTACGGAGGCATCCACTAGTCACGAAGGCATTATAAGTCCAGACGTCTCCCGCTCGTAGCAGTAAATGGCGTTTAGGCAAGTTTAAGAGAGTACTCACGGCCTGGATCTGCTGGATTTCGGCGGAAGTAAAAGCGGCCTTGCTCATCAAATACTCTTCAAATGCAGCAAACATAGACGCGGAATAAGATCGGTATGGATCACAAAGAAAAGCCTCGGCAAGTAGTTGCCAGCATATTGTACAAATCTTACTGTGGAATTCTCTGCGGAACGCTGCATCCGACGGGAAGTAGCGATAACTATCTTTTAGCTGAAAGGATGCCGCTACGTTTTTTACATAGCGGTTTTTCGTACCAGACGGCCGAGCACCGCGAAGGTTTTATGTAGGTTATTGATCGGAATACTACATGGTATTATCCAGCACATATAAGCTTCTACTAAGTGCATAACTTGCAGATGCTCTTCAATATCAAGGTGATATGAAAACGAATTAAGAGCGTATAAGTCTTGGTTCGTTTTGCCATCAGCGGTAGCTTGCTGCGTGAAAGACTTTGGAAGAACAAGGTGTCAACATTCTTCTCCTCACGCTGCAGACGCTGATATAGTACATAGCCAATAGCGGTGAAGAAGCGCGTAAAGTACCACTGGTGGGTTCCAGTTATGCTAGAGCGCGGTACGGCTGCCGAACGCCTCAAGCTGCGATATACAGGAGCTGAGTAGAAGGCAACCTGTCGCTGCAGGCTAGGTTAAGGTCGAACTTCGCCTTGGTTCTTCTGCTACTAGAGTTGGAGGATAAACCACACATTAGCTAACTATTACGCCGCTCAGCTGCAACCGTAGCGGACCAGTCTCGCTGGGCGAGTTGAAAATCGATAGGATTGCGTTGAACTTCTTCTTCGGTAAGTTCATGCTCTACTGCGACCTAGATTCAACGACTTGGCCCGCAGAAGCGTCATTACTCGAACATCCTACTATTGGCGCTCTGTTAGGCACCGATTTCTCTTCCCTCCAATAGCTCGGTTACTTCAACTAACACACCGCAGCTAGAAGACGCTTATGGTTTTCTTTGCGCCTGCGCGGTAAGCCTCTGTTCCTCGCGTAACCAGGCTTGTGCGTCGGTGATGCTACCGAACATGCGCATTTGAAACCGGTCGCTGATGCCGATATACATGGCCTCGGCAGATTGGGCTGCAAACGACTCCGGGCTGACCACTTGAGCAAAGTGGGTTAAACCCTGAGCCATGGCCCGTGGCGCCCACTGGGTGACGAGCCACTCCACGGCATGATTCCAGGGACCTAGCACCTGGCGATTATCATTCAGTAGGTAGGCGCAATTGTTCTCCTGCAATGGATACAGGCACTCGTCAGCCCCTTTGATAATACCTACGTAGGTTTGGTAGCCAATCCAGTTGTTATATACCCAGTGATTAACAGAATCGTATTCGATGGTGAGGTAGACTTTGCCGAACCCGTTGATTAATTCTGTAGGCATGGAGAAAAAGAGAAGAAAATAGAATGTGAAGGCTACGTGCAGTAGGCAAATGCCAGCAGTAGGGGCATACGCTCCCGGGTACAACACTCAAAGATAATTCTGTGGCTATAAAGAAGGATAGAACTACCGCTCGCAGACACATGGCTCAGTTATCGTGCCGGGTAATAGTTGAGGAATGAGCAGCAAGACGGAAACAGCTGATCGTAAGCGCAAAATTCACCAAGTGATGAAGTAGACGGAAGACCCTAGCTCTCAACGTGACGAAGGATGTAACGATGTGGTAGTTACTTCCAAGCGTGTAGAGCAGGAACAGCACCTTGCCTCGTACTTGGCTAGTGCAGATCAGGTAATTCGTGCCGAGTACCAGGACAAACGTAAAAGCTAGCTGTCCATAGCCCGTCTGTTGGAGTGACTAGGTGATAGTTGGCTCAGCGGTATACACGGCTTCAAGCGGGGATGCGCATGCTAGTGACAACCTTCGATTAGAAGGGAGCAGCCCGAGAAAGTAGTTATCATAAGCACTCCTTGTTCGAGTTCAGAAAGGCAGATCAGGGAAGCAGCAGTGCGTTTTAGACGAATTAGCATGACCGCGCATCTTCGTTGCCGAGGTGCTAGCATATAGCAGCGTCGGGCAACTTCACGCGGAAGAAGATGAGAACGATTAAGAAAGTACCGTCTCCAAGGAGGAACACTACAGAGGCTTTCTACCTCCCAAACGTCTGTTCGAATAAGGCGCGCGTATCACGGGCAATTTCCTCGGGCAGGTGCGGGTGCAGGCTTAAGCGCATGAGTTGCTGCTGGCATTGCAGCACTAGGTTTTCAGCTAAAGTAGAGGGTTGCGGTTCGTGCCACGCACTCCGCCGGGAAGGCGTGCTAGCAAAGTAGCCGTGGTGCTTGTGCTCGAGCGTCGCCACCCCGGCCCAGAAAGCGGTGAGTTGAGCGGTTACATCGAGCGAATAATGGGGAGGGGAGGACCGTTTGCGCATGCGGACAGAGGAGACAGGACGTATTAGCCAAATACCGCCATGGCATCGACTTCGATAGTACTTATCTGCTTGCTAAAACGTTACAGCCGAGTTGCTTGTAAAATAAGGGCATATCTTCTAAAAACACATTCGCCCACCACTCTCGACCCGGCCAAAAGAGAAGCTAGGGTTGAGTAGGAAGGATTGTTGCCGTCTACTAAGGCCTAGGTAGTGACGACTAGCTGTGTACCTAAACTCCTCGACTACTTGCAATTCAGTTCAAGGGCACTTAGTAGTTAACAGCGCGTTACTGTGCTACCTGGGTCAAGGGGAGCACGGACAAGCGTATAACAGGCCCATGCGCCTCGGGACCATAGTCTATGACATTACGGTCAACGAGGGCATACCGAATCGTGGCGGGGAGCTGTACGCCTTGCTGATCAGTGACAATGGCTTGCAGCCAATGCGGCTCACTGGCAGTATTGCGGTAAGAAAAAGAGGATGCTAACTGCGTACTATTGCCGGCAAAGAAGTAAGTAGCTAGGTCGATCTTCGACGCGGCACTCGTGCAGGTAAAGATGACCTGCACCGGCACTTGACCGGTAAAGTCAATCATAATCAGGACACCTTTTCCAGGCGGTAGGCACAGGGGAGAGTCAGTCATGCCGTATTGTACAACCTTTTCGGCAGAGCCCCTACTATTGACTGGTGGATAATACTAGTAGTTGTATCTCCTAGACACTACTTGCAATCTGTCACTTGTGATAACGACTAGCTAGGTTGGTTCAGCCTCCCTGTATGTAGGGCAATTAGCGTTGGAGTGTTACTGAAGGTGACCCTAGGGTAGTGGTGCTACGCATGGCTTGTTTGAGGGAAGCTGCTAGCTGGTTGGCGCACGCTTGCACGTGCTGCTGGAACTGGGCTACCATCTGCTCTTCGTTGCTGCGAGGAATGAAAATAGCTTCCAGATACTTTTCCAAGGGGAAAAAAGCTGGTTTGGGATGATCAGGATCTGGATGGAGCTCTACCGTGAAGTTGCTGATGGTGTAGCGATAACGCCCTGCGTCGGTGCGCAGGGTAACCAAGTAGTGAAGAGTATAGGGAATGGCTAGGCCTTGCGCTTGCAGTTGATATACTTGCTCACCTGGGCTACTCATCGCCTCTTGTTGCTCCGACGTTTTTCCCTGGCTGGGGCGTTGGAGATAGGTGCAAAGCCAACGCTTGCCGCGCCCGCTAAGCACCGTCTGAGATTGGCCTTTTACTAGAATTTGCTCACTGTAGAGCACTTGGTGTGTGTCAGGGGTGAGCGGTAGATGTACCTCTTCGTTGGACACAGCCCTAGATGGGAGAGCAGAGGCGGGCAGTTGGGCGTAGCTGCTAAGAGAATATAACAGAAGTGCTAGGAAGGCTACTAGCGGACGCATAATGAGCATAGTCAAGTAGAAGGAACACTCGCCTCTATGCAATTTCAAGTCCTTTTTTCTGCTGGAACAAAGTAGCCGTGCTTCGAGCTTGGTGTATCTAGCCATACAGCACGCTAAAATGATGAGCGCCATATTTCTTGCGGACGCCTATAACATCTGCTTCAGCGCACGTAGCAAAGTTCTCTGTTGGGTACGCTGTCGAGGAAAACTTAGCACAAAAGGCCTTTCCTGGAGCTGTTGGTCACATGCTTATAAAAAGTGGCACAGAATTGCTTGTAGGAGAAGCGTCTCTTATCGCGCGGCTGCCTTGGTGGAAGCGCTTTTATCTCCTTATTTTATGCTACTTGTTCTTGTTCGTTCGCTCTTTACCCTAGTGCTCCTGCTTCTACTGAACGGCGCACTCTACGCACAAGGCTCTTTGGCCAAATTAGATGAACAAAATGGCTGGCAGGATGCCCCTTTCGAGCAGAGTGATACGGCATTTGAAAATCTGGTTAGCACAAATTGTAGTGCGGCCGAAAGCACAGGGGTAAGCTGTTATACTCGCCGCACCGACAGCTTGAAGCTAGGCACAGCTACCTTAGATACGGTTCAGTATACGTTTTACAACCATTCGCTGGCCGCTGTTACGGTGACGCTCAAAGGAACGCAGAACATTGCCGCCTTTTGTAAGGTCCTACAGGAAGCTTATGGAGCTGGAAATCCCTCAGACGAAGGACCAGGCGCCGTAGAATGGGACGGGGAACGTGTCCATATGGGGTATACTGTCGTATCAGGTAGCAGCAAGTACGAGCCGGTTCTGCGGCTGGTACTGCGTAGTAAGATGCAAATGGCCCGGTACCAAGCCGACCAATTGGTCGCGCGGCGGAGCATTACGCAAGGCCTCTAAGCGAGAGTTACCTAGGTCCTGTTGAATAGGCTGTGTGTACCCCTTGCTACCCAGCAAGCTCTCATCTTGTTTGATTAATTAGGGGCATCCGATGGGCCCTTCAGAAACGGAAGGCCGCGTGCTCCAGCACCTGCTCTTGGAAGGAGTGGTCGAGCTGAGAATACCAGGCTACCACGCCGCGGGCTCGACGGAAATCAGTATAGAGGCTCTCGCCTACTGGTTTGCCCCATACTCTCACAAAGGCATGGTGAATATCCTCAAAGTCGCCAAAGGAACGCAGCCGCTCTAGCTGGAGCAGGCGCTGCAACACCTCGGAAGTGGTCATGCGTAGAAAGAAAAAACGTGTAGAAGCGCCGCTGTAGGTGGTGTACGCATGCAGGGCCGGCGTCATGTGACTACCAACTTATTGAAATACAGGTAAGAAGGCAAATATGCGTACGTACATCTTTTTGGCACAGCTAGACTTGCTGAATCTTAGCTTCGTGGGCTACCGCACCCCTAGGCTAGGTAGGAGTCTTCACAAACACCTGTCTTGTTGCTGCCTAAACACCTTGACAGCATGATTTTCATCAGAGGTGCTATTCAAATAGTTGACTGAAGCCAAAAGCTATAGAACTCACGCGCATCGCTGCCACTGCATTGCGCGCCAGCGCAATGCTAACGGTAACGGGTGCTTGGGCGCGAGCACTATTTTCAAGTAGTTACAAACAGAAAGCCCCCTTGTGAAAGGAGGGCTTTTGCTTGTAGCAGCGGTGAGGAATTAACCTGCGCGAAGCCTTCCAACAATCCTGCAAGGCAATCAGTGGGCGTTCTACCGCTTACCCCTCAAACTTCCGCAAGGCTTCGGGGGTGACTGGAGTAAAGAAGTTGACCAAATTACCATCTGGGTCTCGTAGCAGCAGCGAGCGGTTGCCCCAAGGCATAGTGGTTGGCACTTGCACGATGGCGTCGCCTAGCACGCCAGCCAGCCGTTGGTAGTCAACGTCTACATCCTGTACCCTGAATTCAAGGATGGCGGAATGGTTGTTGGCGGCCGTTGCTACCTGCTCGCCTCCAAACAAGGCTAGGGTGCGCGTACTGCCGATGGCTAAGGTGGCCGTGGGCGTTTGCAGCTCAGCAAAATCAGGCGTGTATTGTGTCACCAGCACACCAGTGACTTGCTCGTAAAATTGCACTAGGCGCTGAAGGTCGGCGGTGATGAGGCGGACAGAGGCAAACTTCATGGGAGAAGGTTAAAAGTGAACGATACCCCAAAGCTCTCCACGCCCACTGTCAACCCTATGGCAGCCGACATCGTGCAGGGTAAAAAAAAATTATACCGGGTAGGGTAGGTTTAAGCTCGCTATGTAGTCGGAAAGCGAGAGGTGTTGCTCGCACGTAAAAGGAAGGGTCGTGGCCGAGAGATGCTGCAGGCGCGCTACCTTGAAGTCGCGGTACTGCCGCCGCAGATGGCACCAACCGATCAGGTGCCAGGCAAAGTTATAGAATACCAAACCGATGGGTTCCACATGGCGCCGGCTCGTCTCGCCCTTCTTCGTGCAGTAGTCTACGGCGAGAACACGCCGTTCTGCAATGGCCAGCTGTAAGGTGGCTAGGTAATCTCCTTCTCCTGGCGAGTACTCTGGCACGTGCAATTTCAGGCGGTGGGTGAACTGCTCCAATTGGTCCTTCTCCGGTGCGCGTAGCACCGCCTTCACTTTTTGCAAAGCGGTGGCAGTATGTGTTTGAATAGACTTATCGGCTAAGGTTTCGGCTAGTGCTTGCAGCAGTACCAACGCCCCAGCCTCCTGTGGGGTGAAAGAGACCGGCGGTAGAAAGTAGCCTTGCACGAGAAAGTAACCTCGATGCGGCTCAAAACCTAGGGGAATGCCCTGCTCGCCCAAAGCCTTAATATCCCGGTAGACCGTGCGCACGCTAATACCAAATTGCTCGGCAATTTGCTCGGCTAAGACATACTTTTTGGTTTGCAGTAAGGTGGTAATTCCAAATAGGCGGTCGATGCGGTTCATGGCCCTTTTGTGCTCGTGGAACTTGCTGGCATTCTACGCAAGATAGGCGTGTAACCGATCCTGGTGGGCAAGCTACTGCTGGTAGGTAGTTAGACGGCTTTGTTATATAGAGATGCCAAATAGTACAGGGCGGATTCGGTTCTCCCATGTACTCTTGGCTTCTGCGTAATTCATATTTGTTTCTGCTGTTGCTAATTTACAAACGACTCAGTTGCCAGGCTTTTCCTAACAGGTGCTCAACCGCTACGAAGCACGCAAACTCCAGCTCCTATGTCGAATGTGCTCACCTTTGAACCATCCAGGCCCGTCGTGCTGCTGCCCTACCAGGCCGAGTGGGCCGATGAGTTTACCGCTACTGCTCGCCGCCTTCAGGCTTTGGTAGGAGCAGCCCTTTTACGCGTCGATCATATTGGCTCCACGGCAGTGCCCGGCCTCGTGGCTAAGGATGTCATTGATGTTCAACTAACTGTCGTCGATCTGGAGCATGTGTTGGAACTAACACAACCTTTAACGCAGGCCGGGTTTCGCCTGCGAGCTGATTTTGACTATGATGTCTTTCACGACTTGCCAGTTCACTCTCCCGAGTTGCGCAAGTGCTACCTGCGCGAGCCGGTAGGTGAGCGGCGTCTGCACCTGCATGTGCGGGAAGCTGGCCGGTTCAATACCCGCTATGCGCTGCTATTTCGCGACTATCTGCGCGCTAATTCTGCTGCTTGCCAAGAATATGGATTGCTGAAGCGCCGCGCTGCCGCCATCTTTCCTAATAGTATTGCGGGCTACTTGTATTTAAAAGAGCCCGTTTTTCACCTTTTGTACCAAGCAGCCGCCTTGTGGGCCGACCAGGTGGGTTGGCAGCTGGAGGAACCTAGCACGTCCTAGGGGGGAGCAGAGAAGCTAAAGTAAAAGAGGAGCGTCACGGCAAGCTAGCTGTCGCCGAAAACATGGCCAAGAAGTAGCTGGTTGCCCGTTGTAGGTGCTAGAGAAGCGGGCCTAGGCTGTAGATGAGGCAGAAAATGTATCCGCAAGAATTCTCTTTGCTAGGATGACGAAAATCTATGTTCTTGCGTAAACCCGTATTGCTTCTCACTTCTTTCGCCATGACGACTCCTACCCCTGATCCTACGGCCCATCTCTCGCAACTTGTTCGCTACAGTTTGCAACTACCCACCATGGTCGAACCTGATGACTTGGCCGCCGTGCGCACGCTGCTGACGAGCCACCAGTTGGTGGTAGACCGCGTAGTGCCCGGCGAGGCGCTGGTCGCTTCCGCGACGGGATCCGACCCAGATTGGCAAACAATTAAACTGGCCTTGCAAGAAGTAGGGTACCCCGTCCAGCATACCAACACGGTCGAAGATTAATGGCTCCTATAGCCTGCAACACCCCAGAAAGCCCCTTGTTAAAGGGGGCTTTTCTTTTTTCAACGAAAGTATTCGCTGAAAAAAGCAGGCTATTCACAGCAAAAAAGAGGCTGTTCAGCAGAAAAACCGGAAGCGCCTGCTTCGGTGCCGTAACCTTGTAACATCAACGAGGGCAGTCAAGCAAGTTTTGCTAAGCCTAGCACTACTGCCTCGTACTCAACAGCTCTTTTTCCATCTTTCTTCCTTTCCTTCCTTCCTCATGGCATACTCTACTTCCACCCCTGCAGGCCAATCCGTTCAAGAAATTATCAGCGCCCTACCTGGCCTTATGGCTGTAGCCGTGGTGGATGCACAATCTGGCATGGCCCTAGCCTCGCACTCTAACTCTCCTAGCCTAAACCCAGAAACTGCAGCGGCTTACAACACAGAAGTTGTGAAGCAAAAGCAGAAGGCCATGGCCGCTTTGAAGCTGACGGGGGAGAAGATTGAAGATATTTTGATGACTCTCAGCCACCAGTTGCACCTGATCAAGCTCTCCGAAGATGGCAAAAAGTTCATCTACTTGGTAGTTAACTCCCGCGACACGAACCTAGCTATTGCCCGCGAGGTACTGCGGCAAGGCGCCGAGTTGCTCAAGTAATCTTCAGTACAGTAGTTTATTGATAACTACAGCGACCAGACCATCCGCATAGTATCTGGTGGCACTCTGAAGCAGTTGTTCCTGCGTAGCTGTACTAAGAACCAGTCGGCACGAGCTAGCTTCCAACCTTCTTAGAACGTCACTAATCAAAAAAGCCCCTCCATGTAGAGGGGCTTTTGAGTTAATAAGCCAAGCTATCTGCTTGCAGATGATCCTTTAGTGTAAAGGGCCTAGGCTTTAATACACCAAACACTTCCAAAATTTGAAATCCTGCTGCAAGGCTTGTCCAGCTACTACCGTAATGGTATTCGTGGGCTGGTACAAATAAACTCCCGTGGGCATCACTACATACGTACCAGCGGGCACATCTGCGGACAAGCGGCCATCACGCAACGGATAGTGAAGGCTGGCAGCCCGAAGTTGCTCAAAGTCGCCGTTGCCGAGTTGATCCAGAGCGGCTTTGCGGATGAAGTATAACTCGCCCGTGTACGGGCTATACGTGCGCGCTTGCTCATTAATTAGGGGCATACAATCTCCTTGACCGTAGCGTACCGTCCCCGTCACGCCTGTGAAAATAGGGCAAATAGCCGGTTCAGGCATTTCCTCTGGGGCCGAGGTGCAGTACATAGTAAGAAAAGCCAGTGGGGCGATTAGTAGACGTTTCATCACGAGCAATTGAAAGAGGATGGAGAGAACTGCAAGCAAGAGCCTGATGGTAGAAAAAAGGTTGCAAGGTTCTCTTCTACAAGAGAAAAACCATCAACATCATATCGGATAGCCTAAAGTGCTTTTCCCTGATTGGCTACAGCAACCAAGAATCGTTTGGTACAATAAAGATTGCTGGATTTCGAGAACGTCTTTTAAGGGATTCTTTTCGTAGTATGTTAGCGTCGATAGCTGTCAATTAGTAGCTGTGCCACAGCGTAGTTATCGTATGTTCACAGCTAAGCCTACCTTTTTTCTAACCGGTACAGACCATGATTGCACGTCTATGGCACGGAGCCGTGCCCCTTCACCTAGCTGACGCTTACTACGCTTATCTGCTCCGTACGGGCCTGCCCGATTACCAACGGACGCCTGGCAATCAGGGCGTGCATGTTTTGCGACGAGAAGAAAATGGAGTGGCCCACTTTCAACTGCTCACGTTCTGGGAATCCTATGCCGCTATCAAAGCCTTCGCCGGAGAGGACTACGAGCGGGCGCGTTACTATCCTGAAGATGCAGACTACCTGCTAGTAATGGAACCACAGGTTACCCACTATGAGGTCCTGACTCCCCTCTAATACGACTATGACCGAGCCCACAAAGTGATGTGTGGTACTCCTCAGTCAGAAGTTTTATACTAATCCTGTGGCATAATTGCTTGTACAAACAAAAGAGCCCCGGCCCACAGGAGTCGGGGCTCTTTTGTTTGTGCAAGTAGCTTCTTTGGCCCAACAATTAGTTGGGCTAGGTAGATGGCCTCTGTCTTTTCGTTTCATGAAAGTCCGGATTTTCTTCCGGGTTAACGACTAAAAAGGATGCGTTACGTAGTATGATTTTATATTTTACTAATATAATTTTGAACTATACTATTTCTTTTGTCGCTATTTGTGCGTAGGCTGTTGAGGAAGGCTCCTGCTCGTAGGCGCAATTCGTTGCTCATTTGCTTACTGCCACTTCTCAGAACGCCTGCCTGCACGTCCTCTATTTGCTTTGTTAATGCCACCTATTGCTTTACTTTCTCCTGACGTGCTCCGTACGTTGGAAGCCTTGCCTGATTCGTACCTGATCTTAGCCCCTGATGCCGCGTTCACCATCCTGACGGCGACTTCTGCCTATCTAGTTGCAACAGGTACCACTCGAGAGGCTTTGCAAGGCTGCCCCGTGCTGGAAGCTTTTCCGCAAGCTCCCTACGTTGTCGCCACAAACAGCGCGGACCTGCATGCCTCCTTGCAGCAGGTGTTGCAGACGGGGCAGCCTCACTCCATGCCCCTGCAACGGTACGACATGCGCGACGGCGATGGATCCTTTCGGGAGAAATACTGGGACATACTCAACTGGCCGGTCCTGGATGCACAAGGAAGAGTACGGTACCTCGTCCATAAAGCTGTAGATATCACGACGCAAGTGCAAGCCCATGCCCAGGCCGAGGATCTGTTAGAAATACGGAACCGGCAGTTGCTGCAACTGCTGACCCAGGTGCCTGCAGCCGTCGCGGCCGTCACGGGGCCGGAACACCGGTACTCTTTTCTTAATGCCCGCTACCGTGCTTTAGTTGGCACTCGGGCCGAGCTTGGGCGCAGTGTGGCAGAGGCGGTGCCGGAACTCGCTGATCAGGGATTCGTTGCCCGGTTGAACGCCGTCTATCATACCGGGGAGATGTATCATGGACAGGAAACACGACTGCTGCTGCAGGATCCTATAGCGAAGGCGCCACGCACGGTTTTGTTGGATTTCACCTACCAGCCACTGCGCAACCAACACGGGCAGATTACCGGTGTATTGGTCTTTGCTGTCGAGGTAAATAGGTAACGCCAGTGAATATGGCTACTCTACCTGCTATGGTTGCCGAGCGCGGCCTAGCAGCAGTTGCATCGCCAGTACTAGTCTAGCTGCGCTCCGATGCTGTTTTCTTCACCAACTACGCTATGATCATAGGAGCCGCAAAACAAGTAAGCAGGTCCAGCTTTGTGCTAGCGCAACGAGGGGACATTACCGAGCTGACTAGAAAGTCTACTCGGTGATGTCCCCTCGCTGTGCCAGCACTATTAGCCTAGGTTGTATTAGCTGCTATTAGCGAGCTTACTTAAAACCTAGAATCTAGTAGTCGCATCTGCCCAAATAGGAAATTACCATGGGCTGATGCCTGTCTCCGGCGCATTGTCATCGCTGAAGAACTGGCTCGTGGGGCCATCTGCCCCCAACAGGGCGGCCTTTACTAGGCGGGCAGCAGCGTCGGCCACGCTGCCAGGGCCGCTGTGGTGGTTGAAATCGGTGGCGGTATAGCCGGGGTCCACGACGTTCACTTTGAACGGGGTGTCGCGCAGCTCATAAGCTAGCATAATCGTGTAGGCATTCAGGGCCGCTTTAGACGGCTGGTAGGCGGCACCCTTCACGGCATAATACTTCCAAGAAGGGTCGTTGTGCAGTGTTAGCGAACCTAGGCCCGACGTTACGTTGACAATCCGAGGTGCAGGCGACTGCCGCAGTAAGTCGATAAAGGCCTGCGTTACTTCAATCACGCCAAACACGTTCGTCTCATACACCTCTTTGATCATGCCGATGCTGCTGGTGAGAGCTGGTTGCGACGGATCCCCCAGGATGCCGGCATTGTTGATGAGCACGTCCAGCACGGTCGTTTTCTGACCGATGGTCTCCCGGGCAGCGGCTATCGAGGCGCTATCTGTTACATCAATCTGAATGGGCTCCACCTGGGAGAGACCTTCCGCTTTTAATTGGTCGACGGCCTGCTGGCCTCTTTGCAAATCGCGGCTACCTAGGTACACATAGTAGCCGTGTTGGAGTAGTTGGCGGGCCGCTTCGAAGCCGATGCTTTTATTGGCGCCGGTAATAAGTACTGTCTTCATGGTCAAGGAGGTCAATTGCTTGCTTGAGTTAACAGCACAAAATTACCGGGCGCCAGCGGCGCCGTTGGCACCAATTCTACGGTATTACTGGTACATTTTACGGATGTTGGTGCGGTACTCAGCTGGGGTGGCACCGGTTTCGCGCTTGAAGAAGCGGTTGAAATAAGATGCATCCGAAAACCCAAGGTCAAAGGCAATTTCTTTGAGCGCGAGGGGAGTATAAAACAACAGGCGCTTCGCTTCAAGCACTAGGCGCTCGTGCAGGTGCTTGATGGCCGGCTTGCCGCTTTGGACTTTCACCACCTCGCTCAAGTGCCCCGCCGAAATATGCAGCATTGACGCATAGGCGCCCACCTCGTGCAGGGCGCGGAAGTGTTCCTCCACTTTGGCCTGATAGGTCGTTAGCAACCGCTTGTCGGCCGATGGCTCGTCGCCCGTGAACTGCTCTGTGTACAACCGACTCAGGTATGTAAATAATACGGTCAGGTAAGCGGTGAGCATGCGATGCTGCCATTCGCCAGGACGGTTGTACTCAGCCTCGATTTTGGCCAGCATTTCTTCCACAAAGACCCCGTCTGTCGGCGTAAGCAGCAACTCGTGCCCGTTCTGTGGGTTCTGGATGAGCGGCAGTTCCCGGATAGTAGCGTTTTGCTGCAAGGCCAGAAACTCGTTTGTAAACGTGAGGCGAGTGCCCCAAAAAGGAGTAGCTGCCTCCTTGACTAAGATTTGGTTGGGGGTTGAGAAATAAAGTGTGTTGTCTTTACGCTCGTAGGATTTCATATCCACCCAATGCCGCCCACGGTTATGCTTCACAAAAACCAGCAGATAGTACGCCTTGCGGTGTGGTATCAGCAGATTCTCCTCGTAGGTTAACTCGCCTTCTGAGCGAAGGACAGTGAACAATTTGCTTCCGGTTACTTCGTCGCGCTCGAACGGATATATCGGTACCGGCAGCTGGCTGTTGAGCGTATACATGGTCCAAAATTACGGCTTTTGCGAGGAGTGCCGCGAAGCTTTTAGCCACTTGGCAATTCCTTAGCTAAGATAGCAAGACCTAGGTAGCACTTGAGGCAGACTAGACCTAGTCTGCCTGCAACTACTCTGTATAAGATAGGATAAGCTAAACTCAACAATACAGCTTAAGCCGGCATGAAGCGGTCCTCGTCGAAGCTAGGCTCTGCTACGCGGCCGCTGCTGAGCTTCATCGTAGGGTTGCTGATTTCTGTAAGGTATATGCCAAATCCCCAAGGCTTAGGCTCAATAGCCCGAACATGATACACCGGACCTAGGGTCGGCACTTGTAGGTTAGAGGCAGTAACTAGGGCTGGCCATGTAGCATTCACGCAGACGACGGGTTGACCCACGTGAAATCTAGCAATAGGATGATTATAATCTTCTGACATTGATGGATAATGTGTAAAGCAGTTCGGATGGCTTCTAAATCAAAATCGCGCCACATTCTGCTCTACCTTCTCCTGGATGGGTAAAAAGTACATTGCAAAGAACCTAGGGTCTTTGTTGCTTTAAAGAAGCCCCTTTATACAGCCTAAGCTAACTGCCTTGTGTACCAACGTAAAGAGTACAACCTGCCGGCTGCCAGCACAGGTTTTTAGCGACCGACGGAATAGCTCTTGTGCTGCGGACCTACGCCTGTGATCTTCACTGCTTGCCAGCCCGTGGGTAGCGTCGTTTTGCGCTGTACGATGCCCGTGGGCGTAATGTCGAGCCCGCCGAAGCCCATGAGCACGGCTTGGAGTACGCCGCCAGCCCCGGTGGCGAAGTAAGGGTTAGTACCACCCTTTGTCTCGGCAATAACCCGGAAGGGAGCCAACAAGTTGGGGGTGTAGGCATCCTGGAAGAAATGCTGCGCCTTGCCGCCGTCGCCCAATCGCGCGTAGAGCAGCGCAAAAATAGCCTGCGTCATGGCTGGGGTGCCTTCGTTGGGTATGCGGGTTTCGTAGTAAGCTAGGTCCTTGCGGATCTGAGCGGGCTCCGTGATAACACCTAAAGGGTAAGCCAGCAGGTTGACGTCGCCCTGCTTGATGCCTTCGCCGTGGTAGCTGGCGTGCTCCTGGGTCACGCCGTCGGGGAAATGGAGCAGGGGGATGTTCTGGGCTACATGCAGCCAATCAGGGTTGGCCTGGAGCCCTAGCAGCTTGGCGGCGGCGGCAGCGTTGCGTAGGTTGACTTGGGCGGCGGCATTGGTGAAAGCATTGTTGTCCACGTTTTCGGCCCACTCATCAGCGGCCACCACATTCTTGATATCGTAGTGGCCGGGACCATTCCGCTCCACACGGCTCGTCCAGAAGTCGGCTGTGGCTGACAGGATGGGCCATCCAGTTGAGCGCAGCCAGGCCTTATCCTGGGTCACGCAGTAATATTGCCAGGCTGCCAACGCCACGTCGGCCGAGATGTGGTGCTCGAAAGGCCCGCTTAACGCCCACACGGGCGTTTCCTCGACGCCCGAATCGGCACTTTCCCACGGAAACATCGCGCCCCGATAACCATGCGAGAAGGCGTTGCCCTTGGCCGTTTCTAAGCGTCGAAAACGGTATTCGACCAGAGACTTAGCAATTTCAGGATGCAGCACGGCCAGCACCGGGAACATCCATAGGTCAGTATCCCAGAATACGTGCCCATTATACCCTAGCCCCGAAAGTCCCATGGGAGAAGGCGAGTAGTCGGTGCCGGCCCGCGAGAAGCTATAGAGGTGGTAGAGCATGCTGTGCACGTCCTGCTGGGCTTGGGCGTCGCCCGTTATTTGAATATCGCTCTGCCACAGCTCCTGCCAGGCTTTGGCGTGAAAAGCTAGCAGGCGAGCTTTGCCCTCGAGGCGCGCAAAAATGGTCAGGCGCTCGGCTTGGTTGAGCGGATCAGGATCGTGGGCGGAGGTGATGGTAGAGCCCGCTACGGCGTAGGTATAGACCTGGCCGGCTTTTAGGGTTTTCCCAAACTTCATGAGGTGCATGTTGCTATCCCACATCTCATGAATGATGCGCGGCTCCTGGCCATGAGGCTCATCAAACAAGAAGCTCGTGCTGGCGCACATTTGCAGCTTACCGGTAGGGCTCTTAGCCGACGAAGTAAGTAGGCTGAGCGTGGCGTGCGGCCGGTCTATTTCGTTGTAATAGTTCTGTGCTTCGCGCAAGGCATCGGGGGCTTCGAGCACGCTGGCGGCAGTGAGAGCTAGGTCCTTCTTGGCGGTGATGCTGACGTCGATCAGAGCCGTGAAGGGCAAGTGACGCAACGCATAGTAGGTGTAGCTGATCGTCGCCTTATCGCCGTAGTCGAACGTGGTCGTGAACGCCGCTCGCTGCATATCGAGCTGCTGATGGAAATTGCTAGCATCCTGAGCGTTCAGGCGGTGACCATCAATTTCCATGTACATGTTGAGCAGGTTGAAGCCATTGAGGAAATTGCTCACACGTCCGCGGCCGTACTGGTCGTACGTGCCCGCCAGCACCACATTCTTGACCTGAAAAGGCACCGGTGACGAAACAATACCGAGCACGCCGTTGGCCACGGTGATGCCATAGTAGTTGCTAGGGTCAATCTTGGCGGCTGTGATGCGCCACGGATCAGGTGTTTGGGCAGCCAGGGGCAAGCGAACTGCTAGCAGTAGCAGCCAGGCGTAGAGGTAGGTTTTCAAGGTAGATCGGTGGAGGGTGGAAAAAGAGCAGGGCTGAACGACACAAAGAAAATGCAGGTAGTTGCCCATTAACTGCTATGCCATGATACTAAAGGTCACGAGGGCTAGCTTCCGCCACATAGTAGTGTAGTTAGTAAGCAGCCGTAGTGTGAAGTACTTAGCTGAGTAGGTCTGTTAAACCAGGCCGCGTGCCTACGTAGCCTGAATGGCCAAGACGCGCGCTTCAAAAGCTTCGTTCGGCAGGAAAGAACGGTTCTTAACCCGGGTTTTGTAAGCGTATACGGTATGGATCGAGTAACCTAAAATGCGGCTAATCTGCTCGTTATCGTTAATACCTAGGCGGATGAGAGCGAAAATGCGCAGTTCGGTTGTAAGCAAACTGTTTTCGACCAACTGGATGCGGTCGGCTTCCGTGAACAGCGCATTAAACTCGGCCACGAAGTTGGGGAACAGGTGAATAAACGCTGTGTCAAAGCCCTTAAACAGCGCGGTTCGCTCCGACTTGATATCAATGTCTTTTACTAACTGTTGGGCCGCTGCCACTTGCTTAGTTGAAAGCAGCGTGTTAAGTTTTTTCTGCAACACCTCCAGCTTGTCGATGTAGCGGGAAGTGTTGTTGAAGTAGTAACCAATGTATTCTTCCTTTAAATGATTGGCTTCGTTGAGGCCTTGGTTCAACTCCCGGAGCTTTTTGTTTAATTCCTGCTGCTTATCATTGAGCACATGCAGCTTGCTATTATTTCCGTGCAATTCTTGATTGGTAACAGCCAATAAATGCCCCGTAGATTGTAACCGCCGCAACTGAAAATAGATAATGAAAGCGGTACCTAGCAGAAGCGAGGCCAGTACGCCAATAGCTAGGGCGTACATTTTAGCTTCCCTGCGTTGCTTCTCAACAATTGTAATCTTTTGACCCTCAATGAGAGAGGAAATTGGCGACATCTGCACGAGGCGTTGCCGGGCCGAGTAAAAGGTAGCTGCTTTGCGGGCTTCCTTGATATAGTAGTAGGCCCGTTGCAGGTCACCCCGCTGGTAGCAGTAGTCAGACACGTTGAAGAGGGCAATGCCTTCTTTCGTAGAGGACCTTATGTCATCGATAGCTGCTAGCGTCATGTACTGGAGGGCTAGCTCCCGCTCGCCGGCGTACTCATAAAGTTTGGCTAAGTCGCAGGCGCTGATGGCACGTTGGTGCGCCGTGAGCGGCAAGCGGCAAAGTTGGGCGTAGAAAACCTTACCCGCTTTCAAGTCGTGCTGCTGTTTGGCCCGAAATAGCTGTTGCGATAAGTCCGAATAGGAGCCGGGCTCCCCATACCGCGCCGACGTATCGGCGTAAGCGTACGATTTAGCTGTGTAAAATGGCTGATAATAAGGATCTTGGTTGTAATCGGCTAACTCAATATAAACCAGACTGTAGGTCGCGTAGAATTCGGACCGACAATGGGGGGCTAGCAAGCGTCGGTTTACGACCCGCAGCGTGTCAAAGGCATCCTTATACAGTCCACCTGAGCGCAAGATGAAAGCTAGCTTCGTGCGAGCCGTCTGAATCTTGGCGGGGTTGCGTAAGGCGCGGGCTAGTGTACCTAGCTTCAGGCTGTATACGAATGCAGAATCATACTTAAAGGCTTGGTATTCTTTACAGATAAGTAATGCTAAATCAAAGCTAGCATCGTAATCGGCTCTGCCAGAACGGAGCTCTGCCTTCAGGGCTGCTAACCGGTTGAGTCGCTGTTTATCATAGTTGACGTGGTTGGCTAGCGTTTGGTCAAGCACCTGCAAGAGGCTATCTGTTTGGCTCTCTTCCGCATAAGTAGGTATGGCTCGCCATAATAGGCTGTAAAGAACAAGAAGCCAAGCAGTTCTTAGAGTAGCTGGTTGTAACACGGGCAGGGGTGGGAGGCATGGTAGAAGATCGGAAAGGGTACTGTGCGAATGAGGTGTGCCCGTCTTGTGCTGAGGCGGGATGCTAGGTCAGTGTTGGGAACATCTAGCCGAGTTCTGGAGTGCAGAACTCAACTATTGGTACAAGTAGAAGAATGTACTGCACAATGAGCAAGCAGGTGGATAACGATAAGGTAGACTTGTAGCTCCTGTTGCTCTCCAGTAGCCTAGGCAGGGACCTAACTAAAAGAAGTAGTCCATGATCTTATCTAAAAGGGTACGGTAATATAGTGAGAGTAATCACACTACGCCAGTATCGTAAAGGAATGCTTGCCCTATGAGTACAACCTGTATCTGAGCTGCACCGGCTAGGTTGAGTTTGCTAGGCTTAACAAGACACAAATTGACGGTTTTTGGCTTATATCAGCATGATAAAAAGTTGATATTATTGTTGTTTAAAATATTACATAATACATTGATATTCAAAATAATAACGAAAAATATTGTTTATAATTTTTGATACACGCTTTATACACGTTTTTAGATAAGCAGCAGAGCAAATTCTTTTGTCAAACTTGTTCTAGGTAGCTACTGCAATCGTTTGCGGTTTCTAGTTTCTTGGGGGCTGCTGAGAAACGAGTTGTTGAGCTTTGAAGTGGCCAACAGTTGTGTATCTGTCACCGGTCTACGTCACTCGTGTATGTAAAGATTGTACAGAATACAGTGGCTGCTCATCTGATACCAACATCACACCTGCTGTGGTTGCGGTGCAACAAAACCTGCCGCGAATGGCAGTAAAGAAGCTTCACTTAGTCTCCTTTGACCGATATAGCTTACCTACTAGCCTATCGGAATTTGTACCGCTTAACGCATTATGAAGGGACTCCTACTACTTCTATTGGCTGGTGTAACGGGGCTGTTTGCTTACGTGGTGAGCGTAGCGCAATCACCGACTTCCGCAACAGCGCCGGAGAAGTCAGTTTGGTGGAAAGAAACGGTGGTATACCAGATTTACCCACGCAGCTTCAAGGATAGTAACGGCGACGGCGTAGGAGATCTACGTGGCATTATTTCCAAGCTAGACTACTTAAAGACGCTCGGAATAGGAGCTGTGTGGCTCAATCCTATTTATGCCTCTCCCAACGACGATAACGGCTACGATATCAGCGACTACCGTCAGATTCAGCCGGAGTACGGTACCATGCAGGACTTCGATGAACTGCTAAAAGGCATGCACCAACGCGGGATTAAGCTGGTAATGGACTTGGTGGTAAACCACAGCAGCGATGAGCATGAATGGTTTAAGCAAGCCCGGTCGTCACGCACGAATCCTTACCGCGACTATTATCACTGGTGGCCGGCAGAAAAAGGCAAACCCACACCGCGCTTCAGCTTCTTCGATGTGAACAACGATGCTTGGAAGTATGATTCGCTGACTAAGGCTTACTACCTGCACTACTTCTCGCGCAAGCAGCCTGATTTGAACTGGGAAAATCCCAAGCTACGCCAGGAAGTGTACAATATCATGCGCTTCTGGCTAGATAAGGGCATCGATGGGTTCCGAATGGACGCCTTTCAGTACATAGCCAAAGACACCACGTTCCCTACTTTCCCAATTGGCTACGAGAAGCAAATCATTAAGTACTATAGCAGCGGTCCGCACCTGCACGATTATATCCAGGAAATGAACCGCGAAGTACTACGTAAGTACAACGTGATGACCGTGGCAGAAGGGGCAGGTAGCTCGCCCGCTGAAGCCATGAAGTTTGTTGACCCGGACCGCCGTGAGCTGGATATGGCGTATCACTTCGAGGGCGTTGATTACGGTTATGTGCAAGGAAAGGATTACGCTTACCTCGACCCCGCAGGCTACGACCTGGTTAAGTTTAAGCAGATCTATACCAAATGGGATAAGGCTTTTGCTGAGAAAGGGTGGGGGACGGTCTACCTAGGTAACCACGACCAGCCACGCATGGTCTCCCGCTGGGGCGACGACCGGCCCGCATTTCGAGCTCCTTCCGCCAAGCTGCTGACTACGTTCTTGTTAACCATGACCGGCACACCCTTTTATTATAACGGCGACGAGCTCGGCATGACCAACTCGGTTTACAAAAGCATCACCGATTATCGCGACGTGGCGGCGCGCAACCAGTACAAACATCTGCAAGACACAGGCACCGACCTAGCACTATTCCTCAAGCGTCTGAATCAGTCGTCGCGCGATAATAGCCGCACGCCTTTTCAATGGGATGCCACGGCCAATGCCGGCTTTACCACTGGCACTCCCTGGATTGCCGTCAATCCGAACTATACCACCATTAATGAAGTGGCGCAGGATAAAGATCCTGCTTCCGTGCTCAACTACTGCCGCAAGGCCTTAGCTACTCGCCGTCAGCACAAAGTGCTCATATATGGTAAGTACCAGCTGCTTGATGAGGCCAACCCACATATCTATGCCTACACCCGCACGCTAGGCAAGGAGAAGGTGCTCATCGTTCTAAATTTTTCGCCGGACAAACGTAGCTGGTCGGTTCCTTCAACCCTGAAGCCTAGCGCTCAAGCTTTACTGAATAATTACCCAACGTTGAAGGTAAGCTCTGTGCTCGCCTTACAGCCGTGGCAAGCTGTAGTGCTCAGCTTATCGTGAATGGATTTGTGCCATAAGACACGGCTCTAATACTCTCCTTTACACCCGATTACCATCTAGTTAGCGAAGAATGGTTGAGCGTCTTTCCAGCAAACGTTTGCTTCTAATTTGAAACGTTTGCGGTCTTCGACGCGAAGCTAGGTGCAGTTTAATTCCCACTCTTATTCTTTCTCTTATGAGTAACAACTGGTACAACAGGTATAGGTCGTCTGGCTGGTCAGTAACAGTTCAGGCTAACAGCGCACCCCTCCGAAAAGCTTTATCGCTTTGGCTGCTGTTCATCCTAGTTTCCCTAGCGGGTCAAGCGCAGAACACGGTTACTATTACGGGTAAAGTGGTTGACGCGCAGGCTAGTGGCTTGCCCGGCGTAACAGTAGTGGTGCCAGGCACCACTGTCGGGACGAGTACTGGCGCTGATGGTACCTTTAAGGTAGACGTGCCCGCCACGGCCACCACATTATCCTTCTCGTATGTGGGCTATTCGGCGCAACAGGTGAATATCACCGGTAAATCGTCGGTGCAGGTGACCATGCGGGAAGATGCTCAGGCCCTAGCCGACGTTGTAGTGGTTGGCTACGGTACAGTGAAGAAGAATGACTTAACCGGTGCCGTAAGTGCCTTGAACCCGAAGGACTTCAACAAAGGAACCTTTACATCACCAGACCAACTGATCCAGGGTCGCGCCTCGGGCGTGCAGGTAACGCAGAATAGCGGCCAGCCTGGGGGTGCCAACACCATTCGCATCCGCGGCAATGCTGCCGTAACCGGCACTGGTCAGCCGCTGTACGTAATCGACGGCGTGCCGCTCGACGGCCGCTCGGCCCGGCCCGGCCTAAATACTACCTTCGGTGATAGCCCCGATAGCAATCCGCTCAACTTCTTGAACCCTAATGATATTGAGTCGATCGATATTCTGAAGGATGCTTCGGCTACGGCTATTTACGGTTCGCGCGCGGCTTATGGCGTGGTGATTATAACCACGAAGAAAGGCAAAGCAGGCGAGCCTAGGCTCGATGTGAGCGTGTCGGGTGGCTTCTCGAAGATTTTGCGTCGCATTGATGTGCTCGATGCCAATGAGTTTCGGCAAGCGCTAACGTACTACGGTGCTTCGGCCTCCAACGATAGAGGCTTGAGCAACGATGCGCTCGGAGCAATCCTGCACACCGCCTCGGTACAGAACTACAATGCTTCTATTAGCGGTGGCAACGAAAACGCGCGCTACCGTTTGTCGCTCGGCTATCTTGATCAGCAAGGAATTATCAAGAAGACTGGCTTCCAGAAGTACAGCGCCAACTTCTCCACTAACATGAAGTTCTTAGAAAGCAAGCGTCTAGGAGCAGATATTAGTATCACAGCTAGCCAGTTTCGTGAGCAGCTAGCACCGGTTACCAACAACGGCGACTTTCGCGGCAGCCTTATTGGGCAGGCTTTGCAGTGGAATCCGACTGATTCCTTATACAATTCCAAAGGGCTTCCCGTGTCTAGGTTCGGTACTTCCACGATTAACCCCGTGGCAATGCAGCAGTACTACAACGATAACTCACGGGTAACGACAGCCCTAGCTTCCATTTCGCCCTACTACAAGTTCACGGATTGGCTAGAGTATCGCGCGTTGGTGTCGGCTAACTATAGCACGGGCGTTCGTCGCACTTCCATCGATCAGCGCCTCAACGTTGAGCAGTATCAGCGGCTAGGGTACGCCGCGGTCAGCAACAACGAGCTGCTCACCCAGCAGATGACTCACACGTTGAATTTCAATAAGAAACTCGGTAGCGACTTCAATTTAAATGCTCTGCTAGGCTACGAGTATCAGAAATTTGGCAACTCGGGTACGGGCTTAAGCGGGCTAGGTCCGGTGAATACGCAGACAGGCAATCCAGTAGGTTTCGGTACGTATGGGCTGGATTACACGAACTACCTGCAATTCTCTAATCCTTCGGGCCGTAAGATTACTGCCTTTGTAGACCCTGTATCGGAACTGCAATCGTATTTCGGGCGTGCCATTCTTAACTATAAGGAGCGCTACTTACTAACGGCCACTTTGCGCGCTGATGGTAGCACCAAGTTTGGCGACAACAACAAGTACGGCTACTTCCCGTCGTTGTCAGCTGCTTGGGATATTAGTCAGGAGGATTTCTTTTCTATAGAAAGTGTCAACCAGTTGAAAGCGCGGGTAGGTTACGGCCGCACCGGCAACCAAGAGTTTCCAGCTGGCTCAGCCCGGGGACGGTACGCATTTCTGCCTGACAATGGCGGGCTAGGCCAAACCAACAACCCCAACCCTGATCTGAAGTGGCAATCAGATGAGCAGTATGATGCAGGTCTAGACGTGGCCTTATTCAACAACCGCTTGACCCTGACAGCTGACTACTTCTATAAGCGGACCACGGACCTGCTGTATCCCAGTGCGCCCATTCAGCCCGCTGCCCCGGCCGCAAACGGGGTATCGCTCGTGACCTGGAGCAATCTCGACGGGGTTATCGTGAACAAGGGAGTGGAGCTAGCTGCTGGCATTACGGCCATTGATAATCCGCGGGTCGGCCTGAACTTCAGCGCTAATGCCACCTTCATTAAGAACCGGGTGTCGGACGTGAGAGGCGTAATCCAGACGGGAGCACTCAACGGCCAGGGCTTGTCGGACGTGACGGTAGAGGTGATTCAAAGCGGCTTACCAATTAATGCTTTTTTCACCCAGCAGTTTCAGGGAATAGAGGCTGGCTCTGGCCAATCTACTTATGCCGACAACGGTACATTCCGCTACCTAGGTAATCCAAACCCGACAGCCATAGCGGGTCTGAGCGCCAACGTACGCTTCATGAAATTTTCCCTGACGGCCAACTTCAACGGCGTGTTCGGCAATAAGATCTACAACAACACTTTCAACAGTGTGCTCAACGTGAGCCAGATTCAGGGCGGTAAAAACATTGCGCGCGAGTTCTATAAGTCGCCCGTTAAGGAAGCGCTCAGCAACCGCCTTGCGCCTTCCTCTCGCTTCCTGGAAAGTGGTAACTACGTGAAGCTCTCTAACCTAACGCTGAACTATGCCTTCGGTGACCTAGGTCGAGTGTTTAAAGGCACCAGCCTTTATGTCACGGGTCAGAATCTCTTCCTCATCACCAAGTACAAGGGCTTCGATCCTGAGATTAACACCAACAAGTCGGTGAACGGCGTGCCCTCAGTGGGCATCGATTATACCGGCTATCCGACGGCCCGCACCTTCACGTTCGGCGCCAACTTTTCCCTGTAACCCACTCAGCAGCTAGTATTGTATGAAAAAGGTATTGAGTGCAGCGGTCTTGCTGGCCCTTCTCCAGCTGGTCAACAGTTGCGAGATCAACGAAGAGTTTCAAGGTTCGCTGACTACCGATCAAGTAGGTGGTAGCGGTTCCTCCAATACGTCCTCCCTGCTCGATGGCGTGTACACGGCAATGCGCAGTCCTTTCCAGGGAGCAGGTCAGGTATTTGCCCTGTCGGAAGTAACAACTGACGAACGTCTGATGCCTACGCGGGGCGGCGACTGGGATGATAACGGCAAATGGCGCCAGCTGCACCTGCACACCTGGGACGCCAACCACATAGAAATACGCAACAGTTTCAATAACCTGAACGCAGTTGTGTTTGCCGCAACGGACTTGTTGCGTTACAATCCTACGCAGCAGCAGCAAGCGGAAGCCCGGTTCCTGCGCGCTTGGGCCACCTACTGGATCCTCGACCTCTTCGATCAAGTACCTTACCGCGACCCAGGCGAATCGGTAACACAGCTGGCCCGCGTGCGCAAGGGTACTGAGGCGCTCGAATACGTCATAAGCGAGGTAAACGAAGTGTTGCCTAATCTGCCCGACGCACCCGCTTACCGCGCCAATAAGGATGCCGCGCGAGGCTTGCTCATGAAGTGCTACCTCAATCGGGGGGTGTACGCTAACCGCGCGGCGCCCACGTTTGCCGCCGCCGATATGAATCAGGTCATCACCCTCGCCGACCAGATTATCAACACGAACCGCTACAAGTTTGCCGCTAACTACTTCGATAATTTCGCGCCGGATAACACGAATATTGGTACGGAGAACATCTTCACGGAGCTGAACCAAGGCGGTGTAAGCAGCGGAGCACAATTCGACTTGTGGCGGTTTATCTCGCACTACAACATGGTGCCTAGCGGCTACAATGGCCCCACGGCACTGTCTGATTTCTACGACAAGTTTGGCGCGAACGACATTCGGCGTGGTACCGTGTACAGCTACACCAATGGGCCTCTCAACCCCGGCAAACGTCAAAACGTGGGCTTCTTGGTAGGGCAACAGTACAACCTGAACACGGATGCACCCCTGACGGACCGTAGCGGCGCACCCCTAGCTTTCACGCGAGAGGTAAGCATTATTGAAACCGACGCCAAAACCTTGGAGCGCACCGGTATTCGTCCGATGAAGTATCCGCCGGATTTCACGAACAACTCGGCTGGCACCACCGACAACGACATGGTGCACCTGCGCCTGCCTGACGTGTTGTTGATGAAGGCGGAGGCTATTTTGCGGGGTGGCACGGCTACGTCGGCGGGTCCTTATGGCAATACCCCCTTAGCCTTGGTAAACTCTATTCGGGCGCACCCATCGCGCAATGCTGGGGCTCTCCCTAGCTTAACCCTGGATATATTGCTCGACGAGCGAGGCAGAGAACTGTACCTAGAAGAATGGCGCCGACAGGACATGATTCGCTTCGGTAAGTTCCTCGGTCCCATTCAGGAAGGACCTACGAGTAGTTCTCCTACCTACCTCATTTTCCCGATTCCGAACCAACAGGTTGCGGTGAACTCCAATCTCACCCAAAACCCGGGCTACTAACCGAAGGGACTGACTATGCAAACGTTGCAGCGCTACAGTTGCAACGTTTGCATAATTATGGTGTCTACTTGTAAAAAATACGCCTACCTTCCCCTATATTGGCCAGCATGACCTTAGCAACAAGCGAATTTCTTCGGCTCTAAACCGTTTGATTAGCGGGTATACATTACTCGTTTTCGTTGCTGTAGGCTACTAGTTCTTCCGGCTATTTCATCCTTTCCACCAGACCATTTCTGTGACTTCCCGCCGCACATTCGTGAAATCTGCCGCCCTGCTTTCGGCTGGGGCGCTGGTGAGCCCTGCGTTGCTTGCTGCTCCCACCCAATACATCGGTCTTCAGCTGTATACTGTGCGCGACGCCATGCAGCAAGACCCAACGGGCACGCTTGCGAAAGTGGCTCAGCTCGGCTACAACTCAGTGGAAGGTGCTACCTATACGGGTACTCAGAAATTCTACGGAATGGAGCCTGCTGCCTTCGCTAAAACGTTAAAGCAGCACGGATTGATCATGCCCAGCAGCCACTACGTACTCGGCATGGCTGAGAACCAAGGCAAGCCTGTGCAAGGCACCATTCTGCACGGCTGGGACAAAGCCGTGGACGACGCGGCCCAGGTGGGCATCAAGTACATGGTGTGCGCTTACCTCCAGGAATCGGAGCGGGGCAACCTAGATCAGTACAAGCGTCTTGCCGAGGCGCTGAACAAAGCCGGTCAGCGCTGCAAGAAAGCCGGCATCCAGCTGTGTTACCACAACCACGATTTCGAGTTCGTGGCCCAAGACGGCAAGCTGCCCTACGACATCCTCCTCAAGCAAACCGATAAGGACTTGTTGAAGATGGAGCTAGACCTGTACTGGGCCAGCAAAGCCGGGCATGACCCCGTGACTTTGTTCCAACAGAACCCCGGTCGCTTCCCGCTGTGGCACATGAAGGACATGGATAAAACGGAGAAGCACGACTTCACGGAAGTCGGCAACGGCTCCATTGACTTCAAAAAAATATATGCTCAGCGCAAGCTAGCAGGCCTCCAGTATTTCTTCGTGGAGCAGGACCGCACGCCTGGTTCGCCCTTCGACAGCATCCGCAGCAGCATCTCCTATATCAAGGGCACGCTGCTGTAAGTCGCTCACGAGCGGCTATTTACCTCATCTTATTCTACTTCGCTTTTTATGGAACAAAATACCTATGACGCCATCGTCATCGGTTCCGGAATTTCGGGCGGCATGGCCGCTAAGGAGCTGACTGAAAAGGGCTTAAAGACGCTCATGCTGGAGCGTGGCCGCAACATAGAGCACATCAAAGGCTATGTGAACGCCAACAAAGCGCCTTGGGAGTTTCCGCACCGTGGGGGGAAAACTCAGCAGATGATTGAGGATTACCCGGTGTTGAAGCGCGATTACACGCTTAACGAAAGCAACCTTGACTATTGGGTGAATGAGAAGGAAAGCCCCTACACGGAGGTGAAGCCCTTCGACTGGTTTCGCGGCTACCACGTAGGCGGACGCTCCCTGATGTGGGGTCGGCAGTCGTACCGCTGGAGCGACTACGACTTTGAGGCCAACGCCAAAGATGGTATTGCCGTGGACTGGCCTATTCGTTACAAAGACCTAGCTCCGTGGTACAGCCACGCCGAGAAGTTTGCGGGCATCAGCGGCAACCGCGACGGGCTGCCCCAACTCCCCGACGGCGACTTCATGCCGCCTATGGAAATGAACGTGGTGGAGAAAGATGTGGCCGCGCGCATCAAAGCCAAGTTCAAGAACCGACACATGGTGATTGGCCGCACGGCCAACATCACGCAGCCGCACCACAACCGCGTAAACTGCCAGTACCGCAACAAGTGCTGGCTTGGCTGCCCATTCGGTGCGTATTTCAGCACGCAATCGGCCACGCTGCCTGCGGCAGTGGCCACAGGCAACCTGACGCTGCGGCCTTATTCCATTGTTACGCGCATTCTGTACGATAAGGATACCAAGAAGGCGAAAGGCGTGGAAGTGCTGGACGCTGAAACGAACAAGACGTACGAGTACTACGCAAAAGTGGTCTTCCTCAATGCCTCGGCGCTGAACTCTGCCTGGGTGCTGATGAACTCGGCCACTGATGTGTGGCCTGATGGCCTAGGTAGCAGCAGCGGGGAGCTAGGCCACAACGTAATGGACCACCACTTCCGGGCTGGTGCCCACGGCACAATGCCAGGCTACGAAGACAAGTACGTGTTTGGCCGGCGCGCCAATGGTATTTATGTGCCCCGCTTCCGCAACCTGTTCGGCGACAAGCGCGACTACATCCGTGGCTTCGGCTACCAAGGTAGCGCGAGCCGCGAAGGCTGGAGCCGCGACATTGCCGAAATGAGCATTGGCGGTGACTGGAAAGATGCCCTCTCGGAGCCAGGCGCTTGGACCATGGGTCTGACAGGCTTCGGCGAAACGCTGCCGTACCACGATAACCGCATCTTCCTCGACAAAGACAAGAAGGACAAGTGGGGCCTGCCGGTGCTGGCCATGGATGCGACTATTCGCGAGAACGAGCGCAAAATGCGCGTCGACATGATGCAGGACGCAAAGGAAATGCTGGAAGCTGCCGGCATGGAGAATGTGAACACCTACAACAACGACTACGCCATGGGCGGTGGCATCCACGAGATGGGTACGGCGCGCATGGGCCGCGACCCCAAAACATCCGTGCTCAACCAGCACAACCAAGTTTGGGACGCGCCCAACGTGTACGTTACCGACGGGGCGGCCATGACGTCCGCTGCGTGCCAGAATCCTTCGCTTACCTACCTAGCACTCACGGCCCGGGCCGTAGATCATGCCGTAGGCGAAATGAAAAAGCAGAATATCTAATCCTTTCACTGATAAGGTTATGAACAGACGTGATGCCGTCGCCCGAGTAGCCCTAATTATGGGCGGCACCCTCATCGGGGGCGACTACTTGCTAACCGGCTGCGGCCCGGCTAGCACCGATAAAACTGCTGATAACGGAAAAGGAAAAACCCAAGCCAACGGCAAGCTGGCAGATGTGCTCGATGCCAAGCAGGCGGCTTACCTGAACGAAGTAGGCGAAACAATTTTGCCGACTACCGCAACGCCCGGCGCTAAATCCGCCAATGTGGGCGGTTTTATGGCCGTAATGGTACGAGATTGCTACACGCCAGCCGACCAGCAAGCCTTCGTGAAAGGCTTGGATCAGTTGGAAGAAGCTAGCAAAAAGCAGAACGGCAAAGGTTTCCTGGAAAGTACGCCTGAGCAGCGCACGGCCTTGCTTCGTGCGCTCGACACGGAGCAAAAGCAGTACAGCAAAACCAAATCGATTGAGGCACCCAATCACTATTTTCGAATGATGAAGGAGCTGACGTTACTCGGTTATTTCACGTCGGAAGTAGGGGCAACGAAAGCCTTGCGCTACCTTCCCGTGCCCGGTAAGTACGATGGCAACGTGCCATACAAGAAAGGGGACCGGGCTTGGGCTACCACTTAATTTTTTAGCGGTTAGCGGCTAGCGGTTCGTTTTATCTACCAAATGGGGAAGGCGAACAGCTAGCCGCTACCTGCCAACAACACAACTGAATGAAATTACGACTTGGAATGATTGGTGGCGGGCAGGGCGCTTTTATCGGGGCCGTGCACCGCATCGCAGCAGCTCTCGATAGCCAATATGACTTAGTAGCAGGCGCTTTCAGCAGTAACCCCGCCACGTCGCGGGCTACTGGAGAGGCGTTAGGTTTAGCGCCTGAACGAGTGTATGGCTCGTACCAGGAGCTTATTGAGCAAGAAAAAGCACGGCTGGCGGCCGACCGAGTGCAGGTGATTAGCATTGTTACGCCAAATCACCTGCACTTCGCGCCAGCCAAGCTAGCTCTGGAAAGCGGCTTCGATGTGGTCATTGATAAGCCCATGACGTTCTCATTGGCCGAAGCCCGCGAGTTGGCGGAGGTAGTAAAAGCTACCGGACGCCACTTGTGCCTTACGCATACCTACACCGGCTACCCAATGGTGAAGGAGGCAAAGCAACTGGTGGCTTCGGGTGGGCTTGGTACCATTCGCAAGGTGTATGTTGAGTATCCGCAAGGATGGCTGAGCACCTTCGAGGAAGGCAGCGCCGACAACAAACAAGCCGCCTGGCGCACCGACCCCGCGCGGAGCGGTATAGCAGGCGCCATGGGCGATATCGGTACCCACGCCTTCAACCTGCTCGAATACGTGACCGGCTTACAAGTAGAAAAGCTGTGCGCCGACATCAACGTGGTGGTGCCCGGCCGTCAGCTCGACGACGACGGCGCGGTGCTGCTGCGCCTCAGCTCCGGCGCGAGTGGCGTTCTGGTGGCAACGCAAGTAGCTGCCGGTGAGGAAAACAACCTGCGCTTACGCGTGTACGGCGACCAAGGCGGCCTAGAGTGGCAGCAAGCCGACAACAACACCTTGCTAGTAAAGTGGCTCGACCGCCCCGCTGAAATCCGCCGGACTGGCGCCGGTTATCTCAGCGCTGCTGCCCGCCACAACGCACGCGTACCAGCCGGGCATCCAGAAGGCTACCTCGAAGCTTTTGCCAATATTTACCGCAACTTCGCCCTGCACCTGCAAGCTGAGCAAGCTGGCGAAACGTCCTCCCCCGAGGTGCAAGACTACCCTAGCATTACCGATGGCCTGCGCGGTATGGCCTTCATCGAAACCGTAATTGCCTCGGGCCGCTCCGATCAGAAGTGGACCGAGTTTCCATCTATTGGTGCTTAGGGCTAGGTGACTGGTGCTTCGTTTTGGGTAGTGATATAAGCGTTTTTCCTTATGCTATTTACCAGGAGCGAAGCACTAGGCACCTAGTACCAAGCACTAAACCAGTACCAAGCACCAACTTGAATGAAGACCCTAAAAGGACCCGGCATTTTCCTGGCGCAATTTATTGGCGAGGAAGCGCCGTTCAACGGCTTGGCCGCCATGTGCGAGTGGGCCAAAGGCCTCGGCTACAAAGGCGTACAGCTACCCACCACCGATCCACGTTTCATTGACCTGAAGCTAGCGGCCGAAAGCCAGACGTATGCCGACGAGCTAGCCGGCACCGTGCGGGCTGCTGGCCTGGAAATCACGGAGCTTTCGACGCACTTGCAAGGCCAGTTAGTGGCTGTGAATCCAGCTTACGATACACTGTTCGACGCTTTTGCGCCGGAAGAAGTGCGCGGTAACCCCGCTGCTCGGCAAGCCTGGGCCGTGCAGCAGTTGAAGTACGCAGCACAGGCTTCGCAACGGCTAGGATTGACGGCGCATGCCTCGTTCAGCGGGGCATTGGTGTGGCCGTACGTGTATCCATGGCCTCAACGCTCGCCTGGCTTAGTCGAGACGGGGTTCGATGAGCTAGCTCGACGCTGGCTCCCCATCCTCGACGAATTCGACCGTAATGGTGTAGACTTATGCTACGAGGTGCACGCCGGCGAAGACTTGCATGACGGCACGACCTACGAAATGTTCCTGGAGCGGGTAGGAAATCACCCGCGGGCTTGCTTGCTCTATGATCCCTCGCACTTTATCCTGCAATGTCTTGATTACCTAGAGTATATCGACATCTACCACGAGCGTATTCGGGCTTTTCACGTCAAAGATGCCGAGTTTAATCCTACGGGTCGGCAGGGCGTGTACGGCGGTTACCAAAACTGGATCGATCGGGCCGGGCGGTTCCGCTCGCTCGGCGACGGACAGGTTAACTTTAAAGCCATTTTCAGCAAGCTAGCTCAATACGATTATGCCGGTTGGGCCGTGCTGGAGTGGGAGTGCGCCCTCAAGCACCCCGAAGACGGGGCCCGCGAAGGCGCGCAATTCATCAAAGACCATATCATCCGGGTCACCGACCGTGCCTTCGACGATTTTGCCGCGGCAGGTACCGACGAGGCCAAGAACAAGCAGCTGCTAGGTTTGTAGCACCTAGCCCTGATTACTTATTTATGCGGAGCTTTTACCTTCAATTCTTAGCGTAACAGCTGCGATTTACCAACTCACCTCTGATTCTATGAAAAAAGCTTTTGTCTTGTTGAGCTTCAGCGCGGCGTTGCTGGCGTGCTCTTCTAACACCGAACAATCCTCTAACGCTGAGCAAACCTCTAGCACTGAACAAACCTCTTCGCCATCAAACGAAAACACCCTAGCAACAGAAGGTTCAGGTGAAGAGCAGCCCCAAGCCGCCCTAAATCCTGACAGCGCAGTAGGAGCCGACGTATCAGCTACCGCCCACCAGCCCCAGGTAAGCACCAGCGTTAACGACATTGGGACGGAGCCTACCGGTGTGCCCGTGGGTGGCAAGGGCGGCAAGCTCATCGCCGCGTCGGACTGCGGTGGTTGCCACCGCGAAGGGGAGAAGCTACTTGGCCCAGCCTATGTGGCTGTAGCTGAGAAATATCCCGATACGCAAGCCAACATCAACATGCTGGCTAAAAAGGTTATCACAGGCGGTAAAGGCAACTGGGGCGACATCGCTATGACGCCGCACCCCGACTTGAAAGAAGCAGATGCCAAGGAAATGGTGACCTACATTTTGAGCCTCAAATAGCCTAGGTGCTTTCTGCTACGCCTTTGTCGTTCCGGGCAGGGGTGAGGAGTCTGACGAGTTTTCAACTTAGTCTCCTTGCGCTGCCCGGAACGACAAAGGTTATCTGTTCTTCCAGGCGCCGATTGCCTTTCGCTAACCTTAACCTTTCCTGCCCATGACTGCTACTACCCGAGTTAAGCTCTCCTTCATGATGTTCCTGGAGTTTTTCATCTGGGGCGCGTGGTTTGTAACCCTAGGTACGTACTTGTTGCACAACCTCAGTGCCTCGGGCACGCAAGTAGGGGTAGCCTTCCTCACCCAGTCCATCGGAGCTATTGTGGCTCCCTTCATCATTGGACTGATTGCCGACCGCTTCTTCTCGGCGCAGAAGATACTGGGTGTATTGCACTTAGTGGGCGCATTCCTATTGTGGCGCGCTAGCAAAGCTCCTGATTTCGACAGCTTCTACCCAAACATCCTGGCCTACATGGTGGCCTACATGCCTACGCTGGCGCTGGTTAACTCCATTGCCTTCCGCCAGATGCAGGACCCACAGAAGGAGTTTGCTCCTATTCGGGTGCTTGGTACGCTAGGTTGGATCATCGCAGGCCTAACCATTGGCTGGCTCAACTGGGAGCAGAGCAATAGCTTGCAGGCAACGTTCGTGATGGCCGCTGGGGCGTCGGCGTTGCTAGGTTTGTTCAGCTTCACGCTGCCGGCCACGCCGCCTATTAAGCGCGGGCAGTCTAGCTCGCTGGGGCAAATGCTAGGCCTTGATGCTATTGGCTTGTTGAAGAATCGTTCGTACTTGATCTTCTTCCTGGCTTCTATTGCCATCTGTGTGCCGCTGGCCTTTTACTACGGCTTCACTAATCCCTTCCTGAACGAAGTGGGCATGAAGGGCGCTGCTGGCGTGCAGAGCCTAGGTCAGGTGTCGGAGCTGCTGTTTATGCTCGCTATTCCGCTGTTCTTCAAGCGGCTAGGTGTGAAAAAGATGCTGGCTATAGGTATGGCCGCGTGGGTGTTGCGCTACTTGTTCTTTGCGTATGGCGACGGCATGGGTAATTACTGGATGCTCATCCTGGGTATTGTGCTGCACGGCGTGTGCTACGATTTCTTCTTCGTAACGGGCCAGATTTACACCGATAACCTAGCCGGCGAGCAATTCAAAAGCTCGGCGCAAGGCTTCATTACCCTAGCTACGTACGGGGTGGGCATGCTCGTGGGTACGCTGCTCTCAGGCCGCATCTTCGACTCGTACCAGCTTACTGGCGGCACCCACGATTGGCGCATGATCTGGCTGATTCCGGCCGCCATTGCCGCCGTGGTGCTGATTGTATTCCTGCTTTTCTTCCGCGAACGGAGTACCGCTACCGTCCCCACCGAAGTGGCCTACGGCTCAGCTCCTTCGCTGGCTGAGGCCGGCTAAGGATCAGTAATGTGTTCTGCGTCCTCTACGCGGCCCTCTGCGTCTTCTGCGGGAACCCCGATAGAAAGACGTTTTCCTAAAAATCAACAGCTCACACAAAATGGCTGCTTCTCACTCCCGTCGTGCTGCCCTCAAAGGTCTATTGACCAGCACAGTAGCCCTAGGTGCTCCTACTATTATGGCCGCTGATAAACCCGTAGCTAGCTCCGCCGACGGCAGCATCAAACAATCAGTTTGCCGCTGGTGCTTCCAAAGCATGTCGTTAGAGGAGCTTTGTGTGGCCGCCAAAGGCATGGGCATCAAAGGCATCGATCTGGTTGGTCCCGCCGATTGGCCTACGCTCAAAAAGCACGGTCTCGACTCGCCCATGTGCAACGGCGCCGAAATCAACCTCACCGATGGCTTCAACGACCTTAAGTTTCACGCTCAGCTCCAGACGCGCTACAAGGAAATGATTCCGAAGGTAGCCCAGGCCGGCTACACCAACCTGATTTGCTTCAGCGGCAGCCGCCGGGGCATGTCGGATGAGCAGGGCCTAGAAAATGCTGTGCGCGGTCTGCAACCGCTGATGGACCTAGCCGCCAAGCACAAAGTAGTGCTCGTGATGGAGTTGCTCAACAGCAAAATCGACCACAAGGATTACCAGTGCGACCGTACCAGCTGGGGTGTGGCGCTGGCCAAAAAGCTAGGTTCCGAGAACTTCAAGCTGCTCTACGACATCTACCACATGCAGATTGACGAGGGCGATGTGATCCGCAACATCACTGACCACCACGCATACATCGCGCACTACCACACGGCCGGCGTACCGGGGCGTCATGAGCTCGATGATAAGCAAGAGTTAAACTACCCAGCCATCATGCGGGCCATCAAGGCGACAGGCTTCAAAGGCTACGTAGCCCAGGAGTTTATTCCTACCCAAACTGACAAGCTCGCCTCGTTGCGCCAAGCTGTGAACTTGTGCAATGTGTAGCTTCCGTTTTTCTCTCCCACCTTCTGAACTCAAGGCTAGCAAGCCTCTCACTATGACGAAAACTGCGCTTCTTTCCTCGCTGTTGGTACTTGGAATGACTTCGCTCGCCGCCGCTCAGCAAAACGGTAAACCCGAAGACACCGAAGTGTGGGAGCCGGTCCCTAAAACGGTAACCGCTACTGCCCTCGCCACCGCACCGCCCTCCGATGCGCTCGTGCTTTTCGACGGCCGCGACCTGAGTCAGTGGGTAATGACCGAGGACCGTAATACACCTGCGAAGTGGAAAGTGGCCGGCGGCTTGATGACCGTGGATAAAACCACCGGCAACATCGAAACCAAGCGTAGCTTCACCAACTATCAGCTGCACATCGAGTGGAGGGTGCCAGCCAACATCACCGGCACAGGTCAGGCCCGCGGCAACAGCGGCATCTTTCTGGCCTCACTTGGTAAGGGCGACCTAGGGTACGAACTGCAGATTCTGGACTCGTACAACAACAAAACCTACGTCAATGGAATGGCGGGCAGCATCTATAAGCAGTTCATCCCGCTGGCTAATCCCACGCGCAAACCCGGCGAGTGGCAGTCGTATGACGTGCTCTGGACGGCGCCCACGTTTAAGGCCGATGGCACAGTGCAAACGCCCGCCCGCGTTACGGTTATCTTCAACGGCGTGGTGGTGCAAAACGACACAGAGCTTTTAGGCCCTACACAGTACATCGGCAAGGCAAGCTACCAGCAGAGCCACGGCGCGGCGCCTATCAAGCTCCAGTCGCACGGCGACAAGAGCGAGCCGCTTAGCTTTCGTAACATCTGGATTCGGGACCTAAGTGCGAAGCAGTAGCCTAGCTTCAGCCCAGCATTAAGCGCGTAGCGCAGCCCGTCTAAAGCGCAAAAAAGAAGCCGGCACTCCAATTGGGGTGCCGGCTTCTTTTTTGCATTTATCAAGTAGAAAAGAAGGCTTTTGTGTGCGAGTTTACCTCTGTGGACCAAGGAAGGTTTTAAGCAAATTCAACTAATATAAGCATTTGCCTTGAGTGATGCTAATAATCAGTATTATTATTAATGAGTAGTGTGAAAGCGAGTTTTTGGCATAAAATGCGCAATAGTGTGTTTATATTAGTGAAATTTTCGTAAAAGCAGAACCATGAGATTATCCCATCAAACCCCTCTCGGTGGCACCATTGAACGCATCACTCGTGTAGACGCCGTCGTGTTGCCTTATATTAAGCCTGTGCACAGTGAAATGGCGCACCATATCCTCGTGATTCACGAATCGCCTGAGATGGAGAGCCGGTACGAGGGCCGTGCATTGGTGGCCGTGTACCACTACCAGTTCCCGGGCATCTACCCCAACTGATAGGCTACAGCAGCTCGCTCATTCGTCCAGCACAAGACGAATCAAACATACTGCTGCCAAGGCATCGGCATACCTTACTACTTACGATAGGCTAATGCCCTCTTGGGTAAAGCGCCGGTGAATGCCGGCCAGAATCTCGCTTTTCAGGGCTTGCTCTTGCCGAATGTTGTTGATCCAAAACAGCACTTTCAAGTCGTACACTTGGCCATTGATGCCGCTGAGCAAGATTTCGGGCGCGACTTTGTGCAGGGTGCTGGGGTTTTCGAGGATTTCTTGACTGATTACTTCCTTCGCGTGGTCGAGGTCGGTGTCAGGACCTAGCTTCAAGCCTAGCTCGACGCGGATATGGTTGTTACTCAGCGTCCAGTTGATGACGTGACCCGAGAGCAAGTCGCCGTTGGGCACAATGATTTCGGAGCCTGACAAGGAAATGAGTTTGCTGGCGCGAATCCCAATGTCTTTCACGCGTCCGGTTTTACCGGTCACCTCAATAAAGTCGCCTACCTGGAAGGGCCGCTCAAAAATGAGGATAACGCCCGAAACGAGGTTGTTGATGATATTCTGCAAACCTAGGCCCACACCTACGCCTAGGGCACCCACCACAATGGTAATCTTATCGAGCGGCAGGCCGGAGGCCATGGTAGCCAGCAAGAAGCCCGCGGCCAGCAATACCAGTCTGATGGCAACTAGCCAGGAGCCGCGGCGGTCGGGGTCACTGTTGAACTCGTCATCCGTTTGACCGAAGAAGTAACCCACGTAGCGTTGCAAGAGCACCGAGAGGTAAACGATAGCGAAGAACGCGACAATGTTGCCGACGGTGAAGGTCAGACTGCCCATATGGTGCGGCGTAGTGAGCAAGTACTCGAAGAAGCCATACAGGGGCCGAAAGACGTTGAGATTGGAGGTGAACGTCATCAGCCACAGCCCACACACCACCATCGACAGAACTAGGCGCAGCCCCTGCTCAATCTTGCGGAAGTTGAAGTGCATGGCCATGCCGCCCCCGAGTCGACTACGCTGCATCTGCAGGTGAAAGGCCTCGGTAAGCAACCGCACAAAAGCAGAAAGCGAGATAATCTGCGTAAGGCCTAGGATACCACTGCTGCTGAATACTTTAGCCAAGCTCAGACGACCGGTCAGGTTGCAGAGAATAGCTAGTAGGTTCAGCACCAGAAAGAGCACAATAACGGGCGGAACGAAAGCTGCGAGCTTAGGTCCGCGTTGCAACTCGCGCCGAAAGCCAATACCTACTCCTAGGGCTGTCAGGTTCAGCAGCAGCATAGCCCAGCGTAAGCCAGGGCTCGGTTCGTTGGCGGCGTACACGAAAGTGAGGCCAAAAAACAAGCCCACGATGCCAAGCCAATACAAAAACTGTTGGCGCGGCCAGCTCCGACCTAGCAGCACGCTGAGTACCAGAAGCAACAGCAACTCCAGCAAATCGGTATAGGCGGCCGGCGGATTCAGATCGAAGAACGGCGCCATGCTGAACACAACCACCAACGTGCCCACTACCGGCACCGGGCGCAGGTAGCGAAATGGCTGCTTCTCAGAATTTGTTGCTGCGTTGACGACGCGGAAGTTGCGAAATACCCAGAAGAAGAAAACAGCACCAATCAACACCATCCAGACGCCGAAGTGCCAATTCTCACTGAAGTAGTACCGCATTAATCGGCGCTGGCTGGTGTACGACTCGCGCACGAGCTGCCCCGCAGCAGCTTGGCGGCTAGCATCGATGGCCGATGCGCGCCACAAGGGCGGGTTGTTGGGAGCCAGCGTACGGCGGTTAAAGCGTCGCAGCTGTTCGCGCGTTTCGTCCTGCAACTCCAGCGCCTGGATGTAGCAATCGGACACGCGCGTTTGCAATTGGGTGACGGTTCGTTGGGTGCGTTGCAAGAGCAACTTAGCGCGAGCTTGCTTGCGTTGCAGGCGAGCGGTAGTCCGGCCTAGGGCCGTTGTCGTGTCGGGTTGTTTCGTAATGGCGTACCGGCCCAAGGAGTCGAGCTGGCCTTGCATGCGCGTGAGCTGCTGGCCCTGCGTCGCCAGGGCTGTGCGCCACGTACCTAGCTGCTCCTGCATGTCGGTGAGCAGCACCTGGAATAGGTGAACTTGCTTCAGGTTGATGACGCTGCTGTACTGCGTCAGGTTTTGCCGGATGGTTTTCAGGTTCGCTTCCACGTCGGGCAGTTCCTCGGCAAGGTCTTCGGTGTCCACGCCGCGCCGCACCGCCCCACTAATGCGACCTAGCTTCAAGTACGCCTGCTCCACGCGTTGCGCGGCGTCTTGCTCCACGGCAGGCTTCGGCTGCGAAGCAGCGGTTTTAGCTGAGTCTTGCGCTAGCGTGCTGAGCGGCAAGCACAACCAAGCGCACAACACAGTCATCCACAAACGACTAATCACCCACTGGTTAGTAGGAGAAGAAGCGGCCTTGTGACCACGGCAGTAGGTAAGCAGCGAAGAAAAGAGAGAGCTAGGAGAAATAAGCGAAAACATCAGTAGATAAGCTTGCTGTAGGCGCCTGGTGCCGTACAACGTTGGAGGAAGCGAGTGGAACAACAACCCGGCCACTCCAAGGTTGCTTGTCTACGGCCGATTTGGTGGACAGAATAGCCTCGCGAAAAAGGTAACTCGCTCTAGCTACCTGCACGCAGCGTAAAGCGCAGCCTCAAAACTACGCAAGGAAAGCTAGGCAGCGTGCTCGCGCAAAGTGCGTGTTGTGTACCTTGCCCATCCACTACCATTACCGCTGCTGCCATGCTAGATCTAATCATCGATGCTCGCCCCGCCGACCTAGGTAACGGATTCGGTGTCCGCCGCATTCTGCCCTACCGCCTAAAGCGGATGCTAGGTCCGTTCATCTTTCTCGATCATGCTGGTCCGGTAAACGTGGCGCCCGAGCAGCTGCCAGCCCTCGACGTGCTGCCGCACCCACACATCGGTCTTTCCACGGTCAGCTACTTGTTCGGCGGGCAAGTGATGCACCGCGACAGTTTGGGCGTCGAGCAAGTGATTCGGCCGGGCGAGGTGAACTGGATGACGGCTGGCAGCGGCATTGCCCATTCCGAGCGGTTCGAAGATCCGGCGTCCCTAGCTGGTGGGGCTCTTGAAATGGTACAGAGCTGGGTCGCGCTGCCCGAAGCCGACGAGGAAAATGCGCCGAGCTTCACCAACTACCAGCCGCACGCGCTGCCCATCTTCACCGACGCGGGCGTGTGGATGCGCCTGATTGCCGGCGACGCTTTCGGCTTGCGCAATGAAGTGAAAACGCACTCCCCGCTTTTCTACCTGCACGTAGTACTGCAAGCCGGTGCCCGCTTTGGCCTCCCGCGTGGCTACCCCGAGCGCGGCGCTTACGTAGCCAAAGGCAGCGTAGAGGTGAACGGCCGAACCTACACCGCTGGGCAGCTGCTCGTGTTCACGGCGGGCATTGATCCGGTGCTGGTAGCCCGGGAAGCTAGCACGCTGATGCTGCTAGGAGGGGAGCCGCTGGGCGAGCGGTACATCTGGTGGAACTTTGTGTCGTCGCGGAAGGAGCGAATCGAGCAGGCAAAAGCCGATTGGCAGGCCGGCCGCATTGCCCTCCCACCCACCGACAACGCCGAATTTGTTCCGCTGCCCGTCGACCGTTCGAGGCCGGCGTCTTCTTCGCCGCCACCTCAGCCTCTATCTTAATCTTAACACCTGTTGCCGGGCACTAATCCTTTATTCTACAGCTGATAATAAGGCGAGTAGTAAGATTAACGATATGCCGTGAGCCCGGAAGTAAATACGCAGAAACTTCAAGGCATGGGTCATCTGGGTTTCGACGCTTTTCACGGAGATGTTCAGTTCCTGAGCAATGTTAGCGTAAGACAGGCCTCTTTGCCGGCTTAGCGTGAAGATCTCCCGGCGCCTAGGGGGCAATTGTGCGAGTGCCGCCTGGTATAGTTGCTCCAGCTCATGAAACTCAGCTTGGCTGCTCAAGATGTTCTCTTCTACCAGAATCTCCTCGTGACAATCTTCGAAAACCCAGTACTGCTGTCGCCGAAGTTGTTTGAGAATGGCGTGGTAGGCAGACGTGTAGAGGTAGGTTTTGAAGATAACATCATCGGTCAACTCGTGCCGCTTTTCCCACAGCTTTAGAAAGCAGTCCTGCACTACTTCTTCTGCGTCGGCGGCAGACTTCAGGTGACTAGTAGCAAACCGACATAGTCCGGGCGCAAATTGATAGAAAAGCATGTCGAATGCCTGGCTATCATCTGCCCGCAATTGGGTCAAGCAAACGTAATCGGAAAACGCGCGCGCAGCTTTCAACAGCAGGGTGGATGATATGTAGTAAATTAGAAGGCTTTAAATATACAAGATCATTTGCCATTTGCTACAACTAGCAAAGTACAGATAAACAGGGCTTAAGCTATATAGAAGCCCTATGGGCAAGTACCTCACTGAGCTGATTGTGCAAACGTTACACTACGATCAACTCCTTCAACCCATAGGTTGTCAGATTAGTTACTGCGACATGCTAGGTTTTTCTTCCGAGCGAGTTAGGAGCTATTAGTTTATCTGCTCACCAAGCCCCTTACTACTTTTTAAATTTTTTTGCTGCTCGCTTCAGGGTAGCGGCAAGTTCGTGGACTTTACTACAGAAGGCGCCTCAAGCGTTTGCGGAAATGATGGAAATTAATTTTGAATCTTATTTGCGTTACGTACGTGGCGAAGCATCATTGGAAGAAGCAAAGGCAGTACGTGCATGGTTGACACAGCCTGCCAACGAGCTAGTAGCGCAGTACTGGATGAGTACCTACGCGAGCATGGCGGAATCTGAGGCAGAGCGACTCGGTCAGACCCATGACTATGATAGTATGTTGGCCGACTTGCGCACTCGCATTGGTTTGGACGTGCTTTCGCCAGAATCGGACATACCTGCTGCTGGTAGAAGGTGGTACCGGTGGGCCGCAGCAGCTGTCCTGACCATGGGCATGGCTGGCGCGGGTAGCTGGTGGCTCTACCAGCAACACCAGGTGACACGATTGCCTGTGCAATACAGCACCGACTACGCGCAAACTCGCCTCGTGCATTTGCCTGATGGTTCAAATGTGACGCTGAATGCCCACTCGACTTTACGTTATACCGGCGACTGGAGCGGCAAAGCCCAACGGGAGGTATGGCTTGATGGAGAAGCCTACTTTGCGGTTAAGCATCTGCCTACGCATCAACGCTTTGTGGTGCACACTACTGCTGGCTTCAAGGTAGAAGTACTGGGCACCAAATTTACCGTGTATCGGCGGCAAGAGCAGGCGCGAGTCGTGTTGCTGTCGGGCAAAGTACGGGTAGCTTTCGCCGATAGCAGCAAGCGCAAACCCGTCATTTTGAAGCCCGGCGAACTACTCCAAACCTCTGATAAGCAGCCGCAGCAATTGCTGCACAAAGCCGTGCAAACAGATGCCTACGCTGCTTGGCGGAATGATAAAATGGTCTTCAATAAGACGCCGCTCGCCGAGCTCGTCTTGCGTCTGCGCGACACCTACGGGGTGAAAGTGACTGTGAAAAATCCCGAGTTAAACGAGCGCAAACTCACGGGGACCATCCCGCTCAGTGACCTAGACCTGCTCTGCGAAACCTTAGAGGAAACCTTCCATCTACAGGCTGAGCATCACCAGAACAGTATCGTCTTATCTAACTAACACCTTATCCCACCTCTTTCTCATGAATTTACCTCGTACCCGAACAAACAAATATCTGTTTTGCTCCGCCTGCGTTGCGACCGGTATGTTGCTGTTAGATGCATCTGGCTCTGCCGTCGTGGCACAAGTCCTAGCTTCTGCACGGCAGCAGGCACCCTCGCACGCCAACTCGCTGACCCAGGCGGTACCTCTTTCTCGGTTGCTCCGGCAATGGGAAAAGCAGTACAAGAGCACTATTGCCTACGACAGTGATGTTGTCGAAGACAAACGCGTGTTTCCTCAGGAGGGACCCGAAAAGTTGGAGGACAAGCTACAAGCGGTGCTGGCCCAAGCGGACTTGCAGTTCAAGCAACTGCGTGCCAACTATTATGTAATCAGCAAGATTCCCTTAGCTAATACTGCTCCCGCAAACGTTTCCGGTAGGCAAGATGTAACGATTGCGGGTCGAGTAGTAGACGCGAAAGGTGCAGGCTTGCCTGGCGTGACGGTCGTGGTGAAAGGGACTTCAATCGGCGCGGGCTCTGGCCCCGACGGCAGCTTTACCCTACAAGCACCCGAGAATAGCGTACTCGTATTCAGCTTCGTCGGCTTCACGCGCAAAGAAGTACCCGTAACAGGCGCCACCAGCAACCTGACCGTGACGCTAGCCGAAGACACGCAGGCCCTGAACGAAGTAGTGGTAATTGGCTACGGCACCGCCCGCAAAAGTGACCTGACTGGCGCTGTAGCCTCGGTTACCAGCGCGCAGCTCACGCAAGTAGCTACCTCCGACCCTGTACAGGCGCTGCAAGGCCGCGTAGCCGGCGTAGAAGTGACTTCTAACAGCGGCCAGCCAGGCTCGGGCACCCGCATTCGGGTGCGGGGCGTAGGCACTATTAATAACAGTGACCCGCTGTACGTAGTGGACGGCGTCCAAACCAGCGACATCGGCTTTTTGCTGCCCGCCGATATCGAGTCAACCGAGATTTTGAAAGATGCTTCGGCCACGGCCATCTACGGCTCGCGCGGGGCCAACGGCGTGGTACTTATCACCACTAAGCACGGCAAGGCGGGTGCCACGCAGTTCAACTTTTCTGGCTACACTGGCTTTCAACAAATCCGGAACACGCTACCCCTCACCAACGCCGCCCAGTACTCGACGCTCGTGACAGAGGCCTTCACCAACGCCGGGAAGTCGCTGCCCGATTACGGTCCGCGGTTGCAAGAGGCCATTGCTACTAATGCTGAAGGCATTGATTACCAAGATTTGGTAACCCAGAAGGGCTTGATTACCAACTACAGTTTATCGGCCTCGGGTGGCTCCGAGCAAAACCGCTACTTAGTGAGCGGCAGCTACTTTCAGCAAGACGGCATTATCAAGAACTCGGGCTTCAAGAAGTTCGTGATTCGGGTGAACGACGACGTGGTGCTCACCAAGCGCATCAAGGCGGGCGTGGCGGCTACGTTTACCAACAACAACCAGACGGGCAGCGGCAATGGCCAGGGGGGCTCGCAGCCCTACACGATACTGCAATATGCGCAGCAAGTAAACCCGGTTCTCAACCCGTTCGGCCCCAACGGAACTTACAACGACGACGTTATCACGCGCAACGCGCTGAACGTGCCGCGCCTCCTTGACGAGCAGAAGTACAACAAGATTCAGAACAACAACCTGTTCACCAGCAGCTACGTCGATGTTTCGCTGTTTAAGGGTTTGTCGTTCCGCTCTACGTTCGGCATCAACTACTTCAACAACCACCCCAAAACATACCAGCCGCAGTACTACATCGGCCCGGTAGACCAGCGGGCCCAGAGCGCGCTCATCGAAACGCGCAACGAAAGCGTGAGCTGGGTGTGGTCGAACTACTTCAACTACAACAAAACGTTCGCTGATAACAGTAACCTCTCCTTTACCCTAGGCCAGGAGGCGCAACGCGGCTACGGCAATGGCATTTCCATCACGGCCTTCAATGTGCCACTCGATGCTTCGCTGCAATACGCTTCAGCCTCGCGCAGCACCGGCAATGTGGTGCGCAGCAGCCAGTATGATGGTAGCTTGTCCTCTTACTTCGGTCGGGCTAACTACAACTTCCGCGACCGTTACCTCCTGACGGGTACGTTGCGCTTCGACCAGACGTCGAAGTTCCTCGGGCCAGTGCGCACAGGCACGTTCCCGTCGGTGGGTGCGGCCTGGAACATTTCCAATGAGCAGTTCCTCAAGGATGTAAGCTACTTGTCAGTGTTGAAATTACGCACTAGCTACGGCGAGGTAGGCAACCAGAACGCTGCCCCTAACTATGGCTACGCTTCAGTAGCGCGCAACAACCAGACCTACTCCTTCAACGGAGTGGCCGCTCCCGGCTTGGCCATCAGCCAGCTTAACAATCCGGACCTGAAGTGGGAAACGGCTATTACCACCGACGTGGGCCTCGATGCAGAGTTTTTTAATAGCAAGCTGACGCTTACGGCCGACTATTTTGAGCGCCGCACCAAGGACATGATTGCCTTGTCGCCGGTACCCGACTATGTGGGGCAGGCTCCTGCTCCTGCCAACGTAGGTTCTCTGCGCAACCGTGGCCTAGAGCTGGCTCTGAGCTACCGTAATACTGTTGGCAAGCTGCAGTACAACGTAGGGGTTAACTTCACTAAAATCAACAACGTAGTAACCAGCCTAGGGGGCGGTAATGCCATTGCTGCTGGCAATGTGCTCCCGCAAATCGGCAATACTACCCTCACCGACGTAGGCCGCGAGATAGCCTTCTACTACGGCTTGAAAGCCCAGGGCGTGTTTCACAATCAGGGCGAAATTGATGCGTATAAAAATGCCGCTGGTGGGTTGGTGCAGCCCGGGGCCAAGCCCGGCGATGTACGCTACCAGGACACGAACGGCGACGGCACCATCACGGCTTCCGACAACACGTACTTAGGCAGCGGCACGCCCAATTTTACCTACGGTGCCTCGCTGAACCTGAACTACTTGGGCTTCGACTTCCGGATGTTGCTCTACGGCGTGCAGGGCGCCGAAGTCATCAACGGCGGGGCCTTCAACCTGTCGAAATCCGCCGATTTTGTGGGTGTATGGAGCAACTTCTACGCCAACCGCATGGACCGCTGGACGCCCAACAACCCCAACAGTAACCAGCCCCGCGTGACCTCGACCGACACTAACGGCAACGACCGCTTTAGCAGCCGCTACGTGGAGGACGCGAGCTACCTACGCGCCCGCAACATGGAGCTAGGTTACACGCTGCCCAAGGCATTGCTAGACAAGGTTCAGGTGAAAGGTGCCCGGGTGTTTGCCTCGGTTGATAACGTGTTCACCATCACCAAGTACACGGGCTACGACCCTGAAATATCGACCGTAGCTAACTACAACAACCCCCTGTCGTACGGCGTGGACTACGGCAACTACCCGCAGGCGCGCACTTACCGCTTGGGCTTCAACGTGCAGTTTTAATCAGTTATTTCCTTCTCACTTTATATGAAACCCACTCGCGCCGCCATATTGCTCGGCCTGCTGCTAACTACTGCTCTTGCTCCGGGCTGCAAAGACTTTTTGGACAAAGATCCCCTAGGTACCACTACCCAGGATAATCTCTTCAAAGACCCCACTAATGCCGTACAGGCCATCAACGCCGTGTACGACGTAACCGCCTGGGACCAAGGCCCCAAGTGGGGTGACCCGAGCGGCCAGTACGTAGCCCAAACTTACGAATGGATGTTTGGGGACTTGATGACCGATGATTCCGAAAAAGGAGGCAGCTCGGCCAGCGACTTTCTGCCTCTCATCGAGCTCAAAACCTGGAATATTCCGCCGTCCAACCAGACCGTTACCACGCTGTGGGTACACAGCTTTACGGGTATTGCACGCGCTAATACGGTGATTAACAACATCGACGCGGGCACCATCGACGCGGGGTTGAAAGCGCGCTTGAAGGGCGAAGCCTTGTTTCTGCGGGCGTACTTCTACTTTAACTTGGTGAAAGGCTTCGGCGGCGTGCCGCTATTTGAGAAAAGCGTGGCACCCTCCGAGGTGTCCAACGTAAAACGCGCTACCATTGCCGAGACCTACGCTTTCATCGAGAATGACCTGAAGGCCGCTGCTGCCCTGCTGCCCGAAAAGAGCGCCTACGCTGGCGCCGACCTAGGCCGGGCCACCAAGGGCGCCGCCAACGGCTACCTGGCCCGCGCCATCATGTACCAGTTGGGCACCGTGAATGGGAACAACCACACTTGGCAGGAAGTGTACGACATCACGAGCACCATTATCTCGTCGGGTCAGTATAGCCTGCTGCCCAATTACGCGGCCATTCACCAGGAGATTGGCGAGAATAGCAGCGAGTCGCTGTTCGAGATTCAGTTTGCGACCTCCAACGACGGCTACGGCCCTATCTCGGTAGGTACGACGAACAATATCTTTCAGAATAATCGCAAGACGTTTGGCTACGGCTTTAATAACCCCACGCAGAGTTTGGTGGACGAGTTTGAGCCTAATGACCCGCGCAAGGAAGTTACGATTATCAAGAACAACGACATTGTGCTAGGTATTCTCAACCCCGTTGATATCACGCAGAATGCTACTGGCTACTTCAACCGCAAGGCGGCCATTATCGCCCCCAACGCCCCGGAATCTGGCCCGCAGAACATCCGCAAAATTCGCTACGCCGACATCTTGCTGATGAAAGCTGAAGCCGCCGCGCAACTCAACAAGCCTGCGGAGGCAGTGGCGCTGGTGAACCAGGTGCGTGCCCGCGCCCGTATGTCGACCCGCCCGCCGGGCACTACGTTGGGCTCACTGGCTTACGAACCCGCCAACGTCCCAGCCGGCACCCTCCCCAACCTAGCGCCTGGCCTTTCGGGCAGTGCCCTGCTCAACGCCATCTGGCACGAGCGTCGGGTCGAGTTTGGCGAAGAATCGCTACGTTTCTGGGACCTGGTTCGCACGGGCCGCTACCTGAACACTCTGCCAGCTGATGTACGGGCTCGGGCTGCATCGCACGTTGCGACCGAAACATCGGTAAACCCAATGCCCCTGCTACCTATCTCGCTGAACGACGCTCAGAGTTGGAAACTACCTCAGAACCCTGGCTATTAGTAGCTAACAAATGGACGCACTTAACAGCTTACGCGTCGATTAATAGCCAACTAGTATTTTAAGCTAACGCCCTGCTTTACCACGTGTAAAGCAGGGCTTTTTGTTTGGTCGCTAGAAAAATACAACGTGTGCACCGCTCAGGTGGCAGCCCTAGGTAGCACGTTAGCGTGAGCAGTGAAGCCTCATGCTAACGTGCGTCAACTGTGAGGCGGTACCGCGGAATAGCTTCTACCTTTTGCAGTTCACTTACTTGGCCAGTAGCAGGGAAAGAGGGGCGACGGCCTTCTTCTAAGTAAATAGGGGCGTCTTGTCGTAAGGGAAGAATATGGAGTAGCAAAGGTTTGCCAGCCACATCCGGCGCGATGTTGCGGTAACTTACGTGCCAGGGTGCACCGTTGTAGAAGTCATCGTCGAGAAGCGTGGCGCCGGCGTAGAGCCGGATAGCGTCGCCGGCGTAGGTGAAGTGCAGAATGATATCATCTAAGCCTTCTAGTTTGGTATCACCTAGGCTAATGCGCCACTGGGCAGCTTGCTGATACGTAGTATCGCTGGGCTCCACAGTGCCTTTCGCCGGACCTCCTAGTCGGACGGGCGGCACGAGGCCGGCCGGTTTTACCAATTCTGATTTCACCGCAATGGTTCGGGACGGTGCTGTGGCGGAGTAGCTTTGGAATAGGTCGGCTGGGCCAACGTTCAGCGGCAAGCTAGCTTTAGGCGCATGGCCTAGCTTCGGAAAAATGCTCAACGTGAAGTTCGGTTGGGCTTCGGCTTGTAGCTGAATTTGGTCGTGGTCGAAATAGATTTCATTTGGTGTCGTCACCAAGCGTTCCGCACCGGCCAGGGGCGCTTTCCAGGTTTGGCGCGCCTCTTTCTGACTTAAGACCAATATGTGGGCAATTCCACCCTTGCGCAGTTCGAGCTTGATGATCGTGCCAGGCTGAACGTTTGACAGCTTGAATTGCCCGTCGACTGCTTTCAGAGCGCCACTCAATGTTCCGACGCCTCGTACCGTTGTGGCATCAAATACGAACTCAGCCGGGATATCGGGCTGGGTGAAAAACAGGTAATAAGGAACAGCACCAACCGTCAGCTTCGTAAACAGTTGCGCCGTCGCATACTTCAGCCGCGCGCCACCTAGGTCCAGGTTGAACGGCCAGATAAAGTAGCTGTCGGCCGGGATAGTCACAGGCGTCTGCGGAAACGTTAGGGTTTCGCCGGGCAGCTGTACCGTGAACTGTACACCGGGGCGGGCCGGCATGGCGTAGTTGCGCACGTAATTGTTCAGGAACAGAAAGCCGCTCTTGCCCTTGCTCCGCACCGACCAGCGCAGAACCGATAAGTCGCTGGCGTTCGTAGGCTGTACGGCTGGGGCATGTGGCGCCATGGGCGCGAGCAAGTCGCCAAAGTCATTCAGGAAATAATGGAACAGCTTGAGGTAGGCAAACGACGCGTGCTCTTCGCCCGTTTCGCCCAAGGGCGCCTGGAAATCATAGCCAATCCGTGGCAAGTCGTTCCAGCTGCCCGTGCGGGTCGATTCCTGCATGTCGGAGAGTTTGCCCCGCGGATTGCGCCCGCCGTGAAACATGTAGTAGCCGTAGAGGTTGACGCCCGAGCCAAGCTGCACCGGGAGCATCGCCGCTATGTCGTAGGGCGTGAGCAAAGGCCGGCGACGATACATCACTGGCACTCCGCCCCCGAACTCGGCTCCGAAGAACGGGTAGTGCGCCAGCTGTACAGGGTTGTTGCGCGCCGCCGTTTCGCCGCCCTGAATACCTAGGTTGCCGCCCTCGCGACTGTTAAACCGAAAGTTGTACACTTCCACCGGAGGCATCTTAGCGGCCCCACGCCCCCAGGGCTCATCGGGGTAGCCGCCAAACACGGGGATAACCTCGCGCTCGGAGTAGCGGGCGCCTTGCCAACCCGTAACGGTGTAAAGCGGCACGTCAAAGCCTTCGGCTAGAGCTAGGTCCTTCAGTTTCTGGATGTGCACGGCGCCTTGGCCGGCCTTGCCGCGGTTGTACTCGTTTTCAAGCTGAATGCCGATGATGGGGCCGCCATCCTTCCAGAGCAAGCCGCGTGTTTGCGCCCGTAGCTGATGCCAGTAGGTTTGCACGGCCGCCAAGTAAGCCGGGTCATTGCTGCGCAAAGCGTTGGCGGGTACCTGCTTTACCAGCCAATCGGGAAAGCCACCGTTACGCAGCTCGGCGTGGTTCCAAGGACCAATGCGGGCCAACACCAGCAGGTTGTGCTTGGCGCAGAGCTGCACAAATGCCCGCAGGTCCCGGTCGCCCTGAAAGTCGAACTTGCCTTGTTCTTCCTCGTGGAAAATCCAGAACACATACGCCGCCACAATTTGCACGCCCGCGGCTTTCATCTTCAGCAACTGCTCCTCCCAGCGGGCCCGGGGAAAGCGTGCGAAGTGAAATTCTCCCATCACAGGCAGCCATGGTTTTCCATCGCGGGTGAGGTACTGGCTGTTCACTTCCAGTTTGTGGCCGGTAGGAGAGGTGGTAGTACCTAGGTGCAGGTAGCCCGTTTCGGGTGGTGGTGCGGCCGCAGTAGCATCTACCACGAGCGGCGCCGTTTGGGCAAAGGCGGCGTTGGTGGGAGCGAAGAGCAGCAATGAAAGGAGGAAAGCTAGGAGCAGTTTGGTCATATAAGAGGAGGCGCAGCAGCTGCCGTGCAGAAGTATCTGCGTGAAGAGGCGCTAGGCGGTAGTGGCGTGATTGGTAAAATTCGGCCGTCGGTCGATGGTGCCGGCAATGATCCGCCCTATGGGCCGAGCATCCGTCCTGTAGCATCCTGAGTTGTCTTACCAGCGCGTGCTTGAAGACAGATGCAGAAGCCCGCGAAAAATGGTTTCTCCTTTGTAGGTAAAAAGATACTTGGTTCCTAGGTCGGAAGTGAAACTCAAACCAGCAAAACATGTTAGGGTGTTGTTCCACGCGGGCGGTAAATTTGCGTTTTCCATCTTTGCTGCCTTTTCTACCTAGCCTTTGCTGGGCTTCGTTATTTCTCTGCATGATTTCCCCGTCTAGCTCACCCGAAATCCTTCAACGCCTCCGTGTCGAAACGCGCCCCTATCATGATGCCTTGGAACAAAATAGCTTCAATCGGGAGCTAACGGCGGGCGTCCCATCCCGGGAGGCAACGGAATATTTTCTGAGAAAGCTATATGGGTTTTTGTATCCCTATGAGGCGCAGCTCCGGCAACATTCCTTCTCCGAAGCTTGGGAAATAGAGCACCGTTACCGTGCCCACCTCATTCCGCAAGATTTGCAGGTGCCGGCCGCTAGCTTGCCATTGTGCCCCGCAATGCCGCCGCTGCACACGTGGCCTCAACTCCTCGGGGCTATGTACGTAATGGAGGGCTCGACGCTCGGCGGCCAGGTAATTGCTAGGCAGCTAGCCAAGGTGGGTATTCCAACTCGCACCTACTTCAAGGGCTATGATGAGCGAACCGGTCCGATGTGGAAGTCCTTTTGCCACTTACTGACCCAAGCTGCCACCGACGCTAACCAAGACGAGATTGTGCAATCGGCCAGTTGCACGTTCCAACAACTAGAAGCCTGGCTCCAGCAAGCATGAATTATACCGACGAGCGTCTGCTGAACGCTGAAATCAACCTAACTAACTGCGACCGGGAGCCGATTCATATTCCGGGCGCCATCCAGCCATATGGTTTTTTGTTGTGCCTGCACGAGAAAACCTTACGCATCGTGCAGGCAAGCGAAAACACGCTGGCTCTGCTAGGTATTCCCGCCGAAGAATTGATTGGAGCGGGGCTGGATCGGCTGCTGAGCCCAGGGCGCGTAGCTGAAATCGAACAGCTGCAAGCAGGCCTCTCGGAAAATGCCAAGCTGCTAGGTGCTCGCCTTGATAACGTGGAGGGACAACCCTTCTATAAGATCATTCTTCACCGCTACGACCACTTGCTGTGGCTGGAGTTTGAGCCCGTGGTAGAAAGCCAAGCCAACGGAATAGAACTGTCGTTTCTGAACGAAGCGCTGGGTAAGATGCTGGCAGCGAATAAGGTGACGGAATTTTGCCAATACACGGTGGAGCAGGTGCGCGGCCTCACCGACTTCGACCGAGTAGCCATCTACCGTTTTGCCGAAGACGAAAGCGGTGAAATCATTGCCGAAGCCAAGCACGAAGACCTAGATACCTGGCTTGGCTTGCATTATCCCGCCACCGACATCCCGAAGCAGGCTAGGGCCATGTACCTCAAAAACTGGCTGCGCTTTATTCCGGATGCTGGCTACAAGCCCGCGCGGCTGGTGCCGGTGAATAACCCTAGCACCAACCGCCCGCCCGACATGACGTACTCGGTGCTGCGCAGCGTGTCGCCGATTCACCTGGAGTATTTGCACAACATGGGCTCGGCCGCCACCATGACCATTTCGCTCGTCAAAGATGGGCAGCTGTGGGGCATGGTCACTTGCCACCATCGCACGCCCAAGCTGGTGAGCTACGAAATACGCGACCTGTGTCAGTTTATCGGCAAGACGTTCTCGGCCCTCATCAAAACCAAGGAGCAGCACGACCAGCAGGAATACCAACTGCACATCCGCGAGAGTCAGGTGCGCTTGCTGGAACACGTATCCAGCAGCGTCAACTTTGTGCAGGGCCTTTACAAGCACGAGACCAACTTGCTGCACGTATTTGAGTGCGGTGGCGCGGCTATCTGCTTTGATGAGGAGATTATCACCCTAGGCAACACGCCCACAAAGTCCCAAATTGAAGACCTGCTCCTCTGGTTGCAGGACAATGCACCGGGAGACGTTTTTCATACGAACTCCTACGTTCAGCAAAACCCGGCAGGCTTGTCAATTCGGGCTACGGCCAGTGGCATCCTCGCTATTTCGCTGGCCGATGCACCTGGGAACTACATCATCTGGTTCCGGCCTGAAGTTATTCAGTCGGTAACCTGGGCCGGGCAACACCAAAAGGTAGAAACCCTCGTCGACGGGCAGGTGTTTTTGTCGCCACGACAGTCGTTTGAGGCCTGGAAGCAGCTGGTAGAAAACTCGGCGGAGCCCTGGAAGCGCGTCGAAATTGAAGCTGCCAATGAAATTCGGCTGCACATTTCTGACGTGCGCCTAAAAGTGTTCAACGAGCTGCAATCCCGGGCTGCCAGCCTAGGCCGACTTAATGCGGAGCTAGAGCGCAGCAACGACGAACTGGACTCCTTTGCCTACGTAGCCTCGCACGACCTCAAAGAGCCACTCCGGGGCATCCACAATTACTCTTTGTTCCTGCTCGAAGACTACGCTGATAAGCTCGACGAGGACGGCGTGTACAAACTGCAAACATTGGTGCGGCTCAGCCAGCGCATGGAAGGCCTGATTGAGTCGCTGCTTCAGCTTTCCCGCGTGGGCCGCTTAGAATTAACGGTGGAAGAAACGAGCATAGACGAGCTGCTAGACGGCGTACTCGATCTGCTCGCGCCGCGTCTGGAGCAAACCCTGACCACGGTGGATGTAGCTCGACCGTTGCCCATAATTCGTTGCGACCGGATACGAATGCAGGAAGTTTTCAATAATCTGTTAACCAATGCCATGCGCTACAGCAACCAGCCGGAGAAGCATGTCACCGTTGGCTTAGCTTCCGAAAACAAAGCTGGACAGAAAAGGCTTGTGAACCATGATGATTTTTACGTGTTTTACGTACGTGACAATGGTATCGGTATCGACCCCAAGCACCACGAGAGTATTTTCAAGTTATTTAAGCGGCTGCACGGCCAGGACAAATACGGCGGAGGTACGGGTGCGGGGTTAGCCATTGCCAAAAAAATGGTTGAGAAACATGGCGGTACCCTGTGGGTAGATTCTGCTTTGGGGCAAGGTGCCACATTCTATTTCTCAGTTTCCAAACATCTATAGAAACATGGCTTCTTCGCTCCTCAAACCCGTTCTAGTAGTAGAGGATAGTGCCGAGGATTTCACGGCATTAGGCCGCGCTTTCCGCAAACATGCGCTACGCAACCCTGTGCTCCGCTGCGAAGATGGCGACCAAGCCCTGGAGTACCTACAAGGCTACGGCAGAGCAATTGGGTGGCCCCAAACATTGCCCGCCATTGTGTTGCTTGACCTGAATCTGCCAGGCACCGATGGGCGTGCCGTGCTCAGTGTGCTCAAACAAGATCCGCGACTACATTCCATTCCGGTTATCATCTTCAGTACCTCTTCCAACATCCGCGACATTGAAGATTGTTATCAGCTAGGGGCTAATAGCTACCTGACGAAACCAATTGAGTATGCCGCGTTGGAGGAGAAAATCCGATTGACAATTCATTATTGGTTGGATACGGCCGAGTTGCCGTCAGCGAACTAGCTTGCTTGGTGAAAAAGATTTTACTCGTTGATGATAGCGAGCAAGACCGCATGCTCTATAAGCGGTACTTGGGGAAGCACGCCGAATGTGGCACATTTGAAACGTTCGAAGCAGGCTCTGGTACAGAAGCACTTGCTCAGTTCAAAGCCCTGCGCCCCGATTGCGTATTGCTCGATTATAACCTCTTAGATACCGACGGCTTAACGCTGTTGAAAGAGCTAGGTGCGCTAGCGCCGGCTGATAGCCTGTGCGTCGTTATGATTACGGGCGGCGGCAATGAGCGACTGGCAGTCAGCGCGTTGAATGGGGGAGCTTTGGATTATCTGGTGAAGCAACAGTTCGACAAAGAACTGTTGTGTAAGACCGTGCTGCATGCCATCGAGAAAAACGAGTGGCGCCAGAGTGTAGCGCGCCATCATCAGGAACTGGAAGACGTAAACCGCCAGTTGCGCGCTTCCGTGGAAAGTCTGACGGAGGCGCGGCAGCATATCCATCACCAGAATAAGCTGCTGACGCTTGCCAACCAGGAGCTGGCTACGACCAACCAAGAGCTAGCCCGCACCAACGCCGACCTCGACAATTTCGTGTACGCGGCCTCCCATGATTTGCGGCAGCCGGTGCACAACCTACGTGGGTTGTTCGAAGAGCTGTCCCGCACGGCCACCTTCAACGACCCAGATGCGTCGCAAATCTGGCGGCTGCTCGATGACTCATTGCGCGCGCTCACTACCACCATCACCGATTTGGCGGATGTAGTGCAGGTAGCTCGCCAATCCGGGGAGCAGGCTGCCGAGCCCGTCGTGATGGCCGAGCTAGCTGACCATGTGCTGCAAACGCTGCACCCGCAACTAAAAGCCGCGCAAGCCGATGTACAAACTGATTTTAGCGCCCTGCCAGAGCTGACGTATGTACGCAGCAATCTGCGCACGATCTTGCTCAATCTGCTAGCTAACTCGCTGAAGTATCGGCACCCCGAGCGGCCGGCGCGCGTGCAAGTGTGCACCTACCTAGTTGCCGACCAGCCCGTGCTGGAGGTGAAAGACAACGGCCTAGGTATGAATATGCAGCTGCACGGCAAAGAGCTTTTTCAGCTATTTCGGCGCTTTCATCCGCAGGCCAGTTCGGGTACGGGCGTAGGACTGTTTCTCGTCAACCGCTTGGTGCAGTCGCAAAACGGTTATATTGAAGTAGATAGTAAGGTAGGAGAGGGTACAACATTTCGCGTGTACCTGCGGGCAGCAGAGTCTGGGAAGTCAGCCAACGAAAAACACGCCTCGCACCAGATCATCATCAATCAACGCTAGGCTAAGCCAAGCCTAGATAGTTAAGCAAAAGCCCCATCTTCTGGCCAGAAGATGGGGCTTTTGCGTTATAGCAAATGACTAGTTATTAGTCAGTCGTAAGCTTGAAATCACCGTACATTTCCTTTGTATCAGCGTTTTCGAGTATTAATCGAATTGCATCCTGGCCGTACACATACTGTCCGGTCGGCAGGGTAGAGTAGTTGATCTGCTGGTTTTCTTTCGGATTCAGAAGCCGAGTATAATCGTCGGCAATCTGTACATAGTTGACGCCCGTGTACCGACGCAGCAAAAAGTGGTAGCGTACTTTTACGGCATCGGGGTTCCGGAATATCACTGCTACCGAGTCTTGGGGAGGGCCGTATTTGGAAGGCACAACGAGCTGAAGACGATTGGTAGGCGTTGTGTACCAGGTAGGATCGATCTTAGGGTTGTTGTTGCCTTTCGAGCAGGCACCCAGCAGCGCGCAAAGAAGGAGAGAGGAGAGCAGAAGCTTCATATGAGATTAGTGAGAAATAACCAGGTCGGAGAAACGAAAAAAACAGCGCTTAAGTACGAATGAATGATGCAAACCTTGGTACTTAATGACAAGATAATATAAATATTTTGATTAGAGTGCATCTAATTGATAGGTCATAGAATGATTACTAGACCTTAGCGGGGGTATAGTGAAAAAAATCAGATGTTTATCTTTTGGAAAGAATATCCTACGCTTAAGCTTGCTGTGTGAGAAAATAATCATGCGCTTAGAATCAAAGTGTGCACCGGTGCTAATACGAAGGTATATGAATATAGTTTAAATAAGATTAAATTATTTCAACGCACTGGCTCAAGCAGCTTGAGGCTAAAACAGATTGCCCCACTGCTACGGACCCCGATTCTTAAGAATTGGGGTCCGTAGCAGTGGGGCAAAGTACCAGGAGGAGACCAGTAAGCTTATTTAAGCGGCGGCGTCATGTTGGTATAACCTAGCTCTTGCACCGTGAAGGCGCCAGCCGATTTTAGCTTGAGCGTAGATAATATCTCTGAGGGGAAGAATAGCTCGCTCATCACCGTTAAGCCTTGGTCAGCAAACAATTCCACCGAGCTAGCATCGAAGAGGAGGGTGAGGTCGGTGCCGGGCGTGGTGGCGAGGCGTGGGGCCGTATGACGACCCGCAAACTTGTTGCTGAAGCCGCTTTGTCCGGCCTTGGTGCGGTCGATAAAATACTGGTTCTTCGCCTTGTCGTAGCCGATGGCCAGTTCCTCTCCCTTGCTGTTCGATAGTACCAACGAGAAGCTAGCCAGCTGCTTGGTGCTGAGCTTTAGCTGAAACTTGTCGCCTGTATTCTTGATTTTCGAGGCTAGGTCGTACTCCTTCGATACCGTAACATCCTTCAAGGTAACGCTGGGCTGGGCTAGCTTGCTAAGCTCCTTTACGGGTTGTGAGGTCAGGTAAATATCCTGGCCTACTTGCTGCAAAGCTAGCTCGCGGGGCACGGTGGTGGCGTTGCGCCAGGGTGACGTCGGTACTTGGTTGGCGTACTCCCAATTGCTCATCCACCCCAGAAAAATGCGGCGGTTGCCGGTGTTGTTCCATGTTACGCCGGCGTAGTCGTCGGGACCATAGTCGGCCCACTTGGTTTTGGTGCTGCTCGGAGTGAATGTCTTGCCGTCGAAGTTGCCGACGAAGTACTGCGTAGCCGAGCCACCGTTAGGCCCGCCGGGGTTTAGGTTGACGATGAGTACCCAGTGGGTTTTACCGTTGAGCGTAAGAGGAAATAAATCCGGGCATTCCCACACGCCGCCGTGGGCCCCCAGCTTCTCGCCAAACTCGCTGAGCTTGGTCCAGTCCTTCAGGTTTGGCGAGGCATAGAATGTTATACGGTCCTTCGTGGCAAGGGTCATCACCCACTTTTTACTGGCTTCGTGCCAGCTCACTTTTGGGTCGCGGAAATCCTGAATGCCAGGGTTCTTGAGCACCGGGTTGCCGGCGTATTTCGTCCAAGTTTTGCCCGCGTCGAGGCTGTAGGCTAGGCTCTGGTTTTGGTGTTTGTTGGTGCCCTTCTTCTCCTCCTTCGGGTCGTGGTGGGTGAAGATGGCTACCAGTGGCGTTTGGCCGTTTTTGCCAAAGCCCGAGGTGTTCTTGCTGTCCACCACGGCGCTACCCGAGAAGATGTAGCCTAGGCTATCAGGATAAAGCGCAATAGGTTGTTCCTGCCACTTCACCAAATCGGTGCTGGTGGCGTGGCCCCAGTGCATGGGCCCCCACACCATAGCACCTGGGTAGTACTGAAAGAACAAGTGATAGGTGCCCTGGTAGAATACCATGCCGTTGGGGTCGTTCATCCAGTGCGCGGCCGGGCTGAAATGGTAGGCCGGACGGTATTGGGGCGTAGCAGGAGGCGTGGCGTTTTGCGCGTGACTACGCGACGCCAAGCCTGCGAAGGCCAGCGCCAACAAGATTGTCTTTTTCATGGGTGGGCGGAGTATCGGCGAGTAGCTGTCGATTCGCAGTTGCTATCACCGGCTGTAACCTGTCAGAAAGCACTGCCGCAAGTGGCAGCTGGGACTCAGCAATTATTAGCTATTTATGGTCGATTGAGTCAACAACTGAGTGACGTCGGCTTCGGAAAGGACGGGCGTGGCACCTTGGTAGGTAGCTACTAGTGCGCCCGTAGCGCAGGCGCGGCGCAGACATTCTTCCGGCGCAAGACCAGCTTGCCAGCCCGTAAGCAAAGCCGCTAGAAAGGCGTCGCCGCTGCCAATGGTGTCCTTCACCTCCACGGAGAAGCCGGGGCTGTGGTACAGTTGGCCCTTGGTCCAGAGCTGGGCGCCGTCGGCACCTAGGGTCACGCACACGGCCTGTAAGCCGAAGCGTTGCGCCAGCCACTCCAGTGCCGAGTCGTCATCGGCATTCTTCCCAAACCACGCCAGAATTTCGGCTAGCTCGTGGTGGTTCATCTTTACTAAGTCGCAATGCTCCAATAGGTATTGCACTACTTCGCGGGTGTAATGCGGCGGGCGCATGTTCACGTCGAACACCTTGAACTTAGCTTGCTGCAACAAGCGGTAGAGCGTTTCGCGCGTGGCAGGGGTGCGGGCGGCTAAGCTGCCAAACACGAACATATCGGCCTCGCTGACAAGGTCGCTCAGCGTCTCATCGTACTGAATATAATCCCAGGCGACGGGCTGTACAATTTTGTAAACCACTTCGTTGCGGTCATCCACGTTGGCTTTCACCACGCCCGTGAGGTGGGTATGGCCTTGTTGCATGAAGTTGGTGTGCAGGCCGCGTTCGTGCAGAAAATCTACCAGTTCCTTGCCTAGGTCGTCGTCGCCGATCCGACTGATAAGCTCAACCGACTGGCCAAGCTGGTGCAAATGAATGGCTACGTTGAAGGGCGCGCCGCCGGGCTGCTTGCCGGTGGGGAGCACGTCCCAAAGGGTTTCACCAAAACAGACGATGGTATTAGGCATAAGATCTCAGTTTGTAGAAGGCTTGAACATCACGCTTCGCGGGGCGGACGCCAGATGAAACATGACGTTCAAGTTGTTTTATTCTAATGAATTACCAACGTTTTTTCCAATTGCTCCAGACTAGTGCCTTTCGTTTCGGGCATGATGCGCCACACAAACAGCAACTGGAGCACCATCATCGCGCAGAAAAAGGCGAAAGTGTTGCCGCCGCCTAGCTTCTCGGCAAAGTAGGGGAAGGTAAACGTGATGATGGCCGCCATCACCCAGTGCGTTGAGGAACCTAGGGCCTGACCCTTGGCACGCACGGCATTCGGAAAAATCTCGGAGATGAACACCCAGATAACCGCGCCTTGCGAAAAGGCGAAGAACCCGATGTAGACAAACAGTAGCATCGGCACCAGCATACCGCCAAACTCGCCGAATTCCTTCAGGTAGAACGCTCGAGCCACTAAACCTAGGGTAGCAATCAGGCCAAAGGAGCCCACGAGCATCAGCTTGCGTCGGCCAAACTTGTCGATGATGTTGACGCCAAGCATGGTGAAGATCAGGTTCACCAACCCCACGCCCGCCGACGACAGCAGCGCCGAATCCTTACCGAGCCCAGTCATTTCGAAAATGCGCGGGGCGAAGTAGATGATGGCGTTGATGCCCGACACCTGGTTGAACACTGCGAACAGCACAGCCAGCATCATGGGCTTGCGGTAGGAGCCCGCCAGCAATGATTCGCCGCCACCGTCGGCTTTATCGTTGGCGTTGGAGGTCAGGATGGTCGTCACGTCTTGGTCGGCGGTGGTAGGGTCGATGCGGCGCAGCACGTCGCGGCCTTCCTCCACGCGGCCCTGGCTCAGCAGCCAACGGGGGCTTTCGGGTACTTTAAACAGGAGCAGGAAAAAAGCGAGGGCAGGAGCGGCTTGTACGCCGAGCATCCAGCGCCAAGCATTGTCGCCGAGGTTAACCAACAGATAGTTAGAAAGGTAGGCAATGAGGATACCGAACACCACATTGAATTGGAACATGCCCACCATGCGCCCCCGGTTAGCCGCCGGGGCCACTTCCGAAATGTACACCGGCGCCGTCACCGACGAAGCGCCCACCCCGAGGCCACCTAAGAAGCGGAAAGCCATGAAGGCGTACCAGTTGGAGGTAAGGGCTGCCCCCAAGGCCGATACCAAGTAGAACACGGCAATCCAGATCAGCGTCTGCCGCCGGCCTAGCTTGTCGGAGGGAATACCACCGAACATGGCGCCGAATACCGTCCCGATCAGTGCAACGGCAATGGTAAAACCGTGCTCTAGCAGGTTCAGGCCCCAGAGCTGCTGAATGGCTTTCTCAGCCCCGGAAATAACGGCCGTGTCGAAGCCAAACAAGAAGCCGCCCAGCGCGACGACAATGGACCAGAAGAAGACGTTGCGGTTTTTCATTGTAAAGGGATTCTGAAGTATTGCTTTGGAAGCTAGGATTAGAACCTAGCTCCCCTCCTCAGATGAGGAGGGGCTGGGGGTGGTTGACCACGCGTGAGAACTATTTATTATCTCTAGTATTCTAGCTCTAGTGTTTCAACCACCCCCAACCCCTCCTCATCTGAGGAGGGGAGCTAGACCTAGCTTTTTAGTTTGGGTAGCTGGTAGCAATTGGGAATGAGTTGTTTACCAGCCATGGTTCTGCTTGTAAACGCCTTTGCTGAAGTTGATTTGGTTCAGCGGAATCGGGAGGTACTCGTCGCGGCCCTTGGTGAAGCGGGCATCTTTCAGGTGCGGACGCTTCACTTTCTCCTTGTCGAAGTAGGTGTTCAGATAGTCGCCGGCGATGCCCCAGCGCACCAGGTCGAAAAAGCGGTAACCTTCCAAGGCAAACTCCAAGCGGCGTTCGAAGCGCAGGGCCTCGCGGGCGTACTGCTGATTCCACTGAGCGGCGCTGTAGAGGCCGATTTTATAGTTGGAAATGGGCTGTCCGCTGGTGGTTTTTAGGCGGGCCGTGCTGTTCTGGGCACGCTGCCGGATTTGGTTGATGATGGGCAGGGCTTCCGTTTGGCGACCTAGCTCAATGAGGGCTTCGGCCTTCCACAACAGTACATCGGCGAAGCGGATGATGGTCCAGTTTTTCGAAGTGCTCATGAACGGCGGCGTCTTCTGAAAGCTAGGGTCGGAAGGCAGCACGTTTTCCTTCATCGACATGAACACGCCATAAGTATTCTGGTCGCGCAGCCACGAAGTTTGGAAGATGAACGCGGGGTCGTACTTGTAGGGGTGCGACGGGATGCCCACCGAGTGGTCGAGGCGTGGATCGACGGTATTCCTCTGAAAATCAACGGCGGCGCTTAGGTCCGAGTTGTTGAAAGTGGTGAACAGCGGCAAGCCCTGAGCATCCGTCTTGAAGGCGTTGACTAGATTCTGGCTAGGCTGGTGAAAGCCGCAGCAGCCGTAGTCCGGATTCATGGGGTAGTTCAGCTGATTGCCGCGGTCAGTGCGGCCTTTGGGCGTACCGTCATTGCGCGAAAACTGAATGGCGAACACCGATTCCACGCCGTTGTCACCGGCCGTGAGGAAGTTGGTGGCAAAATCAGGGTGCAGCGAGTATTTGCCCGAGGCAATAACTGCATCGGTGAGCGTCACGACTTCTTGGAGCTTCGCCGGGTCGGTGCCCGTCACGGTGTTGTTGTCGCTCTGCTTGTAGGCCTGGAATAGCAGCGTCTTGGCTAGGTAGGCCTGGGCCGCTGACTTATTAGCGCGGCCGATTTCGGGCTGCGTAGCGGGCAGGTTAGCCACCCCAAAGCGGAAATCCTCGGCAATCTTATCCCATAGCTGGTCGCTGGTCAGGGCCACGTTCGAAACGGTATTGTACTGGTCGGTGGGCACCGTTTCGTCGATGTAAGGGACCTGCTTGAACAGCTCCTTCAGCAAGAAGTAGAAGTGCCCGCGCAAAAACCGGGCTTCCGCCTGCCGAATAGCTTTCGTGGGCATGGCTGCTTCGCTGACCGCGTCGAGGCGGCGCAAGGCATCGTTGGCGCGGGAAATGCCGATGAAGAGCAGGAACCACACCTGGTCCGTATTGCCAATATCGACGCGGTTGAAGGAGAAGGTTTCGTAGAAGTGAAAGGCATCTACGTCGGCCGTACCGTTGCCGCCTTTGTAGGCGTCGCCGCCGCGCACGTTGCCGTAGGGCCACATCGATGTGTAGGGAGCGGTATACACATCGTTGCCAAGCTGCGAGTACGCCGCAATGACTTGTTTATCAATGTTGGCGGGCGTGTTCAGGTCTTCGTTGGTGAGGGAGCCTTTGGGGTCCACCTCCAGGAATTTTTTATCGGAACAGCCGAAGGAAAGCGTTAGGAGCGAAAGCGCCAGCACGCCGGATTTGATCGTTTTCATGGGAGTAGGGCTAGCTGGTAATTAGAAGGATACGTTGAGGCCAGTAGTGAAAATGACCGGGATGGGGTACTGGTAATAGTTGGTCAGCTCCGGGTCGGGGCCGCTGAAGGATTTGCTCTTGGCGGTGAACAGGTTCTGACCCTGCACGTAAATCCGCACGGCTTGGAGCTTGGCTTTGCCGATCAAGTCGGTGGGCAGCGTGTAGCCGAGCTGAATGTTACGCAGCTTCAGGTAAGAGCCGTTTTCGACGAAGTAGCTGGAGGCGCGAGCTTCGTTGTTGCTGTTGATGAGCGTGACGGCTGGGATAGAAGAGCCCGTGTTTGTCGGCGACCAAGCGTCGAGGGTGCGCTGACCCCAGTTTTCGCCCGAGGCAATGGAGGCGAAGTCGGTGCGGAATTTTACGTTGTTGTACGCGTCGAGGCCCTGCACGCCTTGCAGAAACACTTGCAGATCAAAGCCTTTGTAGCTGGCACCTAGGTTCAGGCCATAAGTGAAGTTGGGCACTCCTTCCGTAATCCAGGTTTGGTCGAAGTTGTCGACTTTGCCGTCGCCGTTCAGGTCCTTGTACCGAATGCGGCCGGGGGCAGCGCCCACTTGTGTGGCGTGGCTAGCTACTTCGCCTTCGTTCTGGTAGATTCCATCGGCTACGTAGCCGTACACCGCGTTGATGGAGTGGCCTAAGCGCGTGACATCCTGGCCATTACCGCCGTAGGCGTTGATCACTTCGTCGGGCAGGAAGGTGAGCTTGTTGCGATACGTGGAGATGTTGCCGGTGATGTTGTAGGCAAACTTGTTACTCAGCTCATTCTGGTAGCTCAGCAAGAATTCCCAGCCTTTGTTCTGAATGGAAGCGCCGTTCACGTACTTGTCGCCGCCTTCGCCCACTGCCCCTAGGTAAGGCAGGTTCACCAAGATGTCCTTGGAGTTCTTCACGAAGTAATCGACGGAACCAGTAATCTTATTCTGGAGAAAGCCGAAGTCGGCACCTAGGTTGGTCTGGGTAGTGGTTTCCCACTTCAGGTTCGGGTTGGGCTGCTGAATGCGGCGGTAACCGGAAGGTAGGCCGGTGTCGTTGCCGTTGATGTCGTAGGCTGTGCCCTGGTCGTAGTTGAAGTTCGGATCGAGCGTACCGAGCAGCGACTGATACAGACCACGCGAGGCGAAGTTGTTAATCTCTTGGTTACCCGTCTGCCCCCAACCGGCGCGCAGCTTGAAGTCCGTCATGGCGGGCACTGTTGTCTTCAGGAAGTTCTCCTCGCTGAGGCGCCAGCCCGCCGATACGGCCGGGAACACCCCGAAGCGGTTATCGGCACCAAAGCGGGACGAACCATCACGGCGCAACGTGCCCGAAATCAGATATTTATCGGCGAAAGAGTAGTTGACCTTGCCGAAGAGAGAAGCTAGCTTGTAAGCCGTGGCGGAGCCGCCGTTGTCCTTGTTGGCCGCGCCGGCGTCTAGGTACATGTAGTTCGGGTCTTCGCTGGCAAAGTTGGTGCGCGAGGCGTAGGAGCTTTCTGAGTAGTAGCTGATGCGCTCACTGCCCGCTAGGAAGCTCAGCTGGTGCTTGGTACCTAGGGTTAGGTCGTAGTTCAAGGTGTTCTGCAACACCCAGTTACCATAGAAGCTGTTGGTCTCCGTCAGGCGGTTGTTGGCCTCCGATAGAAAGCCAGACGTGTAGGTTTTGTAGATGTTGCGGTACTTGAACAGCGAGTAGTCGATGCCGAAGCTGCTGCGTAGGTGCAGGCCTTTTATCACTTCCAGGTCAGCAAACACGTTGCCGAAGGCCCGGCCAGTGTTGGAGCGGTTCTGCTTGTTGTCGTTCAGCACCCGCAGCGGGTTGTCCCGGTCGCTCATGCCTGCCACGGGGCCGCCCCAACCCACGCCGTCCACGGTGTGCACGGGCACGATAGACGGCAGCTGGCTCGACCGGTCGCGTACGAAATCAATAGCCACTTCCGACTGCCGAGACTTCACCAATGTGAAGTTTTCGCCGATCTTCAGCTTGTTGTTGAAGAAGTTGTAGTCGGAGTTGAGGCGGGCCGTGATGCGGTTGAAGCCCGTGTATTTCAGCGTGCCCACATTGTCGTAGTAGTTCACCGACAGCAACATGCTACCCCGCTCGCCACCGTTGCTCAAGCTGAGGTTATACGACTGAATCAGGGCAGTTTGCTGCGTCTCCTTAAACCAGTCGGTGTTGGCCGAGCGCTGGGATTTGGCCGCGTCTATAAATTCCGGCACAACGACTTGGTCGAGTACGGGCCGGCCGTCGGGACCTAGGTGCTGCTGGAAGGAGTAGAATTGGCTGGTAGGATTGAGGTTGCCGTCGTTCACGGCCGCCTGCCAATACACCCGGCCGTAGTCCTGGGTGTTGAGCATCTTCAGGCTCTTGCCAGGCTTTTGTGCGGTGAAGAAGGTCGAGAAATCAACCCGGCTAAAGCCCTTCTTGGCTTTCTTGGTCGTGATGATAATCACGCCGTTACCAGCTCGTGAACCGTAGATGCTAGCCGCCGAAGCATCCTTCAGCACCTGTATCGACTCAATGTCGTTCTGGTTGATCTGGTTGATGCCCTCGCGGGTGGGGATGCCGTCGATAACGTAGAGCGGGTCGTTGTTGCCGAGGGTGCCGATGCCGCGGATGCGAACCGTAGGGGTGCTGGCCGGCGAGCCGGTACTCGTAATGCTGACGCCCGGCACCCGGCCTTGCAGGTTACTGACGGGGTTGGCCGCCGGCATGTCTTTGATTTGGTTTACATCGACTACCGCCACCGCGCCGGTCAGGTCAGCTTTGCGCTGAGTCTGGTAGCCGGTTACTACCACTTCATCTAGCGCTTTCGTGTCGGGGGCCAGCGAAATGGTGATGTTCGTGCGACCCGCCACGGCTACTTCTTGGCTTAGGTAACCCACGGAAGAAACGACCAGCGTAGCGTTGTCGGCCATGGTGAGAGCGAATTTGCCGTCGCCGTCGGTGGAGGCGCCGTTGGTGGTGCCTTTCACGACCACTGTCACGCCAGGTAGGCCCGCGCCCTTCTCATCCGTGACTTGGCCAGTCACTTTAATATCAGCCCAGAAATCGTTTGCAGCACCAGCATTTGCAAGCGCAGTTCCCGGCCCGGCGGGATGCGCAGCCACGATCATAGGCGTGGTAGCTAGCAGCGTGGGTAGCAAAAGCCGCCGCGCTAAGAGTACACTTTTTTGCATGGGAATTGGAGAAAGGAAAATGAGGGAATGGATGTGTTGGAGTGTAGCGCCCGTCGTGGGAGCTAGCTTGAAATGCCAGAAGAAGCGTCTGTGCAAGTGCCCCGAAAACGATTGCAGCCTGTGAGTAGTAAATAGGCTACAGAGGCGAAAGCAGGAGAGGAGCAGAGCAAGTGCGACTGGTTCATGGTTCAAAGGTCAGCCGAAAGTACCCCGGCAGGCTAGCTCGATTATTTCAAATACTATAACAAATAGTTCACGCTGGATTATTTATGTAATTATCTGTTAATAAGCGAGTTGTTGTTTTATATGTTGAATTAATGATAGCCGGAGTATCACTAATGATACCTCACTTTAGAAATTGATACAGCGGAAAGCTCCTAGGTAATAACCTGATAGTACCAAAGCCAGAACCTAGCTTACCTTAAGCAAGCCGAATGGGTGATGGTCTAAACAACAATGGGCCTACGACACCAAAGTCGTAGGCCCATTGTCTCTATAAGCTAAGCACTGCATGCCTGCTGGTCGGACGCGTTAGGCGTCCGACCGGTTGTCATCTGCACCAAGCTAGGAGCATCGTTCTATTAGTTTGTTCTGCCGACAACTGGTCGGATGCTAGGGCGCCCGACCGGCAGGCAACACATGCTGGCTGCTTGTGCAACGCTATCGGCCGTACATCTAGCTAGTGGACCGGGGCGGAGCTTTACACACTCGGTGTGGTGTGAAGCGCCCGGAACTCAGATGGGGAAATCTGGTACTTGCCCTTGAAGCTAGCCGAAAAGTAGGAGGGCGAGGTGAAGCCCAAGCGGTAGGCCACCTCGGCAATCGTCAGCTCGGAGTCGAGCAGCTGCTGGCGGGCTTTGGTAAGGCGGATGCCCTGGATGAAATCCGTTACGCCAGTGCCGAGCAAGGCTTTCACCTTGCGGTAGAGCTGCACCCGCGAGATGCCGAGGCTGCGGGCGACATCCTCCACGCTCAGCTCCGAGTTAGCTAGGTTCGCTTCTATAATAGCAGTAAGGTCGGCCAGAAACTTCTGGTCCACACGCTGGGGCGCCACGGTAGCGGTATCCACCGACAGCTCGCGGCGGAAATGCTCACGCTGCCGCTCGCGGTTACTCAGCAGCGTGCGTAAGTTTTCGAGCAGAAAAGTGGGGTTGAAGGGCTTTGTGAGGTAGAGGTCGGCGCCGGCTTGTACTCCTTCTACCTGCTGCTCGGGCGCATTGCGGGCCGTGAGCAGCACGACCGGGATGTGCGACGTGCGCCAATCACCTTTTAACTGAGCTACTATTTCCAAACCACTGATTTCCGGCAGCATCACGTCGCAGACAATCAGGTCGGGAATGGTTTCGGCGGCCAAGCGTAAGCCAGTGGCGCCGTCGGTGGCCGTTTTTACTTGAAAGTGCGTGCGGAGCTTCTGGGCCAGAAAGGCATTTACCTCCACATTATCCTCAATCACCAGCACCAGCGCTTCGTTTTCTTTGCCGCTACTGAGCACCAGAGGCGCATCTTCAGGGATCGAAGGCACGCCAACTTCTTCGGTCAGGGCGAGGCTAGGAGACGGCAGCGAAGAGGCACTGCGTAACTCGGCCGGTAGCTCCAGCGGCAGCGTCACAGTAAAGGTGCTGCCCTGGCCGGGTTGGCTCGTGAAAGATAGCTCGCCCTGGTGCAGACGCACAAGGCCCGTGGCCAAGGCTAGCCCCATGCCCGAACCCTTTGCCACTTCCTGCTGCCCCTGGTAAAACCACTCGAAAATGTGAGCTTGGTCCTGCTCGCTGATGCCACTGCCGGTATCCTCCACGCTGATACGCACACTGCGCTGGGCTGGCACCCGCTGAAGGCTGACCGTGATTTGACCGCGCGCCGGCGTGAATTTCAGTGCGTTAGATAACAGGTTGAACAAGACCTTGTCCAGAATATTGACGTCAAACCACAGCATAAGGCTCGGCTCAGCGGGCAAAAAGCGCAGAGCAATACCGCGCTGGCGGGCGGGCTTCTCAAATACATCCATAATCTCGCGCACGAAGGCCACCACGTTACCCTCGGTGGCGCGCACGGGCATCTTGCCCACGTCGATTTTGCGAAAATCCAGCAGCTGATTCACCAGTTGTAACAGGCGCTGGGTGTTGCGCCGCACCAAACCTAGGTCATGGCGCTGGGCGGCGGAGAGGTCGGCGCCATTGGTGAGCAGCTCTTCCACCGGTCCCATGATGAGGGTAAGGGGCGTGCGCAACTCGTGCGAGAAGTTGGTGAAGAAGCGCAGCTTGGCTTCGGTCTCCACTTTGGCGCGGTCGGCAAAGGCTTGAATTTGATTGCGCTGGGAAAGTATCTCTTGGTTTTGATTGCCTAGCTGCTGCGTGATACGGCGATTGACCCGAAATGCCCGCCACACCACAACTCCAAGCACCATCGCACCGAGCAACGCCGCCGCCAAGATGTACAGCACGGTTTGCTGGCTGGTGTAAGTCGCCAATTGGGCCTGAAGTAGGCGTTGCTGGCGCTGAATATCCTGCTGCTGACTAGCTAGCTTTTCGGTTTGCATCTTCATCGTCAGCACGTTGGTCGAGTCGATAACCATGGTGCTGAGGATGTTCTCTTTATCATAAGGCTGCTTACGCAAGACCTTCATCGCCGTGCGAATAGCCTCTTCGCCGCCGGGCGAATACAGCATCGTGGCGTTGATGATGCCATCTTGTACCAACTGAATACCACCGCGCGTGCCTGGTAGGCCGTCCACGCCGATAATCTTGATATGGCGGTCGAGGCCTAGCTGCTTGCAGATTTGGTAGGCACCGAGGGCAAGACGGTCGTTGTGGGCGAAGATGAGGTCGATGTTGGGGTGGGCGCGCAGCACGGCAGGCAGGCGCTCTAGTACCGACGGCCGCTCCCAGTCGCTATTCATCTGGGCGGCAAGCCGAAGCTGGGGATAGGCTGCCAGCGCTGCGGCGAAGCCGCGGTGGCGGTCGATGGCCGGCGAGCTACCGGGGGCTCCTAGCACTTCTAGCACGTTACCTTGGCGCCTGAGCAGGTTGGCGGCGTAGTTGCCCGCCGTCTGGCCTACCTCCACGTTGTTGCCGCCCACGTAGGCCGTGTACAGTTTGGAGGTAGTGCGGCGGTCGAGGATAACCACTGGAATACCACGGTTGTACACTTCCTCGATGATAGGCGTAACGGGCTCGGTTTCGTTGGCCGAAACAATCAACAAGTCAATGCCTTCGCGCAGAAACTCCTTGATCTGCTGCTCTTGCAGGGCGCTGCTATACTGCGCGTCCTTCATCTGAAAGCTGACCTCGGGGTGAAAGCTCAGTTCCTTTTTCATCCCGGCCAGCATGGCCAGGCGCCAAGCGTCGCCGTTGGTACACTGAGAGAAGCCGATCCGGTAACGATGCACTGGGGTAGCAGGCGAGCAGGCGCTGACTAACAACAGCAAGCTCAAATAGATACACTGCGCCAGGAAAGAAAATTTGCTCTCCCAAATGGCAGCAAGGGATTTCATAGCGGAAGGTGGGCAGTTAGAAGCTGAGCAGTAGGCAAGATCTGGTAGCAGATCCTAGCTTAGCCGTAGGGCAACCTACGAAAGTAAGCAAGCTGAGCGACATTCGGCCGGTTGATGCTCGAAGAGGGCACGCCATAATCATGTACGGATGAGCTAGCCTCAACGAGTAACAACTACCTTACTGTTCAGGTTAAGGGAAGGTATGCTATCTGTTACTGCCCTCCAACAACCCTCCACGCCCCCTCTCGTTGCTGCTACAACCCCCGAGCAAGCAGCTGCGGAGCTGGCGCCACGCCTGGCCGCACACGCCGCTTTCTCCGACCAGGAAGGAGGCTTCCCCGCCGACGAAATCGACTGGCTACGCGACGCGGGCTTGCTCGTAGCACCGTTGCAGGCGCAATGGGGTGAGAAGCCGGCAGCCCTCGGAGCTCAGCTGGAAGCGCAGCTAAGGACGCTGAAACACGTGGGCCGCGGCAACCTAGCTATCGGCCGCGTGTACGAAGGCCACGTCAACGCGCTGCAACTCCTGCAACGCTTTGGGCGCCCCGAACAGATAGCCCGTTGGGCTGCCGATGCGGCCGCCGGTCATTTGTTTGGCGTCTGGAACACTGAGGCTCACGATGGCGTGCACCTCGAGCCGCTGCCCGACGGCCGTTATCGGCTACGCGGCAGCAAAACGTTTGCTTCGGGGGCGGGGTACGTCACGCGGCCCTTGCTCACGGCAGCGTTGCCCGATGGCGGCTGGCAGATGATCGTACTGCCCGCGGATCAGCAGGTGCCAGCCCTCGATAAGTCCTTTTGGCGCCCTCTGGGTATGCGCGCCTCTGCTAGCTTTCGAGCTGATTTTACAGGTCTTGAATTAACAGCCAGTGACTTACTCGGCCAGCCTGGCGACTACTACCAGCAGCCCGGCTTTAGCGGCGGAGCCATTCGGTTTGCAGCCGTGCAGCTAGGTGGGGCAGAAGCGGTATTCAACGAAACCCGTCATTTCCTGAGTAAGACGGGCCGCACCGACGACCCTTACCAACGCATGCGCCTCGGTGAGTTAGCCGTGTTGATAGAGAGCGGCAACCAATGGCTGCACGGCGCGGCTACGCACGCGGCCCGGCCCGCCGCCGATACCGACGCGGAAGCTACCGTGGCTTACGCCAACCTGACGCGCACGGCCATTGAGGGAATCTGCTTGCAAACGCTGCAACTCGCTGAGCGGTGCGTAGGTGCCCGCGGCCTGTTGCGCCCCGAACCATTTGAACGCCTGCACCGCGACCTGACGCACTACCTGCGCCAGCCTGCCCCCGATGCTGCCCTCGCCGACGCTGGCCGGTTTGTGTTGGCTAAGTCCGCTAATCCAGCTCATACGCTGTGGGATGAGTAAGGTGGAACTCTTGTCCTTAGAGACACTGCCGAACCAGCCGGTAGCTTTTATTAAATCGCTGGGACGTACTGTTGTCATAGCGCCCCACCCCGATGATGAGTCGTTGGGCTGTGGGGGGCTGATGGCCACGTTGCGCGCAATGCTGGTGCCAGTGGCGGCGGTGCTCATCACCGACGGTACCATGTCGCACCCCCATTCACGCAAGTTTCCGCCTGCTGCCAGGCGAGCATTGCGCGAAGCAGAGTTTGCCGAAGCCCTAAGTTTGCTGGGGGTAGAAGCGGATGCTAGCTTACTGCTCGGGCTGCCCGATGGCGCGGTAACTGATCTACCACCAGCTGCCTTCGAGCAAGCAGTAGCCAGTCTAACAAAGTACCTAGAAGATTGGGCTCCCGCTACCATCGTGGTGCCATGGCGCCGCGACCCGCACCCCGACCATCGGGCTACCAGCAAGCTGGTACAGGCGGCAGTAGCTAGGTTACCTATAGCACCGCGGGTGCTCGAGTACCTAGTATGGGCCTGGGAACGCGCCGCCCCTGACGACTTGCCCCGCTCTGATGAGGTCACCGGCTGGCGCCTCGATATCAGCACAGTACTGGCGCAAAAGCAGCAAGCTATTGCGGCTCATCGGTCTCAAATCGATGGCATTATCGACGACGATCCTACGGGCTTCCAACTGGCTCCGCAGATGCTGGCGCACTTCGCCCGCCCCTACGAAGTGTACGTGGAAGCCCTTCCTTCACTACAATGAAAACCTAGGGCATGAACCAGAACCAACCCAATACGTTGCCGCCCACCTATTTCGAGCAGGTGTACCAAGCCAATGCCGACCCGTGGCAGTTTGAAACTAGTCCGTATGAGCGTGAAAAATACGCCACCACGCTCGCCGCTTTGCCCCGACCTAGCTATGCGCACGCGTTTGAAGTAGGCTGCTCGCTGGGCGTGCTCACGGAGAAGTTGGCGGCTCGTTGCGCGCAATTGTTGTCGATTGATGTGGCCCTGGAGCCCTTGGCGCGCGCCAAAGCCCGGTGCGCTAACTTACCGCAGGTCACGTTTCAGCAGATGTTTCTGCCGCAGGAGTTTCCGGCACAACACAACTTCGATTTGGTGCTCCTCTCGGAAGTGGGTTACTACTGGAACCTCGCCGACCTAGGTCGGGTGGCCGATGGTTTGCTTGCCCGCATGGTGCCCGGCGCGCACTTGCTGCTCGTGCACTGGACGCCCGTGGTGCACGACTATCCCCTCACCGGCGATGAAGTGCACGAGTTTTTTCTAAATCGCGCTACGCCAGAAGGGCCTTTGCAGCACCTGCACGGCGAGCGGTACGAGCAGTACCGCCTCGACTTACTAGAAAAGCGTTAAGCACCGTTTACTTGATTAAGCCAGGCTCAGGCAGGTGGCTACGCCTGGGTCGGGTGTAGCCAATCGTGCTGGCGCAGGAGCTGGCGCACTTCTGCTAGGGCTTCTCGCAGCGGAACGGGCGGCCACCGCTCCAGCCATTTTCCTGCTTCTTGCCGCGTTTGCTCAACCCAATGCCAAAGCTCCCCAAAAGTCTTGGACGCTTGCAGAAAGTGGGTGAGAGCTGCCTGCGGCACACCGAGCGTGCTGGCCACTTCCTGAATCATCGGCGCGGCAAAGCTAGGTTCTGGAATCTGTTGCCAGACGTGGCGGAGTTGGCGCCGGGCAGTCCATTCTTGTTGTAACCCGCGCGGGCACTCCACGCAAGGCTCCTGCTGCTGTTGGTGCAACAAAGCCCACTGGCGCAGCTGCCACGAAAGCCCTACGGCCACGCGCCCCGTGAGGCGATTCGACGTAACTACCTGTACGGCTGGACTATGACGCACGCGCAGGTCGTGGTGGCGCAGGGCTTGGTACAAGGCTTCATCTTCCAGGTAAGGCACCACGGGCAGGCCACCCACGCGGCGGTAGGCTTGCGGCGTAAGCGCCAAGCTAGCACCAAAGTGTTGGTGGTGGCGCGGCCACGGGTCAGCAGGGTCAGGGTCGACTAAGCTTTCCAAGCGGGCCCGCAGAATGCGGTACGTGGCGTCGCGCAGGTGCTGGTAATGCACCGCGCACCTAGTTGCCGGGCTGGCATTCGTCAGGATGCGGCCTCCCACGGCATCGTTGCCCGCGCCTAGCTCCGCCTGAATAGCAGCCAACCAGGTAGGGGCTACGTGCGTGTCCGCATCGGTACTTGCCAGGAAGGTGTTTGCGTTGCGGGTGTGCTCAAGGCGGCGACAAGCTTCGTCCATAAGCAAGCGGCGCGCCCACCCAATATGAGCTTCGGCAGGCGGCAGTGTTACTTCTACCACGTGCACCGCCACATGCGGGTGCGCTTGGGCAAAGCTCCGGGCCGTGGCTGCCGTGGCATCGTCGCAATTATTAGCCAGCACGATTACCTCGTAGCAGCGCGGGTCGAGGGGACGACCAGCGAAGTCGACTTGCGCGGCCAGGGCTGCCAGCGTTTGTGGCAGGCGCTCCGCCTCGTTTTTGGCCGGAACAATCACGCAAGCGAGCAGCTGCGGTGCGGGCGTCGTCTCAATAACCAAACTAGTTGGTATTTCCACCGCATCAGTCAGCGTACTGACCCGAGAAGGCGTATCCTGTTGCATTAGCAGAGCCCAGAATTAGGCCATCTGCAAGCGCTACGGTAGGCGGAGGAGGGGCTAGTGGTAGGAGTGGGTGAGGGGAAGCTACAGGTCATAGGTGCTACTGCCTGCTGCGAAAGGAGAGGCAATAAAGAAACTGAGCTGTAGATAAAAAGTTAAGTAGAATTAATCTAATGAAGCTCAACCTTTATACAAAAGCCTAACCAGTCTGTACTGTCTAGCTTCCTTCGGACGAGCTAGGTGCTACTTTCGGGAGGCAAAGCAGCAGATTATCAAGGGGGACTTTAACGCAAAAGCACCTAGCTCCAACGGCTTGCCGTCAGAGCTAGGTGCTTTTGTACTTTCGAAAGACTACTTAAGCGTCAGCGCGGGGCTTTCGGCGTAGGAGCGTACTTGGTTGACCACCTTCCACTCTCCATCGATTTGCAGCAAGCTGACAAAGTCAACCACATGGCCATTCGACGACTCTCGTTCGACGCGAGCTACAGCGGCGGTGCCTTGCAGGTCGATGTAGGCGATACGACCGGGTTGCTGAAAGTCAGTGGTTTTGGCAGAAGCTAGGGTAGGCTCTGCTGCATTCTTCGTAACCAGGGTGCCGCTTTGCACTTGCATAGTTTGGGCGGAAGGCAAGTAAGCTTGGCTTGCAGCGCCGGCATCAGCGTTGTTAAGTAGCTGGCTTGTAAGCGTTTCCTCAATGCGGGCTATCTGGTATTTAGTTTTTGCAGAAAGGCGCTGAGCGAAGGAAACAGAAGCGAAGCTGATGAACAGAAGGGCGAGGAAAAGGACTTTGGTTTTCATGGCTTGGAAAGGCTGGAAGGAGAAAGGAAAAGGAAGGAAGAGTGGTAGAAAGGAGCGTAAAGGGGCTGAGGGAAGCTCAGCAATAGGAGAGCAGAAGGAAAGGACGAAGGAGCGAGGAAAGGAGGCCTACGGGGTCATCGAAGTGGAGCTTGCGTTGAACTTATCGGGCAATAAGGAGCTGTTCCAGGCGGCCGCGGTTCCGCTGGGTGCCCTCGTGCGAGGATGCCTTCAACTGTGGTAGGAATGCTCGGCTAGTGAGCATCGGTGCAACGTCGGGATAGATACCGGCAGGCGGTCAAGGGTTGTCTGGAGTTGCAAAAAAATGCGGACCGACTTACCTGCTTCTGGTGACGTTGGCGCCTGGCGGGCGTCGCCCCGGTTGGGCGGCTACGACGGCCAGGACGTTGTTCGAAGTAGTGATACAAATGTAGTGGAAGGTACTATGTGACGCAAGGTACCTTGGATATATTTTTAAATTTTCTTGCAAATATTTTTGGGCTTGCTTTAAGGTGTTGTGTAAATATCTGATTTATAGAAGTTTATAAATAAATAACTTGCTATGCTTCAGGGCTTTGCTCATCGTCTAATTGCGTAGCAAAGGTGATCTTTATCCGAATACCTAGCTGAGTTTCCGGATTATGAATAGGTTACTATGTTGTTAGCGGACCTATTTAGCCTTGCGGATATAGATATTCCCGTTCAAGGTCTTCATCATCACTTCCGATCCGCCACCGTTGAGCTTGCCGTACGTCCAATTGTCGACGTTCACACGGTAGGTGCCGCCTTCGTTCGTACGGTTTATTTTGGCAGCGCTTTTCTCCGTCACCAGATCAAAGTCGCTGTAGATTTCGCCCTGGTCGGATTTCAGCTTCAGTGCCGCTTTGGTGTTGCTAGGGAAGGTCACATCAATAGCGCCATTTACGCTCGAAAAAGCCATGGGCGTGCTGGTGGTCACGCTTCTGAATGTGGCCGTTACGGGTCCATTCACCGTGTTGGCCACGGCCGAGCCGCTTACGTCTTTCAGCTGAATACCGCCGTTCACGTTGCCTACCTCTAGCTCGCCCGTCACGTTCTCCACCACAATGTTGCCATCCTGCACGGTGCTAATCTGCAAGGAGAAATGTTGCGGCACCTTGATGACAAGGTTGACGGGGTGACGATACGAGTCGGTTTTCACGTTGATGCGGTTGTCGTTTTCGTCCACAGTAAGCTCCACGCCCGAGTCGTTATCGATGCGCCGTAGGCCATTGGCATTGGCCGGGATAGGTCGGGTAGCAGTGCGCTTCCCTTCACGGGAGCCTGCATCGATTATAACATCTTTGCCCGAATAGCCCACCACATTGATGGAGCCGTTCACGAGCTTCACGCGGAGCATGCCGGGTTTGCCAGGCGAACTGAGTGGGACGACGAGCTGGTCTTTGTCGCCAGATTGGGCTAGGGTGGGGAGCGAGGCGCCTAACAGCGCCGTGAGCAAGCTAGCTCGGAGCAAATGGCGGGTAGCAGTAGGAAGAAAGGTCGTTTTCACTTGGTTTGCTGTTTAATCGTTACGTCGCCGTTGAGGGTCTCGAAGCGGAAGTCTTTTCCGCCTTTGCCGAGTCGCATGGCCGTATCCTTGTTGAGTTTATACCGGGTGCCGTTGCCGCTATTCTGCTTGTTTTGCGTGACTTGCGCGGGCAGCGTTTCTGCGTTAGGAAAATCGGTGAACAGCTCGCCGTGCATGCTTTTAAAGTGCACGTCGGCCGAAACATCCTTGGGGTAGCTCACGATAATTTGCCCGTTAATGGTGTGGTAAGACGAGGCGCCCTCGGGATTTCCCACGTACGAAGCTTCCACATTGCCATTCACTGTGTGGGCCTTGGTAGTGCCGCGGACGTTGGTGAGGGCAATAGCACCGTTCACGTTGTAGGCTTCCAGCTTCCCGGTCACATCTTGAATCGTGAGCTTGCCGTTATTCACCGTCGACACGTGCAGATTCAGCTGGCGCGGCACTTTTACCACGTAGTTGAAGGTGTAGTGGTAGTCGATTTCCTTGTGGTTCCAGTTGCCACGGCCGTTGTGCGGGCGCGAGTCGTACGGAGCGGCCGTGTACGCCACGATGCTGTCGCCGCGCTGGAGAAAACCGAGTTGCGCTTCCTTCTTGCCTAACTCCAAGGTTTGTGGGTCGTCGGCCCGGATGATCTTGGTGGCTTCAATCACTACTTTGTTGCCGTCGTAGCCCTGTATGCTCACGGCACCGTCGATGTTGTAGAGTGCTAGCACAGTGCGGCTGGCGTCGGAGGTGACGGTGAACTCTTTGCTGATCTTTTCGGTGGCTTCGCGGTCTTGGGCCATCGCTTGGCAGCTAGACAGTAGTAGGAAGAGTCCCGTCAGTTGGGGGAGAATGGAAGGTTTCATCGTAGGGTTGGTTGGGAGTGGAAGTGACCGGCTGGCCATTCGACAAAGACTTAAGGCTTTCCTTGATTTTACCGCGCACCGCTTCGTTCAGCTCCGGGTCTTTCAGCAAGCGGCGCAAGGGTTTCACCGAACGCTTTTCCTGCAACTGTACCATCACATCGGCCAGCGCCGATTGCACCAGCGGCGACTCCTGGTGGGTCAGTGACTGCACTAGCCCCTGGCGCACAGCTGGTTCTTGGGCGAGCTGGGTGAGGGCTTCGAGGGTGGCGAGGCGCACGTTCACGTTTTCGTCGTGGTTCAGCGTGCTCAGCAGGGCTTCCACTACTTTGGGGTTGGCGGTGCTCAGCTCCTTGGTGTAGCTCACCGCCCGCAGGCGCTCGGTGGCGGAGGGGTTGTCGATGAGGGAGAGGAGCATCACCTGCCGCATGTCGGCTACCTGCTTGGTGAGGGTAGCGAGCTGCTGGTTATCGGCAGTCGGCGCGGGCTGTTGTTTGTTCAGCCAAAACCCGACGGCCACGCCAACCCCAACCAACGCTAGGCTATACGCCAGCCGTAAGGCCTGCTGGGGCGTGAAGACGTCTTGCAGCCACTGCCACACGGCGGCCCAGGAGCTAGGTTTGGTTTGCGTTTCTTCCTTATAAGAGGCAAGCATGGCGTAGAATGCCGGCCGCACATTTTCGCTAGGCTCCGGTACGGGCACTCCGCTCATGGTGTACCATACTTTCTGCATGGCTTGCAGCTCCTCGCGGCACTCAGTACACTCCTCCAGGTGGGCCGCCACGGTAGCGCGTTCCACCTCGGGAAGTTCGTGGTTCAGGTAATCGATAAGCTGCTCTTGGGCGTGTTCACAATTCATTATCTATCGTCAGTTTTCAATTCGTAAGTAAATGGTCTTCAATTCGTTCATCGCCCGGTGCACCCGCACTTTCACGGCGCCTTCCGTGGTGTTCAGCACCCGGGCAATCTCCTCATACTTCAGCTCCTGAAAACGGCTCAGCACCAGCACTTCCCGGTAGTCGTCGGAGAGGTGGGCTAGGGCCCGATGCAGGGTTGCTACTTCCTGTTCCCGTTGCAGCTTCTCGTCGGCCCCGGCGCCCCCGCCAATCTTCTCCGTCCAATCGGCTACATCGGTGTGGCGCGCGTTGTGGCGGTTCTTCTTCACGTGGTCGGCCAGCACGTTGCGAGCTAGGTGGTACATCCAGGTGCGAAACTCGCCTTCCCCCGTGTAGGTGTGGCGGTATTTCAGCATCCGGTAAAACACGGTTTGTACCAGGTCCTCGCTGGCTTCTGCCTGGCCGAGCATGTGGTAAAGAAAGCCGAACAACTTCCGGTGGTAGCGCTCGAAGAGCAGGCCCATTCGGTCGACATCGCCGGCTTTCACCCGGAGCATGAGCGCATTATCAGTAAGCGTATCCAACCGGGAGAGAAGGTTTGGTGGGGGTGATTTTGATGTGGACACCGCCCTGCGGCAGAGAGGTTACAGCTAGGTGCAAACTTTTTTTCAAGTCAGCTAAAATGCCAATAGCGCGAAGCTCCGGCTTCGCGCATCGTTGAACGATTAAAGCTAGGTTCGCCCTGGGCTCAAATCGTTCAACGATGCGCAAAGCCGGAGCCTCGCGCTACATACTATGATACTATAACTGTTCGGCTAGGTCCTAAACCTGGCCAAGCCACTGGGTTACCCTAGGCCACTACCGAAGCCGGCCGCCGTAGCCAGAGTACCACGGCCAGCAGTGCCAGCAGCACCAAAGCGGGTAAACCGCCGGCCAGTCCACCCGGAATCTTCGTGGCGTGCATAATGACCGCGCCCACCATAATAATGATTAGTCCGATGGCTGCTAAGCGGGTGAAGCGTGGAACCAGCAACCCGATACCACCGAGTAGCTCGGCCGCCCCAACAACATAAGCCAGCGCACCGGGCAGCCCCATGCTGCTGAACATCCCTACGGTAGCCGTTAGGTCGGAGAGCTTCTTGAAGCCCGAAGCAATGAATGCTAGGCCTAGCAGAACCTGTAAAATCCAGGCAATGATGTTGCGAGTGGAGGAAGACATAATAACTAGAATAACGGTGAAAAGAAGACGATTCAGCCCGGCTGCTCTAGCGGCCGTTCAGTAGGCGCAAAGGTGGAGGCTAGGTGGTTTATTTCGACTAGTAGTTTACCAAAGGATACCGGTATCCTTCGGTAAACTACTCTGATAGCTAGGCGTTTGCGCTAGCCTGCTTTCTTCACTTCCGCTGCCTTGTCCGGGTGTTCCTTGGTTAAGCGTAGTACCGAGTCCGGTTCATCGGCTGCTGTCGACGGGTGCATGATGTGGGCGCGGTGCAGCTGTCCCCACATGCGCAAAGCATCAATAACGGGGAACAGGTTCTCGCCATAGGGCGCCATAGTGTAGGTGACGGCCACCGGCACCGTTTCGGCCTCCACGTGGCGGGTGAGTAGGCCATTCACTTCCAGCTCCTTGAGCTCTTTGCTGAGCATCTTGGCGGTGATGCCGGTCACGTCGCGTTGCAGCTGCTTGAAGCGCTTTGGGCCATCGATGAGGCCGACGATGATGGGAAGCTTCCACTTGCCGCCGAGCAAGTCGAGGGCGTCGCGCACGGAGCGCATGGCGCCGTTGCATTCTTGGGAATTTGCGGGTCGATGATAAGGCTGTAGCATGCCCTAAAGGTCGCTCTAAATCAGGTTTGTATCCTAGAGGATACCGGTATCCTTTGGTAAACCACTAGCCGAAATAAACCACCTAGCCTCCACCTTTGCTCGCACCAAACCAACACGAGTAGCCACTCTGAGCAGGCCTGTTGCGCGCAGGGTCTGCCCACGCTTGGCACCAACGGTTGGGATTGGGTTTTCACTAGCAGCAACCTAGGTATCCGACCTAGCCCAGCCGCACGGCACGTTGCGCTTTCTACTCTTCATTATTCCCTTTCGACCATGCACATTCTGCATATAATCTCCAGTCCCCGCGGCAACGCCGCATTTAGTATTCAACTATGCAACGCCGTGATTGACAAACTGTTGGCAGCTAACCCCGGTAGCACAGTGCAGGTATACGACCTCACCAACAAGTCCTTCCCGCACATGGAAGAGGTGTACCTGCAAGCCATTAACACGCCCGCCGAGCAGCACACACCTGCCCAGCAAGACGCCGTGCGCCACTCCGACGACGCCATTGCCGCTCTGCAAGCGGCTGATACCATCGTTATTGGCGCGCCCATGTACAACTTCGGAATTTCGTCCACGCTCAAAGCTTGGCTCGACCACATTGTGCGGGCCCGCGTCACGTTTCGCTACACCGAGCACGGGCCGCAGGGGTTGGTGGAGAACAAGAAAGTGTACATAGTTACTTCGAGTGGAGGCATTTACTCCGAAGGACCCATGGCGAGCTATGACTTTGTGGTGCCCTATCTACGGGCCGTGCTAGGCACTCTCGGCATGACCGACTTGACGGTGGTACGGGTAGAAGGCACCGCCATTCCCGGCGTTCAGGATACCGCCATGGAGAAGGCCCTAGCTAGCATCGACGTATCATCTGCCCCTTCGCTGGTAGAAGCGTAGTAAGCTGCTTTCCCAACCAAAACGGCCTGCCACAGACCAGTATTCTTGCTGGTTTGCGGCAGGCCGTTTTGGTTTTAGCGCTTGCCCAACTAGGCCAGATTTTTCCCGCTGGTCGGAATGACGTTCTTGTTTCCAAGGTCTATTGACATAGATTCTTACGCTATTATGCGCTCAACAATGATAACCAGCTTTTATACGTTGACGCAAAATGACTAGGCCGTTGCGTTAATCCTAGCTTTTCCATTCTAGTCTTCGCTATGCTAAAGTCTATCCTGTTGAATAGTAGTGCACTCGTCGCAGTAGCAATCCTGTGTAGTACTGAGGAAGCACTGGGTCAAACCAACTGCTCTGCGCCCATGCTTAAAGTATTAAGTAATAACCAGGAAATACCTGCTACGGGCAGCGCCTTGGTACCTAGGGTCAGATTGCGCGTGACGTCGCCCGACGATTGTGCTGAACAGGGGCACTACCGGTTCCGGAACGCGTTGATAACAGTGGTGCGCCGCGGTCGTCCTGTTATTCCCTCGATGATCGTAAATCAACCGGACGTGAACCTGGTGCCGTGGACAAAGTATTGCCAGCCGGGCGACCATATTACCTTCTTCATTTCTTACCACGACATAGCGGTAGTAGCTGCTGATGGCTCGCTACAGCCTTACTCACTGCCCAAACGTGGAGAGATCAAAGGAGAGAAATTTGACATTCGTACTGATCAAGCGAAGGGCATCAGCTTCACGTGGCCTCTGCTGAAGCCTTAGATTACAAGGGAGTGTTTGCTTGAAATAGCTTCACTAGTAGACGCGCATGGAGGAAAGAGCTCAGTCTGGTGACTGCGTATTAATAGGTGAACTTCTTGAGGATCAATGTAGCTGTGTGACCACCAAAGCCGAAGGAGTTACTCATAGCATATTCCACCGGGCCGTAGTAGCTTTCGTTCAGCGTTAGGTTCAGTTGGCTGGCAAAGCCTGGATCTACCTGCGTCGTGTTGATGGTAGGCGGTATCACGTCTTGCTGCACAGCTTGCACGCAAGCAATAGCCTCCACCGCACCAACAGCTCCCAGCAAGTGACCCGTCATAGATTTAGTGGCACTAATGTGGAGGTGAGGCATAGGGCCAAATACTCGCTCCACGGCCCTCAGTTCACTGGCATCACCTAGCCCCGTAGAGGTAGCGTGGGCATTTAGGTAGTCGATTTGGGCCGCTTGCAGTCCGGCATCCTCCAGGGCGGCCAGCATGCTCAGGTAAGCGCCTTCGCCTTCGGGGTGCGTGCCCGTGAGGTGGTAGGCATCTGCCGCCATGCCGCCACCTACCACTTCGGCTAGGATAGGAGCACCCCGGCGGCGAGCATGCTCGTACTCTTCCAACACCAGTGCCCCTGCGCCTTCACCCACCACGAACCCGTCGCGACTCACGTCGAAGGGACGGGAGGCGGTGGCGGGCGTGTCGTTACGGGTGGAAAGGGCGCGTAGCGCGTTGTAGGTGCCGATGCCGGTTTCGTTGATCGGTGCTTCCGAGCCACCGGAAATCAGCACGTCGGCCTTGCCCCAGCGGATATAGTTGAAGGCATCAATCAGAGCCGTGGTGGAAGTGGCGCAGGCCGACACGGTGGCGTAGTTCAGCCCCCGCAGTCCGTGCTTGATGGAAATCACGCCCGCGGCAATGTCCACAATCATCTTGGCGCCGAAGAAGGGATTGAAGCGCGGTGTGCCGTCGCCTAGGGCAAACTCACTGATCTGCTCCTGTAAGGTGAGCAGCCCGCCCGCGCCCGACCCCCAAATCACGCCGATGCGGTTGCGGTTCAACTGTTCGAAAGCTAGCTCAGCATGGCGAATGGCCTCATCGGCAGCCACCAGCGCGTACTGCGTAAAAGGGTCATACTTACGGATTTCAGCGCGCTCAAGGTAATTGAGCGGATCGAAGCCCTTTAGCTCGCAGGCAAAGCGGGTTTTGAATTTCGTCGCATCGAAGTGGGTGATTGGGGCGGCCCCGCTCACGCCCGCTATAAGGGCGCGGCCAAAGCTAGCGGCATCGTTGCCAATGGGCGTTAGTGCTCCCACCCCCGTCACGACTACACGTTTTAAATCAGGCATATATATGCACGTAGAAAAGGAAAAAATTGGCTCTTAGTGGTCCGACAAGCTGACTTTCACTGGTCCGCTGCTTGGCCCTCGGCGCAACACGAGCAGCAGCAGGGGCATGGCCGCCAGAAAAAACAGGCCTACCAGCAGAAAGGCGTCGTTATAACTCTGAATGCCGGCTTGTTGATTTACAGTTAGATCCAGCAACTGGTAGGCGCGCTGCTGTGCCTCCAGTATGGGCTGCCCCAATCGGGCAACTACCAGCTGTGTGCCGCTGGCTAAGCGCTCCGACACGGGCAGATCTGCCGCGCTCAGGTGCGTGACCAACGCGTGGCGGTGTTCGGCGAAGCGCGTCGCAAGGTAGGTATTGACAATGGCAATGCCGAACGAGCCGCCGAGCTGGCGCATCATGTTGTTCAGGGCTGCCCCCTGGGCAATATCCTTCAGCGCCAGCCCTGATACTGCCAGCGCCGTGAGTGGCACCGTGAGCAGCGCTAGGCCCGCCCCGCGCAGAATCAAGGGAAAGTAGAAATCGTCCTTACCCGCCGTTCCATTCAGTTCGGCCATGCGCCAGCTGAAAGCGAAAAACAGCACAAAGCCTAAGGCAATTACCACCGGAATTGGCACGCCTTTTTGCAGCGCACGGGCCGTGAGCATGAGGCAGAAGATGGCGAGCACCGCACCCGGTAGCAGTAGTAGGCCCGTGTCGAGCACCGGGAAATGTAGCAGGCGCTGGGCAAATACGGGAGTGAGGTACACCGAGGTAAATAGCCCCATGCCCGTCACGAAGGTGAGCAAGGCTGCCACCGCGAGCGTCCGGCTTTTGAGCACGCGCAGATCCACGATGGGGTGTTTCGTCGTTAGCTCCCACCAGATGAAGGCAGTCAATCCTACCACTGCGGCCACGCTCAACTGCGTGATGTAAGGCGTTTCAAACCAGTCTTCTTCCTGTCCCCGCTCCAACACGATTTGCAAAGCCCCCACGCCCACCACTAGCAGCAGCAGACCAAGCCAGTCCATGCGCAGGTTGGCCCGGGTGGTAGCCGCCGGCTCCGGCACCAGCAGAAACGCCGCAATAGTGACTATAATCCCAATCGGTACATTGACCAAGAAGATCCAGTGCCAGCTCGTCACGTCCAGAATGTAGCCGCCCAGCGTAGGCCCAATGGTTGGCCCGGTGAACACGCCGATGCCGAACAAGGCACTCGCTACCCCACGCTTCTCCGGGGGAAATGCTTCAAATACAACCGTCTGGGAAGTTGACAACAAGGCCCCGCCTCCTAGGCCCTGCACGAAACGGAAGGCCACTAAGGTCCAGATATTGGTGGCCGTGCCGCACAGCGCCGAGGCGATGGTAAACAGAATGATCGAGCCAATAAAGTAGCGCCTCCGACCTAGCCTTGCCGCCAGAAAGCTGGTGATGGGAATAATGATGATGTTGGCAATGGCGTACGAGGTGATAACCCACGACGTGTCGGCCAGCGTGGCACCTAGGTTACCGCTCATGTGCGACAGCGCCACGTTCACGATGCTGGTATCAATCAACTCCATCACGGCCGCCGCAATGACTGTGGCACACAGCAGAAAAAGGCGCAGAATACTCATGGTGAAGTTGTATTTTATACCAATCGGTATATTTTAGAAGAAAAAAATGTCAGACAGCTAATTCGCTGTTGATCAAGTGCTCGATGTGGTCGAGGGTAGTCATAAGCGCAGTAGCATCGCCAGTGGCTTTTGCCACTAGAATGCCGCCTTCCACCAGCGCGATGAAGAGCGTAGCGTAGCGTTCGGCTTCGGTCGCCGGCTTTAGTTCGCCGGCCTGTTTTCCTGCTTCGATGATGCGAACAATATTGCCCCGCCAACTCCGCAAGCTCTCCTGCACGCGCTGGCGCAGGGCAGTCGGTGGGGCATCGTCTACTTCCACGGCCGTGTTGAGAATGGGACAGCCGCCCATGCCCCGCAGTTCGGAAAAGGTTTTTCGGTAGAAGCGCGGCATGGCGAGCAACTTCTCGCGGGCAGGGGCGCTGCTCTCCGCACCGGCCCGAAGCCCGTCCCGCACCAGACCTAGGTTGTAATCGAAAGCAGCCAGCGCTACTTCTTCTTTGTTCTCAAAATTGCCGTAAATGGCGCCCTTCGTCAAGCCCGTGGCGGTGGTAAGGTCGTTCAAGGACGTGCCGGCGAAACCCTGCTTGTTGAAAATAGGGGCTGTCTGCTCGATAATGAACTGGCGCGTACGTTCGGCTTTAGACATGGTCATGTACGGAAACGGTGCAAATATACCGTTTGGTATTAAACTGTCAACTCGATGAAAAAGTTAACGGCATTTTCATTTTATGGAGTTTCCATAAAATGAAAAGACTAGAGTTTACAAAACCTCGCCTTGGTGATGGCGGCCAGAGTCTCGGCTGGTGATGCTCACTGGGACTTATAGAATGACGCCATCTGCCCCACATGGATTTCGGTGGTATTCTGTTCCAAACTGGGCCACCACTTCCTCGGATACTCCTAGCCGCCTTTTGAACACAAAGAGCCGCCTTTTGGCTACAAGCGGTTCCTCCAAGCTAGAGTTCTTTGCCTGCTCAACTTCAGCAAATAAGAATATGACCTACACGCTAATAACCGGAGCCTCCGGAGGGATTGGGCAAGCCCTGGCCAGTAAATTGGCCGCGAAAAAACACAACCTCGTCTTAGTAGCTCGCAGCGCGGAGAAATTGGCCCTACTTAGCCAACAGCTACAGGCCGACTACGGCGTTCAGGTCACGTTCATCGCCGCCGATTTGTCTAAGCCAGATGCTCCGCACCACATTTATAGCAAGACCCAAAAGCATAACTGGGAAATTGACCTGCTAGTGAATAATGCAGGCATTGGCTCAGGAGGAGAGTTTGCCACGCTGTCTTTGCAATCGGAGCTGGATTTGCTGCAACTCAATAATGCTTCGTTGGTAGCCATGACTCATCTGTTCCTGCAGCCTATGCGTGAACGAAGAAAGGGGCAGATCATAAATGTTGCGTCGATGACGGCCTTTATGCCGGTGCCGTATATGGCGACCTATGCCGCTAGTAAGGTGTTTGTACGCTCGTTTACGGAGGCTCTAACGGAGGAGTGCAAGCCGTACGGAATTGATGTACTGTTATTTGCGCCTGGGCTGACCAGAACTAACTTCAATGAAGCTGCCGGTATTAATAATGAAAAGGCCGTCGGGCTAAGTTCTGACTACAAAACAGCTGATGCCCAGACGCCCGATGAGGTTGCGCAGGAGTTAGTGGAGGCTCTAGCTGCAAAAAAACGTTTCCATGTGGCAGGAAGCAAAAATCGTTTTGGGGCTCGTCTGCTCACCTTATTGCCCAATGCTATGATTGCCCAATATATGGCCAGCTCTTACCAGAAGAAGCTAGCAAAAACAGCTAATTAGGGGCTTATGGAACCGATCAGCACCGTTCACATTCAGTCGATCAAGCAGTTGCATCAGCTCTTGCAACTGCCCAAGCCCACGCATCCACTGGTCAGTCTGATCCAGTTTGAGCACTTTCCTAAAATCGCCATTGAACAGCGGACGAGGCTAATCACGGATTTCTACCAGATAACGCTCAAAACGGAATGCCCTTGTCGACTACAATACGGACAAAGTATGTTCGACTTCGACGAAGGGGTGATATCCTGCTTTGGGCCCAAGCAGGTGAGCTTTCTGGAGAAGGATTTTCGCTTCGCCACTGCCGGCTGGCAGCTATCGGTCCATCCAGATTTCTTGCGGAACTTCCCCTTGGGGAGCAAGATCAAATCCTACGGCTATTTTGACTACGCCGTCAATGAAGCGCTGATTCTGTCCGAAGAAGAGCAGCAAGCCGTGGAAGCCATTTTTCTCCAATTGCGAAAAGAATCCATGCGGCCGATCGACAATTTTAGTCAGGAGGTATGGATTACCAATATTGAACTGCTGCTGACGTACTGCAATCGGTATTACAACCGGCAGTTTATCACCCGCAAAGCCGTGAACAGCGAATTGTTAGTGAAGGTGGAGCAGGTGCTGAATAACTATTTTGCCGCACCCCACCCAGACCTAGGTTTGCCGACTGCTCAGTATGTAGCGGATAGCTTGCATTTATCGTCCAAATATCTGAGTGACTGCTTAAAACAGCTCACCGGCAGCACAACCCAGCAGTTGATCCACGAACGACTCATTGAGCAGGCAAAAGAGAAACTGTTGACCACGACGCTTTCCGTCAGTGAAATTGCGTATGCCTTGGGGTTCGAGTATCCACAGTCCTTTAGCAAGCTCTTTAAAGCCAAGACCCAGCAAACCCCCTTGCAATTCCGAGCAGATTATAATTAGAAGGTCGTGCCTGGTAGTCCTGGCGGCAAGTCAGCGCATCCAATCAGGAATTGGCCCTCTGCTTTGTTGCTGATCAAGTTCTTCATCTGCGTTCGTGTGCTCGGCCGAACTGTATTGCTGGCGCATTGCTAGGTTTGGCTAAGCGACTTCGTTTTGACTAGCTAGCGCCAAGGTAAACCCGAATGTGCTGCCCGTACCTAGCTCGCTCTCCACCCACAACTGCCCACCCTGGCTGGTGATAAACTCGCGGGCGATGCTCAAGCCTAACCCGGAGCCGCCTTTGTAGCCGTTTTTGTCCGGAATCTGGACGAAGCGCTGGAAGATTTTTTCCTGGTACTGCGGCGCGATGCCAGGGCCGCGGTCCTGTACCCGTACCTGCACTTGCTGCCCATCGGGGGCTAGGTCGGCGCGGATGCGAATGGCTTCTTGCTCAGGCGAGTAGCGGATGGCATTGGCCAGCAGGTTGAGCAGCACCCAGGTCGTTTTCTCGATATCGGCGCGCACGGCGGGCAGCGTTTCCGGTACTTGGATATCGAGCGTGAGCTGCTTGGGTTGGAGCTGAAGCTGGATGGTGTCGGCGGCAAACTGCACGATGTCATGGATGCGGCTGGGCTGGAAGTTGAGCTGGATGTTGCCCGATTCCAGCCGCGACACGTCGATTAGCTCGCCTACTAGCTTCAACAGGCGCTGGTTTTCGCGGTTGAGGGTAGCCAAAAGCTTCTGCTGCGCCTCGTTGATCGGGCCCACCCGCTGATCTTGCAACAGCATGAGGCTGAAGTTGATACTCGATAGGGGCGTTTTCAGCTCGTGCGATACCGTGGCCAGAAAGTTAGACTTGGCTTGGTCGAGCTTCTTAAAATCAGATACGTTGCGCAGCAGCAAGATCGAGCCCACAAACGCCTTCTTCTCCAAGGCCTCGTTGTAGGAAACCACGTCGTGCACGATGAGGCGGTAATACAGTTCCTCGCCGCCTTGAGCTAAGGTAAGCAGCGGTGGGTCAGCCTCGCGACGATTGGCTGGCAAATCGAGGTGGCGCAGCATCTCACGGAGCAAGTCGTTTTCCTGCGCAACTTCGTCGGCGGCGCGGTTTTCAAGCTGTCCGAGCGGCAAGCCTAGCAAGTTGCTTACTACGGGATTCGCCACAATTACGCGGCGGTTTTGGTCAATCAGCAGCAGGCCTTCATCCAGGCTATTCACGATACTGACCACGCGGTTGCGCTCCGTAATTAGTTCGGCTAGGGTGGAGGTGCGGTAGTCGCGGAGTTGCAGCAGCATCTGGTTGAACGAACGCGCCACTTGGGTAAATTCGTCGTTGCCTTCTTCGGGAATGGAGGCGGTGAAGTCGTGGCGGGCGGCATTAGCGAGGCTAGCTGTTAGCTGGCGCAACGGGGCTACCGTCGCCTCAGGCACGCTGAAAATGAACATCATCGTGAATAACACGCTGAAGGTCAGTAGGGCCACGGTGTAGCGGTTGGCTTTGGTGGCGGTTTGCTGGGCAACGACGTTCTTGCGCATCAAGGCCTGCATGTTGAGCTGCACCATGCGCGCCGTTTGTGCCCGCAGCAGTTGGTGGCGCGGTAAGATCTGTTCGAGGTAAAAGGCCGGCGTAGGGGCATTGCTGGACTGCGGATCGAGCAATAGTTGATAATCGGCAAAGGCACGCGTGAGGCTGTCTACTATTTGGCGTTCACCTACTTCGGTGATGTTGCCGGCTTCGCGGGTCAGGTTCTGGCGAAACCGTTGCAGCCCATTTTGCAGGGCAGGGGCGTAGTTGATAGATGCGGTGCCACCTAGGTAGCGCTGCTGCTCGAGAGGGGCTAGGTCGTCGAGGGCGGCAAACATCCGCTGGCCTAGCTGCACCGAGTAGAAGTTGTCTTGCAACACCATGGAGGAGGAGCGTTCCAGGCGCTTCACCGAGTACAACGCGTAGGCACTCACCCCGATGAGCATGGCCAAAACTGCCAGAAAGCCGAGCGTAATCTTATTTTTTAGGTTCATGCTGCTGAGCAGGCAAGATGTAGAACATTTAGGTGGTGTATGCCACAGGTCAAGTAGTGACGCATTATCTCACAACTGATTGTTGATATAAAGATCATGCTTCGATTAGTTCAGCATGACGTCCTGGGTTACATAATCAATAGGTTATCAGATAAATATCCACATCCCGGTTTCCGGCAGCGACGCGCCGCACGAGTTCGGCCGTTACGCTGCGGCGGGCGAGCTTATCCAGCCAACTTTTCTCGCTCGTAACGCCACAAATCAAGAGCGACACGTTTTGTTCGGCGGCCACGCGTAGCACTTCGGCTACCACGTCGGTGCCCTTCACCCGCAGGATCTGCCCGCCTAGCTCGGTAGCGAGCTGAAGGTTGTTGATGAGGTGGCGTTGCGTGGCCAGTCCGATGCGGTCCGACGATTCGGCGGGCGTTTGCACGTACAGCACCGCCCAACGGGCCCCGCCGAGGCGGTCGGCTAGGCGCGAGGTTTTGCGGATGATTTCTTTAGCGGCTTCCGCGTTGGTATTCACGCAGGCCAGCAGGCGGTCGGCGTTGCGGCGCTGAGGCTGCACCGTGGCGGCCGCGCCAGCATCGATCTGATGGCCAAGTTGATTGGCCACTTCTCGCAAGGCTAGCTCGCGAAGCTGCAACAAGTTTTGGGGTTGGAAGAAGTTGCGCAGGGCTGCCGGCACTTTCTGCGGATCGTAGATCTTGCCTTCCTCCAGACGCGTCCGCAACTCATCTACCGTCAGGTCGACGTTTACCACCTCATCGGCTTGCTTCAGCACTTGGTCGGGCACCCGCTCGGTCACGTCGGTGCCGGTGATTTTCAGTACTTGGTCATGTAGGCTTTCCAGGTGCTGCACGTTCACGGCCGTAATCACCGAAATACCCGCGCGCACAATGTCTTCCACATCCTGCCAGCGCTTCTCGTTCTTGGAGCCCGGCACATTGGTGTGGGCTAGCTCATCTACGACCACTACTTGCGGCCGACGCTGCAACACGGCAGCTAGGTCCATTTCCTCCAACGCCCGACCCTTGTAGTACAGCGTTTTACGCGTCAGCAGGGGCAAGTCGCGCAGCTGCGCCACGGTGCCGAGGCGGCCGTGCGTTTCCACGTAGGCTAGCACCACATCCACGCCGTGATGGTGCAAGTCGTGGGCTTCTTGCAGCATGCGGTAGGTTTTGCCCACGCCCGCCGCCAGTCCTAGGTACACCTTGAGCCGGCCCCGCCGCTTCTGCTGCACCAAGCGCAGGAAGCGCTCAGCAGATTGGTCGCGCAGGTCATCTTCGGCCGGAGGCATGAGGTGAGGTGGTGAAATAGTGTGAGATGGTGAGTGTCTCTACGGCCTCGTGGCCGAAGCCAGAACGGTGTAGAGACGCATACTTGCGTCTCCTCGTTGAACGACTGGTGCTAGAACGACCTAAGTAAACAACATCAGCAACGATTGAGACGCAAGTATGCGTCTCTACATCAGTAAGGAGCCTGTAACGCGGCTGGTAAAGAGACTAAAACGACAGGGCAATGCTCGACGTCACGTTGCCGTAGCTGTCGGAGGTGCGGCCGTCTTTCTGCTGGAAGATGTTGCTCTTGGCATCCAGCAAGCGGCCTTCCACACGAAAAAGCACGTTGCTAGTGGGGGCGTAATCCAAATTGAGCGAACCGCCTTTGAGCTTTACGTCGGCGTCGGTGGCGGCGGGCATAATGGAGTTGATAATCACCCCATGATCAGCGTTGTAGTACTCGACGCGGGCGGCGGCGGTCCACTTATCGGCTAGCTTGTAGCGCACGAAGGCGGCGCCCGTGTGCCAAGTGTCGGCTTTGGTGCCATCCTGGGCTTTTTCCTGCTTGCCCACGTCGAACACCAGGGCTAGGCTCAGACGCTCGGTGGCCGTATAACTCGCGTAGAAATTATGGTAGTAGCGACGGCGCTTCACCGAGTCGGTGGGCTGCTCGTTGCCGTAGAAGGTGCTCGAGTTGATGAGCAGCTTGTCGGTGGGTTTCCACTGAATCTGGGTGCCGAGGGCTTTGCCTTGGTTGTTCTCGCGGATGTTTTGCCAGCCGTTCAGCGCCAGCGCCGTCAAGGTCAGCTCGGGGGCAACTTCGTAGGTGAAGCGGGCGCCGGCTTCGTAGTAGGGTGAGTTTTCAGCCATTAGCGAGCGGGTCAGCGTCCAGTTGTCCTTGCTCATGGCCGATTCGAAGCCGATGTGCGAGGTGAAAATACCTAGGTCAAGCCAGACTTTTTGGAAGGGCCGAAAACCGGCGTAACCCTCGTAGATGTGCTTGAAAATCTGATCTTCAGCAGCGTAGTTGGCCGTTACATACGTACCCGCATGTAGGGCGAAAGCTCCGCGCACCTTCTCATCCTGGTAGCGCACTCCCACGATGCCGTTGTTGATGGTAAACTCGTTTTGGCGGTCGTGGGAGTAGAGGAAGCCGGGGCGGTCGTGGGTGTTGGCGTGCTTGAAGTCGTAGCCGTAGTAGCCATCGACGAAGCCGTAGAAGGTGAGGAAACTAGCACTTGGGGCTTTGATAGAATCAGCGGCGGCGGGCTGCTCCTGGGCTACGGCAGACAAAGTGGGCAGCGTAAAGCCAAGGGCGAGCAGCAAAGAGTTTTTCATGGGGAAATTAACGACTAGCAGAAGCTAGGTTATCAAGAGCTAGGTTAAGGCGGAGTACGTTGACCCGGTCGGGGTTGATGATGCCTTTTTCTAGGTTGTTGGTAATTAAGTTTTTGATGGTATTTGGGTCGATGTTACGGGCTTTGGCAATGCGCCCCACCTGCACGTAAGCACCCTGCGCCGACAAGTGCGGATCGAGGCCAGAGCCCGACGCGGTAACCAGCTCGGCGGGCACCTGGGCTTTCGTCACGCTAGGATTTTGCAGCAGAAAGGTATCGAGGCGGGCCTTCACAGTAGCTAGGTACTCCGGGTTCGAAGGGCCTTTGTTGGAGCCAGCGGAACCTGCTGCGTTGTAGTCCACCGCCGAGGGGCGCGAGTTGAAGTACTCGGGCCGGTCAAATTTCTGCCCCACATTGTCGTAGCCGACCACGCGGCCGTCTTTACTCACGGTTACCCCTAGGCCTTGGCCCGGTGCGAGTTGTGCCCCAGCCCACACGAGGGCCGGGTAAATAAGACAGCACACCACCAGCAGGACTAAGGTGAGGCGGATGGCTGGAAGCAGTTGGTTTTTCATTTTTAAAGAAGCTAAAAGCTAAGGTTAGAGCTAGTTCCCCTCCTTTTTTCAAGGAGGGGTGCCCAAAGGCGGGGTGGTTATTCGTTGAACGACTTGCGTATGACCGTTCTGGCTTAGTCGCTCTTTATCAACAACATCAGCAACGACGGTCAACCACCCCAGCGGCGCCTGCGGCACCGCGTCCCCTCCTCATCTGAGGAGGGGAGCTGTCGTTCTTTTTGTCAATTACATAAATACGCCTACCAGCAAGTCAATCAGCTTGATGCCGATGAAGGGCACGATTACGCCACCTAGGCCATATACGAGCAGGTTGCGGCGGAGCAGCGCCGAGGCGCCGATAGGCTTATAGGCCACCCCGCGCAAGGCCAGCGGTACCAGCGCCGGGATGATGATGGCGTTGAAGATAACGGCGCTCAGAATGGCCGACTGAGGCGATTCTAAGTGCATGATGTTCAAGGCACCTAGGCTCGGAATGGCGACCATGAACAAGGCCGGCACGATGGCGAAGTACTTGGCCACGTCGTTGGCGATGCTGAACGTGGTGAGCGTGCCGCGGGTCATGAGCAGCTGCTTGCCGATTTCCACCACTTCGATGAGCTTGGTGGGGTCGTTGTCGAGGTCGACCATGTTGCCGGCTTCCTTTGCGGCTTGCGTGCCCGAGTTCATGGCTACCCCCACGTCGGCTTGGGCGAGGGCGGGGGCGTCGTTGGTGCCGTCGCCCATCATGGCTACGAGCTTGCCACTTTGCTGCTCGGTGCGGATGTAGGTCATTTTATCCTCAGGCTTGGCTTCGGCAATGAAGTCGTCGACGCCCGATTTTTCGGCAATGAACTTCGCGGTCAGGGGGTTGTCGCCGGTTACCATCACCGTTTTGATGCCCATTTTGCGCAGGCGCTCGAAGCGCTCCTGAATGCCGGGCTTGATGATGTCTTGCAGTTCGACTACGCCCATCACGCGGTCATTTTCGCTGACAACCAACGGTGTACCGCCGTTCGAGGCCACGGCTTCGGCGCGCTGCGTTACTTCCTGCGGGAAAGGCTGATTGGCCTTGTTGGCGAGCTGACGAATAGCGTCAGAAGCGCCTTTGCGAATGTGGGTACCGTTAGCGAGCGTCACACCCGACGAGCGAGTTTCGGCGGTAAACTTGATCAGCTCAGCACCTTGCAACCTAGCTTGGAGCGGCTGCGGGTCCACGTTTTGCTCGCGGGCTAGCTCCACAATACTCTTGCCCTCGGGTGTTTCGTCGGTGAGCGAGGCGGTGGTGGCTAGCTCGATAAGTGTGCGTTCGTCGACGCCAGGGGCGGGCCAGAAGTGAGTGGCTTTGCGGTTGCCGATGGTGATGGTGCCGGTTTTGTCGAGCAGCAGCACGTCGATGTCGCCAGCGGTTTCCACGGCTTTACCCGATTTGGTGATGACGTTGGCCCGTAGCGCCCGGTCCATGCCGGCAATGCCGATGGCCGAGAGCAAGCCGCCGATGGTGGTCGGAATCAGGCACACAAACAGCGCAATGAACGAGGCAATGGCAATGGGTGTCTTGGAGTACACGGCGAAGGGTTGCAGCGTGACGCACACAATCACGAACACCAGCGTAAAGCCCGCCAGCAGGATAGTGAGGGCAATCTCGTTCGGCGTTTTCTGCCGGGCGGCGCCTTCTACCAGGGCAATCATCTTGTCGAGGAACGACTCGCCGGGTGCCGTGGTCACGACTACCTTGATGCGGTCGGATAACACCTTGGTGCCACCCGTCACGCTGGATTTATCGCCGCCGGCTTCGCGAATTACGGGCGCCGATTCGCCCGTGATGGCCGATTCGTCAATGGTAGCTAGGCCCTCAATGATTTCTCCGTCGGTAGGGATGATTTCGCCGGCTTCCACCACGAACATCTGGCCTTTCTGGAGTTGGGAGGAGCTAACTGACGAGATGTTGCCTTTCTCATCGATGACGCGAGCGGGCGTTTCCTCGCGGGTTTTGCGCAAGCTTTCGGCTTGCGCTTTGCCGCGCGCCTCGGCAATGGCTTCAGCGAAGTTGGCGAACAGCAAGGTCAGTAGGAGCACCAGAAAGACCACGAAGTTGTAGGCAAACGAGCCCTGCGCTGGGTCGGGGTTCACCAGCAGACCTAGGGTCACGAAGAGCATGACCACCGTGCCGAGCTCCACGGTGAACATCACTGGGTTGCGGTACATCAGCCGCGGGTCGAGCTTCACGAAGGACTGCTTAAGCGCTTCCTTCACGAGCTGGGGCTGAAATAGGGATTGAGATTTGGGAGACATAGAGTTGTTGTGCTAACGTGCGCCTCACCCCTAGCCCCTCTCCGAAAAGGAGAGGGGAACTAGCTCTAGTTTTTAGAAGGCTAGCTTGAAGAGGTTGAACAGCAAAGTTTTAAAGCTAAAGGCCAGGCTAGTTTTCCGCAAGCGCTTGATGCGCGCTACCTTTTCGGAGAGGGGCTAGGGGTGAGGCGACTAGAACTAGTAGAGCGAGAAATGCTCAGCAATAGGTCCCAGTGCCAGCGCCGGGAAAAAGGCTAGGGCGGCGATGATGACAATAACCGCCAGCACCATCACGCCGAAGGTGGCTGTGTCGGCGGGGAGCGTGCCGGCCGATTCGGGCACGACTTTCTTGCGGGCGAGCAGGCCGGCAATGGCAACCGGGCCGATGATGGGCAGAAAGCGCGAGAGCAGCAGCACCACGCCTGTACTGATGTTCCACCATGGCGTGTTGTCACCGAGGCCCTCAAAGCCGGAGCCGTTGTTGGCGGAGGCAGAGGTGAACTCGTAGAGCATTTCCGAGAAGCCGTGGAAGCCGGGGTTGGCGAGCCAGCTCGCGTATTCGGTGGGGTTGCCGGCATAGAGGTGGGCCGTCATAGCAGTGCCGGCTAGGATGAGCAGTGGGTGCAACAGCGTCACGATGACGGCAATCTTCATCTCGCGGGCCTCAATCTTTTTGCCTAGGAACTCCGGCGTGCGGCCCACCATTAGGCCGGCAATGAACACGGCAATGATTAGGTAGGCGAAGAAGTTGAGCAGGCCCACGCCGCAGCCACCGTAGAAGGCGTTGGTCATCATGCCCAGCATTTGACACAGGCCCGACAGCGGCATGAATGAGTCATGCATGGAGTTGACGGAGCCGCAGGAAATGATGGTGTTGGTGATGGACCAGTAGGCCGAAGCCGCCGCGCCGATCCGCATTTCCTTGCCTTCCAATGCACCTAGACTCTGGTCAACGCCCAGTTGAGAAATAACAGGGTTGCCGTGCATTTCATAGTAGACGGTGGGAGCGAGCAGGGCCACGAAGCCCACGGTCATCACCCCGAAGATCATCCAGGCCAGGCGCTTACGCTTGAGGTAGAAGCCGAGGGCGAAGATCATGGCCAGCGGAATCAGCATCAGCGCCACGTTCTCGACCACGTTGGTGAGGTAGTTAGGGTTTTCCAGCGGGTGGGCCGAGTTGGCGCCGTAGAAACCGCCGCCGTTGGTACCTAGCTCCTTGATGGCCACCATTGCGGCCACCGGCCCGCGGCTCACGGCCACCGAATCGCCTTGCAGTGTAACGAGTTCCTGCTTGCCAGCCAGCGTCATGGGCGTGCCGTTGAAGGCTAGGATGAGGGCAATGACCAGCGACAAAGGCAACAGCAAGCGCGTCAGGCATTTGAGGAAGTAGTTGTAGAAGTTGCCGAGCTTCTCGGTGGTGCGGGCTTGCAGGGCGTTGAAGATGACCACGGCGGCTGCAATGCCAGTAGCCGCCGACACGAATTGCAAGAAGGTAATTACCACCATCTGCGACAGATACGACAGGCCCGATTCGCCGGAGTAGTGCTGCAAGTTGCAGTTCACCAGAAAGGAAATAGCCGTATTAAAAGCTAGGTCCGGCGACATGCTCGGGTTGTGGTCGGGGTTCAGGGGCAGCACGCCTTGGGTGCTTAGTACGGCCATGGCCAGCACAAACCACACAAGGTTGATGATGAGCAGCGCCACCAGGTGCTGCTGCCAGGTCATTTCGCGGTTGGCATCGATGCCGGCGAGGCGGAAGATGCCGCGCTCGATAGGAGCGAGGAAATCCAGCGCGTTTTTGTCGCCGCGAAATACATTCGCCAAAAAGCGTCCGAGCGGCAGCGCCAGCCCCAGCGCGAGGCCAAACATGACGAGGACACCTAGCAAATCTTGATTCATAACACGAGAGAAATAGAAGGGAGAACTCAGAAGGCGACTAGAAGCGCTCAGGCTTCAGCAGCACGTAGATCAAGTAGCCAAACACGGCCAGCGACAACAGAAAAAGGGCAATCATCATGGCGCAAGGGGCGTTAGATGTGGTCGAAGTATTCCACGGATTTATAAAAGAGCCAGAAGCCAGCGAGGCCAGCGGCAGTGAGCAACGGAAGCATGAGAGCGGGTGCCATCGGGCAAGGTGTTGTAGTGAATGATTGGATATGCCAGGTAGCTTGCGAAAGTCAGCCCAACCGGAAAGAATTTGGTGTGGTGGATTGTAAATGCTTGGTTAATAATATTTTGTGATGATAAAAAGCGGAAATGAACGGACCATTAGAATAGGGGGCACTAGCGTTTTGCTAGGGTCGGTTTGCTAGAATGCTAGTGTTTTAGTAGGAGCTTGGGCCGCGAACAAGCATGTTGCCGGACGTGGAGTCGGTAAAGCGCAAGCGGTATAGGCTGCCGCACCAGCTATTCTTCATTGCCTCAGGTTGCGCCCGACTAGTACTCGGCTGCACTTTTTTGCCCTGCGCTAGAAAGGCGCGGGTAGTACGAAGGGGCTGAAAAGCAAAAGGCGGCTTCTCAACCAGAGAAGCCGCCTTTTGCGGTGAATGGAAGTGGAACAGGCCTAGGCCAAAATATCGGCGCGCTGGTGCTCGTAGGCTTGGTAAAGGCGGGCGGGCATGAGCTGGCGAGCTAGGGCCATGCCTTCGGGCGTATCATCGAGGTGCAAGTCGGGGAGGTAAATGGTTTCCATAGCCGCGGCTAGGTACGCATTGCCGCGGCGCAATAGCTCCTCGGCCACGGCGAAGCACTGGCGCAAGCGGGTGAGCTGATTCGCCAAGATTGCCTGGTGGGTGTAGAGCGCAAACTGACCCAGTGGGCGGTAAAAGCCGCCGCAACGTGGAACGGGCTGAAGCTTCAGCGCCAGATCAGGGAAATTGGAAATGAGCAGTTGGATGGTTTCGTTGGGGGTAAGCATAACCGTAAGCATTAGGAACATGGAAGAGAAGGCACGAGCGGAACCAATCAGATAACCAGTTCAATAGCTAGCCAGAGTAGCAGCAAAAAGCCGAGAACGTATTTCATATAAGCAGCGGGAGGTGAAGCAAAATCTAGCGCCGGGCGCACACCTGCGACAACAGGCGGGGCATGAATTGCTCTAGCAATTGCGGATCTTGGGGAAGCTCGGCTAGGTGCAGCGCGGGCAAGTAGCTGTGTAGGACGGCCGCCGTCAGGGCTGGGTCGTTGAGTTGCAGCAGCTGGTTGGCCAGAACCAGGCAGGCACGTAGCTGCGGCAGGCGGCCGGTGAGGGCCATGTGGCGCGTATAGGTGGCGAAAGCCGCCAGCAGGTCGGGAAGAGCGGCGGGCTGGTCGTAGTGCGACAGCTCATGTTCGAGGGCCGGAATGTGCTGCACCAGCAGCGTCGAGAGTTGAGAGGAAGCAATCATAGCCAGCAAAAAAGACCGTGAAACAGACTGACTGCGCAGTTGCTGCGAGGCGAGTAACCGCATATGCCAGAAGTTGACAAGGCAGGTGCCAGGCGCCGGGTAATTGGCTAGAATGATTGCTAAGTAATTGTGAATGAATCGAAAGTGCTTGATAGATGCAATTGTAGAGCAGTCTAAAAGGCCAACGGCCCCTAGCGTTCTGCTACAGGTGCTCTACGCTTTTGCATAGTTCTGAATGGCATATCAACTGTCCTGGGTGTTGCTGGCAATGCTGCTAAGGCTAGGAACTGCTCGGCCCGGATTTATAATCCGGTCGTTAAGAGCTGCGGATTTGCAATCCGCCCGTCTGCGCCATTAGGTGTTTTTGTTCTGGTGCAGTTGCCCGTTTTGCGGGCGGGGATTGCAAATCCCCATCTCGCAACAGCCGGATTACAAATCTGGCAGAGCAGCTAGAGCGGCCAGAGCAGTACATGGTGTTCTTTGCACCTGCTGGCCGTAGACTCACCATAGTAAAATGAAAGGCGGGGTAATGGGGTAAGTGGCGCTTACGGAGCCAAAACCTGTTTGGGAAAGCAGTGGCACCTAAATGGCGGGGTGATTCTGCGTGAGGCTAGCTCACCTATCACTTTCATGTACCCAGATCGTCACTACGTCACCTATGCCTGATTTACTCACTGAAATAACGCAAGCCGCACGCGCCTACTACCAACAACTCCAACAGATTAGCTGCACGAAAACTGACTTTCGAGATTGGCTACAGGCGTTGCCAATGACTGAGCGGGAGCAGATGTCGGCGGGTGGGTTTGCTATTGCCTCTACCCGCCGCGCGTTTCAGCGTCACTGCTTGGAGTGGCGTGGCTACTCGATGCGCGAGTTTATGCGCGCCCACTTGTCGGTTGCCGCTTTCGACTTGTGGGAAGCGCACCGTGAGTTCAATGGCGATTTGCCGGCCTAGGTTCCGCTAGTTAGGTAATCAGAGTTCGTACTCTTGCAGCTTGCGGTAAAGGGTCGTCAGGGCGATACCTAAGATGCGGGCCGTTTCGGTTTTGTTGCCGTGCGTTTCGAGCAGAATGCGGCGAATGTGGCTTTTTTCTGCACTGCGCAGCGTGCGCTCGTCATCGACTATGCCAGGAGCCTCGGACGAGGGTTGGGGCTGATCGAACTCGGCGGGTAGGTATTCGGGCGTCAGCACGTCGCCGTCGGCTAGGATAACGGCGCGCTCTAGTACATTTTTGAGCTCGCGCACGTTGCCGCGCCAGTTGTAGTGCGTGAGATAGCGCAAGAAATCGGCGTCCATGCCGCGCAGGCGCTTGCGGAGCTTGGCGGCGTAGAGGCGCAGAAAGTGGTTGGCCAATGGCTCAATGTCTTCGCGGCGAGCATTCAGGGGCGGCACGGCCACCGTGAACACGGCCAGACGGTAGTACAAATCGGGGCGAAAATGGCCGGCGTCGGCTTCTTGGCGCAGGTTGCGGTTGGTGGCGGCCACAATGCGCACGTCGGCGGAGCTAGGTTTGGTCGCGCCGATTTTGGTGAACTGCTGAGTTTCCAGCACCCGTAGCAGCTTGGCTTGCAGCTCCAACGGCAGCTCCCCGATTTCATCTAGGAACAGCGTGCCCATGTTGGCTTCTTCCAGTAGCCCTTTCTTATCGGTGAGGGCACCGGTGAAGGCCCCTTTCTTATAACCAAACAGCTCCGATTCCAGCAAATCCTTTGGAAAAGCGCTGCAATTGACGGCCACAAACGGCTTGGTGCGGCGCGGGCTAGCCTCGTGAATGGCCTGAGCAAACAGCTCCTTGCCGCTGCCCGTTGGGCCTTCCAGCAGCACGGTGCTGTCGGTTTGCGCCACGCGTTGGGCGAGGCCTTTGGCTTGGTTGAGCGCCGCCGAGTGCCCAATCATGGCGTCGAAGGTATAAGGGAGGGCCACGCGCTTTTCGAGCTCAGCTACGCGGCGCTTGAGCTGGGCTTTATCGACGGCGCGACTTACCACCGCCACGAGCTGGCGGTCGGAGTCCCCCTTGGTCAAATAGTCGAAGGCGCCTTGCTTCATGGCCTGCACCACATCGGGTATGGTGCCGTAGGCAGTCATCAGAATGACCTCGGCCAGCGGAGCCTTTTCCTGATAGCGCGGCAGCAGCGCTAGGCCATTGCCGTCGGGGAGCTTGACATCGGAGAGGATAACGAGCAATTCCTCAACATGTTCCTGCAAGAGCTCCAGGCCACGGTAGGCAGTGGCAGCTTGCAATACGGTGTAGCCTTCTAGCTCCAGAATCTGGCTGAGCAGTTGACGTAAGCTGGGCTCATCGTCGATGAGCAGCAAGGTGCCGGTAGGCATAGTAGGAGTTGTTCGGAGAAAACGAGCCGCAAAGTACGGCGGAATGGTTGAGTGCGGGTGCTAGCTTTGTGGCTTCGTTGCACGATGTAGAGACACATACTTGTGTCTCCCCGTTGAACGATTCGCATGAACTAGATAGAGCACAGTAGTTTGCATCTGCTCATTGAGCGACTACAAACTGTACATGTGAGTTCTACAGGTTAGCCGAATAGGTGGTAGTGACCAACGAAATGACATTCTAGATAGAGTCGCTCTTAAAAGCAGGTAAGGCAAACAACATCAGCAACGACGAGACACAAGTATGTGTCTCTACAAGCAAACCGATTATCATTTAACTATCCATGCCCCTCTTTTCCTCCGAATCCATCCGTGCTTCTTTCCCCGCCCTGCGCGAGCACGCTGACCGTAAGCCCTTTATTTTCTTCGATGGCCCTGGTGGTAGTCAAATGGCGCAGCAGACCATCGACGGCATGCTCGGTTACATCACCGGCGGCATGGCCAACCTGCATGGCACCTTCTCCACCAGCCAAGCCACCGATGAACTGCTCGAAGCAGGCCGCCGTGGCATGGCCGATTTCTTGAATTGCCAACTTCAAGAAGTAGCCTTTGGGCAAAACATGACCTCATTGGCTTTCGCCATTGCGCGCAGCCTAGGTTCGTTCATCCAAGCCGGCGATGAAATTGTGGTGACGGAACTCGACCACCGTGCCAACGTGGACCCCTGGGTAACACTTGCCAAAGACCGCGGCGCCGTGGTGAAGTTCATCCCCGTGAACCCCGAAACCTACACGCTAGAGCTAGGTGGGCTCGATGAACTGATTACCCCTAAAACCAAGCTGGTAGCCGTCACGATGTCGTCGAATGTGGTGGGCACGGTGCCGCCGGTGGAGCAGATTATTCAGCGGGCAAAAGCAGTTAGGGCCTTGGCGGTGCTGGATGCGGTGCACGCCACGCCCCACTATCCTATTGATTTTCAGAAGCTAGGTGCCGACGTGCTGTTTTGCTCGGCTTATAAGTTTTTCGGACCGCACCTCGGTATTGCGGTGGTGTCGGCGGGACTGTTTGAGAAACTGCCCGTCTATAAGCTCGCGCCCGCCCCCGCGTACATCCCCGACAAGCTCGAAACTGGCACCCAAAACCACGAGGCCATTGCCGGCTTGCTGGGCACTTTGGCCTTCATCGAAACGCTGGGGGAAGGCAGCACCCGCAAGGAACGGTTGCGCACCGCCATGCAAGCCGTTGAGGAACAGGAACAACGGCAGGCGCAGCAGCTAGAAAAGTTTCTAAAAGGTCTGCCCCACGTACGCGTATACCGCGCGCCGGCCGATACGCGCAAAACGCCAACGGTCGCCTTCACCTTGGAAGGCGTCAACTCGCGGGAGGCGTGTGCGTGGTTCTTCGAGCACTACAGCATGAACATCGCCGACGGCCATTTTTACGCTTCCACGCTGGCCGAAAAGCTAGGTATCATGGCACAAGGCGGCTGGATTCGGCTGGGCCTGGCTCCTTATAACACCGATCAGGAAATTGAGCTGTTCAAAACCGCGTTATTGGCCTTTATAGACAAAACGTACTAGACCCGAAAAGAAAGAACGTCATGCTGAGCTTGCCGAAGCATCTCTACCGCAATGGTAATCATCTACTTTGGCGCTAGAGATGCTTCGGCAAGCTCAGCATGACGTTCTTTTGTTAGCTAGCTTCCGCCTAGAAAATCTGCACGGGCGGTGGGTTTAGCTCTGGCCGCTGGCGCTGGTGCCAGTAGGGGTAAACGGGTGGCGTGTCGCTGACCTTATCTAGCCGTTCTACTTGCGCTGGTGTCAGGTTCCAGCCCACGGCACCTAGGTTTTGGCGCAGTTGCTCTTCGTTGCGGGCACCGAAGATGAGGCTCGTTACCGTGGGGCGCTGCAAAAGCCAGTTCAGCGAAATTTGGGCGATGGTTTTACCGGTTTCTTCAGCTAGCTCGTCCAGCACGTCCACGATGGCAAATTGCAGCTCATCAGGCACATCGGGGCCTTGGCCACCGCCTTGCTGCAAGCGGCTGCTTTCCGGAATCGGCTGACCCCGACGCACTTTGCCGCTCAGGCGTCCACTCGCCAGCGGCGACCAGATAACCGCGCCCACGCCCTGGTCGATGCCCAGTGGCATCAGTTCCCACTCGTACTCCCGGTTGATGAGCGAGTAATACACTTGGTGACCGATGTAGCGCGCCCAGCCGTGGCGCTCCGACACCGACAGCGACTTCATCAGGTGCCAACCCGAGAAGTTGGAGCAGGCGATGTAGCGTACTTTGCCACTCTGAATTAGGTCGTCGAGGGCGCGGAGGGTTTCCTGCACGGGCGTGCGAGAGTCGAAGCCGTGCATGTAGTACACGTCGATATAATCGGTGTTGAGGCGCTTCAAGCTATCCTCGCACTCCTTCACCAAGTGCAGGCGCGAGGAGCCGAAATCGTTCGGACCGTCGCCCATCGAGAAGGTGGCCTTGGTGCCGATCAGCACCTCCTGGCGACGGTCGCCGAGCGCTTGCCCAAAAATTTCTTCGGCCATGCCGTTCGAATACACGTTGGCCGTGTCGAAGAAGTTGACACCTGCTTCTAGGCAAATGTCAATCAGGCGGCGGGCTTCCGCTACGTCGGTGCTGCCCCAGGCTTTGAAGAACTCATTGCCCCCGCCGAAAGTCGCGGTGCCGAAGCTCAACACGGGCACGTACAGGCCCGAGGCCCCTAGCTGTCTGTATTCCATAAGTTGTTTTGGTTGGAAGGAGAACCTAGCCACAACCGAATAAGAAGCAGTCTGGTTATAGTTGAGGCGCTGACTACTCGATTAAAATGCCCTGAGAAACTATCTCAGGAATCGTTAATGGTCTGATTGATTACACGTTGTGTAGACAACACGTTACTTGTCTTCCGCTAGCCATTGCATTGCTTGGTACTGACCAGGCCCTAGGAACAGCTGCAAGATTTTATCCGTCATCTTTAGGCCATTAGCGCTGTTGGTCAGGAAAACGATGCTTTCCTGTTTTCCAGGAAAGGCCATAAAGAAGCCTTGAAAATCACCGTTGTCGCCCCACTGCCAGATGGCCGGACCGTGGCTGATATTTGCCAGGCCCAGCCCGCAAGCCCATGCAATAGCCGCATCAGTAGGAGTAGTGGGCACGCGGCAACGGTTGGCTGGGTTGGCCTGAGTGGTCAGTAGCTTAGCTGTGGCAGGTGCCAGCCCCCGACCTGCTAGCAGTGCCTGCAAAAAGCGGCTGTAGTCGCTGGCTGTTGAGAGCAGGGTGAAGGCTCCGTAAGGGTCTATAAAGTGCAGTTGCTGTGTAGGTTTGCCCGTAGCATCATGGCCAAAACAGGCGTTAGCGGTAAAAGCATCGCGCCAGACGAAGCTGCTATGTGCCATCTGTAAGGGGGTAAAGACCTCCCGCTGTGCCAATGCCTGGAAGGACTTTCCCGTCAGGTGCTCCAGCGTTTTTTGCAGAAATACATAGCCTTCGCCGGAGTAATTCCAGCAGCTATCAGGCGCGTAGCGCAGGTGTAGGGGTGAGGTACTCCAAGCGGTGCTCAGAGGGTTTTCTGCCCAGTTGGGCAAGCCGGTGGTGTGGGCCAGCACCATGCGGGCCGTGATTTTGGCTGCGGGGGGGTCCTGTTGTAGCCGCGGATACGCGTAGTAGGTGAGCAAAGGCGTATCCAGCGTTAGAACGCCTTGGTCGCACAAGCGAAGGGTGAGATAGGCGAGAACCACTTTGCCGAGCGAGGCCGCTTGAAACGTGGTGTTGTCATTAACAGCTTCCGTAGTGCCCTGTTTGCGCCGACCTAGGTTGTAGGCAGTTGCAGTGCCTTTCTGGCTGTAGATCAGTTGAATACCTGGAACGTTTTCTTGCTTCAGCAGTGCCTCTAGCTGTGTTTGTTTTGTCGTCTTGGGGCTCGGCACCGCGCGATGCGGTGAGGATTGAGCCGCTGCAACCAGTGCAGTACACCACAGGAATACAAGTAGAAGAGCTTTCATGTAAAACGGATTAATAGGTGGTGCAAGCTAGATGCAAAACACAACTCATCCGTTGGCTGAACGGGTAGATAGCCAAAACAAAAGCCTCGGCGTACGCCGAGGCTTTTGTTTTGGGATTGAGCAACCTAGGTTTATTTTACCGAAACAGCAGATACGCAATGCCCAACGTCACGAAAATGTTGAACGTCTGAGCAATCAAGAAGGCGTAGAGTGGTTTCTTGTTTTCCTGCTTGAATAAGTCGTTGAAGTTGGTTTCCAGCCCGATACTAGTGAAAGCGAGGGCAAACCACCAACCTTGCGCGCTCTTCAAACCGCCTTTCAGCGCGTCGGTAGTTTCTGGGGCAAGGAAGAAAGAGAACAGCAGCGAAGCAGCAATGAAGCCGAGCACGAACTTCGGGAACCGCTCCCAGATAACCCCTAGGGTCGGCTTGCCTTCGGGCTCGGCAGCGTTTGGGTGATTGGTGTACGTCCAGTATACTGAGATGGCGAAGGCAGCTAGGCCGAGCAGCACATTCTGGGAAAACTTCACGATGGTGCTGATTTTCAAGGCCGTTTCTCCTACCAATGTACCCGAGGCCACTACGGCGCCGGTCGTGTCGATGCTGCCGCCGAGCCAGGCGCCCGTTACTTCCTGCGATAAACCTAGCCAATGCGCGGCGTAGGGCATGAAAATCATCATCGGGATGGCCGTGATGAGCACGAGCGAAATGACGTAGGAAAGTTTTTTGGGGTCGCCTTTGATAGCACCCGCCGTGGCAATAGCCGCCGACACACCGCAAATAGATACGCCGCTGGCAATCATCATGGTAAGCTCGTCGTCTACTTTCAGCTTGCGGCACGTCCAGAAGGCGAAGTACCACACCGATAGCACCACCACCAGCGCCTGCACTAGCCCGAGTGAACCGGCTTTCAGGATATCGCCGAAAATGACGCTCGTGCCCAGCAGCACCAACCCAATCTTCACAAACAGCTCCGTGGTGAGCGTGGCCCGCAGCCAGTCGGGCAGGCCAAACACGTTGCTAACGATTAGCCCCGCCAACAAGCTGAAAATAACGGCCTCTAGACCTAGCCCCCGCGCCTGCGGGCTACCGGCCACAATCAGTGCCAGCAGCGTCAGCAAATACACCAGTGGAAAACCCAGTGCGAAGTTGCGTACCGACTTACCCGTGAGCCGCGCCCCGATGCCTGCTACTGCGGCCAGGTAAATGAACTGCGCCAGAATGAGTTGCAGGTTAGCAGCGCTGAAGACTTTGCCGGTAAGCTCGGCCGTATTGTTCCAGTTAAATACCGGCACCGCAAACGGCAGACCTAGCAACGAAAGCCCAATAAGCAAGCCGCCGAGCACGACGACCACCCAATCTTCGTGGAGGGTAAATGCTCTTCTGGTGAGAACGGGGGAAACAGTGGTGGACATAGAGGAAAGAATAGAAGATGGGAAAGTTAGTCTTGGTAAAGTGGTGGGGCTTTGAGCTTGAACACGTCACGTAAGGCGCGGTTGGCGGCGTGGTAGCCGCACATGCCGTGCACGCCCCCGCCAGGCGGCGTGGCCGAGGAACAGATGTAAAGCCCTGATTTAGAAGTACGATAAGGCGAAGCTCGCAACGCCGGCCGCGTGTACAGCTGCGCCGCATTCAGCAAGCCGCCGTTAATGTCGCCACCCACGTAGTTGGGGTTGTGCTCCTCGATCTGGGCCGTGTCGAAGGTGTGGCGGCCGATAATCCGTTCGCGGAAGCCAGGGGCAAAGCGCTCCACTTGCCGCTCGATGATGTCGGTCATATTAGCACGGGAGCCATTCGGGACGTGGCAGTAGGCCCAGGCGGTGTGCTTGCCGGCGGGGGCGCGAGTGTCGTCGAAGAGGCTTTGCTGGGCCAGTAGCACAAACGGCTTGCTAGGGTGCTGACCATTAGCAGCGGCTTTTTCGCTGGCGGCAATTTCGGGCAGCGTACCCCCTAGGTGCACTGTGCCGGCTTGGTGGCAATCGGCCGCCGTGAATGGAATCGGCCCGTCCAAGGCCCAATCAATCTTGTACACGCCCATTCCATATTGGTAGCGTCGTAGCTGCCATTGATAAATGGTCGAGAGGCTATGGCCTGCAATCTGAAGGAGTTGTGCCGGCGTGACATCGAGCAGCACGGCGCGGGCCTTCGGCAGCTGCGCCAGCGAGCGGACGAACGTACCCGTTTCCACCTTGCCACCTAGGGCCACAAAGTGCGCCACCAGCGCATCGGCAATACGCTGGGAGCCACCTTTTGGCAGCGGCCAGCCTTTGCGGTGGGCCGCCGTGAGTAGCACCAAACCGATGGCCGCCGTGGTGATATTTTCGAGCGGCTGAATCGAGTGGGCTGCCATGCCAGCGAATAAGCCCTTGGCTTCTTTGGTCTTGAAGCGGTTGGTGAGCGTGGTAGCCGGCAGCAGCGCCGACAAGCCAAACTGCGCCATATTAATAGGGTGCTTCGGAATGTGGAGCGGCGCCAGCACGTCGTTGGCAATGCTTGGCCAATTGGCAACCAGTGGCTCCATCAAATCGCGGTACGCCTGCTCATCCGAACCTAGCTTGCGAGCCGTTTCGGCCAGAGAATTAAGCACAACGGCCGCCGTGCCGTCATCAAAGGGGTGCGCTGCCGCGACGGGAGGTGTGATGTATTCTAAGCCATACTGCGCAAGCGGCAGCGTTTGGAAGTAAGGCGAAGCCGCCGCCAGCGGGTGAATGGCGGAGCAAATGTCGTGGTGAAAGCCCGGTAGCGTCAGCTCAGCCGTGCGCAGACCGCCACCTAGGTCCTTCTTGCCCTCAATCAGCAACACCGACAAACCGGCTTGCTGCAACACAATAGCAGCGGCCAGCCCATTCGGCCCCGAACCAACGACAACGGCATCATAATCAAAGTTATCCATGGAGTGATGAAGAAGCTCTGCGGCTGTTTTTTAGCGCCGAGCTTAGTAGAGTGAGAGAGTTGAACGGCCCGGTCCGACGCTCTAGGCGTCCAACCGGTTTTCGCTGCGAAGGTCCGCGCCCTATAAACAAGGCAACTGCAACATTAGCACGAAGCTCGTTCAACGACGACCGGTCGGACGCCTAGGGCGTCGGACCGGGGCACGTTAGTACTGCCCGGCCGACAACGTCGACTCCGATAAGGTGTACTTACGGTCAACTCGGTCGAGAACGACGTAGAGCGAATCTTTTTTCTCGTTGAGGCCACGCAAGATGACGTGCTTGCCGCCGTCGGTGGTCTGGTAGGTCAGAATCATATGGTTGCGCTTTTCGGGGCGTTGCTCGGCCTTGATGCCCCGCACCCGACGCGTGCTGGAGGCGCTGGGGTTAATCTTGGCGGTTTCGTCGCCGATGTGGGCTAGGGCCGTGGGGCTGATCCACTCAGCTAGGGAGGCTTGGTATTTGGCTTGGCGCTCCGCGTCGTTGCTACCTAGGTAGCTGCCGCCGAAGTCGCCGCCGTAGCCGTTGGTGTGGGCGGCCGCAATGCTACTGCCTTTCGGGGCGCGCCGCTGGGCAACGGCTTCGTCGCGGTTGCGGCGGCCACGGCGGTCGTTGCCGGTGCGGATTTTACTTTGCAGGTACAGTGTGTGGTCGATGGTATCGGCATCGTAGTAGAACACGCGCTGGCCACCGGCCAGACCGGTCGTTTCGAAAGTGCGGTTGATGTCGCGCATGGGCGAGCCGCCGCCGTTTGAGAGGTCTAGCTTCAGGGGACGGTTTACCTTGTAGGTCAGCGTAGTCCACTTCTCAAACGTGGCCTGCTGCCACCGCACGCTGTCGAGGGGCGAGTAGGGGATGCTTTGGCCGTTGAGGCGGAACTCCGTCACGTTGTAGAGGCCGCGCAGGGCCGCCACGCCTCTTTGGGCGGGCTGCTTGTAAGGGTCGTAGGTGAAGTTCTCGTATTCGAGGTAGGTCAGGTATACCAGGAAAATACCGATGGTCGCCGTTTTCAGACCTAGCCTGGTGTAGCGCAGCCACGCCTCGCGGAACCTAGGGTAGTAGTGGTGCGGCACCGTGTACCGCTCTTTGATGAGCAGGTTATACAGGTTCGGAATATCCTGAATCATCAGAAACGCCGCTAGCAGCACGAAGTAGGAGCTATACACGTGCACGCCGCCATCATACGCAAAGTTGACGAATACAATATCGCCAAGGGCGCCGAGCAGCAAAGCCGCCCCTAGGAAGGTCGTGCGGCGGAAGAACAACAGCACGCCAGCCAGCGACTCTACTAAGCCTGTAAATACCTGATACCACGGCACGATGCCGATCTGAAGCCAAAAGATTTTCTGCGCCGTCATGTCGCCGAAGTCACTGTTCAACAGACCAATGGAAGGGTAGGGCATCTGCGTGGGGAACACCTTTGTGAAGCCAAAGCCAATGATGCCGATGCCCGCCCGGAAGCGCACAATTACGCGCAGCCAGTAGTATAGCACCTCGTATTCTTCGCGCTTGCGGTCAACCAGCGTCCAAATGATACCAATGACCAGCGCAATACCTAGGGCCACAAACCACTTGTCGTAGCCGAGTAGGGCCGGGGCGCCACCCTCCGTGCCGCCTGGGAGAAAGAACGTGGGCGAGAAGCGGGCAATGTCGTACACGTCGCGGTAGTGTCCGTGCAGCCAGTCAATCGTGAACAGGTTTTTGTACCACCCAAAGTCACTGGGGAGCGACATCAGCACGAAAAACGGAAAAGCAATGCGGAACAGAACGCGCTGGTACGGCTTCCAAGGGCGGCGCACCGGAGCGTCGGTGGCAGGTGCCGCAGTAGTTGGCAGCGGCGCAGTGAGGAAAGTAGGAGCCATTAGGATAAGAGTCTAATCAGATTTGATACTACCATCGTGTCATGCTGAGCGTGTCGAAGCATCTCTGCAGCTTCGTTGCAATACCATTGATTAGCATTGCGATAGAGATGCTTCGACACGCTCAGCATGACGGTCTATTTTATCAGTGCATCACAGCTTCGAGCCAGCGCCGCGGCCCGTCTTGCTGGCTTCTTCGAGCAGGTATTTCTTGTTTCGCTTTTCTAGCACCACATACAGGTCTTGTCCTTGCACATCGGTGCCACTGAGGACGAGGGTATTCGCATCGGGGCGGGTCAGGTGCAGTGTCAGCTTATCAGGGCCTTCCAGTTTGTTGCGATTTTGAAGGTTGAGCGTCTGGCCGTCAGCGCTGAGCGTGTAGCCGTAATAGTGGCGACCGGCTGCGCCAGCAAATTCGTAGTTGCGGGCTAGGTCGTCGGGGTGAATGATTTCCGTATTGCTTTGGTCGAGCACGACGGGGCTGTTAGATCGAATGCTCAGGGTGGCCCATTTTTCAAACACCACGTCTTGCCAGCGCACCGGGTCGGTAGCCGAGTAAGGATGCACCTGGCCGTTCAGCCGAAACTCGCGCACGTTGTACAGGCCCGCCGCATTCGGCAAGCCGGCTGCCGCTGGGTAGTGGTAAGGCCCCGCGTGATACGCCGCGTAGGTTTTAGCACCATAAATCCCTACAAAGAAGAACACGAAGCCCACCTTCATCGTCAATTTAGCCGTGCGTGGCCACCCTGCCGGCAGCACCAAGCGGAAGCGGTTCGGTTGCGTGGGTTGCTCCAGGGTGAGCAGGTTGTTGAGACGGCGTAGGTCGTACCAAAGAACCAGCAGCCCTAGGGTAATTAGGTAGAAGCTGTACACGTACTCGCCGCCCTCGTAAGCTAGGTTCGAGAGGAACACGTTGCCCAAAAACGACAGCACGATAAATGCCCCGACGCTCGCCGTACGCCGATTGAGCAGCAGCAGCGCCCCCAGGATTTCTACCAACCCCAAAAACGATTCGTACGAAGGCGTGATACCTAGGCTCAGCGAGAAGATTTTCCAGTCGCTGAGGTCGCCGTAGTGCGTGTTCAGGTGGCTGAGCGAGGGCAGCGGCGACTGCATCGGGAAGAACTTCAGGAAGCCGTACGCCAGTAGCCCCGCCGCCAAGCGGTAGCGCGCCAGCACCCGCAGCCAATAATATAAGGTGTCGTAGTTCGTGCGAGTTTGGTCGCGCAGGCCCCACACGGCCGCTCCGACGGCCGCAATAGCCGCTATAATAGCCCAGTTGACAAAGAAATCAGGGCCGTCAAAAAAGCGGGGCGAGTAGTGCGCCAGCCGGAAAATATCACCGAACGAGAACCCCGCCCAATTGCTAATAACGTCGCGGTAATACTTCCAATCGAGCGGCACGATTTGGAGGAAGAAGTACAGGAAAGCGAAGCGGAACAGCCCTTTCTCGAAGCTAGACCACCGATCCGGCGTCTGCGTCGGCACTGCGGACGTCGGCGCCGCTGGGCGCTCCTGCACCGGCGTAGTTTGGAAAGACAAAGTGGTGCTCATGGGTTCGAAAGAATGAGTGGAAGGAAAGGGAGTGGGTTGTGTAGAGAGGTATCGAAGCAATTTGCGTGTAGTTGGAAGGTCGTTCAGGCGGAGCGCCTCACCCCCCAGCCCCCTCTCCGAAAAGGAGAGGGGGAGCCTGTACCGGTTTTATTGGCTATTCGCCCTAGTTTCGCAAAAGCCAACTGCTAGTAACCAATAGCTTAATCGACTGGCTCCCCCTCTCCTTTTCGGAGAGGGGGCTGGGGGGTGAGGCGCTCCGCCTGAACGACTACGCTTAGTACCCAGCGTTTTGTGTCAGCGCGGCATCGACTTGAATCTGGCTGATCGGGATGGGCAGCAGCAGGCGAAAGGAGGGCAGCGCGGTTGTGTTATTCAATGGGTCTTTGAAGACCGCCGTGGCGCGGCCCGTGCGTGCTAGGTCGAACCAGCGGTGCGGCTCCAGAGCAAACTCCAAGCGCCGCTCGTTTTCAATAGCTAGCAAAATGTCGCTTTGCGAAGCGGCGGTGCTGGCAGCTAGGCCAGCGCGGGTGCGCACGGCGTTCAGGTCGGCTAGGGCGCCGGAGAGCTTGTTCTGCTGAGCCCGCGCCTCGGCCCGAATCAGGTACAACTCGGCGATGCGGAAGATGTAGCTAGGGTCGGACCCGGGGCTGCGGTAGTAGAGATTACCGTACCAAGTGGTGCTGTTCACGCTGGAAATGAGCGTGCTACGGCCGTTCGGCGTGTTGTTGGGCGCCGTAGTCAGCAGGTTCACCAACTCATTATTGGGAGCCCACTGCCGGGTGCCGCCGTTGGCCGTGGGTTGCCACTGCCCCCGGTGGCCGTTTACCTCCGTGGTGCCATTATAGAAAAGCTCAAACACGGACTCACGCGTGCCGCGGACGTTGTTGGCAAACCACGCGTTAAAAGGCGCTACCAACTGGTAATTAGCATTGTCGCTGATGAGGCGGGTGGCGTAGTCTTCGGCCGCGGCCCAGTTACCCTGGTACAAATACAACCTAGCTTTCAGTGCCCACGCGGTTTTGCGAGTAGCTCGGTAGCGGTCAGCGGTTTGCACCGTGGTTGGGTTGGGCAAAAGCGGCTCGGCGGTTTCTAAGTCGCTGAGCGCTTGGGCATAGGTTTCGGCTTGGGTAGCGCGGGCAATGCCTTGGTTGGAAGTGGCCGTGAGCGTAGGCTGCGTGATAATCGGAACCCCGCCGAACGTGCGAGCTAGGTCGAAGTAGGCCAGGGCCCGGATAAAATACGCTTCGCCGAGGTACTGATTGCGCAGCGCATCCGTCAGCAGCGGGTCGCTCACCTTAGGCACGTTAGTAATGACGTGGTTTGCCCGGTTGATGGTCACGTAAATGGCCGACCACACGGTACTGATCGTTGAGTTGTCGGCCCGCACGTTGTGGGTGATGAATTCCTGCACCTGCGATTGGGTGCCGGTCCACTGAATATCGCCGCCCCCTAGGTAGCCAATCGACTGAAAGCTGGTGCCGTAATAGCCACCGCTCGCCAACGCGCTGTACACGCCATTGAGTGCTGTACTGGCCGATTTCTGGTCTACAATCGTTTGGTCATCGGCAATGGATTCGCGCGGCGCCACGTCCAAGAACTGCTCGCACGCGCTCAGACTTAAAACCAAGGCGACGGTGGAAAAAAGCGAGGCTATTTTTAGGTAAGTAAGTGACATAGAAGTGGCTGAGTAGCTGAGTGACCGAGTGAATAACTGGTCACTGATCATTGACTAGAAAGTGGCGTTGATGCCCACTTGCAGACTGCGCGGCTGGGGCGGCGTACCTAGGTCGATGCCTTGCTGGTTGGCGTCGCTGCTGGACGCTGATTCGGGGTCGAGGCCGGTGTATTTGGTCAGCAGGAACAGGTTGGTGCCTTGGGCGTACACCCGCACCGAGCCGCCGAGTAGGCGCTTGGTCAGGCGCTCGGGAATGGTGTAGCCGAGGCTCAGGCTGCGCAGGCGCAGGAAAGAGCCGTCTTCGAGCCAGCGGCTGCCGCCGTCGAGGTAGTTGTTCACGTTGATGCCGTCGGGCTTGGGCACGTCGGTGACGTCGCCGGGCTTCTGCCAGCGCTTTAGGTTGCTGGCGAAAATGACGCGCGCCTCATCCCGCGCCCCACCACCCTCGCCGAAGAAGCGGTTGTGATTGTATACTTTGTTGCCGTACTGGAAAGAGAGCAACACGTTGGCATCAAAGCCTTTGTAGGTAATAGAGTTGGTGAGGCCACCGAAGAACTTCGGCCATATATTACCCACAATGTGGCGGTCGGCGGCTGTGATCTTGCCGTCGCTATCTACGTCGCGGTACACGGCGTTGCCGGTTTGCGGGTCCACATACAGTTGCTCGTAGAGCCAGAACGAGTACAGCGGTGAGCCTTGCTGCTGCAAAATCAGGTCGCGGCTGCCGAACTTAGTCGGGGTAGCTAGCTTCTCAATATTATTGACGTTGCTAGCAATGTTGAAGTTGGTGTTCCAAGTGAACTGCTCCTTGCGAATGTTCACCGAGTTCAGCGCAAACTCCACCCCTTTGTTGCTGACCTCCACCGCGTTGGCCCAGTAAGAGCTGAAGCCCGTCGTGGCCGGTTCGGTCAGCTGAATGAGGCCGTTCTTGGTGTATTTGCGGTAGGCATTGAACTCCAAACCTAGCCGCCCATCGAAGAAAGCCACGTCTAAGCCGATGTTGGCCTGCGAGGTTTGCTCCCATTTCAAGTCAGGGTTGGAGAGCTGCTGGGGCGCAATGCCTGCTGAGCCTAGGTAGTTCGAGCCGCCGTTCCACAGCCCGCGGGCCGCGAAGTTGCCGATGCCGTTCTGGTTGCCGGTGAGGCCGTAGCTGGCGCGCAACTTCAAGTCGCTCAGCACGTGTACGTTTTGCAAGAAGTTCTCCTGCTTGATGCGCCAGGCCGCGCCCACGCTCGGAAAGTAGCCCCACTGGTTCGACTTGCCGAAGCGCGAGGAGCCGTCGGTGCGGAAACTCACGTTGAGCAAATACCGGTCGTTGAAGTTGTAGTCGGCGCGGCCGAAGAAGGAAGCCAGCCGATAACCCGACCAGTTTTGGGTGCTGCTCGTGACGGAAGCCGCCGAAATTTCCTTGAAAGAGTTGTTCGGGAAGCCTGTGCCCTGGGCAAACGTGCGCCCGTTGGTGTCGCTCTGCAATCCATTGCCCACCACAATACCCAGGCCGTGCTTGCCAAACTGCTGGCGGTAGGTCAGCGTGTTCTCGTTGAGCAAGGAAGTGTATTGCGAGACGCTGGACGTAGCTAGCCCACCCACGCCAGCGCCTGCAATCAGGAACGTATTCCAGTATTCCGACTCGTCGTAGTTGTTGTAATCAACCCCAAAGCTGGTGCGAAACTTCAGGTTCGGCAGCAGCTGCACGTCGCCGTACAGGTTGCCGATGTAGCGCAGGCTGGTAGAGTTGACATCGTAATTATTAACGAGTAACTCGACATTGTCGAAGCTAGCCCGACCTACGAGCTGCCCATTAGCATCGTAGGGAGAGAGCAGGGTGGGCGTGTGCAAAGCCGCTTGCAGCAAGCCGCCCGCCGGACCATCGCCCGCCCGGCCTTCATTACGGTAGGTGCGCGAAAACGAGTTGCTCACTCCAATCTGCACCTTGTCGGAAATCTGCTGATCGAGGTTGACCTTGAAGCTAGCCCGCTGGAAATCAATGGGACGCAGAATAGACTCCTGCTTCGTATAACCACCCCCAATGTAGTAGCGCGTGCTAGCGCTGCCCCCCGACACCGACAAATCGTAGTTTTGCAACCGCGCCGTGCGGAACACCTGGCTCAGCCGGTCGTAGGTCGGCTGCTCCTCTGGCAATCCGCGCCCACCCTGCGACACTGGGCGATACGGCCGGTTCTCGGAGGTGTGCGGCGTGGTGCCGGTGGTGTTCAGCCAGTTTTCGTTCACTAGTGTCGCGTGCTCAGGGCCAGTAGCTAGGTCCCACAGCTTGGCCGCTTTGGCCCAACCCTCCGATGCGTTCAGGCTGATCTTCGGCTTCTGGTTGAAGTTGCCGCGCTTGGTTGTCACGAGAATGACACCGTTGGCGCCGCGGGCCCCGTAGAGCGCCGTAGCATCGGCATCCTTCAGAACTTCAATGTTCTCAATATCAGCCGGGTTTAGGTCGGCAATCGGTGAGCTAGCTTTGCCGCCGGTGCTGATGGTCTGCAGGCTGTTGTTGTTCATGAACACGCCATCCACCACGTACAGCGGCGTATTGGAGCCATTAATGGTGGTGGCGCCGCGCACCCGCACATTTGTAGCTTGGCCCGGCACCCCGCTGTTCGACGAAATCTGCACGCCGGATACCTTGCCCTGTAACTGCGCATCAAAGCTGCCGACTGGAATGTCCTTGGTATCTGAAGGGTCTACTTTCACGATGGAGCCCGTCAGATTTTTGCGCTGCTGAGTGCCGTAGCCGACCACTACCACTTCGTTGAGCTGGCCTTGGTTGGGGGCTAATCGCACGATGAGGCTGCCGTCGCGCCCAGGCGTGACTTCCTGCGACTTATAGCCGATGAATGAGAAAATAAGCGTGGCGTTTTCCGGCGTTTCGCTCAGCGTAAACGTGCCGTCTTGGTTCGTGGTAGTGCCGGCCGTAGTGCCTTTTACCCGCACCGTCACGCCCGGTAGCGCGGCGCCGTTTTCGTCTAATACTTTACCGGTAATAGGACCTGTCGCTGCTAGGTGAAAATAAGGAGCATTGGGAGCAGCCGTGCCGTGAGCCAACGCAGGTAGCCCCACGGCCAGTAAAATAAGTGGTACTAGTGATTTCATGTTACGAGAAATTTCCTGACGTGTGTCTAGGCTTGCGTAAGGCTGGTGTGCCTCCCCAACCATTGGTTGTGCAGGGTTGGAGAGGCGTTAGCAAGGATTATCTAAGCCGTTGCGGCTTGCTTAAGTGCAGCTAACCTTTTGGAATGCAGTATATTGCTGCTTCGTTATCTGTTGGAAGTGAGCGAGCCACGTCTTCGCAGCCAGCGCGTAAACTGACCTATTTGCGCCTCGCTAGGCGATTCGGTAGCTAGGTTATCCAGCAAGTCGGCGCGGTGCAGGCCGGCCAGAACTGCCTCTGCATAAGGGAAGCTGTTAAGTGAATGAGCGACTGGGGTAGCAGTCGTGATGGTGTCGTTGGGAGCAATAAACAGCGACTCATTGGCCGCAAAAACTTCACTCAGAACCTGGTTCATGATGATTGACATAGCTTGGAAAGGGTAGGAGAGCAGCGACAAGTCACTAGCTTAGTAGCAACTTCTTGTAGCAGGAGGCATGGTAGCGCTCCGTAGTCTGCAATGCGTGAATGCGCTCAGCACAAGTAAGTTGTGCTGGGGTTTAAGTAGGCTAGACATGGCTAGCCCTAGGTCCGCTCAAGAGCGGTATCCAGCCTAGGTAAGAGGTAATCTTACGGAAGAAGGAATTTTGACTATACCAGGAAGGTAGTTGCCTAGATAATCTATAGAAAGTAGGGGTTTTGTGCTTTTCCTGTTTCTAGCTTGCCTTCTTGCGCTACTGATTGCTTGTTCACGTGTTGAATAGCTCTGTTCAAGCCACACCAAAGAAGCAAAGAGAGGCGGAATAGGATTTTTCCGCTAGTATATCGCGATGGATCTTCCACAGACAAGAACTTACCAAGCAAAAGGCATGATCGTAGCGGTCCTAACAAATCTTGTTAAGATGCAGGACGCCTCAGCAGAAAGCAGTTCTTCTGTGAGAGAATGATGGCAAAAAAGGAAAAGCGGGGGCAATCAGCCTCAACAACAACCCATACAACCAGCCATGCTCATACAGACAGCTGTTGCGGACATACCACAACAGCCACGTTGCGAAGCAACGAGCATAGAAGATTGAGTGCAGAGTTGTTGGGAGTGATCCACGGCAACTTGTTTTTATATGGTCAGGATTTGGCACCGTTCCGGGTATTCCGGGGGTTGTCGGCGTATCGTCGAGCCTGTCTCTCCACGCCTCTGTATAAAAACCATCCTTCAACGAGAAGGGATTGATTGCGCCAAAGGTAAACTAGTAAGATTGAGGATTGCAAATAATTTTTTATAAAAATGTCAACCCAATGATGAGTAGGAATACACGACAGCGTGTTCGGCACCTGCGCCATTTGCGCCATACCATACCTAAGAAACGGCTTTTCTAATTAGTAGGGTTATAGCGCTAGCTGTAACCCTACAGGTCGTTCTACGCCGAACGTGCCGTGGCGCATTCCTACAAGCTGTTCAAGATCAGGACTTAAGAAAATAACATAATCTTGGCAAAAAGCTGCTTTTTTCGACGCTAGGCCTTGCATACTGTTTTTCGCCCTCTATATTTGCGATGCGCTCCTTCACCGGAGCACTTATCAAGAAAGGCGGAGGGACAGGCCCTATGAAGCCTTAGCAACCAGTAGGAATACCAGGTGCTAAATCCTGTTCTAAGTCGGCTGTGGCCAGCTTAGGAGAAGATAAGTTATAAGATGCTCATCACGCGGTGCTGCTCTTCTGACTTATCGGAAGGGCTTTTTTTATGCTCTTGCGGTAAGCTTTCTTGATCAAGTGCATACGGGAAAAGGGAGGCGTTTGTCAAACGTGTAAACCCCTCGTATTCCGCTGCTATGTCTGTTGCTACTTGCTCTCCCCGTTCCGTATCTTCTTCGTTCCTGACTGGTGCTCGTGCTGCTCGGCGCCCAACTGCTGTACATTTCAAAGTGCCGCAAGTAGCTAGCCTAGAAAACTATGCGACTTCGCTATCGAAAAACGGCTGTTGTCTTTCGCCGGAGCTGGAAGAAAAATTCAACCACCTCTGGCACCTCGTTGGCAACACGCCTATGCTGGAGCTGCATTATCGCTACCAAGGCCAGCCGGGCCGCATTTTCGTGAAGTGCGAGCACTACAACCTGACGGGCAGCCTCAAGGACCGCATGGCTCTGTACATTCTGCAAGAGGCGTACAAAAACGGTGAAATTAAGCCCGGCGACACGATTGTGGAGGCCACCAGCGGCAACACTGGCATTGCCTTCGCCGCCATCGGCAGAGCGCTGGGCCACCCCGTACGCATCATCATGCCCGACTGGCTGAGCGCTGAGCGGGTGAACATCATCAAGAGCCTAGGTGCCGAGATTACGCTGATTAGCAAAGTGCAGGGTGGTTTCTTGGGTAGCATTGCGTTGGCCGAAGAAATTGCTGCTTCCCGCTCCGATATATTTCTTCCCCGGCAGTTTGAGAACAGCTTCAATGCGAAAGCACACGCCAAAACTACCGGCGTGGAAATCTGCGCGCAACTGAAGCGGCTAGGTCGCGTACCCGATGCGTTCATTGCTGGCGTGGGCACGGGCGGTACGGTGATGGGGGTGGGCAGCTACCTGCGCAGCCAAAATTCAAATGTGCGTATCCACCCCCTAGAGCCAGCCGAGTCGCCGACGCTAACTACCGGCTACAAAGTAGGTTCGCACCGTATTCAGGGCATTTCGGACGAGTTCATTCCCGCCATTGTGAAGCTCGCTGAACTCAACGAGGTGGTGCAGGCAAATGATGGCGATGCTATTCTAGTGGCGCAAAAGCTAGCTACCGAGCTAGGCCTAGCCGTCGGTATTTCATCAGGGGCAAACGTGATTGGTGCCATCCGGCAAGCAGCTATCCTCGGCCCCGATGCTACTGTGGTAACGCTATTGTGCGACAGCAACAAGAAGTATCTCAGCACCGATCTGCTCAAGGAAGAGCCGGTGCGCGCAGGTTACTTGGCTCCCGAACTGGAGTTCACCCACTATCAACCCATTAGCCGGCTGAGTTTTCCGGTGTAGCGGGGCTAGCTTTCGCAAGAAGCCTTCTTTTAAACGTCATGCTTTGCTCCGGCTCAGCATGACGTTCTTTTTTGCCTGATTACTGCTTAGCATCTAAATGCTTGCGTAGATAATAATGCGTTTTAGATTTCGGCAGCGTTGTAGATAAACCTAAAACTGGAGTAGAAGAACCTAGGTTATTTTACCATCAGCGTCCGCACATTGCCAGTTTTTTTGTCCACTTCGAAAGCAGCGCGGTTGGGCATGCGGCCTGCCCAGTCGGTGCGGGGTACCAGCACTTGCCATTGCGTATCGATATCGACGACACTTGCCGAATCGACCACGTAGAGGTTTGCGTTGGGTTGAGCTTTCACGTAGCGCGCTATGGCTGCACGAGCCGCGGCTTCCGTGAGCGCTGCTGTTTCCGTTGGTGCCGCCGCTTGGGCTGGCATCGTGGCTTCCGCAGGCGTCGCCGCTTGGGGCGCATCAGCGGTAACCGGTTTTGCTTGTTGACAGCTCATAAGTACAGCCACTATACCCCCTAGAAAGTAGCGCGTTGGCAACGTGTAAAAAGCTGGCGTACGCAGGGGAGAAGCTAAAAATTTCATAAAAAGGACTGGCAATGAGTCGGTTGGTGAAGTACGGCGCTATCGGCGCGGCCACAAGATACAGCTTCCGCAGTAGTCGTCTTTTCAGCAAGAGGCATGCGGAAGCTAGGATAGTTAGCCTTCTGCCTTCCACCGCAACAAAAGTCTTCAGCCGTGCCGCGCTACGCCTGCCGCAGTAATAGGCGCAACGAGAGGACGCCCAGCAACAGAATAGCCGCCGCGAAACACCCGACTACTACAGCCCACAGGCTGCGAGGCACCGTCGACTTGGGAGCCGGCCGCAGCAAAAGCAGTGGTAATACCACCGGAGCTAGGGTTTGGGGGATGGTAGCGCCCGCTAGCAACTCGCACACGCCCACCGCGCAGGCCAACAGCGTCCCGGCGCCCAGTGCAAGCTGTTGCCAGAAGGGAAGAACCGGCATCGAAAACGGTTGCCACTGGTTCGGGTCGGTGGGAGCGATACGGCGGGCTGTTTTGGGGCGGGCGCCGCGGCGGTTGAACTCACTCAGCCGTCGGTTGACGTCTTTGCGGAGCCGAATCAGGGTAAACACCGCCACCACTACCACCAGGAACGTCGAGACGGCAAAGACAATCAGCAGCGGAACCAAGTGTTCTTGCTGGCCAGGAACGGCCGCCATAAGTAGAACCGAAGAAAACGCGGGCAGACTGAGATTCATCACGTGGAAAATACGCTTTTAAGGCGTTAGTCGTATGGTGTCAAGCAAAGAGGCATTCGCGCAGAAGCAGCATGCCTACCGTAAGAACGTTGGCTGGTCGCATTCTATTCTGTAACCACTCGCGCGTAACTACGTGCGCTAATTTCCTCTTGAATACTAACACACAAGAGGTCGAATTAGTGGAAGAAGTTGGTGATTATCCGCATAAAAAAGCCCCCAACCAAATCGGTCAGAGGCTTTTCGGAGTAGAGTGGCTAGGAAAACGTAGTAGGGCTACTTAGTTATCTGCACCGAGCTGTCGTTGATGTCAAATGGGTGGTTTTTGAGCAGACGAATGATTTCGGCACCCGCCAGAATGACTGGGCCGTAGCCGTGGGCTGCGTACACGTTCACCGGCCGGTAGTAGTAGAACGCCGGATCGAAGCCCATGCCCGTACCCACGCAGGTGCCTTCCACCTGCCCGCTGGCGTTTACCTTGGTGCTCACCGCATTCCAGGCGAGTATCGACATGGGGCCATACGCTTTGGCGTCGAGCCAGCCTTTGTTGATGGCGTGGGCAATGGCGTAGGCATAAATTGCCGTGGCGGAGGTCTCTAAATACGAATCGTTGCGGTCGAGCAGCTGGTGCCAGAACCCCGTGCCTGACTGCCGCATGGCGAGGCCATTAGCGTGGGCGCGCAACTGCGCTAGGATAGTGGCCCGACCCGGATGATCTTCGGGCAGCACGTCTAAGATTTCAACTTTCGTCAGCAGCGCCCAGCCGTTGGCGCGGGCCCAGTGAAACTCGGGGTGTACGGCCATATCCTGCACCCAGCCGTGCATGTAGAGGCCTTTTTCCTTGTCGAACATGCGCTGCGAAAACTGCGTGAATTGCTTCACCACCTCGTCGTAGTAGCGCCGCTCGCCGGTGAGTTTGCCCATTTGCGCCAGCGCTGGCAGGCCCATGTACATATCGTCGAGCCAGAGCGTGTTGGGCTGCGGGCGGTTGCGGGCTAGGGTGCCATCCGACAGCTTGAATTCCTTAGTCATGATGTAGCCGACGAAGCTGTCAATCAGCGGACGTAAGTCGGCGGAAAGGCCGGCCCGCTGCGCCTTGATCATGGAGGCCGTGAGGGCGCCGCCGTCGTCCAGCGCGTGCGGGTTCATGAAGCCGCGCATGGGCGTAGGGCTCTGCGGGTTGGCCGTTTGGTAAGCGCGGTAATACGGCGCCAGCTCCGAGAGGAACTTCAGGCGGCTGAAGGTGTAATCCGTGTATTTTTTGTCGCCGGTCACTTCGCCAGCCAGCAGCATGCCCGAGTACGTTACGCCCCACTCGTAGCTGGTCAGGCGGAAATCGCCGGGCTTGATAATGGCATCGGGGTTAAATTTACCGCGGGTATTAACGGCAGCATTCGTCTTTTTATCAACGAGTTCGGCTGGTGTTGACTTGTCTAGGTAGTTGTACACGCGGTCCAGTACCTGCTTCACGTCCTCGGGCTTGGTCTTGCCGTAGGGCACCGGATAATCGGGCTGCAATAGGTGCAGCGGCGTGGTGGTGTCGTTGGCCTTAGGCGGGTTCGTTTGAGCCACAGCCGTAGTAGCACCTAGCAGCAGACCTAGGTAGGGTAGACGTGTTACTCTCATAGAGCGAGGAATAGTGGTGGGAAGTTGAGTAGAAGAGAATCGCTAGAACGTGTTGTGCTTCGACTAGTACAGCATGACGTTCTGGTAAAACACGCACGCTTAATTGCCGTCTGGCTTCACCACGTCGTTTTTGGGGCTATCAGCCCAGTGCCAGCTGGCTAGCGCATCGGGGTGGTTGGGATCGAAAGTAGGCGTGTCGTTTCGGAGGAACTTCGTGAGACCTAGCTTATTGACCTTGATGCCTTCTACCACGCACTTCGCTATTTCGTAGGCGCCGTAGGGGTTGAAGTGGGTGTTATCGGCCAAGGCCTGGGTCTGGCCGGGGTAGGTGTTGGCGGGATAGTGCACCAGCGCCTTCTTCGAGTCTTCCACGCCCATGGCTTCGTAGAGCTGGGTGGTCATCTGATTGAGGTCGATGAGCGCAACATTTTCTTCCTTGGCAACTTTGCGGGCGGCGTCGGGGTAGTCACCTAGGCTGTTCACGTTTTTGCCGGTAGCCTCGTCGAAGTTGCGGCGAGCGGTGGAGGTCAGAATCACGGGCGTAGCGCCTTTCTTCTTGGCTTCGCTCACAAATAGCTTCAAGCGCTCGGTGTAGCTTTTGAAAGCGCCATCATTGGGGCCTTTCTCCTTTTGGTCGTTGTGGCCGAACTCAATGAATAAGTAATCGCCGGGCTTTATCACGCTCAATACTTTCTCTAGGCGGTGCGAGCCCATAAAGCTACCTAGAGTCAGGCCTGACTCAGCATGGTTGGCAATGGCTACGCCCGGCTTGAAGAAGCGTGGAATCATCTGCCCCCAAGCTGCCCACGGCTCATCGTCCTGGTTCACGACGGTGGAATTGCCGGCTAGGTACACCGTCACGGCGTTCTTGGCGGGTGTTATTTCCAGCGCGTTGAGGCAGGTTTTTGATCCGTTAAATTCTAGTGTCAGCTTGTCGTCCCAGTCTAGCTTGCCTAGCTCCCGGGGTTTTAGGCTTACTTCGCCGCCGGTCGAAATCTTGCGGTCTTTGATGTTGATCGTGAACGTCTGGGTAGTGAATTTGCCGGGTGCGGTGGTGGTTTGCTCCAGCAGCAAGCGCCGCGACTCCGCCTTCAACGATGTTGACGACGGTCCTTGGGCGTCACCTAGGGTCACGGTTACGTTGTAGTTGCCCTCGGGCAAGTTGACCGAGAAGTAGAAAGGTTTGTCACTGGTCACGAAGTCGCCTTTCAGCGCATCCTGGCCGGTGCGACTAACAGCCGTAGCAGTCGTGTTAAAATCGAAGCCGTAGCCGGTAGTGGGTGAGTACACGTTGGTGGGCAGCACGGGGGTGTAGCCGGGCGTCACTTTGCCGCTGCCGAAGTCAAACTTGTAGGAGGTTTTAGCAGATTGAGCGTTGGCGCTGGCCGCTAGTGCAAGGCTCAGGAGGAAGGCTGGGAAGAACGATGGGCGTGTCATGGAAGGCTTTGGGACTGGTAAGAAGGCTTTTGCCTAGCTTACAGGCTCCAATAACACCTCCGGTCTAGGCTCGTCCGTCCTGTAGTCTGCTGGTTCGTGGGAGGCTAAGTCGAATGAAAGGGCCGTAGTTAAAATGATAGTCCGACTGCCGTAGATGCAATTTGGAGGTGCATTCACAGCAGCCGGATTATCAATTCCCGGAGCAGGCTAGCTTATTGTCACTAGATTTTCACAAGCCTTTTCGACGTTACGATCTTACCCGACGTCAACTTGAGGATATAGACGCCAGCAGCCGGGAATACCTTCTCATTCAGGCTAATCTGGTGTGAGCCCGCTTTAACTTCCTCATCAAGCAAAACGGTAATTAATCGTCCCTGGGCATCATAGAGGGAAAGATTGACAGCGGCTTTTTCGGGCAAATAAAAGCTAGCCGTTGCCTGCGAGCGAACCGGAACCGGCGCAATCGACAATCCTAGTACCTGACTTTTTGCTGAGCTAGCGGTGCTCAGAATAACCCTGTCTGTCTCGAAACAACCTAGGTCAGGCGCTGTGCCGCTGTACGGAAAACCAATGTTGGTGCCTGCATCAACCATCTCGCTGGTTGGCTTCAAGCGCAGAAAATCATTCACGGGCAGACTGCCATCTGCTTGTCGCGGCGCGGTGAGCAGCTCCATATCCGTGCTCAGGAAATCATCGGCTGTCACAGTAATAGCCGAATTCAGGAAGCTGTTGTGGTCGATGGTGCAGGCGGCGAGGTCGTAATCGGTGATGTCGCGGCCCGTGGAACGCGGGGCAAAGCTGATGTTATTTTTGATGACGTGGTTGTAGCCCGGTACATCGGTGAGATAATCCGTTGTGTTCCTCGCTTTCCGGTTGAGCATGTTGTAGTTAGTAGCATTCATGTAGGCGGTATTGTTAGACCAGGTGCTACCCTCTAAGTGGTGATTGGAATAAAACCCATTGGATTTGTTGCGCACGGAAAGACAAAACTGAATCGTATTTCTAGGCACAACGGTCGGGATGGAAGTGACAGCCGCGCTGCCGTAACCACCTGCTTTGAAGCCGTTACCATCTCCCCGGCTGCCAAAAGTAGCCGTGTAACCATTGTAGAAAGACCAGCAGTTCTCAAACACCGTAGGCGCAAAGGCCGAGATGCAGTCGTAGCCGTCGTCGCTGTTGAACCAGGCTCGGCACCCCCGGAACACGTTGCCGGTGTAGTTCGCGTTGTTGGGGTGGTTGCCGAAGCCATCTACGTTGCCGCCATTCGCGGCGCCGGTGGTGTTCGGCGTGTTGATATTGTCGTTGTTGCGGTAGGCGTCGCAGTTGAGGATAAGGTTGTTCGGGCCTCTGGTCAGGTAAAAGCCAATAGCCTGCCCATCGTGCATGCTCAGCCGCTCGTAGATGTTGTTGCCGCCCGCCCCACTCTGGGAGAAGCAGATTGACTGCGTGTTGACGTTGGTGGCGACAAGTGGTACCCGCACCCCGACGATTTCCAATCCCCGCAGGTGGATGTACGAGCCTGTTACCTCAAATGCGCTGAGGCGGTAAGGGGCGGCGAAAGGGGCACCAGGGTTGGTGACATTAGGGTCAACGTTGGCGTAGTTGAAGACCGGCTGCTCGCCCGGATACGCCCAGTAGTTGATGCGCCCGGCCGTCGCCGAGCCGCTTTTACTCAGCAGCGTGACGTAGGCATACGGGTTCGAGTAACCGGCTATCTGCGAGTTCTGCATCAGGTAGGTGCCACCGCGTACCCACACCGTATCGCCGGCTACTACCGCTGTTTGGGCCCGCTGGATGGTTTTAAAAGGCAGAGAAATCGTGCCGTTGTTGTTCGCATCATCTCCGTTAGGCGCCACATAATAAGTAGCTGAGAAGGCCGGATAGAAACGAATTACCAGTAGAAGGGCGAGAAGGTAGTTTTTGGCCATTATAAATCATGGTTATATAAGGTGGAGGGGAAATTGGGGTGACTAGGAGCGCTAATAACATCTCCAACCTAGGTTTATCTGTCTTGTAGTGTGCTGGTTGAGAATGCACTTTAATTATTGCTGTTTATATATTAATTATAATTTATTCTAATTATCTTTAAATAAATTTGGTGTCTACACTAGAATACTACTGCTGTTTCTTGTTGTTCATCTTAGGAGCTAGCAGGCAGCGCAAAGTACCAGTAGTATCCGCGTGTGCCCACTCTGACAGATGCTGTTCATCGTTGCTTCACTCTGCCTTACCTACTATATAAAAGCAACTACAACGACCTAACACCACGCCAAGTGGATGCTCCGTTGCGGTAAGCATGCGCCAGTCTGGCCGAAGCTACCATGTTGCTTAGTTGCCGCCCACTCCGCCCCACCTAGTTCTCACGCCCCCATGGTCAACACTGTTACTCCTTTTCCCGCATCATTGATACCCGACAATGATGCGGTGCGGCTGCGCACGCTGCATCAATACCGTATTGTAAACACGACCCCAGAGAAGATTTTTGATGAGTACGCCGCCTGGGCCGCACAACTCTTCAACCTTCCTATTGCGCTGATCTCGCTCGTAGATGAAGATCAAGTTTGGTTTAAAGCAACTGTCGGCGCGCAGGGCATCAGAAGCCTGACGCGGGGTGACAGCATGTGCTCGGCGGCCATTCTGCATGATGATGCCGTAGTACTGTCCGACTATTCCAAGGAAAGTTGCGGCCTGATCAGCCAAACCGTTGCTGAAGAAATAGGCCTGCGTTTTTACGCGGGTGCCGCCTTGCAGATGCCCGACAAAGAGAAGATTGGGATGCTAGCGGTGATTGGACGTGAGCCGCGAGACTTCTCCGAGGCCGAATCGGAGCTGCTCGTGCGCCTGGCGCAACTAGTCAGCCAGACGATTGAGCTACGAGGCCATTACCTAGCCCACGAGCAGGCCGATGAGTGGGAAGATGCTCAACAAGAGCTAGCCCAGCGCCTCGACGATAACGCGACCTTGGCCCGCTACCTAACCACCCGCACGCACGGCATCGACCTAGCCGATGAGCAAGTAGCCCAGGTCATTTACCGTCGTTTGAATACTGTACAAGCTTTGCTGCAGAAGCGGCTGGCTGTGGCGGCGTAGGTCATTTAGGTACAGTTATAAAGATAAAAGCCAGGCGCACGCTTGGCTTTTTCTCTTAAGGTTCATTAATATTAATTTCGGTGCTCTTTGACAGAAGGTATTGCACCAATTCATAAAAGACCAAAGCGCTAATTTTTTCTGAAACTAAATTATCACAGAAAGCTAGGCTGTTAGCTTCTAGGCTGATCGTCAATGCGGGCAAGACTATGCCTGGTGCATTAATGTGCCAAGAAGATTCTTCAGCGTTATAGTGCGCCCCAAATCTACTTAGTATAAATTCTTCTAAATCAGCCTCGTTGAAGTGCTGATAAGTAATTCGAAGCTCCTTTCCCATATATAATAAAGTAGTGAAGGTTCGAGCCTAATTGGTATGAGGTATTAAAGCAGACTTAAATACGAATAGGCCCTGCAAGTAATAGTTCTTTGATATTTTCTGCCATATAAATTGTATAGTAAAGAACAACAACTACTATCATACACCTGGGTAATAAATCGAACGCTCTCAATAAATAGGAGAACTTACGTTTATTGAAGAGGGAAAGGGGTACTGCCAAAAGTCCACCGGACAAGGAAAGCACTGCACTTCTAATAAATAAATTATCGATATTATCAGTAAAGGAACCGACGGAATAATCAAATTTCATATCGGCCCTACACAATCTATATGGCTCACCACCTACATCATATACTATCCAAATAGAAAAGAGGAATCCTGCGACTGTAACCCATGGAAAGGATATGTTATTTTTTGGGCCAGGCATAATATTGGTTTTTAGTTTCTAAACAATATAATACGTAGCTAGTAGTAATAACTCATTTTGCAGACTTTCGGGAGCACCGCCTTGTCTTCTACGATGCTCCCAATAAGCCTTACATCGTGTACTTCCGCCCCTTGTTCTGCTGCTTCAGATACGCCATTAGCGGCTGGAAGTAGTCGACCATAGCGCGGGCGGAGAGGTCTTCGCCGGTCTTTTCTTTCAACACGGTGCGCCAGTCTTTGCTGGAGCCGGGACGCATGATGTCGCGCAGGAAATTGCCCACTTCTTTGTTGCCGTAGTAATTGGTGGCGTGCGGATCCTGGTGCAAGATCTGCTTGGCAATGTGGTCGTGGAGCTGGAACAGGATGACGTAGCTCAGGGCATAGTCGTAGTACTGCGCGGGGTCGTCGTTGATGTGTGTTTTGGTGGCAGGGTCTAGGTACTGCTCACCACGCGCCGTGGGGGGCACGATGCCCTGATACTTCTTCACTAGCTCCCACCACTTAGCGTTGAGTTGGTCGGCGGGCAGGTTGTCGGCATAGAAGCTGTTTTCCCACTCGCTCATCACGCCCGACGAGAACGGAATGAATGTCACGTAGTTAAGCGCTTCCTTAAGCAGGGTTTGGGTCTGGTCGGTTTGGGTTTTGGGGTCCATCAGCTCCAAGCCTACTAGGAAGGGCTTTTGGCTGGCCGCGAGGCCCATGAGGCTGCCCATGGCTTCGTGGTAGCCGCGGTTAGCACCCTGGCGCAACAGCGGCGGCACATCGGGGTTGGTGTAGGTGAGATAGTAGTAGATATGACCTAGCTCGTGGTGAGTGGTTTCGTACCACTCGGTGTTGGCCTCCACGCTCATCAGGCTGCGCACGTCCTGGTTAAGGTCGATGTGCCAGGCCGAAGCGTGATTGTTCTTCTTGTAGTTGGCGCCAGCGGGCAACGGGTACAGGCTGCTTTTCTCCCAGAATACGGCGGGCAGCGCCTGAAAACCTAGGCTTTGGTAGAAGCGTTCGGCCTGCTTTACTTGCCACTCGGGGCCTTTCTTGGCAAGCGTCGCATCGAGGTTCACACCTTTCACGTCGACCATGCTGCTCCAATCTTGGCCCCAACGGTTGGGCACCCACGAAGCGGGCAGGTAATCGGGCACTTGCTTCACGCCGTATTTCTTAGCTAGCTCGTAGCGGGCGTAGGTGTGTAGCTCGCGGTAGAGCGGGCGCAGTTCCTCGTTGATTTTGCGTACCAACGCCATCATCTCCTCACGGCTCATGCCGTAGTCGGAAGCTTGGTAAGAGAAAAAGTCGGAGTAGCCGAGGGCTTGCACGGTTTGGTTGCGCAGGCCGCGCAGGTTCAGCAGGCCTTCTTTCAGCGTGGGGCCGATGGCTTTGCTGGCTTCCCAGATAGCTTGGCGCTTCTGCGGGTTCTTTTCGGTGCGCAGCAGCTCGTCGAGGTCATTGGTCGTGACGGACTTTCCGTTGTACTGGTAGTCGAAGCCGTAGAGCTTTTCGGTTTGGGCGGCTTCGGCTTTGATGCGGCGCTTTACTACGTCGGCTACCGTTTGGGGCGAGTTGGCAGCGTTGTAGAGGGCGGTTTGCAGCTCCTTAACCTGAATCTCGGAGAGCTGGTCTTTGTGGTCCAGGAACTGGCGAAGGCGCTGAATGTTCTCGGCGCTGCCCGCAAAGGCAGCTATGCGCTCATTGGCGCGGGCCGTAGCTCCCGAATTAGTGGTGTCGCCGGGTACGATGTGCGTATTAGAACGCCATTCTGCCTCGCTCGACTCCGTATAGAGCCGCTGGTACTCAGCAGAGTACTGCTTTAGAAAGGCTTCGGCTTGCGCACGCCAGTCGGTGGAGTTAGGTTGATAGGTGAGGCCTGGTGCAGTTGCAGCAGGTGGGGCAGTAGCAGCGGCAGGGGTTTTGGTCGTAGGTGCGCACGACCATAGCGCCGTGCCCAAGGTGGCAAGAGCGAGGCCGCTTAGATAGGATTTCTTCATGGTAAAAACAGAAAAGAAGACGAAGCTAGGAGAATAGGCAGGTGCTCGTCAGCAAGTCCCGAAAATACACAATGCCGCGCGAATCAGCCGAAACGCAAAGGCTAATCGTGTTGTTCAGAGGTGCCGTGGCGCTTGCCCGAATGAGTTGGTATCTTGCTTGCAGCCTAGGCTTCGATTTTCTTTTCTCTTCGTAGTATATGTCTACGTCCATCACCCTTACCCAAGCCAGCTCCATATATGCTGGCCACTTCTTATTCACCCTCGTCCGCTACGGGCTGTTTGCCGGCGTAGCGTACTTCATCTTCTGGCGCTGGCGCAAAGACCGTTGGCAGTCGCGGCGGGTGCAGCAGAAGTTTCCTGAAGACAAGCACCTACACACCGAGGTAAAGTACTCGCTGCTTACGTGTCTGATTTTCGCGGCCGTTGGGGTTGGCATTTTTGCGGCCCGCCAAGCCGGCTACACGCGCGTCTATACCAACCTAGCTGATCACGGCCTGGGGTATTTGACCTTCAGCATGCTGGCCCTGATTGTAGCGCACGACACCTATTTCTACTGGACGCACCGCTTTATGCATCTGCCCCAAGTATTTAAGTATGTGCACCGGGTGCACCACCTGTCGCACAATCCTTCGCCCTGGGCCGCTTTCTCCTTTCACCCGCTGGAGGCCATCATCGAAGCCGGTATTGTACCGCTGATGGTGTTCATCATGCCCTTGCACCCGCTTACCCTAGGCCTCTTTATGATCTACATGATGGGCATGAACGTGCTCGGGCACCTAGGGTATGAGCCGTATCCTGCCGGTTTTCTGCGCAGTAAGTTTGGGCGCTTGCATAATACCAGCACGCACCACAACATGCATCACCAGTACGTGAAGGGCAACTACGGCTTGTACTTTAACATTTGGGACCGGCTCATGGGCACCAACCACGCCAAGTACGTGGAGCGTTTTGAAGCCGTAACGGAAGGCAAGCAGCCGCAAAAACAAAAGGCCGTGCAGAAAGCTGCGTAGGGCTAGTGTACCTAGCTTCGTTCTTATTATAAGTTGGCTTATGAATCAGATACGAGCGGAATTCCTCCGGCAGCTAGCGGAGTTTGGACAAGCGAATGACCAGCAGGCTACGCGCCGGGATGAGCGGCTACTTAACATTACGCCGGATACCGGACCGTTTCTCGCCCTACTCATCAAAGCGACGCAAGCGCGAGCTGTGCTCGAAATCGGGACATCCAATGGGTACTCTACCATTTGGCTGGCCGATGCGGTACAAGCTACGGGTGGCCACGTGACAACTGTAGAAGTGAACGAAGCTAGGGCTACGCAGGCGCGGCACAATTTTCAGCAAGCGGCATTTATCGATACGATTACGTTGGAAGTAACGCCAGCCGAAAGCTTCTTGCCTACCATCGCCAGCAACTCTTTCGACTTCATCTTCTTAGATTCGGACCGGACGCAGTACTGTGCGTGGTGGCCTCTGTTGCATCGCCTGCTACGTCCGGGCGGCCTGATGGTGGTAGATAATGCCGTGTCGCACCAGCACCAGCTCGTGGCTTTCTTGGCCTTGGTGGAAGCTACACGAGGAACAGAAACGTCGCTGGTGCCACTCGGGAAAGGCGAACTACTAATTTGGAAGCAGCGGTAAGTAGCACGGGATAAGCAAGGCTAGGTTTAAGCTATTTTACTATGCAAATGAGTAATTGAATAGATGCATAATCATAAAAAATGCATCATGCAAAAGATATCTCTTTTAGCAGTTTTTTATTTCCTTTCCTTAGGTCTTGTAATAGGCCAAGTTGAAAAAGATGCTGCTGAGATGAGTTTGGTGGTAAAAAGCGCTGAAAAGAAGTTCTCAAATGATTATCTAACTGTTGTAGTTGAATTCAAAAATATCAGCAACAAAACGATTAGGCTTCTAGAATATGACCACTCTAGACAATTAGGGGTAATGTTTTTTACACAGGTAAGTATTCAGAACGAAAGGTACAAGTTAGCTGCGGTTAAACCAGGACCTCCGAAATTTGAGTTTGTTCCTGATGATATAACTACTTATGTTGAAATTCCTAAAAATAAATCCTATTCCCAGATAGTAGATTTTAGAAATTATTTAAGAAACGGAGGATCTAAATTGCGTCCAGGATTATATAGAATAAACGCCAATTATGTAAACTGGTATGGTGGTGACTGCATCAAGGGCTTTTATAAGGCTAAAGAATTATTAGTTCGCGTAGATAAATGAATTATTAGCTGCAATTCCTCTGCTTTCAGCCTGTTCCCATTTCTTTATTTTACTCACGCTGCTTGCTTCTCCTGCTGTAATAAGTGACAGTCCTTATATTTCTTGCCGCTACCGCACGGGCACGGGTCGTTGCGTCCAAACTTGCGCTTGCTGCGCAGGGTCTTTAACCATTCACGCGGATCGACGCTAAAGCGCAAGAAACGCTTCTTGGGGTTCTGGCGCAGGGCACGGCTGAGTAGTTGGTACAGCTCCGGATGGTTTTCCTGGAGCTTCTCGGGTTTCTCGAAGAAGTACTCAGTCACGACGGCGAAGAACTCGGCTTCGTTGGTGGCGCCGTAAGGGTTAATTTCGGACTTGCCGTCGCGAATCGCCTGGATTTCGCGTTGCATCACCTCGGCCCAAGGTTGCAGCAATTCGGGTGGCAGAGCTAGCTTCGGCACGCCGTCAATCACTCCATCGGCCTGGTCGAGTAGGTGGGCAAACTCGTGGATGCCGACGTTCTGCTTGTCCATGGCGTCCCGAAAGCCTTGTTCCAGCGAAGCTTTGGAAAGGCGCATGTAGTGTTGGTTCTGAAAGTTTTGCACGCTGCCGAGCAAGGTGCCATCCAGGGGAGCTACCTCCTTGTTCGGGTCTTTTTCCTGTTTCCAGGCATCGGGCACAATCAGCACCTCACCTAGGTTGGCGTACTGCCACTCGGGGAAGCCAAATACGGGGATGATGGCCGAGGCGGCCACCAGCACGCGTGTTGTATCCTCGACCTCTACCTGCACGCCCGTGATGCGCGTCTCGGCTAAGAAAACTTGCACCGCGCGCTCAAAGCGCTGTTTTTCGTTCTTCGAAAGCGACAAATAAAAAGCCACGCGTTCCGTTAGCACCTGCCGCCAAGCGGCAGGAAAATCTTGTGCCAGCGCCGCAGCACGCACGCGGCTTTCGCGGGTGACGTAGCGGTAAAAAGCAAAAATAACGGCGGCCAGTACGGCCAGCCAGATGAAGTAGTTCATAAAGCAATGAACAACAGTTAGTAATGAACAAGGAGCAATCGAGTAAGCAAGAGCTAGCTCGGCTCAGCAATAATTTGCCTTATACGATTCGGCCGTCGTTCCGCCGAAATCAAGCAGCTTGTTCATTACGAGTGCCTCATTGCCAAGGAGTTCCTAAATGCTCTTGCAACCGCTCGCGCAGCAAATCTTGCAGTACGTGGTCGAGGAACTGAAACTTGTCGGGGATGCGCAGGCAGATGACGGGCTTGCCGGCTAGCTCGGCGGCGAACTTTTGCCGCAAAATATCTGCGTGCTTGCGCTCCATCACAAAAATAACGTCGGCCCAACCTAGGTGCCCGGCCGTGACGCGCACGCGGGCTCCGGGCTCTGTGCCCGCGGAGCGGGCCACGTAGTGTGGGTGCTGGTCGAACAGGCGCTCGGCGGTGAGGCTGCGCCAACGATTCTGGCTGCAAATAAAGAGAAGCTGGCGGGCGTCGGGGGAGATGGTCGGCAAGGCAGGCGGGCAAGTTGATGGCCGCAAAAATACGAGGCTAATTTCCGGCGCCGCTACCTAGGTACTCCCGTTTGCAAACTGCCTTGCCACCCGACCAGCAGACTTCAGGTGAGTGAGCAAGGGAAATGCGCCTTTCTTTGCTGTACCACCTAGCTTTTCGCCCAACTTTCAGCCGGCGCAAACAGCCCATAGGCTTGCGTTGCTGGCTGGTTCTTGCGCCTGAACTCATCCGATGTTGCCACTCGACCCTAAAAAACTACTTGCTACTGCGCTGTGCGCCTTGGCTTTTGCTGCCTGCCAGCAACAGATCACTGCTTCCAACACGGCTGCACTACCTACCACCGCCACTTCGATTTCGGCCGCGTGGCCCGCGGTGAAAGCCGAAACGCACCCCTGGACCCGCTGGTGGTGGATGGGCAACGCTGTGGATGAGGCCAACATCACCCGCAACCTGAAGCTCTACGCCGATGCTGGGCTAGGTGGCGTGGAAATAACGCCCATTTATGGCGCCGTCGGCTACGAGCAGTCCTACATCGATTACCTGACGCCCACCTGGATGCGCATGCTCAATACCTCGGTGCAGCAAGCGCACAACCTAGGCCTAGGCGTGGATATGAACCTAGGCACCGGCTGGCCCTACGGCGGTCCACAGATCGCGGCGGAAAGCGCGGCCGGTAAACTGGTGGTGCAAACGTATGAGGTGAAAGCCGGGCAGCGTCTCGCCGAAAAGCTCGTGGTGCAGGATCCCAAACAGCAGAAGCTAGGTGCCCCGCTCAAGGCGGTTGTGGCCTACGGGCCAAAGGGCGAACGGCTTGACTTACTGGCAAAAGTAGACGCCAGCGGCCAGCTCAACTGGCAACCCACTACGGGCGCCTGGCAGATTTACGCCGCTTTCGGCGGGCACACCGGCCAGATGGTGAAACGCGCGGCGCCCGGTGGTGCCGGCCTCACGATGGACCACTTGTCGGGAGAGGCACTGAATACATATCTGCGGCGCTTCGATACGGCTTTCGAGGGGAAGCCAGCAGGCATTCGGTCGTTTTTCAACGACAGCTACGAGGTGTACGACGCCGATTTCTCGCCTCGCTTGTTCGACGAGTTTCAGCAGCGCCGCGGCTATGATTTGCGCCTGTACTTGCGTGAGCTGGTGAGCAAGGAAAACAACGAGCAGGTGGCCCGCGTCCGCGACGACTACCGCGAAACGGTGGCCGAAATGGTGCAACAGAACTTCACCAAGCCGTGGACGAACTGGATTCACGGCCAAAAAGCGGTGTCGCGCAACCAGGCGCATGGGGCGCCCGGCAACGTGCTCGACCTGTATGCTAGCGTAGATATTCCGGAGTGTGAGACGTTTGGCCTAACCAAGTTTCCCATTCCCGACGTGCGCTACTACACCGTCGACACCAAGAACGTGCCGCCCGACCCGGTGATGATGAAGTTTGCCACGTCGGCTGCCAACGTGATGGGTAAGCCCCTGGCTTCGTCCGAAACGTTTACCTGGCTCGGGGAGCACTTCAAGGTGCCGCTGGCGCATTGCAAGCCCCAGGCTGAGCTAGCTTTCCTGACGGGCGTCAACCACATCTTCTACCACGGCACCACCTACTCGCCTGAGCAGGCCAACTGGCCGGGGTGGCTGTTTTACGCTTCAGTCAACTTTGCGCCCTCTAACAGCTGGTGGCCGCATTTAAAAGGCTTGAACGAGTACATTACGCGCTGCCAGTCGGTGCTGCAAGCCGGCCAGGCCGATAACGACGTGGTGATGTACTGGCCCGTGTACGACGTGCGGCACAACGCGCCGCCCAAGCTCGACATGATGATCAGCATCCACACGATAGAGGAGTGGCTGTATCCTACCAACTTCTACAAAAACGCCGTGCAATTGTCGAAGACGGGGTACTCAGTGGATTTCGTGTCGGATGATATGATCCGCCAGGCCCAGCCTAGCGGCAGCGGCTTGCGGGTGGCGCAGCAAGGACCTAGCTACAAAGCGCTCATCATCCCGACCACCGGCTACATGCCGGTCGAGACGCTGACCAACGTCGTGAAGCTTGCCCAGCAGGGTACCACCGTTATTCTGCAAGAGTTGCCCAAGGATGTACCCGGTTTACACAACTTGGAGGGACGTCGGCAGCAGCTGAAAGCCATTACGGCGGGGCTGAACTTCGCGGCGGCCGGCAATGGCGTGCAGGTGGCCAAAGTCGGCAGCGGCCGGATTTTGCTAGCTTCCGACGTGCAGAAAGCCTTGGAGTACAGCAAAATCAACCGCGAAACGCTCACCGATACAGGCTTGCAGTTCGTGCGCCGCAACGACAAGGGTACCCATTACTACTACCTCGTCAACCACACGGTGAACACAGTGGACTCGTGGGTGCCGCTGAACCTCAGCGCCAAGTCCGTCACGATTCTGGACCCGCAGGATGGCCGCGCGGGTGTCGCCAGCACCACCGCCGACGGCAGCCAAACCAAGGTGCGCCTACAGATTAAGCCCGGTGAATCGCTGATCCTGAAGGCTGCTGACCAGCCCGAAGTGGCCGCGCAGCCTTGGCAATACCTAGCTCCGGCTGGCACGCCAATTTCGGTGAGCGGCGACTGGAAGCTACACTTTACCGGTGGTGGCCCCGAACTGCCCAAAGACCAAACGCTCACCAAGCTGACTTCTTGGACCGACCTCGCCGACGACAACGCCAAGCGCTTCGCCGGCACCGCCGAGTACACTGTCACGTTCACGATGCCCGCCAAAACCGGCGCCGACTACCTCCTGAAGCTGGGTGACGTGCGCGAAAGCGCCCACGTCTGGATCAATGGGCAAGATGCGGGTTTCATCTGGAGCTACCCCTACGAGAAGAAGGTAGGCACGTACTTGAAGAAGGGCAAAAACACGCTGAAGCTGGAAATAGCCAACCTCATGGCGAACCGCATCATCGACTTAGACAAGCGCAAAGTGGAGTGGCGCAAGTACCACGAAATCAACTTTGTGGACTTATACTACAAACCATTTGATGCTTCTGGCTGGGAGCTGCAACCTTCTGGCTTGCTAGGCCCCGTTACGCTACAAGCGTTAGCAACGAGCAATGAGTCCCGGACAATGAACAGTGGGCAATAACCGCCGGGGAGTTGCTCAAAGCTAGCTCTAACGAAGAAACCCCTGGGCTGCGCAGCTCAGGGGTTTCTTCGTTAGGGCTTTTCATAATTTATGTTCTTACTTGCTCTCCAGACCGCGCCCTTTTAAGCAAGCTGGTTAGCCCCGACGTCAGGCTAACAGCTCTTGTTCAGTGTTTCCCACTCATTCATTGTTCATTGCTTTATGCCTTTACTTCTCGTGCTGGCGGCCGTAGTGCTACTGCTTATTCTGACGATAGGCTTTAAACTCAACGCGTTCATCGCTCTGATTCTCGTAGCCATGGCGCTGGGTTTGGCCGAAGGCATGGCGGCAAAAGCGGTATTAACCTCCATTCAGAATGGCATCGGCAGCATGCTAGGATCGGTAGCGATGATCCTGGGATTTGGGGCCATGCTCGGCACGCTGCTCATCGAGAGTGGGGCCGTGCAGCGGATTACCTACCAACTCATTCGCGCCTTCGGCACGAAGCACATCCAGTGGGCCGTGATGCTGACTGGGTTTGTGGTGGGCCTGCCGATGTACTACATGGCGGGTTTTGTGCTGTTGGTGCCGCTGGTATTTGCCATTGCGGCGTCTACGCGGCTGCCGCTGCTGTACGTGGGCGTGCCGCTGGTAGCAGCGCTGTCGGTTACGCACGGCTACCTGCCACCGCATCCCGGCCCAACAGCCATAGCGGTGCTGTTCAAGGCCGATATTTCGCTGACATTGCTCTATGGGCTAGTTATTGCCGTGCCGGCCGTCATTATCGCAGGGCCCATCTTCTCGAAGTTTCTGAAGCGCTACAATCCAACACCACCGGCTGGGCTAGCTATGCCCAAAGAGTTTACGGAAGCGGAGATGCCTAGCTTCGGGGTCAGCTTGTTTACCGTGCTCACGCCGGTGCTGCTGATGGCGCTCGGAGCCGTCGCTGCGCTAGTGCTGCCAGCCGCGTCCAAAACACGACAGTTGCTGGAGTTCATCAGCGACGCCAACCTAGCTATGCTCATCTCGGTGCTCGTGGCCATGGTGACGCTCGGGCTCAGCCGGGGCAAAAATATGAAGCAGGTAATGGACTTAATCGGAGCTTCTATCTCCGGCATTGCCATGATTCTACTGGTCATTGCTGGCGGCGGCGCCCTGAAGCAAGTGCTAGTAGATAGTGGCGTAGGAAACTACATCACGGCCATGTTCAACGACTTACATCTGTCGCCGCTGTTCATGGCGTGGGCTATTGCGGCCATTCTGCGCATCTGCTTAGGTACTTCCACGGTGGCTTCGCTGACGGCCGGCGGCGTGGTGCTGCCCCTGATAGGTACTACAGCCGTGAAGCCGGAGCTGATGGTACTGGCGGTAGGGGCGGGCAGCTTAGTGTGTTCGCACGTCAACGACCCAGGCTTTTGGATTTTTAAAGAATACTTCAACCTGACCATTCCGCAAACCCTTGCCACCTGGACGGTGCTCGAAACGGTAGTTTCAGTGATTGGCTTAGTAGGTGTATTTGCCTTGGATGTGGTAGTGTAAATTTCTGTTAAGCAAAGAGTTGATGATAAAATCAACGAAGGCAAAGCTATACGGTAGCGTGCTACATATGCTTGAGCTTTAATTATGCGTATACTGAGGTAAAGCAATCATTTCAACACACTAAGCATGGCCAGTGGCAGTATTTTCATTGTAATGGGCGTGTCGGGCAGCGGCAAGACAACGATAGGGCAAATGCTGGCGAAGAAGCTAGCCATACCGTTCCACGACGCCGACGATTTTCATTCAGCCGCTAACAAGGCCAAAATGGGCAGCGGCATCCCGCTTACCGACGACGACCGCAAAGATTGGCTCGCGCAGATGGCAGCGGGCATCACCGAGTGGGAAAAAACCGGCGGGGCGGTGCTAGCCTGCTCGGCCCTGAAAGAAGCCTACCGACAGACGCTGCAAGGTGGCGCTGAGCAGCCTATTAAGTGGATATTTCTGGATGGCTCGCGCGAACTGCTACGCAGCCGTCTGGAGCACCGGACGGATCATTACATGAAAGCTGATCTACTTGATTCGCAGCTGAATACGTTGGAAAAGCCTGGCTATGGCTTGCGCATAGAACTGAGCAATGAGCAGCGCCCGCAGGACGTGATAACCCAAATCACGCGTTATTACGATTTAGAGCAGGTTGAGCATAAGTAACTCATTGCAGCTAGGCAGTGATTTTTGCCCGTCATCCTGACGCAGGAAGGACCTTATTACGCCCGCACAACCTAGGTTTGTAGTCGGAATAAGGTCCTTCCTGCGTCAGTAGTCAGTATAACAGACGGGTTTGCCGGAGTGTGGTATTTACTCCACCAACGACACCCGAATTTTCCGGCCTTTTATTTTGGCACCCGTTACGCGTTCGGCTACTTCCTGGGCCTGCTGCCGCGGCACGGCCACGTAGCTGTAGTGGTCGAACACTTCGATGTGACCAACAGCTTCGCGCTCCAGGCCGCCGTGGGCCACGAAGGTGCCCACCAAATCGTGCGCACTCACCTTGTCCTTGCGCCCCGCCGAAACGTGTAGGGTCGTGCTAACTGGCTTGGGGGTTTTGGGGGCAGAAGGTGGCAGTTTTGGCGCCTGCATAGGCTTCCACTGAATCGTCTCGGCGACGGGCCACTTCTGCACGTGGCTTTGCTCGGCGGGCGTAGCGAGCAGGTGCGCGGTGCCTTCGGCGCCAGCGCGGGCGGTGCGGCCGGCCCGGTGTTGGAAGGCGTCGGCTTTGTCCGGCGACTCGTATTGCACCACCGTATCCAGGGCCGTCACGTCGAGGCCGCGGGCGGCTACATCGGTGGCTACCAGCACTTGGCTAGAGCCATTGCGCAATTTCATAAGAGCTTTGTCGCGCTCGGGCTGGGGCATTTTGCCGTGCAGTACCTCAGCTGCCACCCCGCGGCCTACTAGGAAGCGCGCTACCTCCTGGCACTTCTCGCGGGTGTTGCAGAATACCAGCACCCGACCGGCATCGGGCTGCTGAAGTAGGTGATACAAGGCAGCGGGCTTTTTTTCCGCCGTCCCCACGTGGCCGATCAACGTCAGATTTTCGGGAATGCGGCCTTCTTCCTCACCTAGGTTCACCACGCGCGGGCGGGTGAGGTTGGCGCGAATCAGGTTCAGCACCTTATCCGACATGGTAGCCGAAAACAGCAACGTCTGACGCCGTCGCGGCAGGCGCTTCACTATCTCCACCAACTCATCCTGAAAACCTAGCTCCAAAAGTTTGTCGGCCTCGTCGAGCACGAGAGTTTTAAGCTGGTTGGGAACAATGGTGCGCCGCTCGAAGTGGTCGAGCAAGCGACCGGGCGTGGCTACCACAATGTGCGGTGCTTGCTTCAGCGATGATGTTTCGTCGCGCATCGCGTGGCCACCGTAGAACGCCGCTACCCGCAAATTGGGCAAGTATTTACCTAGCTTTTTCAGCGCATCGCGCACTTGCAGGGCTAGCTCGCGAGCAGGCACCAGCACCAGCACCTGCATTGCATCCTGGGTCACGTCGACTTGTTGGAGCACCGAAAGACCGTAGGCGGCGGTTTTGCCCGAGCCCGTCGGTGCTTGGCCGGCCACGTCTTGCCCGGCCAGGGCCATGGGCACTACTTGCTCCTGCACGGGCGTCGGCGTGGAAAAGTTCAGCTCGGTGAGGGCTTGGAGCAGGGTGGGAGCGAGGCCTAGGTCGGCGAATGTGGTCATAAGAAAAAGAGAATGCTACGGCAAAGGTAGGAAGGTATCAGCGGCTACTCACCGTTTCACTTTTATGTCGGCCAGAACCAAGTGGTATCCGTAGTGGTTGGAGAAAATCGTAGGAACTCACCACGGCGCGTTTGGCGTCCGGATTGCCTGAACGTTTTGGTGCAAAACCGTTCAACGCCAAACGCGCCGTGACGCGTTCCTACACGATCTGTCTTAGGATTAATAAGTAGAATAGCATACGAATGACTAACAACAACACACTGACCGCCCGCGTGCCCAAATCGGAAGCGCAAACGGCTCTAGTGACCCCCATGAGCAGCGCTTTGGTGTGGCTCATGGCTATTTCCTGCGGCCTGGTAGTCGCTAATATTTACTACAACCAGCCGCTGCTGTCCGAAATAGGCCGCACGTTCGGCATGTCCGACATCAGCGTTAGCTTAGTGGCTACCGCTACGCAGATTGGCTACACCCTAGGGCTACTATTTGTAGTGCCGCTCGGCGACAAGCTAGAGCGTAAGCGGTTGATCCTAACGGAACTGGTGCTAGCAGCCGTCGTAATGGGCGTGGCTGCATGGGCTCCGTCTTTTCCTGTTCTGCTGGTGGCAAGCGTGTGGATCGGCATTTTCTCGGCGGTACCGCAGCTGTTGATTCCTATGGCGGCCAACCTCGCCAGCAGCGAAGAGCGAGGCAAGATTGTGGGGAAGGTGATGAGCGGTTTGCTGGTTGGTATTCTGCTCTCGCGTACCATCAGCGGGTATGTGGCCGCTCATTTTGGCTGGCGCATGGTATTCGGGGCGGGCGGCGTGGCCATGCTGCTACTCGTGGCAGTGCTGGCCGTTAAGTTGCCCAAAGATCAGCCCGTTTTTGAGGGAACGTATGGCAGCCTAATGAAGTCTTTGGTGACACTAACGCGCGAGTTCGTGCCTTTACGGCGGGCCGCGCTGGTAGGAGCCTTTCTGTTTGCCAGCTTCAGCGTATTCTGGACGACGCTCGGCTTTTTTCTGGAAGGTAGCCCCTACTTCTATAAGAGCGACATCGTCGGCTTTTTCGGGCTGATTGGCGCCTGTGGTGCGCTAGCGGCGCCCCTAGCTGGGAAGATGGCCGATAAGCGCGGGGCGGACTATGCCATCGGCATTGGCATTGTGGCGGCGCTGGCCTCGTTTGTAGTGCTAGGTGTCGGCGGCAACTACCTGATAGGTTTGGTAGTGGGTATTATTCTGCTTGATGTGGGTGTACAGGGCGCGCATATCTCCAATCAGTCCCGCATTTTTGCGCTGTTGCCTGAGGCCCGCAGCCGCCTAAATACGGTGTACATGACGGCGTATTTCATTGGCGGCTCGGTGGGCTCAGTGGTTGGCGGCGCCGCCTGGACCACTTGGCACTGGCCTGGCGTGTGCGCCGTGGGGCTGCTTTTTGTTCTGCTGGCCTTTCTAGCCAACAAATTCTACGGCCGCTCTGCTGAGCCAGCGCAGTAGCCTACGGTTTCGGCTCGGGGCGGTGGTGTTCGTCGTCGAGCTCCACCAGGCGGTAGCGCACCGCCGACTTCTTAGGCCTGATGTCCATGCCGACGTAGTGGGCGTAAACCTTGGTGAAGCAGGCGCCGAAGTAGAAAATGATGGCGCAATAAAACACAAACAGCAGCACCAGCACGATGCTGGAGGCGGGTCCGTAAATCGGACCTAGGTTGCGTGGTACCAGCAGAAAGCCAAGCACATGCTCACCTAGCTCAATGAGTACGGCCGTAAGCGCCGCGCCGCGCACCACGGCCCGCCAGGGTACCTTAGCGCTATTAAGGTTGCGGAATGTAGCCGCAAACCACGCTGCCAGGATTAATATCGAGGTGACAACGTTCAGGACTTGAAACAGGAAATGGCTGAAGCTAGCATTGAAGCTGCTAAAGTATTCTAGAAAGAAACTCAGCGCGGCGTCAATGAGGAAGGCCACCATCGACAGCAGGCCCGTGGCAAACAACAGGCGGAGCGAGCGGGCCCGCTGCTTCACAATTTCGTGGAAACGCCCACTGGCGCGGGCGGGCCTGATCTGCCAGAGTTGATTGAGCGAGTTCTGAATGACTACAAACAGTGTGGTCGCAATGAACAGCAGAAATCCGAAACCGAGCCACGTAACGAGGCGGCTCCGCTCGATGTTGGTGACGTTCTGAAGAATCTGCTGCACCAGTCCAGCCGCCGCCGTGCCCAGCAGCGCCGAAAGCTTGGTGAGCAATAGCACCCGCACAGCCGAGGTCGAATAAAGCGAGCCGAGCAGCTGAATCAGGATAATGAGGATAGGCGGCAGGGCGAACGTGGTGAAAAAGGCCGTCGCCGCACCCAAGCGTAAGGGGTCGTTAGCGGCAAGCTCGCGGGCAGCTCGCCGCAGCAGCAGAAAGAAATCCGTCCAAACTTTCGGCCGGGGCTGGCCCGGCTGGCGTACTTTTGTCATTGACTCGCGTACAATCCGCGGGCGTGAAGCCATGCGGAGCAGAAACGAAGGTAACGCCCGCGCTTGAATGGACTAGCGTCTGCCTTCCCAAAATTGTTGCTCAAAAACCACGACTGCTTTGTCTCTGCCGCCCGCGCCGCCTGCTACTACCTCTCGCCCTGTTGCGTGGCTGCGTCGCCGCGTAGTCGATCCGCTGCTCAACTTACTTAAGCAAGGGTTGTCGCCGGGGCAGCTATCCCTCACCGTGGCTTTAGGCGTTGTGTTCGGCCTAGTGCCTTTTTTAGGTGGAACGACGTTCCTCGTGACCCTAACGGCTGTGCGCCTACGCCTGAACGTGGCGGCTATGCTGCTCGTGAGTCATTTGCTCAGTCCCGTGCAGCTGCTGCTGCTGATTCCGCTGCTACGCCTGGGGGCGCGGCTCTTTGGAACGGGGCCTGCCCCCGACCTAACTATTGCGAAGCTGCGTCATTTGCTGGCGCACGACCTAGGTGGCGCTTTTAGTCTGCTGTGGCGCGCCGAGCTGGGTGCCCTGCTGTTGTGGGCGTTGGGCTCCGTGCCGTTAGCTGGGCTGCTGTACCTAGGTTTGCGGCCCCTGTTCAAGCGAATTATCGCGCGGCAAGCAGCCTAAACAACAGAGCGTCAGGCTTAAAAACCTGACGCTCTGTGAAACTACACCGAGTAAAACAGCTTAGGCGCGCTGATAAAGCGGCTCTACTTGCTGGAAGTACTGGTTGAGCGGTTCGTCGGAGTTAGGATCAATCAGCATCATATCTACGAATTGATGCGTGCTCGACAAGGTGCCCTGAATAACAGGACCTAGCTCTTGCAAGAAGGCAGGGTCATTTTGCTCCGTCTGGAACGCTAGCAGCAGGCGTGGGGGCTCCTGGCTGTTTTCTAGCCGCAACTCCGCTAGGTGCGCAATTTCAATGAACGAATGCTCCGCGCAATAAGCGCGTAGGGCTTCAATCAGCGCCGTTGGCTCTTCGGCGGGCGGGCCAATCAGCATCTGCGTGCCATCTGGCGCTCCGGCGCCTTGGAAAAGATTGCCCGACATCAAATCGGCAATTTCGGCGGCGGGCAGCAGCTTGCCCACTACCGAGAAGGGGTTCAGCGCGCAGTCGGCGCCCTGCACCATGTTGAACAAATCGAAGCCGCGCAAACGCAGGTAGGTCAGCGGCTCGGGCACGTTCTCGCCGTCGAAAATCCGGTCCTTTGAGGTGAACACCGGAATCTTGCCGTCGTGGAGCACTTGCAACTGAATTTCGCTGCCCGCTTCCACGGTTACTTCACCGGCTGGCACTCCTTCTTGGGGAGCCGTAATGACGATAACCTCCTCTTGCAGAAGGGCCTGGTAGAACCCTGGACGTACCTGGGGCTCGGTAGCGGCGCGCATCAATAGCTCTTCCAGAACGTTGGTAGGCTGAAAGGCTGGCGGCTGCGGCATTGGCGGTACAGGCATCGGCGGAATCACCGGTGCTACTGGTGCCTCAGGTGCTGGCGCCGTATAGTTAGAGCCTTTATAGCGTGGGCCAGCAGACGGAGCGGCCGGGGCCGGAGCAGCAGATGAATCGGCCGGCGCCGGAGTAGCAGGGGCGTCGGTAGGTTTTTTAGATTTTAGAAAGTCGAAGAGACCCATAGGTATAAATGATTTGGATTGGCAAGCTACTGAGGATTGCGGAAAAACCCGACTTGCTTTTACTATAGTTTTTCAAAGATAAGATGAGGCAAAACCAGCACAACACATGAGGGGCTAGCCCTAGCGCGAGGCTACAAGCCGCGCGCGCCGCCGCAGTACTTCAACTCGTCGGCCACCTCCCGAATTGTCCAGACTTCCCCTTTGTTGCCCCAGGAAGTTTGTACGTAGTTCAACAGGTTCGTGATTTCGGAATCGGTGAGGCTTTCGCTGCCGGGCATTAACTGGTTGTAATTCACGCCGTTCACTTCGATTTCACCCGCTAGCCCCTTGCGTAGTTGGCAGGGCAAACTACTGCGGTGTTGGGCTAAGTAATCGGAGCCAGCTAGCGGGGGAATGAGGCGCCGCAAGCCCTCTCCTTGCTCGCCGTGGCAGCTGGCACACCGTTGCGCATACAGGCGGGCGCCTTCGTCTTTGCGCTTGGTAAAGCAGCCGGCGAGCAGCAGCACCGCTACCAGCACGGCCGCGGCGCGTACCCATTGCAGTGGCCCTAGCTTCATCGGGAGGCGGTTTGCTTTTCGGCTTCTATCTCCTTCAGCAGCAACGGAATATCTTGCATGAGCTTGTTCACCTGCGTGGGCTCCATGCCATCGTACACCCCGCGGATGTGGTGTTGCGGATCAACCAGCGCGAAAGTGCCGCTGTGCGCATAACCACCTTTCACGGTAGAGTCTTTCTGCGCGCCCGTCATATAAGCGCGGGCTAAGCCGAAAATGGTATCGTGCGGGGCCGTGGCAAAGTGCCAACGGCTGGCATCCTTGATACCTAGGCGCTCGGCGTAATCGCGCAGCACCGGAATGGAATCGTGCGCCGGATCGATGGTGTGGGAGAGAAAGAGCACCCGAGGGTCGCCCTGAAACTTTTCGTACACGCGCAGCAGCTCGCTCTGCATCTTGGGGCAAATGCTTGGGCAGGTCGCGAAGAAGAAGTCCGTCACGTAGATCTTACCCTTGAAGGTGTCGTTGGTGATGGTCTTGCCTTCCTGGTTGGTGAGGGTGAAGGCTGGTACCGTGAAAATAGTATCGGCTGGGCCGGCCATGGGCGCGGGCTGCATAGCCCGGTCGCCATAGAAGGGTAAGCGCGAGGCGGTTTCGGCGGGAGCGTTCTTGGAAGAGCAAGCAGGCAAAACAAAGGTGCTAGCCAGCGCTAGCAGGCTCATCGGCAGAGCACGACGGAAAGCGGAAGAAATCATTTGGTGGAGGGTTGGGTAGCGGGTTGGGCGTGCGTGAGTGCGCGTTGCGCCGAGTCAATGCTGTGTTCCATCAGCACCCCGACGGAATCAATAAACTGTTGTTGCTTGTGAAAATAAGCGAGTTGCTGATCGGCGGTGACGGAAGCGGCAGGCTTGTGGTACTGGTGCATCCAGCCCATCATGGCTCCGTCGGCCGTCAGTAAGGCGCGCTGGCGTCGGCCAGCCTCAACGGTATCCGGCAGGCTAGCTTTCTGCAGTTGCTGACGCAAGTCGTAGAGCTGGTCCATCTTGCCCATGAGTTCATCGTGCTTGGCTAGAACGGCTTTCTCAGCAGCTTCAGCTTTTTGCTCTTCACTTTCCAGGGAGAGGCAGGCGGGCAGCGCCGTCAGGAGCGGCCAGGCTGCCAATAAGAGGATCAAACGAGAGAATTTCACGGCGCGAAGGTACAGCACACGAGCGGAAGCTTACGGGTGCATGAATACAACATCTGGCAGTGGGTGGGTTGTTCAATAAACACAGGCTTTCTGGAAGGATATTCATCAACCTAGGTCAGGCCAACGGACCCTCGCACGCGGGCCGCCTAACAATACCCGTATAGGTGCTAGGTAGGAGTAAATAAGCACCTAGCTAGAGAAGTGAATTAAGTATTTATCCTATTTGGTTTAGGGCTTTCTCCTGACGAACTTGGCTCCCTGTGCGCTATTTAGTTTTCTCAGAATTATTCTTAATTAATTACTACGTGCGTTATGCGTCATGCACTCTTGCTGATGACTTTGGTCCTCGGGTTCGTCGTTACTAGCTGTCAGAGTACAAAATCAGTTGTCCGCCTCCCGGCGGTGCGCGAGTATGGTCAGCGCCCGGGCCCCCCGCAGCTAGTAGCCTCGGCTGAGCAATCGACTCCAGGGTTAGCGGCTGCCCTGCCGGATGAAACAACAACGGCTCCGGCAAGCGACCAATGGCTTGTACCTAGGCTGTTACCGGCCAGTCACAAGCCGTTGAAGGCACCTGTTGATACCGTGAGGAAACCGTTGTTGTTGCCAGTCGGCAAGCCTGACCCAACCACTACCGTGGTAAACGTGGCGGGCGGAGTGACAACCGCTGCGGGGCTGGGTATCATGATTGCGGCTGCCAACGCTGAGACGGGAGGAGAATGGGGCGGCTTGGCAAACGCTATTGGCGGATTTATGGGGTTGATGCTGATGATTGCCGGGGTCGCTTTGCTCTTCTTCCAAGGCAAAAATGGCCGGCTACGTCGATTGCGCGAAGCACGAAAAGCGGCAAGACGGGCTATTGTGGCTCCTGCGACAGAGCAGGGCGCACCGGCACTCAATCAGCAGGATACGATACCAGCCGAGCATATGAGACACCGAAGTAAAACCGGGCTAAGTATGATAGTTGCCGCCGGTATACTAGTGCTTCTGAGCTTTCTGCCTGTAGGGTTCTTCTTACTCTTACCCGCTGCGCTTATTCTCTTTTTCGTAGGGCTAGGCTTTATGATAGCTGGGCACTAGTACTCGCGAAAACTCAAATCTAGGGTAACTATCTGGTTTTCAGAATGTGAGTCGGAATACGCTGCCTATACCTTCTTCCGACTGCACCTGGATGCTGCCCTTGTGCAAGTGCATGATTTGCTTCGCTAGGCTCAACCCAATGCCTGAGCCATGCTTGTGCGTGGTGAAGAATGGAATAAAAATACTGTCGAGCAAGGCAGTAGGAATGCCAGTGCCATTGTCGATTACCTCGAGTAGGATGCGCCCCGTGTCGTTCGTTTTAGCCACGAGCTGAATCTGCGGCTGCGGCCGGCCTTCCACCGCATGGGCAGCATTGAGCACCAAGTTGATGAGCACCTGCTCCATCAGGCGACTGTCGGCTTGCAGGAGCAAATCAGCGGGCTGCACAGAAACGGTAAGCTCCACGTGCTGCTCCGCGAGCTGGCGGGCTAGCAGCGTCTGGATGCTGCGAAAGAGCTCCTGCACGTAGATGGTGGTGAGCAGCGGCGTGGTGATCTTGCTAAAGTTGCGGTACACCTGGGCGAAGTTCAGTAGCCCTTCGCTGCGGTGCTGAATGATGCGGATGCCCTCTTCGACATCGTCGAGCAAGTTGGCGTCGTAGCCAAGCGGAACGGTCGCTTTTTCTTTCTCCAGCCGTACATGGTGGCGCAGCGTATCGGCTAGGGAGGCAATAGGCGCCACCGAGTTCATGATTTCATGCGTCATCACGCGTAGGAGCTTCTGCCAAGCCTCGGTTTCTGTTTCGTCGAGGGCGTGGCTCACGTTTTTGAACGCAATCAGCGTGAAGCTGCGATTCTGAAGCTTAAACGTGGTGGCTGATAGCAGCAGCTGCATGGTTTTCTGCCCAACAGCGAGCTTCACCACCGTCGGAACGCCGGGCGACAGTTGCATAATAGCCTCGTACAGTACCGGATGGCGTTTCGGCAGGGCGTGGATATTATGCAGATAGGGGAGTGCCAGCGTCTGCTTAAACGACTCGTTAACCCATTCCACTTGCCCCTCTGTGTCGTAGGAGATAATACCTGTGTCGATCAGGGCTAGCACCGTTTGTAGGTAAGTGAACTGGGCCTCCTTCTCGGTGCTGAGCTGGCGGAAGGTGCCATTGATTTGATTGAAAGCAGCATGCAGTTTCGCCAACGAAGGTTCCGCGGAGCTTTCGTTGAAGTGTTGGGAAAAGTCGCGGTACTTCATGGCGAGCAGGAAGCTAGCTAGCTCCTGGTTTCCGCGTGCGACGTAACGTGCCAGCTCTAGACTTAGCGCCGTCAGCAGCAAACCAAGGAACAGCGCGGGCATGTAGGAGCCTTGGTGCGCGTAGTACACCGCTGCGTACAGCAATGCAAACAGCCCAAGCAGCCGCACAAGAATGCCAACTTCGAGCCGCTTAAAGATCATGCTTTTCGAGACGGCGGTAAAGGGCGGTACGCGTGATACCTAGCTCTTTGGCGGCTTTAGTAATATTGCCGTTGTGCCGCTCGATAACGCGCAGAATCGTGTTTTTCTCTACCTCTTGCAGCTGCAAAGGGCCCGTAGTGTAGTCCGGCAGGAGCAGGCCAGGGGCAGGCCGAGGCATCTCCATGGCCGAAAACAGGAAGTCCTGCGGGCGTAGCACGTTGCCTTCGGCTAAGATGATGGCTCGCTCCACGGCATGCTGTAGCTCCCGAATATTGCCGGGCCAGCTGTGCTGCTTGAGCTTTTTGAACGTTGCCGGCTCAAACTCGGGGGTGGGCTTGTGGTTGCGAGCCGCGTATAAGCCCGCGAAGTGCTTGGCTAGCAGCAGCACGTCGTCGCCTCGCTCGCGCAGGGGCGGCAGGGTAATTTCCACGGTATTGATGCGGTAGATCAGGTCTTTACGAAACTGCCCGGTAGCCGCTAGCTCGTACAGAGGCGCATTGGTCGCCGAAATAAGCCGAATATTAACGGGCACGGGCACATTGCTACCCACCGGAATCACCTGTCGGTTTTGCAGGGCGGTCAGTAGCTTGGCTTGCTGCGGAAGGGAGATGTTCCCGATTTCATCGAGGAACAACGTGCCCGTCGAAGCGGCTTCGAAGCGGCCTACGCGGTCTTCTTTGGCGTCGGTGAAGGAGCCTCTTTTATGACCAAAAAGCTCGCTTTCAAAGATGCCTTCACTCATGGCCGCTAGGTCGGCCGTCACGAAAGGCTTGTTGGCTCGGAAAGACCGCTGGTGCAGCGCCTTAGCTACTAGTTCTTTGCCTGTGCCATTCTCCCCAAGCAGCAGCACGTTGGCTTCCGTGGGCGCCACTTTTTCTATGTTGTGCAACAGCTCCTGCATCGGCTCCGAGTTGCCCAGAATAGCTTCCGCGGCCAAGGATGCGGAGCGCTTGGGAGCGCTGCTGCTGGGGCTAGCTTTCCGGGCTTTTTGCTGCAACGCAGCGTGCAGCGTTTCCAGAAACTTTTCATTGTGCCAGGGCTTCACGATAAAATCGGTGGCGCCAGCCTTCAGGGAACGCACGGCGGTGCTGATTTCGCCGTGGGCGGTGATCATAATGACGGTAGCTTCCTTGTCGCGCTCCAAGATGCGGCTGAGCCAATAAAGCCCCTCGTTGCCGGTACCTAGGGTGCTCTTGAAGTTCATATCCAGGAAGATGGCATCGAACGATTGCCGACTCAGCAGCGAAAGCAGGTTCTCGGGGTTCTTCTCGGTCACGACTTCCTGCGCCTCGGTTTTGAGCAGCATTTTGACCGCAAACAGCACGTCGCTGTCGTCGTCAACTATCAACACGCGTGCTTTAGTGGAAGCCATCAGAAGGAGTAAAAAGGAGAGGGTACATTGCTGGCGGTAAACCTAGGTCTTACTACCTAGCTGCCCACCACAAACTATACTAATGTACAAAAACGCCGATTCCAGCCTTGCAAGCAGGCTTTAGAAACGCGGGCGGCCTAAAGTGTATCAATACCGAACAGTGAGCTGTATCGAAAGCGTACAGTTTTATCCAGTGATGTGATACTTGTTTATTTATGTAATTGAAAACCAATATTTTACGTGCATGGCATGATCCTTACGGCACGTTCAGCCATCGCAGTTGTGAAGGCAAACAACGCGTTGGGGCAACATGGATGTACTTATTCAAAAGAAGACTTGGACCTCCCGCAAGCTACTACTCATAGCTGGCGTGGTGCTCATCGCGGGCGTATTAGCCGCTAGCTTGTTCTCCACGGCGGGCCCTACCAAGCTGAACGTAGACCCGGAGCGCATTACGATCAGCGAAGTCACGAAGGGCACGTTTCAGGAGTTCATCCCCATCGACGGCACCGTGATGCCGATCAAAACCATCTACCTCGATGCTACGGAAGGTGGCACCGTGAAAAGCATTTTGGTGGAAGATGGCGCCACGCTCGCCGCGGGCCAGCCCATTTTGCAACTAGCCAACAGCGACTTGCAGCTAGAAATGGTAAACCGCGAAACGGCCGTGTTCGACCTGATGAATAACCTGCAGAACACGCGGAACGTGATGCAGCAAAACCGCATTCAGCAGCTCAACCAGCTCGCCGACGTCGACTACCAGCTGCAAGAAGCCAAGCGCATTTACGAGCTAAACAAAACACTCTACGAGCAGAAAGTCATCTCGCGCCAAGATTTCAGTCAGAGCCAAAACAACTACCAGCATCAGGTGCGCAAGCAGCATCTCACCCGGCAAACGTTGCGGCAGGATTCCGTGGCTACGCGCCAGCAGCTCAACCAAATGCAGGAGTCGGTGACGCGCATGCAGGGCAACCTAGCGTTGATGCGCAAGAAGATGGATGATCTCACCATCAAGGCGCCGGTGTCCGGACGTATCACGTCCTTAAACGCCGAAATAGGGGAGTCGAAAGCCCGCGGGCAGCGCATTGGCCAGCTCGATATGCTCAATGGGCTAAAGGTGCGCGCCAACATTGACGAGTATTATATCTCACGCATCTTTCCGGGGCAGAAAGGCGAGTTTATACTCAGCGGGCACCGCTATGTGCTCAGCGTGAAGAAGATCTATACCCAGGTTACCAAAGGCTTACAAGTCGATATGGAGTTTGTAGGGCCAACGCCGGCCGATATTCGCCGCGGCCAAACCCTGCAGGTGCGCCTAGCCCTGAGCGACCAAACCCAGGCCGTGCTGGTGCCCAAAGGTGGCTTTAACCAGAAAACCGGCGGCAACTGGGTTTTCAAGGTGAACGACAGCGGCACCAAGGCCTACAAAGCCGACATTCGCCTAGGTCGCCAAAACCCGGAATACTATGAGGTGCTTGAAGGCCTCAAACCCGGCGACAAAGTAGTGACTTCCAGTTACGAAGGCTACGAAGACATGGGCGAATTAGTACTCAAAGACAAACAGGAATAACCCGCACGACCTAGCTACAACCTGAACCAACCAGTCCCATGATCAAGATCGAAAACTTAGAAAAGATATACCGCACGGAAGAGGTGCAAACCAAGGCGCTGAACAAGGTTTCCCTGATGGTGAATGAGGGTGAGTTCGTGGCCATCATGGGCCCTTCAGGATGCGGCAAGTCTACTTTGCTCAATATCATTGGGTTGCTGGATGAGCCGGATGGGGGTAGCCTTCAGTTTGCCGGTACCGAAATAGCACACTACAATGAGCGGCGCCGGGCGGAGCTGCGCAAGAAGCACCTAGGGTTTGTGTTTCAGAGCTTCAACCTGATCGACGAACTGACAGTGGTGGAGAATGTGGAGCTGCCGCTGCTGTACCTAGGCATAGGTGCCGCCGAGCGCAAGCAGAAAGTAGAGCAGGTGCTGGAAAAAATGCAGCTTATGCACCGCCGCAACCACTTCCCGCAGCAGCTTTCGGGTGGGCAGCAGCAGCGCGTAGCCGTGGCCCGGGCCGTTATCAATTCACCCCGTCTGATTCTGGCCGACGAACCCACCGGTAACCTCGACTCCAGCAATGGCAACGAGGTGATGGAGCTGCTAACCGAGCTGAACGAAGCCGGCACCACCATCATCATGGTGACACACTCCGAGCACGACGCCCGCTACGCCCACCGCGTCATCCGCCTGCTCGACGGGGAAGTGGTGCTAGAAAATGTACACAAGCAGTTTACTGCCTGAGGGCCTAGCTGGGCTTGGGTAATGGCTTGATCGTAAACAACGTACTTTTTCGCGTGGCAGCATGTTTCAACATTCCTTACTCCTGATTTATCGCAACTTCAAGCGGCATAAAACTACGTTCTTCATCAACCTAATTGGGTTGTCGACGGGGCTAGCCTGCGCCTTGGCTATCTTCTTGTGGGTGAGCGATGAGCTGAGCTTCGACAAGTACCACGATAACGACAGCCGTCTTTACCGCGTGACAGAAAACGTGCGCACGAGCAGCGGAACGGAAACCCGGTCGGGCACCCCCGCCTTACTCGCGGAAGCACTACAGGCGGAAATGCCGGAAATTGAATATGCCGCCGCTGTTACGCCGCCCAATTTCTTTCCCAAGTTTGCGCTGGTGAATAAGGAAAAAAGACTGCAAGCCACGGGCAAGTTTGCCGCGCAGAACTACTTTCGCCTCTTTTCTTATCACCTTACTCACGGTAGCCCCACGCAAGTTCTAACGGACAAAAGCGCCATTGTTCTTTCGCAGAGCGTTGCGACGAAGTTGTTCGGCAAGGCGGCAAACGCCTTGGGAAAGTCTGTGACCTGGGAGCTAGCCAACCTGAAACAGACGAGCATTGTTTCGGGCGTATTTGGTCCCATCCCGCCTAATTCCTCTGAGCAGTTTGACTTCGTGTTGCCCTTCGCGGCCTTTAAGGACATCATGAAGATGGGCGAAAAACTAAACTGGGAGGATGATGGGCCATTCTCAACTTATGTAGTACTGCAGGCAGAGGCTGATCCAGCCCGCTTCAGCCAGAAAATAGCGGGCCTATTGCAACGCAAGGCTGCAAAAAATCAGGGACGTACCCTCTTTATTCAGCCTTTTTCGGATTCCTACCTGCATGGGGAATACAAAAATGGCGTGCCGGTAGGTGGCCGCATTGAGTACGTGAAATTGTTCGCGGCCATTGCCGTTTTCATCTTGGTTATTGCGTGCATCAATTTCATGAATCTAGCCACAGCGGCGGCTTCACGGCGCCTGAAGGAAATAGGCATTCGGAAAACACTCGGGGCAAGCAGAACTGCGCTGGTTGTGCACTTCCTAACCGAAGCGGTGCTGCTAACGTTTGGAGCGTTGTTGTTGGCCATCGTGCTGGTGCAGTTGGCGTTGCCGCACTTCAACGAAATTACAGGCAAACAATTGACTTTGCAGCCCCACACGAACCTTGTGGTCGCCTTGCTGAGCATCACGCTACTCACCGGATTACTGGCCGGCAGCTACCCGGCCTTTTACCTGTCGGGAATTCAGCCGTCCTCTATGTTCAGGGGGACGCTCGTGCGCTCGGTCGCTAATTTATGGACGCGTAAAGGCTTGGTGATCTTTCAGTTTGTGCTGTCCGTTCTATTTATAGTTTGCGTGCTGGTAGTGCATCGGCAGATAGCCTTTGTGCAAAACAAAGACCTAGGTTATAATAAGGACAACATTATTCAGTTTGAAACGGCCGGCAAAGCAGCGCAGCAGCCCGGGCCTTTTCTGCGAGAGCTAGAGCGGCTACCTGGGGTCCTGAATGCGTCAGGTATATGGGGTTCTTTTCTTGCGCAGGGGCCCGGGGGAGTTGGGGCACAAGTAGAATGGCAAGGCAAAAAGATTCCGGTCAATAACCTAGGGGTGAATTATGATTTGCTTGAAACCCTAGGCATTCAATTGAAAGCGGGCCGCAGCTTCTCCCGGCAGTTTCGCTCAGACAGTACTAAGATAATCGTCAATGAAGCCTTGGTCGCTAGCTTCGGCCTACAAGACCCCATCGGAAAAATTATTGATAAGGCGCAGATAATAGGCGTAGCTAAGAACTTTCATTACGCGTCGCTGCACGAGAAAGTAGAGCCCTTCATCTTCCGCTTAGAGCCCCAGGCTGCCGGTACTGTGTTGATAAAGCTAGCTGCCGGTCATGAGCAAGAGACTATTCAAAAGCTTCAGCGCTTTTACCAAGCCTACAACCCTGGCTTTCCCTTCGACTACCACTTTCTAGACGCCGATTATCAGGCACAGTACGCTTCCGAGCGGCGTGTGGCCACGCTTTCCAAGTACTTCGCTGGTTTGGCGGTCATCATTTCCTGCTTGGGGCTATTAGGACTCACGCTTTTCACGGCGGAGAGAAGACGCAAGGAAATTGGGGTGCGCAAAGTATTAGGAGCTAGCGAGCTAAGCATTATTTATCTATTGTCTAGCGACCTAGCTAAGGTAGTGGTAGTCGCTATTCTGCTAGCCTTGCCGCTGAGCTATCTGGTGGTAAAGCATTGGCTCGACAGCTTCGAGTACCGAATCGTGCTGGACGGTTGGTACTTTCTGGAAGCGGGCCTGCTCGCGCTGCTGGTGGCTGGGCTCACGATCAGTACGCAAGCGGCGCGTGCCGCCCGCGTCAACCCGGTTCTTTGTCTGCGAGATGAATAGGGGCTGCATCAGCCTCTTCAGAACCAAAAATTACTACCAAAAGCCTGTAGCGTACGGCCGTTTTCTTTTTCAGAGTTCGCGCGCTGCCTACCTCATTCGCTAGTACTGCCATGTTTCAGAACTACTTCAAAATCGCGCTGCGCAACCTCTGGCGCAACAAAGCATTTTCGGCCATCAACATATTGGGGCTGGCCATCGGCATTGCTACCTGCTTGCTGATCATGCTGTTCGTGCAAAACGAGCTGAGCTACGATCGCTACAACGAGAAAGCCGACCGTATTGTGCGGGTGGTGTTTCGGGGTTCGGTGCAAGGGCAGAAGATGAAGGAGGCAAACGTGATGCCCCCCGTAGCCCAAGCGCTGCAGGCCGAGTACCCGGAAGTTCAGGCCGCTACCCGCTTGAAAACCGATGGTTATCCGCGGATTATCTACGGCGATAAGTCTCTGAAAGAAAGCAACGTGGCCCTAGTCGACTCCAACTTCTTCCAGGTGTTCACCATTCCATTGCTCCAAGGCGACCCGCAAACGGCACTAGTGCAACCTTACACGGTGGTGCTTTCCCGAGCCACCGCGCACAAGTTTTTTGGTGATGCCAACCCCATTGGTAAGGTGCTGACCTTCAAGGACTGGAACCACAGCTGCAAAGTGACGGGCGTGTTCGATAAGGTACCCGCCAACTCGCATTTCCACTTCGACATCTTCGCGTCGCTGTCCAGCGTGCCCGATGCGAAATCCTCCTCCTGGATGATTTCGAGCTATTTCACCTACCTGGTGTTGCCAAAAGGGTACGACTATAAAAAGCTGGAAGCCAAGTTGCCGCCGATGGTGGAGAAATACCTAGGCCCGCAGCTACAGCCCGCGTTAGGAATAAGCTACAAGCAATTCATCCAAAAGGGCAACAACCTAGGTCTGTTCTTACAACCCCTGACGGACATTCACTTGCACTCCGACTTCACGGGTAATCTGGAGGGCGACGGCGACGTGCGCTACGTGTACATCTTCGGGTCTATTGCCGTGTTTATGCTGTTGATTGCCTGTATCAACTACATGAATCTTTCCACGGCCGGCGCTTCCAAGCGGGCGCGTGAGGTGGGAATCCGCAAAGTACTGGGGTCGCTTCAGGGGCAACTCGTCGGGCAGTTTCTGCTCGAGTCCATTCTGCTGACGCTCGTTGCACTGCTTCTGGCGCTGGTGTTGGTCAACATGGCCCTGCCTGTTTTCAACGACCTAGCCCGGCAGCAGTTAACCTTCGAGCTGACGGCTACGTGGTGGCTACTGCCAAGCCTAATGCTCTTTGGCGTGCTAGTAGGGGCGCTGGCTGGCAGCTACCCCGCTTTCTTCCTTTCTTCCTTCAACCCCGTGGCCGTGCTCAAGGGTAAGTTCACCTCGGGCAAAGGGCGGCTAGGCCTGCGAAGTGGCTTGGTGGTGTTTCAGTTCTGTGTATCCATCGTGTTGATGATCAGCACGGTGGTAGTGTATCAGCAGCTGCAGTACATCCAGCACAAAAAGCTAGGGTACGATAAAGAGCACGTGCTCGTGCTGCCCGACGCGTACTTGTTGGGCCAGCATGCCGAAGCGTTTCGGCAACAGCTGTTGCAAGATCCGCGTGTGGTGAGCGTGAGTACTTCCGGCTACTTGCCCGCGGGCCCTTCTTTCTCCAACAACTTCTTGGCCTCAGGCGACGACAACCCCACGCAAATCTTGCGGATGCTGCGCTATGAAGTGGACCCCGAGTACATTCCCACGCTTGGTATGAAGGTGATTATGGGGCGTAACCTTTCTCGGCGTTTCTCCTCCGATACGGCTGCGGCTATTCTGAATGAAACCGCCGTTCGGGTATTTGGCTGGGAGAAGAACCCCCTAGGTCGCACCCTAACCAATTCAAGCAACGAGGGGCATAGATCCACGTTTCGAGTGGTTGGCGTGGTGAAGGATTTCCACTTCAAGTCCCTGCACGAGCCGATTTCCGCGCTAGTCATGACCCTGGGTACCGCCTCCGGAACGGTGATTGTGAAAGCGAAAGCTACCGACCTTACGGGTTTGCTAGCGTCCATGAAAGCACAATGGCACACCTTTGCTCCCGAAGAGCCTTTCTCGTATTCATTCTTGGATGAGCGCTTTACCCAGACGTACGAGGCTGAAAAAAGGCTAGGTCGTATTCTCTACATTTTCGCCGGGCTGACCATCTTCGTGGCGTGCCTAGGCTTATTCGGGCTGGCCACGTTCACGGCCGAGCAGCGCACCAAAGAAATCGGCATCCGGAAGGTGCTAGGCGCTTCTGTCACTAGCATCGTGGCTTTGCTCTCCAAAGACTTTCTGAAACTGGTGCTGGTGGCGAACGTTGTGGCGTGGCCCCTTGCTTGGTGGGGCATGCACACGTGGCTGCAAGACTTTGCCTACCGTATTTCGCTGAATTGGTGGACGTTTGCCCTCGTGGGCGTCACAACGTTGCTCATTGCCCTGGCTACGGTGAGCGTGCAGGCTGCGCGAGCGGGCACTACCAATCCTATTAAGAATTTACGCGTCAACTGAGCTGTTCTCTAGGCGGGCACGAGCATGAGAAGACTAGGCGTTTTCTGATTCCCCTAAGCATATCCGCTCAGAAATTTGAGGAGTGTTTTTCGGCGCGAGGCAATCCGCTTCCGGCGAGGGTTCGTAGGTGAGCCCACGGCACTAATCCAGGTGCTGGTATGGATTAGTAAAAGCCCGGGCCATTTGGTCGGGGCTTTTCTGTTGCCACCGCCTCCGTTAGGGAATTACATCCCATACCTGTAAGAAGAGGTAGATGGCGCTGCCCATAGCTGCTAAGGCGACGTGCCTGAGTAAGCGCTCCGCTAAGTGCGGTCTGTATGTATTACGGTTAGTGTTTTCCATGCAATGGCGCGCTTTGGCAAACCACTTGCCAGCCTTCGCTGAGCGTTGCTCTAGACTAAGAAATAAGACGGTCTGCTCGTTTTTCCTTCGCCAGCATAAACAGGCAAGACGTCTCTTTGACGTCACACTATAAAGCTTGGCAGCACTGCGCAAAAGTGCCGCCAGCAGCGCTCAATGACAATAAATAGCTCTACTGCTTGTTAAGTGAGCTTTGCTACAACTTACTGATAGCTTAGATAGCGGGGGCGTAAGCTGACGCCTCGGTGTCAGACGAAAAATCTCCGATCAACAGGCCTCCCACTAGCAAGGCCGAGCCATTTTGCAGGGCATGCTGTCCGACTTCGCTGGTGACAAACTGGCCATCAATGGTGCGAAAACCGGCTTGGGTGGTGAACCAAGAGGCGAGCGTGAGGACGACAGAATTCATAATGATACGCGGCTAAGAAGGGGGACTAGTTGATGATATAAAAGTACAGGCAGTAAGCTCAGCCGTAAAGGCGAAAAAAGGGGTAATTGTGACTTGTATTCTGTTAATATATGGTAAATAATATACTTATATATAATGGCCTAGGCTTAGTTAGCTCACGCAACGAGGTGTTAGCTAATATATGATTTGTGACATGTTTATAAGCCCGACTATAAATTAGCTTGCGTCTTTTTGCAAGTGAAGAAGCAAGCATGAGAGAAAAAACTTCTGTAGAGTACTAGGAAGTGATTTTCGATATGTGGCAGAGGAAAGCGTTAGCTTGTGAGCCTATACCTAACTCCACGTTAGCTAATGGTTATTACCTAGCCTGCAGAGAAAGCTAGGTCCGTGTTTGTAACCTGCTTGGTGGCTCGCTATAGACGTGTGCAACAACATCTGCTATCGTAATCGTGCGCCAAGCAGAACAGCCAATGGGCTTTGGCGGTTAGGTACTACCAATCTGCAAGAGATGAACTACCAGTATAATTCTGAGATGTATGGTCAGCCGGCGGCCGAAACCAGTGCGCATTATGCATGGCCGGGCCTACGCGTAGAGCGTTACCAGTTGGAGGCTATGGTGCTGCCGGCGCATTATCACGCCCAGCATTTACTTCTTCTCCACCAGGGTAAGCAACCGGTTCGGTCGCGCCGTGGAAGTGGGCGCCGCTTGGAGGAAGGCGTGTTTCGGGCTGGCGATGCGGGGCTTTATCCTGCTGGTGAGTATGAGTCTATTGGTTGGGATGGCCCCGCCGACCTCATTCACCTGCATCTGGATGCGCAAGTACTGGAAGAGCGTGCCCGCCAAGAAGTAGACGCGCGGCGCTTTGGCCTGCGCGAGCAGTTTCAATTTGCCGACGGCTTTCTGAATCAGCTAGGGCAACAATTGCTGCTAACGGCTAAGGCAGAGTATCCGCTGGGCAAGTTCTATGTGGAGTCCTTGGTCACTACGCTTAGCTATCATCTGATTACCCATCATGCCACTTACGAGCACAGTTCTGGCCCAACCGGCGCCCGGCTAACGACAGCAGTTTTGGCACGGATTGAGGCTTACTTGGAAGACGCACCGGAGCAGGTTGTCTCGCTTGCTACACTAGCCGGGTTAGCGAACCTAAGCGTCTTTCACTTTGCTCGGCGGTTCAAACTGACTACTGGCAGCACACCTTATCAATATGTGCTGGCCTGGAAAATGAAGCGGGCGCAGCAACTGCTCCGGGCCGGGGAACTGCCCATTGCCCTGATCAGCGACAGCCTAGGTTTTGCGTCGCCCACGCACTTTTCGGCCGCTTTCAAACGGGCGTTGGGTTGCACGCCCCGCACGTTTCAGCGGCGCTAACACTACCGTAGGCGTAATTGCTTGCGTTGGCGCTCATGCAAGCCGGGCAGTTAAACGCGCAAAAGCAGCAAGAATGTAGCAGAAGAGCGCAAGAAACGCGCAAGCTGCCCGGCAGGCTCATAGGACCTTTGTAGCAAGAACAGATAGTCGGCGAGCGACTATCTGGTTCAGGTCACTATCAACTGCTTTTTGTATGCAACTTACCCCTTCTGCCCCTTCAGATGCTTATTCGGATGAACAGCTTTTAGAACAATTTCCTGGCTTTACGAACCACTATGCCACCGTCAATGGGATCCGACTTCACTACGTGCAAGGTGGCAGCGGCAAGCCGTTAGTTTGCTTGCCGGGCTGGCCACAAACGTGGTATTCTTTCCACCCAATAGCTGCTCAGCTGGCCGAGCACTACCATGTTATCCTGCTCGATATCCGCGGGATGGGTAGTTCCGACAAGCCTGCTACTGGCTACGACAAAAAAACGATGGCCCAGGATGTGTACGAACTTACGCGCCTGCTAGGTCTTTCGGAGGTGTCGCTCCTCGGGCACGATATCGGGGGCATGGTCGCCATGAGTTTTGCCTTTAATTACCCCGACGCAACGCACAAAGTCGTTGTGGCGGACGGAGGGCATCCGAGCGAAGGGATGCGGTACATGTCGTTGCTACCGGCGCCCGGCGCATTCGAGGCGAAGATGGATGGTAATAACCCGTACGTGTGGTGGATGTCTTTCAACCAGGTTAAAGAACTGCCTGAGCAGCTGCTGGCGGGGCGTTTCCGGTATCTGCTAGATTGGCTTTTCCGATACGTGATGGTCGACGAACACAAGATGGTAGAGTTTGACCGGCAGGTGTACGCGGCCGCCTATGATGATGCCGAGAGTATCCGGGCTGCTAATGCTTGGTACCAGGCTTTCGAGCAGGATATGCAGGACGCTAAAACGTACGCTCCGCTGGCTATGCCGGTGCTAGGCATAGCGAGCTATGTGTCCTACCAGACAATGAATAGGGGATTGCCAGACGTAGCCCAAAACCTTGAGGTGGTTGGCCTTTTGGATAGCGGGCACTACCTGTTCGAGGAAAGTCCCGCTCAGGTGCTTGCCGCCGTTCTGCGGTTTCTAGAGTAGCTCGCCGCTGGGCACCGTGCCGGCGCTTGTGGGCAGGCTAGCTCCAATGTACTTGGCCGTAGTGCCAGAGCCACGAAGTAAGTGCCCACAGGCCCCAGGCAAGTAGCCCAAAGAACACCAGCATACCGAGTAACACTAGCGTTAGCAGACCCCGGCCTCCGCCTTGGTACTTGCCCTCGGCGTAATGGCGGCGCAGCAACTCCACGTTACGGTCGTTGCTCTTATAAGCGAAGTCGAAGATGTTGCCAATGATGGGAATGGCCCCTAGGATGGTGTCAATGAAAATGTTGAGTGCCATGCGGATGACCACGTGGCGACTGGCGCCGTGGCGCATCATCGTCAGGACCAGCATACTTGACACGGCAAACGTAGATAAGTCGCCGACGAAGGGAATAAGGCCGAGCAACGGGTCGAGGCCAAACCGAAAGCGCGTGCCGGGCAACGTAAACTGGCTATCCATCAGGCGCGCCACACGCTCTACCCAGCGGAGCCGCTCATCGGTAGTAAAGGGTTGGGGACGAGTAACAACAGAAGGGACAGGCATAATACAGCGGCTTTTTCTCCTCTAACGAAAACGCCAGGAAAAAGGCAGTCGTAGGAGAGGGCATGACCTAGGGTGCTAATCAAAAATCGGCCACCGCGGTTACGTTACTGTTCTTATTCCCCTCATCAGCCCTAGCAATAGGCAACCAACCACTACTACCAATATGGAAACGCGCACTTTAGGCAACTCCGAACTCACCGTATCAGCCCTCGGTCTGGGCTGCATGGGCATGTCCGACTTCTACGGCGGCCGCAACGACGAGGAAAGCATTCGCACTATTCACCGGGCCCTGGAACTCGGGGTTACCTTCTTCGATACGGCCGATATGTACGGCCCTTTTCTGAACGAAGAGCTAGTTGGCCGAGCCTTGCAAGGCAAACGCAGCCAAGCGATTATTGCAACGAAGTTCGGGATTCAGCGCGACCCCAATGACCCCACGAAGCGTGGCATCAATGGGCGTCCCGAATACGTGCGCCAAGCCTGCGAAGGAAGCCTGCGCCGCCTCGGCACCGACCACATCGACCTATACTACCAGCACCGCGTCGACCCCAATACACCCATTGAGGAAACCGTAGGCGCCATGAGTCGCCTGGTGGAGGAAGGCAAAGTGCGCTACCTAGGCCTGTCGGAAGCTTCGTCTGATACGCTGCGGAGGGCGCATACTGTACACCCCATTGCGGCGCTGCAAAGCGAGTACTCGCTCTGGAGCCGCGACCCGGAAGATGGTACGCTGCAAACGTGTCGGGAGCTAGGTACCAGCTTAGTGGCCTACAGTCCGCTAGGCCGGGGTTTCCTCACAGGACAGATTCAGAAGTTCGAGGACTTGGCCGAAGATGACTACCGCCGCTTCACACCTCGTTTTCAGGGAGAAAACTTCCAGAAGAACCTCGACGTGGTAGCGCGCATTCGCGAAATAGCTGCGCAGAAAGGCTGCACGGCTGGGCAGCTAGCCTTGGCTTGGGTGCTAGTCCAAGACCAGAAGATTGTGCCCATTCCTGGCACCAAGCGCATTGCCTACCTAGAAGAAAACCTAGGTGCCCTGCAGGTGCAGCTCACCGACAATGATTTGCAACAAATCGAGGAAGTGGCTCCGCGCAGCGCTATTGCCGGCAACCGCTACCCCGAGGCTATGATGCAAACGCTGAACGGCTAGGTAGACGCTCTCGGATTAGTACTAGGAAACTAGAAAGCTAGCTCCCCTCCTTTTTTGAAGGAGGGGTTAGGGGTGGTCCAGTTCGATGAACGATAAGTAGATGCTAGTTCTAATTTTTAGCGCTAGTCAGACCACCCCTAGCCCCTCCTTCAAAAAAGGAGGGGAACTAGCTTTCTAGTTCTATACCCTAGATCGAAGCCAAGCAGTACTCTAACCTAAAGAGTAGTAGGATGAAAAAGTATATACTTGCCTTATTGACAATACTTTGCGTGAGCTTTGCCGGGCAGGCGCAGCGCGCCACCAGCCCACCCGCCGACTCGGTGATGATTACGGTGTTCCTGCGGCACCAGCAGGACAAAAGCCTGAAGCAAATTCAGGAAGTACAGGAGAAAAACAACCTCTGGGGCATGTTTCCGCCCAAGGAAACGCGCGTGGTATCGTGGTACGTGATGATGGGCATCGGGCAAGTCGTGACGCTGAAAGTAGCGCCCAAAGACGTGCGCACACTGAACCTAGCTATTGAGAATGGTGCCTGGGGCGCCTTCAACACCGAATTTTACCCCACCTACGACTACGTGCCGGTGTGGCGCGAATCGATGGAAAAACGCAAGGCAAGCGGAAAAAAATAAGGTAGTACGGCGCCCACTTTGCCTATTTTTGCAACGGGGGCAGCAGGTCAATCAACCCATCTTCGCTCACCACAATAGCGAGCACCGGATAGCGGCTGCTTTCCACGTAACGTACGGCTGAGTTGTAGCGCGAACCCCGCGATGAATCGCCCTTCTCGGTCGCTAAGCCGTCGAGGATGGCCCCAATGGCGTAGCAAATGCCCGTTGGGTTGATAAGCACAGCCCCATCAATATTGGTGGCCAAGCGTAGCACGGACGGCGTCATGATGCGCGGGGCTACCCGGAAGCATTGGCGCGTGAGGCGGGCCGCTTCCTGGGCGGCACCCTCCGAAATCACCAAAATAGTGCCCGTGGGCTGCCTACTAGCGTTTTGGGTAAGCTCCCAGAGGTAAGAAATGCCGTTGTCATCAAGGTGAGGAAAAACCCGCCGCACGGCCCGCGTGAAGTTAGCCTCATCGACCCGCCCCTGGGGCAAACGCGGGGTATTAGACACTACTTTCATCATCACGTACCCATCGTGGCTCAGCTCCCAGCTGTAGTGCTTGGTGAAGTGCACTGTGAAAATGGGTTCGTACTGCGGATCGGAGCGCTCTACTAAATAGCCTAGCCCAAATACGTCGCTGGCATCTGTAACGAGAGACGTGCGTCCCTCACTCAGCTCCAACAGCTTACGGATAGAGCGGTGGTCACGCAGTGGGATGGGTGTTTCGAGGGTGAGGACCGGCACTACCGCTGGGTGGTGGCGCCGGGCCACGAGCATAGTGCCAATGCCTTCGTCGCCTTCGTGGCGCAGGGCGGCCACCCCGTTGCAGGCATCATACAAGCCATGGGTGCCAGCCGCAGCACGCAGCATGAAGCGGCGTCCCGCTGCGCGTAACAGCTCGTTGTAGTCACGGTCGAGCACGGGGCGGTCGTCGTCGTCGTCGGATTCGCGCATGGCGCGGGCGCAATCCTGCAAAAATTCCTGCACAGCCGCCGCTAGCAACGAGCCACGCCGGGCGCCGGTGCTGAGTGGGGGCAGAGCGTAGTAGCTCAGATACGTATCAACCGAAAACTGCAGGGCAATGATAACCGAGTAGCCATACAGGTTGACTGGCAACGAGCAGAAGCTGATGCGGTCTTCGCCGCGCTCGGCCGCTAGGTTTTGCAGGGTCAGCTCGGTGGAGCGCCGCAGCAGGTCGTACCAACGCTGCTTCTCGTAGCGGTCGTGGTCGCCGGGGTGCAGGTGGTACACCACCTCGCGCGGGCCCTCGGGTTCGAGGGAGCTAGCCCGGTTTTTTACGCCGGCAAAATCAGTAGGCTTGTAGCGATGGGTGGGGGGTTCTACCACCACAGCCTGGGGCTCGTCAGTTTCGCGGGCCGTAGCTAGGCCCAGCAGAAAAACTTCGGGTTTAAGATTTCGGTCGAGCAGGTTAAATACACCTTCGGCAAATAACTGTGCCGTAACGCGGAAGAGGCTTTGGTGGTCCCACATGGGTGATTCGGGCGGGGCGGGCAATCAGGAAGAAGAAGGGAGAAATGAATGGTACGGAAAACGAGCCGGAAGGTAGCTGAACAATCGACAAGATTCCGACCATTTTTCGCAACTTCCGGGTAAGCACCTAGTTAATGCCGTAATAACGTAGCTAGTTAGGTTTGTAAAATGCCTAGGCTTACCGTACCTTCGAAGTAGCTCACTTAACCACCGCCGCGGCCATGATGATAGATCTTCTGTTCGGTTTTATGTGCGCCGTGTCGTTTTTGCCACTTACCACGGGCTACTGCGCCTACAGCTATGGGCGCTCTTTCTGGCTGTGGTTTGCGCTGGGCTGGGTGCTGCCGATTATCTCTTTCTTTATCCTGTTTGCCCTGATCTGCCGCAAGCAACTCAATCAGGGCGAGCGGTTGCTGTCTGAAGCCAAAGACATTCTGGCTGAGGCGGAAAAAGCTGCTGTAAACAAGAAGTAAGTACAGCACAACGCCACACCAACGAGCGCCAAACGACCACCCAAGGGTAGGGTATACCCGTCGCTAGCTAGGGCCCTAGCTTTGTGCGCGACCTAGGGAGTGCGTGACGGCAGACCAGAAACCCCAGCGGTTAGATTGTACCAGCCGCTAACCACTCCTGCATCCCTCGCGCGGCCCATGCGCCCGTGCTGAAGCACCCTTGCAGCAGATAGCCGCCCGTGGGCGCTTCCCAATCTAGCATTTCGCCGGCTACGAACGTACCAGGCCGGCGCCGCAGCATGAGCTGTTCATCGACTTCCGCAAACGGAATGCCCCCGGCCGTAGAAATAGCTTCATCCAGCGGGCGCAAGCCGGTAACCGGGAGCGGCACTTGGCGCAGTAACTGGGCTAACCTTTCGGGAGTGGCTGTGGCTTCGGGTGGGGCTACTTCGCGCAATAGCGTAGGTACCGGCTGACCGAGGTGCAGTGCCTTGACCAGAAAAGCAGCCAATGATTTGCCGCCGCGCGGCTGACCTAGCTTTTGCAAAAGCTGCGCGTCGGTGAGGTCGGGCTTGAGGTCGAGCAGGAGCGGGGCGGGCGTGTTTTGGGTTAGAGCGGCACGCAGGGCGGGCGTGAGGGCGTACACGGGGGTGCCTTCTAGCCCGTAATCCGTGAGCAAAACTTCGCCGCGTACTTGCTGATCGCCGCAGTGCAGGGCAATGTTCTTGAGCGGCGTTCGGCCAACTTTCTCCTTGAAGAAAGCAGACCACTGAATCTCGGCACCGCAGTTAGCCGGGGAAAAAGGCACCGTAGCAACTCCAGCGGCCTCCACGAGCGCAGTCCAGCGGCCGTCGGAGCCGGTCTTGCTCCAGCTGGCACCCCCAAGGGCAAGCAGCGTGGCGTCGGGCTCAAGCACGAACTCCTGCCCGCTCACGTCGTCGCGCAGACGTAGCCCTTTGGCACCGACGAATCCCAGCCAGCGGTGCCGAGTTTTCAGCTCTACCCCTAGCTCTTGCAGGCGCTTGAGCCAGGCGCGAAGCAGCTGAGCGGGTTTGTACTCATCGAGCGGAAACACGCGGCCACTGGTGCCTACGAAGGTGGGAATACCTAGGTCGGCGGTCCACTGCCGCAGTTCATCGGGCGAAAAATGCCGCAGATAAGCTGCAAACTGAGTCTGTGCCGCCCCGTAGCGCGCCGGAAATGCCGTAGTCGACTCCGCATTGGTAAGGTTGAAGCCACCGTGTCCGGCTACCAAAAACTTGCGACCGACGGTGGCTTGTGCTTCGTACACCGCAACGTGGTGCCCTGCCTCCGCCAAGCGCTGCGCCGCCAGTAAGCCTGCTGGTCCGCCGCCTACAACGGCAATAGAAAACGCCATAGAGTTAAAAAAGAAGCAAGATACGTTACCTAACTATTGGGCGACTAATAAGCAGGAGTAGTGTTAGGTAATGTACTCATTGATAAATACTTATTAAATAATGTGTGACTATTTTCTGGCGATAAGCGGAGAGCGGCCGTATAGCAGAGCTTACTAAGCCTCACCGAGCCACCTGCATGAGTTCGTACAACATCCTGATTGGGCTGAGCATAGCCGTTATTCTTTCTTATTTGTTCGATATGGCCGCGCGGGCCACGAAAGTGCCGTCCGTGCTGATGCTGCTCTTGACGGGTATCGCCCTAAGACAAGCCGCCGACTACACCGACCTGCACCTAGTCGTGCCGAAGGTAGTGCTGGAGATATTCGGGATTATTGGACTGATTATGATTGTGCTGGAAGGCTCCCTCGACCTCACCCTAGCGCGCGAGAAAGCCCCGCTGATTCGGCGTTCCTTTTTCGCTGCCGCGCTGATTCTGATCGTTCAGGCTATTGCCATTGCCTTGCTGCTGCGAGAATATGTGGGGGTGTCGTTCCAGAGCTGCTTGGTGAATGCGGTGCCGCTGGCCGTCATCAGCAGCGCTATTGCCATTCCGAGCGTGGCGAGCCTAGGTGGTGAGAAGCAGGAATTTATCGTGTACGAGAGCACCTTCTCCGACATCCTAGGTATCATGTTCTTCAACTTTGCCTTGCAGGATAACTTTGCCCAGGGCATTTCCTTTATCACCTTCACGCGCGATTCCATCGCCATTCTGTTGGTAGCGGTGGTCAGTACGGCGGTGTTGGCGTTCTTACTCGACCGGATTCGACTGCACATCAAGTTCTTCCTGATCCTAGCTTTCCTGGTGCTGATGTATAGCCTAGCCAAGGAGCTACACTTGTCGTCACTCCTGCTGGTGTTGGTGTTCGGCCTGGCGGTCAATAATGCTGAGCTGTTTCTGAAAGGACCTCTACGGCGCTGGTTCCACCCCGAGCGGCTCACCAGCGAAGTGCAGCAGCTACGCAGCATCACGGCCGAGTCGGCCTTCCTGATCCGGACCTTCTTCTTTCTAATTTTCGGTTACTCAATCACCATCAGCAGCTTGCTAAGCAGTGCCGTGATTCTTCAAGCCTTGCTGATTATAGGGGTGCTGACCGTCATTCGCTTTTTTTACCTGCGTTATATTGCTCGCACCGATCTGATTCCAGAGTTATTCATTGCCCCGAAGGGCCTGATTACGATACTGCTATTCTTCAGCATTCCGCCCAAGCACAGCATCGGCGAAATTAGCGAAAGCATCCTTTTCATGGTAATCCTGCTTACTGGCGTGCTGATGATGGTTGGCTTGCTGCTAGCCCACCGCAAACCCGAGCTAGGGGAGTATTGAGTGACTGAGTCAAACAGCCGGGCAAGGTACTAGAACAATCACTCAGTCACTCAGTGCGAAGCCACTCAGTCACTCTTCAGTCACTCTCTTTGAGGAGCTGACGGCGGTAGGCCGCTAGGATGGTCGTCTTTAAAATAAAGCCCACATACTTGCCTTTGCGCACAACTGGCAGGGCCCACGCATCGTGTTCCTCCAGCTGGTGCAAGGTGTCGAGCATGCTATCCTCAACGTTGATGATAGCGGGCGGAGGGCTCATTAGGTCGCTTACGCGAGTGGTGTCGTAGTGCTTGTCGTCGAAGAGAGCATCACGCACTTTATCCAGTGACACAATGCCTAGCAGCTGCATATCGTCGTCGAGAACGGGGAAGAGGTTGCGGGAAGCGTGCCGGAAGGCATCGACTAACTCCCCGAGCGTGTCATCGGGGTGCACGGCTACGAAATCACGTTGCACGAAAGCCAAAAGGCTAAGCTGGGCCAGAATGCCCCGGTCGCGGTCGGCGTGCATCACTACGCCACGCTGCACCAGCTTGCGGGTGTACACCGAATAGGGTTCGTAGTATTTCGTGATGAGGTAAGAGCTAGACGTCACCACCATCAGCGGCACAAACAGCGCGTAGCCGCCCGTAATTTCGGCAATCAGGAAGATGCCTGTGAGTGGGGCGTGAATCACACCGGCCAGCACTCCCGCCATCCCGAGCACCACAAAGTGCACTTCCGAAATAGGGTAGAGGCCACTCATATTGATGAGCCTAGCCAGGATGAAACCTAGGAGCGCACCAGTAAACAGCGACGAGCCAAACATGCCCCCGTTGCCGCCCGCCCCGATGGTGATGGTAGTGGCAAACACTTTGAACAGCATGCTAGCTCCCGCCATCAGCAGCAGCGTCCAGATGTTCTCGTCGCGGTACACGGCGAAGATAGACCCGTCGACGAGGCGCTCAGGCTGGCCGCTCAGCAGCAGCTGCACGATGTTGTAGCCTTCGCCGTATAGGGGCGGAAAAATAAACACCAGCCCGCCCAGAATCAGCCCGCCCACAACTACTTTGCGGAAAGCACCCGGCCAGGTAGTGAAAAACTTATCGGCTAGGAAGTAGATGCGGATCATGTACACCGACAGTAGCGCCGTGAACACCCCGAGGGTCAGGTAAAGCGGAATGGCTTCGACCGGCCACGTGGTGGTAATCAGTACGAACGGCTGGCCCACGTAAAAGGCCTTGGAAATGACGGTGGCGGTGGCTGAGGAAATCAGCAACGGGATAAAAAAGGGCGCTGATAACTCCGACAAAATCACTTCTACCGCGAACAGCACGCCCGCAATGGGACTGTTGAAGATGGCCGCCACGCCCGCGGCCGCGCCACAGCCCGTGAGCAAACGCCGTTCGCGCCGACCCACCCGCAGCAGGCGACCTAGGTTGGAGCCCAGCGCCGCACCCGTTACCGAAATAGGCGCCTCCAACCCCGCCGACCCCCCGAAGGTGACAGTCAGGAAAGAGGTGAAAAATTGTGAGTACATCTTGCTCCGCGGCACGATACTGCCTTGGCGCGCAATGTTGTAAATGATAGGAGCAATACCACGGCTGAGCTGCCCATCGAGTACGTAACGGGTAAACAGCACCGTAAGCCCAATACCAAGGATAGGGTAGAGAAAAAGGGCAAAGACGCGTTTTTGCTCGGGTATCCACTCGTACAGCCATTCCTGCGCCGTATGCACGGAACCCTTCAGGATGACGGCCGCTAGTCCGGCTACGGTACCTACCAGCACGCTCACCAAAATCAAGTACACCCGGTCGTTGATATGGCGCAGGCGCCACAGCAACAGCGGACCTAGGATGCGGTGAACGGTACTTTTGGGCATTGATGAATCGCTAAGGGCAGAGTAATAAAGCGTTGCAATAACCTAGCCGCGACACGCCAATAACCCTAGCTCGCGCAAGCGTGGAGCAAAGTAGCAGTTACTAGGATAAAATAACAGAAATACGCTAGCGTAGCGAGCCCTAGCTCACGGTAGTGGTAGGCGGGTAGCCGGCTTCGGTGAGCATCGCCTTGGTGCCCTGCATCAGGTTGCTTTTCAAGACTAGCACCTGACGGCGGTAATCCTCGGAAGGAGCCCAGAAGTACACGCGTAAGTCGGCGGTGGTGTCGGCGCTTTTTTCCAAGGTAATGTAGCTCACATACGGGGGCGTCGATTCGACACCTTCCGTGCCGTTGACGTATTGCAGGATCTTGTCGATTACCTGAGCCGGACCTGGCTGTTCGCCGTAGTCAACACTTACCAGAAAGTCCTGGCGGATATACTCGTTGCGGGTGAAGTTGGTGAGGGGCTCACGCAGCACAACGGCATTTGGCAGCGAAATTTGCTTTCCTTCAAAAGTTCTAATAATGGTCGTCCGAAGGTTCAGCGCTTCCACCTGACCTAGCATATCCCGAATCTGTACCGTGTCGTGAATGTGGAATGGGCGGTTGAACGCCAGCACCATGCCCGCCAGAAAGTTCTCGGCGATGTCCTTGAGCGCAAAGCCAACCACGAAAGCCGTGAGCCCGGCCGCACCCAACACCCCACTAACTACCCCCGAAAGCCCCACGATCTGCATGGCTAGCAGCAACCCCGTCAGGATCATCCCCCATTTTGCCACGTTCGTCAGAAAATCAGCCAGCAGTGGATCGTGGGCTTTACTCTGCAAACGGCCACTGAGCAACAGGCTGAAGCGTTTGGCAACCGCCAGCGCCAGCGAAAGAACCACTAGGGCAATGAGGAGCTTGGGTGCAATAAAGAGGAATGCCTCCCAGTAGGTGTGGAGTACGCGTTGGATGTCTTGGAACATAAGCAAACAGGTGGTGTGGGCCTACTTCGGCCGCGAAACATTTGCGTAACAGTACGGGAGGTTGCGCCTTTGGGGTTCCGTGGCTGAGCTTAGCGAACTCATTGCCGATACGCGCTATTGTAATGGCTTCAATTATGCATTCTTGGAACAGCGCGTGGTATCCAGCCTTGGGTTCCGGTCTTTGGCGCGTATAAACCAGTGGTGGATGGATTTCGCTACGAAGCCGAGATAGACGCTTTTTTGTGTCCCGCAGGCAAGTTACTGCCCGTCCGCAACTACGCCGCCCGCCAAGACGGAAACTGGGCCAAGAATTACCGCGCAGCTTACCAAGATTGTCAGCAGTACCCGTTGAAAATGAGTTGCACGCCCGCAGCACCCTAGCAAAAGTTTATGCGCTCAGCCTTTGATGCGGCTTGCCGCCGCACTTTGCACGATCAGCGAAGCTGCGCGGGCCAGCGAATGCGGCGGGTCCAGCAACGCATGGTCGAGCCTGTTTTTGGTAGCCTGATCCATCATTATGGACTACGCCGAGTCGGTACAAAGGGCTGGGTAACTGCTCATAAGGCCACGCTGCTCAGTGCAGTTGCTTATAATTTTAAAAATGGCTCATGACCAGCCAAAGCTGGTCATGAGCCGAGTCCTAGCCTTGCAGTCCGACCGAGAAAGGCAAATTAGTGACCTCTCTGGTCGCTGGTCGATAGCCAGTTCCTCCTTTCTAAACTACTTGCTTAATCGAGCAACAAGTGGTCTTAAGTTCTGCAACAGCGAGCGTATGTCCGATCCGGCCGCCATCGTAGCCTTGTTTCAGGAAGTAAAATCGGGGAAGAACAACCGGCGCCCCGAACTGGCCAAAGCCATGGCCGAGTGCTGGCGCCTGAGCGCCACGCTGCTGGTGGCCACGCTAGATCGTGTGAGCTGGGATGCCGCCTACATCCTGCGCTTAGAGGTGCCGTTTGTGGCCGTGGACCTGCTCGAGCTGAACACCTGGACCAAAGGCATCTTCGCCCGCCTGGCCCAGCACGGACGTGAGCTCATCAGCAAGCGCACTAAAGAAGCGTTGGCGGCCAAGAAAGTGTGGGGAGAACTGCTCGGAACGTGGGAAATCTCCGTGCAAAAGGCAGGTGCGCGCCTAGCAGCAAGCCAACGTGTAGTGCCAGCACCTGCTCCACTTGCTGGGCGAGAAGGGACTGAGCTTACGGGAAAGTGCCCAGGCCTTAAGCGAGAAAGGCTACCGCACGCGACGGGGGTGTATCTTTACTGGCAAAGGCGTGCTGCTCTTGCTCCAACGGCTGGTTTAGTACCCGGCGACAGGGCTCCTTTTACCTTGAAGGGTCAGCTGGCTGCAAGGATAGCGTTAGCGAGCAATCTGGTCGAGACGGGCCAGCTAACACCAGTGATGCCTCTACGTTATCAGCACCTATCCCCAAGGAGAAAGTGTTCGCGGTGCACTCTTCTCCCGCTATGGCGGCCGATAGGCTGTAGCAGCCCAGCGCCAGCGGGTACTTAATGCATGTGCTAGGCCGGGAAATACTCATCGAGCAGCTGCTGGAGCTTGGTCACTGTCAGGGGCTTTTCCAGGATGCCGTCCAAGGGTAAGCCCCGCAGTTGGTCCAGATCCCGCTCCACGGAGGCGCTGGTGAGCAGCATCACCACGATGCCCTGCCGCTGCGTGGCGGGCAAGTGCTGGTAAGCCTGCAGAAACTCGATGCCGTTGAGCACGGGCATGTTCAGGTCGAGCAGAATCAGTTCCGGGCACTGCGCTTGGCCGGGCACCTGGCAAGTCGTGGCCAGTGCGCGCAGAGCCTGTGCCCCGTCCTCAGCTACCAGCAGGTGCTCGGTCACGCCGGCGCGCTCAATGACTATCTTATTCAGAAAATTGGCGGTCTCGTCATCATCGACCAGCAGCACACTTGTTAAACGGGGCATGGAGAGGATAGAAAAAACTAGTAGAAGCCAGTCCCTAGGCGGGGAAGGTGAGGGTGAACGCCGTCCCTACGCCCTGCTGGCTGACAACGGTGATGGTCCCGCCCGCATTGTCCACAATCTTCTTGACTGTGTACAGGCCCACGCCTGAACCCTCGACATGGGTGTGCAGGCGCTGGAAGAGCTGAAACAGGCGCTGTTGCTGCGTCTCATTCAACCCCAAGCCGTTGTCCTGCACCGTGAGCACCAGCGCGTCGCCCACTGGCTGGCAGCGGATACGCACCCGGGGCACCCGCTCGGGGTGGCGGTACTTGAGGGCATTGCTCAGGAGATTGTAGATCAGGCTGCGCAGGTTCTTGGGCGAGAACACCCGCGGCTGCACACCATTCACGGCTACGTCGAGCACGGCCCTGGATTCGAGGAACTGGAAGTGCAGGTCCTGCCGCACATCCTCAATGATGGCCGCCAGGGAAACGGTCTCGGCGGGCTGGGCAAACTCGGCTTGTAGCTGGCTCACATCGGTCAGGTGCGTGATCGTGCGCCGGAAGCGCTCGATAGACTCCTGCATGCGCGCCAGCAACGGAGCTACGTGCGCGTCGGTGAGCACGGCCGTGGGCAGCAACTCCGGCAAGAGCGTGAGTAGGCCCTCGATGTTGCTGATGGGCGACTTCAGGTCGTGCGAGGCCGTGTAGACGAAGTTGTCCAGGTCGGCATTGGTGCGCACCAAGCGGGTGTTGCTTTCGTGCAGCTCCTCGTTGGTGGCCGTCAGCTCCTCGTTGATGGCGGCCAGCTCTTCGTTGAGGTCCGCCAGTTGCTCGTTGAGGCCCTGCACCTGCTGGCGGGCGCGCACCTGGTCGGTGACTTCGACCCCCACGCCCGCCAGCCGCTCCACCTGGCCTTGGGCATCGCGTAAGGGTCGGATCGTTAAGCTGAAGTAGCACAGCTCTTCCCGGTGGGCGAACTGCACGGGTAAGTCTTGTACAAACACGTCCTCACCCTGCCAGGCTCTATTCAGTAGGGCGGGGGCACCCTGATCAACGAGTTCGGCCATGACCTCAAAATAGGGCCGGCCCAGCAGCTCGGCCGGCGAGCGGCCCAGCATCTGCGCCATCAGCGGGTTGACTAGTTCCACCACGTACGCCGGCCCCCGCGCCACCCAAATCGCCGTGGCCCCCTGCGCAAACACGGTTTCGACCAGGCGCTGCTGCTCCTCCCGCTGTTGGCGGGCCACGACCTGCTGCGTCACGTCGTAGCCGAAGCCCGATACGCCCACGATCCGGCCCTGTTCGCGGTAGGCCTGGTAGCTGAAGCTAAAGTAGATGGTGCGGGGCGGCTGGTCAGCGTCCTGCACGGTAAAGGGTAATTCATTGCCTATAAACGTTTCCCCCGTCTGATACACTCCGTCGAGCAAGGCCAGAAAGCCCTGCTCCTGCGCTTCGGGCAGGCACTCGCGCAAGGGGCGGCCGCGCAGCAGGCGGGTGCCCATGAGGTGCTCGCTGGTCGGGTTGGCGTACTCGACGCGGTGGTCCGGCTCGCGTAGCAGCAGCACCACGGCTGCGGTTTGCTCAAAGACCTGGTAGAGGTCTTCGCGCTGCTGCACTTGGCGCTGGGCGGCGGCCAGCAGCTCGGCTTGCAGCGCCGCGGCGGCCTGGTGACTGGCTTCCAACTCCTGCGTGCGCTGCTGCACCCGCGATTCTAGCGCCTCGTTGAGCTGGCGCAATTGCTGCTGGGCTTCGCTCAAGGCGGTGTTGGCGGTCTGGTATTGCTCGTTGCTGGCCCGTAGTTCTTTATTCATCGTGGCCAGTTCCTGGTTGAGCAGCTGCACCTGCTGGCGGGCGCGCACCTGGTCGGTGACTTCGACCCCTACGCACGCCAGCCGCTCCACCTGGCCCTGGGCATCGCGCAGGGGCTGGATGACGAAGCTGAAGTAGCTCAGTTCCCCTTCTGCTTGGTGGGTGAAGTGGGCGGGTAAGTCCTGGATAGAAACGACCTCGCCCTGCCACGCCCGGGCGTGTAGGGCAGGGCCGCCCTGGCTGACGAGTTCGGGCAGAGCTTCAAAATGGGGCCGGCCCAGCAGCTCGGCCGGCGAGTGGCCCAGAATCCGCGCCATCAGCGGGTTGACCAATTCAAATACGTACTCCGGCCCCTTCGCCACCCAAATAGCCGTGGGCGCCTCGGCAAACACCGTTTCGACCAGGCGCTGCTGCTCGTCGCGCTGCTGCTGGGCCTGCACGCGCTCGGTAACGTTGACGATGCTGTGCACGAGGCCAGTGACGGCGCCTTGCGCGTCGCGGATGGCCGTGTTGGTGGGGTCCCAGTAGCGCCCCATGAACTGGCCGGGGGCGGCCGGGTTAGGCACGTTGTAATGCTGCACGGCCATGTGGTGGGGCTCGCCCGTGGCCAGCACCTGCTGCAAGGAAGCCCGCAGGCTGGTGATAGTATCGCCCTCCGGCGTGCCGGGCGAGCCGGGAAACACCTCGAACAGGGTGCGCCCCAGCAGTTGCGTCCGCGTCAGGCCGAAAACCGCCAGGTAGGCGTCGCTGGCGGCGGCCACGTGCAGCGTGGGCGTGAGCAGCACGCACGCGACCGGCAGGCTGGCTACGACTCCGGGCAGGCTCCAGGCGCTGGGGAAGGCCAGCGGCGGCTGGGCGGAAGGGTCGGTGCTCGGGTCCGGTAGTGGGGAAGTCATAGCGGTACTGATAGCAATACAAGACGTAGAATCACTGCCGAAGATAGGCGCTTTTGGGGCAGGTTGCCAAGCTGGTCGCCGGGCTTGGCAGTGGCGTATGCCGGCTCCCAGCGTTGGGATAGGTAGGGCTAGGGGCGCGGGTCCGTTACTCCGCTGCCAGGAAAATTCTTCGTTTGCGGTCAGGTGCCAGACTTAGCGCAGCGGTGATCATTCGGCCGTCTTGCCACACTCGACTTCCCCGAGCTCCCCGAGCACGGCTTCTTCTGGCACGAAGGAGCGCGCCACCGGTTGCTGCGCGGCTAGACCGAAGCTACTACGGCCTTGCGGCTGGGTACGGACGCGCTCGTAGGCCTCGTACGGCACAAGAGGGGCCGTTGGGAAGAAGATCGTAGGCAAAGACACGTGGCTTGGACATCTTCTGATTCTCTCTTTACAAAATGTCCAAGCAGCCTCGCTAAGCCGGATCTCAGAAGCCTCTATTCAATACAAGATTAGTTCTCGGAATGTCCTCGAAGCGGAAGCTGCTGCCGTCTAACTAGCCTGTTTTGAGTCGGCTCCAAAACGATTCGGCGTGGGCGTTATCGTAGCAGTTGTCCGCCGATTCCTGCTCTGTACCGCCTCATGATACGCCACCAAGGCCTGAAAGGAAGTCACAGAGCATTAGCTACCTGGATCAGTTGCGGTCAGGCAGGTAGGGGCGCAGGAGATGCGCTAAGTAGCTAGTCCGCTAGCTAAGCCCTAAACTGGTGGTAGAGCGCGTCGAAGCTAGCTTTGATTTCCTGCTGCAACTCACCAGTCTGGTGCTGCAGCATATGGTTGATGGCGATGCCGTCGCCGAGAAAGATGAATAGCTTGGCCACCTGCGTATCCGGCAGTGAGGTTTGTATCTCGCCCGTCGCCCGTGCCTGCCGCACGACCGCCGACCACTCGGCCAGTTCCAATTCTTGCCGCCGCTCGTGCAGCGCCTGAAACGCGGGTAGGCGTTTGAGCGCGTCGAGTAATAGCAGGAAATGGCTGGCCCGTAATGTTCCTTCTTCCGCGGCCTCCACTAGGTGCTGGTTGAGGCGTTCGACGATACGCTGCAAGTGGTCGCCATAAAAGGCGTGCAGCGACTCGTGAGAATAGCGGCTGTAGTCCACCTGCATCTGCCCACTGTAGAAGCGCTCGATAACGGCCTCAAACAGTTGCTCTTTACTGCCGAAGTAATGGTAAAAAGCGCCCTTAGATAAGCCGCTCGCCTTCACCAGCCCGCTCATCGTGACTTCCCGATAGCTGTTCTGGGAGAACAGCTGAAGGGCCGTTTCTAAAATGTGTTCGCGGGCATCCTGCATAAAACCTTTGGTATGACAAAGGTAAGGAAACGCGCGAAAAGGATTGTCTAAGCTAAAATATTGAAAACTAAGACAGTACATCCTTCCCAATGAAGAGCTGTGCTGGCTTAGTGTTTCCTAGTTGTTTAACAACACCCAAACTTCTATGGACGAAGAACGATTTTGCCACGGGTGTGTCGCTGCTCAAGCGCGCGAAAGGCATCCCGAACCTGGTCTAGTGGGTAGGTAGCGGCAATGGGGATTTCTAGCTCCCCGGCCGCAATGAGCTGTACCAATTCCGCCATCACACTGGCCCTGGCGGCATGAAGGTTACCGTGAGCCTTAACGGGGAAAGCCGTAAGGGCGGCGAGGTCAATCGTCGTGTTCACCCGCGCTGGCTGCACACCTAGGTCATGTATCGCCAGCTGTACGTACCCAGTGCCGAAGAAATCGAGAAAGGCGTCAATACGCCCGCCAGGCGCCGCGGCTTTCAGCCGGTCAGCGAGGGTTGGCCCGTAATTGACTGGAATGGCCCCGTGGCCGGTTAGCCAGTCATTACCCGACGGTCCCGCAATGCCGAGAACAGTGGCGCCGGCCCGTTTTGCCAGCTGCACCGCAATGGTGCCGACCCCACCCGTCGCAGCGGAGATGGCGACCACATCCCTCGGTGCGAGCCCCACGGCCCGAACAGCGGCGTAGGCCGTGGCGCCGGCGGTAAACAGCGCGCCTGCCACATCCCAGGAAACAGTTGACGGCTTAGCGGTTAGATTGTCGGCTGGCGCGATGGCGAACTCCGCCTGACTCGCCCGGGCATTAAGTGCGCAGAAGCCCAGTACCTCGTCGCCAACCTGGAAGGACTCGACGCCCGCGCCCACTTCGGTTACTACGCCTGCCAAGTCGACCCCTTGCCCTGAGGGCAGCTTGCCGGGCATGCCCCCTCGGCGAACGACCGTTTCCCCCGGGTTAATACCGGCCGCCTTAACTTGGAGGAGGACTTCCCCGGCTTTGGGGGAAGGGCGGGGCACCGAACGCACTTGCAGCACATCGACGTCGCCGTAGTCATCAAACTGAACGGCCTTTATAGTAGGCATAGTATCTCCTGATGTTTTAAGTAAAACGATGGGTCGCAGTTGGGTTTAATTTGGAACGAGATGCTTGAATTGCGGCGGTTGACGGTCGCCTATAATCGCGCCGTCCGCAAACGTCTCTTCCAGTAGTCCTAGGTCTTCTTTACTTAGGCGCAGTTCCAGCGCCGCAAGGTTCTCGGGCAGCCGCGAGGGTCGACTCATACCGACGAGGGGCACGATATCCTCTCCACGCATGAGCACCCACGCGATGGCAAGCTGAGCGGGGGTGCAGTTCCGCGCAGCAGCTAGCTCCTTGAGCACCGACACGCGCTTCAGGTTGTGTACCAGATTAGCGCCTTGAAAGCGGGGAAATAGCTTTGCGCGCCGGTCATCGGGCGGCAGCGGCGCTGTCATGTCTCCCAGCAAGAGGCCTTGCGCCGCCACTCCATAGCCAACAATGCCAACCCCCAGCTCGCGGGCGGTCGGCAAGATGTCGCGCTCTATCATTCGCGTCGCCAGCGAATACTCTATTTCCAGTGCCGTGACTGGGTGTGTGGCATGCGCCCGCCGCAGCTGCTCGGCATTAGCTTCAGACAAACCTAGGAAGCGAACTTTGCCTTCCTGAATAAGGTCAGCGATAGCGCCGACCGTGTCTTCAATCGGGACATCAGGTGCGATGCGTGCCGGCTGGTAGATGTCGATTACCTCAACGCCCAACCGCTGTAACGAGTAAGCCGCGAAGTTTTTGATGGAGGCAGGGCGGCTATCGAAACCTAGAAATGCGCCGCTTGGCGACTTCTGCGCGCCAAATTTGACGCTGATAATGGCCTGGTCGCGCCGGCCCTTGAGGGCACGACCAACGAGCATTTCATTGTGTCCCATCCCATAAAAGTCGCCGGTATTAAGCAAGTTAATGCCGACATCAAGCGCTGCCTGTATGGTGGCGATGCCGTCCTGGTCACGGTCTGGTCCCAGGTGGGGCCCTACCGCGCCTGACATCTGCATGCAACCCAACCCGATAGCCGAAACGAGTGGCCCATTTATTCCGAGTCTGTGCCTTTTCATAGAGCTTTTATTAGAAAACTAAATTCAGATAATGACCTGCTTAGCAAGTAGAGTTTATCTGATTAAGGAATGACTGGTTACTTGATAATACTGCGGTTGAAGTACTGGTAGAAAGCGCCCTTAGATAAGCTGTCCGCCTCTACCAGTCCACTCATTATTACCTCTTTACAGCTATTCGGGAAGAACAGCCTGAGGACCATTTTTAAAATGCATGCGCGAGCATCCTGTACAATACCGACCGTTTGGTATGTCAAAGATAATTAAGAACTAGGTAGTAATTCAATACGCCCAGAGATTATTTAGCAAGCCACTGCTTAACCCAAGACCCACTATTATTGGCAAATTAGAAATAACAGGAGGCGGGAGACCGTATTTGCCTTGTATAAGCAGGTGCGCTACTTAAGGGAATATCATCAATCAATCCGCCGTCTACCAGAAGCTCCGTGCCGGTGACAAAGCTGGCCTCCTCTGGATCTTGGTACGCCGCTCGGTAGTGCTTGACCTAGCCGCTGTCGGCCTTGGTGTTGTACTTGCGGAAGGGCAGCGGCTTGTCGGCTGGAGAGCGATAATCGTCTGCGGCTACGTGGTATGTGAAACCGGTGGCTGGTGGTTTGTATGAACCAAAAACGGGAATCCAGGAGGTAAGGACCTAGTGTTCTAATAACGCATAGTTGAAGCCATCCGAGTAGCCCGTGTCGGTCACCAGATCGCGCAGTTGCAGCTAATTTGCCTGCATGCGTTGCTGTAGATATTCTACTAGACTGGGAGGCTGTCCCGCAAGTTGGTCAAGTCCGCTTGTATAGAGGCAATCTTGGAAAGGAGACAAAGTTGGTTCATACAACCACACGACTAAGCAAAAGGTCGGGTACTGCTCCTACAACTGTGTGTGCCCACAGAAATAGGTCCGCAACGGAGCTGTATCCGGCGCTGCCAAGCCGCTCGTGAGGGCAAGGATTGTATGCTGATGGTGTGCTGTAGAGCTACTCTAGAATCTGATAGCCAATGGGCTTGAAGGCATAGTTGTTGGACATCTCCGCCGAGCACGCCGTCATGCCGATCAGCAAGTCCGTTTTCGCTTCCAGTATTACGTAGTCGCCTGCTTTACTTTTTGGGGGCAGCACGGCTACTTTCCCGGTTTCCCCATCCACGGTCACGTGCATGAAGATATTGAAGCAGATCGGGATAGCATCGGGGCTGATACCGTATTCATGCAGAGCCTCGCATAGATTCCCGAAGCACCCCCGGTGCGGATGGGTATGGCCATAGATGATCCGGAACGTATCGGCACTGCAGGGCGTGAGCAGAAAATCGTGCCGGCCAACGGTGTCTTCCACCAGTTCAAACAGAATATTGCTGCGGTTGGAATAGAAGGGGTGCCCTTTGGTCAAGAAGATCGTCTCGGCGTAGTCAATAGTTCGTCCTGAGGAAAGGTACTCCGCTTTGTCAGCCAGATTGTAGCAGACAAAATCGGAGACCTGCTCGCCCTCGACGTCCACTACTTTTAGTTTTTGACCTTTGCGTAATACAAAGGCGGTGCCGCTACGCGGCGGAATGATGGTTAATTGCTCCATGTTCACTTAAAAAAGGACATTTCCAGGATTCGTCGTAGGCCTTGCCACTATACTGGTACGCTTCCGATGCGTTGCCGTAATCCTGTAACATTGGGTTGATGGAACCCGAATACGCCACGTCGCGGGTCCGAATCGTGTTACGGATATTATCGTAGCGACCGTTGGTGCGGATCTGTTCGAACTGGGCGTGAGGATTGAACACCAAGGTAGGGTAGGTAAACTGCCGAGCTAGTCGCGAACTACCAGGATGAAGGCCAATAACGAAAAAAGCTTCCTCTTTCAGACTAAAGCTGAAGTCGGGTGAGGCGGGGTCCGCAACTACCCGCTGGTCGTAGCCATAGCGCTGGGCATCTAAGTTGGAAAGCGCTTGCATACGCTGCCAGAAGAACTCTTCGAAAAGGGCCTCGTTGGGAGCCTCCGGGCCTTTAAAGATAATAGCCGCGCTATGATACAGCTTATCAGACTGCCGGTAGGAGTCTACAAAGCCATAGAGAAAGTCTAAAATGGCCGCATCATCCTTGGGGCAGGCGAGGTGATCTACAACCAGGCAGTGTAGCTGCTGAAAGGTGAGAGCGGTTTTGGCCGCAACACAGGGAAACTCCTTCTTATTTATAAAAGAAAGATACTCCTCAGTATATATATTGTTTTGAATGTCAGGCATGTGGGAATTATAGCGAGAACGGAGAGCCAGGAATAAGTAAATTATCTTGTTCAAGGAATACGCAAGAATTCGCTGATGTGTTGACGCGGTTGATTTGGCTCGTGTGGCGCTTTAGCGTGGAGCTTGTAGCTCAACGTGAGTCGGCAGCGAGTGGAAGCACTTACGCGTAAGTGCTTAGCTGAACAACATTTACTCGTCTGTTGCATAGAACGAGCCGCACTCAGTTGTTAGGGCAGCACTGTTCAGCTAGTATTAATTTTCAAGCAGCATTTGCACAAAATCATGCACACTAAAATGTATCCCAACAGCTCTTTGATGAGAGAAGGGGAAGAATGCATTCATGACAGAAGCTGAGGCTGTTATTCGGGCTGCATCCAGGCAGTAGCGTATGGAGTAGCCGATTAACACTTCGCCATATAGGTCAGGAACCCCTGTGTTCTGCTAGCAACATCTCTCTCTAGAGTTAGCCGCTATCTGAAGTGATCTAGCTAAGCCGGACAGAGTTGAGATGTCGTTTGAAGGTAGGTCTCGAAGTGGTTAGGGTAAGATAACTGCGCGAGGGATGCCGCCGTTCGGCGTTGTACTAGGCAATGTAGTAGCTGAGTGCTACGTGTGCTCCGATCAAGCTGGCCCAACTCCCATTATTGAGTAGTACGGCAAGGCGCCTAAGGGAAGAAGTATATATTAACTTATCAAGAATAAATAGACTTATGCAGAAACAAAAGTACATTGGCCCCGTCCTATTCTGCTGACTATCTGTATTAACTATGCTTCCTTGTGCCTGAATGATGACGTCTACTACTTGCTTTCTTGAATTCCCTCTCTTTGAACGCTGGGTTTCACCTATCCTTCGTAGTACTGCCTCTCGGTATCGCTTGCCAAGAAGGTAAGTAGTCCTTTCACTTCCCTTACCAGCGGGAGGATGCGTTATTGACCCCGATACCTATCACTACACAATAAGCCTCCCTGATTGCGCGCCTACGCCGAGCGAAGCTAGGCTCCACTGTGCTTACTTAACCCAGGTAATGTACTGCAGCCAACAAGTGGTGCGGCAGTTTGACATTCTGTTTTCTTCTATGCAAATGATTACTCTAGCTCGTGCTAGCTTAGTGCTAGCGAAAACGAACGCAACGATTGGTTGCAGATTGGCAGTCATCGGCGTTTTACTAGCCTATGCACCGGCTGTTGCCCAAACGCCCACCCCGACGCCGAGTAGTGGCTTCTTCAGTGGCGGCGGAGAAGTGAGCACTGGCAGATCGTCGCAGAGTATTGCCTTAGGCGATGTCGACAAGGATGGCGACCTAGACCTAGCTACTGCCGACTACGGCGGCAATACGGTGAGCATTCGGCTTAATGCGGGTGGTGGCAACTTCTTGGCGGGGCCTACGCTAAGCGGCGCAGATATGCCAACGGGCATTATCTTAGCCGACTTAGATGGCGACGGGGATCTTGATTTTGCGACGTCGAATAATACGCCGGTCGGGATAACAGTGGGACTAAACCAAGGGAACACCACCTTCACGACGCGCGTCAACCCGGTGAACAACGCACATACCTACAGTATTGCGGCGGGCGACCTAGATAAAGACGGCGACATCGATTTGGTGGTAGGCGGCGTCGAGAGTTTAACGGCGTACGTACTACGCAACAACGGACAGGGCAGCTTCACGAGAAGCGCGACCGTTGCGCTAAATACGCCTAGCTCCAACGGGAACGAAGTAGTAAGCCTAGGGGATGTTGACGGCGACGGCGACCTGGATCTTTTAGCCGTTAGCAGCGGCTCTACGGTAAGCATCAGCTTCAACATCGGGGCAGGTACTTTTGTCACAAGCGCGCAAGGCGTTCCGCTGACCGGTAGTCTTAGCAGTGTGACGCTCGGTGACGTAGATGGGGATGGTGACCAGGATTTGCTGGCGGCTAATGGCAACTCCACCAGCGGCAACTTGGTCAGTGTGCGGCTCAACAATGGCGCGGGTCGCTTCAGTGATGGACAGGATGTGGTAGTAGGCAGTATGCCGACGCGAGTAGCAGTAGGCGACGTAGACGGCGATGGCGACCTTGACTTTGTGTCGGCGAACAGCAGCAGCAATACAGCCACCGTGTGCCTGAACAATGGCAGTGGCGGCTTTTTCTATGCCAATAAACAGCAAGTAAGCGTTGGCAGCGTACCGTTGGACGTAGCCCTCGGTGACCTAGATGGCGACGGCGACCTAGATTTGGCAACAGCCAACGATGGCACTGCGAGCGTGCGCCTGAACCAGAACCAAGCCCTACCTAGACCCACCATCACGAGCCTATCGGCCACGACCAGTGCCGTGGGCAGCAGCCTGACTATCACTGGCATTGACTTCCTCAATGTTAAAGAGGTTTCCTTCAACGGGGTGGTCGTGCCTGCTGCCGAGCTAGTGCCTAATTCCTTGACGCAACTAACGGTAGCAGTACCTGTGGGTGCTACTACGGGGGCGGTTGTAGTAACGACCGCTGCTGGGGCGAGCAATGGAGTGCTCCTGACCATTAGCCCCTCTACGCAAGTGACGGCCGTGCTACCCACCCGCAATGCCCCGGCCGCCGTGCGCAACACGCCCGTGGCCATCACGTTTGATCAGCCCCTAAGTACGGCCGGCACGACCCTAGGCTCGTTGAAGGTGTTTAGCGAGCAAGAGGGAAAGAAAGCCGGCAACACAACCGTCAACGGCAACACGTTAACTTTCACACCTGCTACACCCTTTCAGCCGGGTATATTGGTTCAGGCCACCGTTAGTAACAGTGCACAGAGCACAACGGGCAGTGTGGTTCGCCCTCATGTCTTTCAGTTTACGACAGCCACTAGCCCCGCCTCCGGGGTGTTTGGCGGGGGCACAGACGTGAGCGTTACAGGTTCCGTTCAAGATATCTTGGCGGGGGATGTGGATGGCGATGGCGACATCGATATGGTTGCGGCCAATAATACGACTCCGGCCACCATGAGCGTGCGCCTCAACAACGGAACCGGTGGCTTTACGGCGGGGCAGGAGGTAAGTGTAGCATCTGCTTATAGAGGAACACTTGGCGACGTGGATGGCGACGGCGACCTAGATCTGCTCAGCGGAAGTATTCGGGGCACGGTGAGCGTGCGCCTCAACAATGGCAATGGCACCTTCAGCAACACAGGCCAGGCGGTTGCCATCAATGGTTATGGCTCCATTGTCGCGCTCGGCGACGTAGACGCAGATGGTGACCTAGACCTCCTAAGTGATGACGGGGTGCACTTCAACGATGGGACCGGCACGTTTAGTGGCCTAAGTAACAGCACCGGGAACCTCGGAGATGTCACGCTCGGTGACGTGGATAATGATGGTGACTTAGATATCGTTAGCACCAAAGGCGCCCAGGTTAGCACGGTGACCGTGCAGCTAAATAATGGCGTCGGTGGCTTTACGACAAGCCAAGTACTCGACCCCGGAATGAGTGGTGCCTTTCAGTCTGTTTTGGGCGACGTAGATAAAGATGGCGACCTGGATATAATAACCGCCGCTAGCTACAGCAATACGTTGAAATTGCGCCTCAACAATGGAAACGGCACGTTTGGCAATAGTCAGGAAGTGGCCGTGGGTAATAACCCAGTAGAGATAAAGCTCAGCGACCTAGACGGTGACGGCGACCTAGACCTGCTGGTGGCGAATAGCAACCGCGCGGTGAGCGTGCGTATAAATAATGGCGCTGGTGGCTTCAGCACCGGCCAGGACGTGTCCTTTACGGCGCCCTTATCGAGCCTAGCTGTTGGGGATGTGAACGGCGACGGTGCCCCCGATTTGCTCGCGGGTAATACTACTGCTTTTCTACAAGCCGGCAGGGTCAGTGTTCGACTAAATCAACCTACGACACTGCCGCTCACCGTGACCGCACTAACTCCCGTGCGCAACGGCGTCGCCGTGCCGCTCACCGGCCCCCTCAGCCTGAGCTTCAGCCAGTTGCTCAGCAACAGTGCTTCCACTCAAAACGCGCTGAAGGTATTCAGTGCCCAACGAGGAGGGAAGAAAGCTAGCACCGCCACGGTAACTGGTAATACGCTCAGCATAACTCCCTCAGCTCCATTCAAACCGGGTGAAACGGTTTTTGCCACGCTCACTACCGGCGTGCAAAACAGCAGCGGCCAGAACCTAGCGGCCGGGCAAGTATATCAGTTTACGGCCGCCACGAGCCAGGCTCCGGGCTATTTCTACGGTACCACGGATGTGGCGGCGGGCGCCAGCACGGCAGGCGTGGTCGTGGCCGGCGTGGTCCCCGGTGATGTCGATGGCGACGGGGACCTAGACCTAGTATCAACTACCGGCGTGCAGCTCAACAACGGAGCGGGTCGCTTTGTAGCGGGCGCCACGCTCAGTATCGCGGGCACGGCGCGGGCCCTAACCTTGGGCGACGTAGATGCCGACGGAGACCTAGACGTAGTGGTCGCCACCAACACGGGGGTAGGTATCGTGGAAGTTCGCCTGAACAATGGGCAAGGCAACTTTAGCGGCACCCAGCGGGTGAGCGTAGGCTCCGACCCCTCGGCCATAGCCCTAGCCGACGTGGACGCCGATGGTGACCTAGACCTGCTCACGGCTAACTACAGCAGCAACACGGTAAGTGTGCGTCTGAACAACGGTACGGGCCTCTTCAGTGGCAACTCGGAAGTGACGGTAGGCGCGCAGCCCGTGAGCCTAGCCCTTGGCGACGTCGATAATGACGGCGACCTAGACTTACTCACCCCAAGCTTCAGCGGCACCACCGTGAGCGTACGCCTGAACAGCGGCACGGGCACGTTCAGCGGCAATCAGGAGGTAGCGGTCGGTTTCAACCCTCACAGCGTGAGCATAGCCGACCTCGACGGCGACGGCGACTTAGACTTGGTGACGGCGAATTACAACAACTATGGCCCTACCATGACCAGCGCCTACAGCAGCTCCGTGGGTGTGCGACTGAACGATGGAGCAGGTTCCTTCTCGGGTACGCGCAACCTGCCAGTCCGCCGTGGGGCGGTGAGCGTGGTGCTGGCTGATGTAGAAGGGGAAGGCTACGCCGACATCATTGTGGCGAGTGAGAACGACTATGACACGGACAGTGGCACCGTGTCTGTAGTTCTCAACATCAGCCGGACGAACAGCTTCTACACGCGCCAAGAACTTGTGGTCGGCCGCGGCGTGGGCAGCGTCGCAGCAGGCGACCTCGACGGCGACGGTGACTTGGACATCATCAGTGGCAACGGAGCCGATGGTACGGCCAGTGTGCGGATCAACCGGCTGCCCTCGGAGGGAGGCGCGGCCGTACTCCGGACCGCTACAAGTGCTAGCCCTAGTGCACTGAGCCTCTATCCGAATCCTAGTACGGGGCGCTTTACCTTGAGCTATATGGCCACCCAGACGCAAGCCGCGACGCTCACACTTACTGACCGCCTTGGCCGCGTAGTGCAGCAGCAGCGCCTCACCTTGCAAGTAGGAGAGAATACGGTGCTCCTGGAGGCACCCGCCTCCGCTGCCGGGTTCTACCAGCTCACGCTGCGCACGACTGATGGCCGCGCACACCAACAGAAACTTGCCATCCAACCCTAGGCCTCTTTCGCTTGCTTCTGGGACAAAACTCCCAGCCCCTGTAAGGCTGTAGGCTTGTTCAAGAAGCGAGCGAAACGGCTGTCATCACTACCATACCCCGCTGTCTATGACGCTACTCGCTACGCTGCTCGATTCTCCTGCCCCAATTCCTATCCGTTTTCGGCACGCTATGGGTGCATTCCTGCTGCTGACAACGACCATCGGGCAGGCGCAGACGCCCACCGTCACAATCCTATCGTCCCCACGCAACGCCCGCTCGGCCCCGCGCACCAACGACGTGGGCGTGGGTTTCAGTCAGACCCTGAGTAACACAATTGCCACGCAACAAATCTTAAACGTCTTCAACCAACAGGCCGGCAGCAAGAAGGCGGGAAGAGCGACGGTGAGCGGCAACACGCTCAGCTTCAACCCAACAACGGACTTCAAGCCCGGTGAAACTGTGTCCGCTACGGTGACTTCGGCGGCGCAGAGCACAAGTGGCACGACGACGACCCAGCATGTTTTTCAGTTTACCACGGCAGTTAGCCCTAGTAGCTACTCTTTTGCCAAAAGAACTCCCAGAACCCCTCCGTCGCCGAGGCCTTTGGCAAACAACAAAAACGGTGGCCGAACTCGGCCACCGTTTTGCATTGGTAGGGTACGTAGAAGCGAAGGCTTAGCGGATAACCGTGAGGCGCAGGTTTTCTACTTTGCCGTTGCTAATCAAGCGGCAGATGTACACGCCGCTGGCGAGCTTCTCGGTCGATAGCGGCAGGTAGTATTCCGCTCCACTCACTACTTCCGCATTGTAGACGGTGGCAATGAGGTGACCTAGCTCGTCGTACAAGTACACCTGTGCTTTGCCGCCTTGCCGGGTGCGGAAGTGCACCGTGCCCCCTTCTGTCAGCGGGTTGGGGTATACTTCCAGCGTATTCCGCCCGGTCCGCTCGGAAACCGAACCTGGCGACGTAGCACTGGCGGTGGTTGCTACGACTGACTTAGCCGCTCCCGTCACGCGGCGTAGCGCCTCGGCCGGAATGACTTGCTTGGCCAGGCCAGGGCCTTGGTAGCTCGCCGAGAACACCTGCCCGCCGCCGTTCTGGAAGTAGGTCACCGTGAAAGCGTGCGTACCGGCTTGCAAGCCAATGGTACCGGACCGTTCCTGCGTATCGTGGGAGCCGTCGTTGTCGACGACGAGCGTTGAGCCGATGTAGAGCGTGGAGCCATCATCGGAACTGGTGTAGAAGGTATACTGCCCATCGGTGGGCACGGTCACGTAGCCCGTGTACTGGAAGGCGTAGCCGTAGTCGCGCTGACGGGCCTCTAGGTTGATCACCGGGCTGGAGCCGCTCTGCAGCGGGGTCAGGCCGGCGAAGTTGGGCAACACGTCCCAGAAGCCTTCATAGTACTGGTAGTCCAGGCCGGCAACCGTACCCGTGGGGTTCTCGGGTACGCGCAGATTGTTCGCCGTATTCACCGTCACCGTGACTTGGGTCTGGGCACTCGTGGCGCCTTGGTTGTCGGTGGCAACCAGGCCGAACACGTAGCTGCCGGCCACCAGATTGCTCATGGTAGGTTGCACCACGGTCGTATTGCTGAAGCTCGCCGTGCTGGGGCCGCTCACCTGGCTCCAGAGGTAGGCGGCAATGGTGCCGTCTGCATCGGTCGCGCTACCGCTGAGAACCACCGAGTTGGTGGGCAGCGTAAGGCTTCTGTTGGTCCCCGCGTTGGCCACCGGCGCTTGGTTGGCGGTACCCGCCACGCGCTTGTAGGCGGTGGCTGGGATAAGCTGTTTGCCTAGGCTAGGGCCGGCATAGCTCACCTGTAGGTTCTGGCCCCCATCGTTCTCGAAGAAGGCAATAGTCAGCGCGTGCGTACCGGCTTGTAAGCCGATCGTGCCCGACTGCTCCACGTCGCCGTGCAAGCCATCGTTGTCCACCACCAGCTGGGAGCCGATGGAGAGCTTGGAGCCGTCGTCAGACGTAGTGTAGAACGTGTACTGCCCGTCCGTAGGTACGGTCACGTAGCCCGTGTACTGGAAGGCGTAGCCATCGTCGCGCAAGGCGGGCGTGAGCACCGGGCTGGCGACGGTTCCAGTTTTCGCCGGCGTGAGCGCGCTGAAGGTAGGCAGCGTGTTCCAGTAGCCTTCGTAGTACTGGTAATCTAAGCCCGCTACGGCGTTGGCCGGGTTCTCGGGTACGCGCAGATTGCTAGCGGTTCCCGCCACACGCTTCAGCGCCGAAGCCGGAAGGAGCTGCTTGGCCAAGCTAGGTCCGGCGTAACTCACTTGCAGGTTCTGCCCGCCATAGCCTTGTAGGTACGAAACCGTGAAGGCGTGGGTACCAGCTTTCAGGCCGATGGTGCCGCTGAGCTCTCGGTCCCCGTGTGAGCCGTCGTTGTTGACCACCAGCGTGTTGCCGATGTACAGGAGCGAGCCGTCGTCGGAGTTGGAGTAGAACGTGTACTGCCCGTCAGCCGGCACGGTCACGTAGCCGGTGAACTGGAAGGAGAAGGCGTAGTCCCGCTGCTGCGCCGTCAGCTCGAAGGCGGTGGTGGTACCCGTTTTCAGCGGCGTGAGCGTGCTGTAGTCCGGCACCGCATCCCAGAAGCCTTCGTAGTATTTATAGTCCAGACCCGCGACCGTGTTGGCCGGGTTTTCGGGCGTGCGTAGGTCGCTGTTGTTGGCGGCATTGACCGTTACGGTCGTTTGCGCGGCAGCACTTGGTGCACCTAGGTTGTCGGTCACTACTAGGCTGAACACATAGGTGCCCGCGACCAGATTGCTCACGGTGGGTTGAGCCACGGTGGTGTTGCTGAACGTGGCCGTGTTGGGGCCGCTCACCTGCGTCCACGCATAGGTGGCAATGCTGCCATCGGCATCGGTGCCGCTGCCGTTCAGCGTCACGGCGTTGGTGGGTAGGGTGAGGCTCTGGTTGGCCCCTGCGTTAGCCACTGGTGCCTGGTTGGCCGTCGTCGACACCCGCTTATAGGCGGTGGCTGGGATGAGCTGCTTGCCTAGACTAGGGCCGGCGTAGCTCACGTTGAGCGTCTGCCCACCGTCGTTCTCGAAGAAGGCGATGGTAACAGCGTGCGTGCCAGCCTGTAAACCGATGGTGCCCGATTGCTCCACCTCGCCGTGCAGGCCATCGTTGTCCACCACCAGCTGAGAGCCGATAAAGAGCTTGGAACCGTCGTCGGAGCTGGTGTAGAACGTGTACTGCCCGTCGGTCGGCACCGTCACGTAGCCCGTGTACTGGAAGGCGTAGCCATCCTCTCGCTGCGCTTCGGACAGTGTCGGCGTGGCCACCATGCCCGTGCGGGCTGGGGTGAGAGTGCTATAGTCCGGTACGGCACTCCAAAAGCCTTCGTAGTACTGGTAGTTTAGACCCGCTACCGCATTGGCCGGGTTCTCGGGCGTACGCAGGGTGGAAGCGGCATTCTGGTTCAGGCGGATGCCGAACGTATTGGAGCCCGCTGGTCCATCGGGACCGAGCAAGTCGAGGTCCCCATCGCCATCTATATCACTCAGGATGGCACTGCGAACTGCGGCTACCGTTTGCGTGGTGCTGAACGAAGCAGCGCCGTTGTTCACCCATACAAGCGTTCCTGTCTCCGTGCTCGTTACAAAGTCCAGGTCCCCGTCGCCATCCACATCCCCGAGTGAAACGCTACCCAACTGCATGTTGGCCGCAAATTGCCGGGTGGTGAAGGTACCATTCCCGTTGTTCAGCCCTACCGCTACCTGGGTGCTGCCACCATTCGTACTAACGAAGTCAAGGTCGCCATCTTTATCCAGGTCTCCGAGTGCGACGTCTGTTGCGCCACCACCACTCCCCAGTGAAATAAGCTGGCCATTATCGAAGGTGCCGCTGCCGTTGTTGCTGTAAATCGTTACGGCATTGAGCGGAACGCTACCAGGGTTAGCGGAGGCATTGCCCATCACAAAATCCAAGTCGCCGTCGCCATCCACATCACCCACCGCCACGTTGTAGGTTCTATCAACGTTGGAGTTGATGTCTTGGCCACCACGAAAGTTGCCCGTGCCGTCGTTCAGCCGCACGCTCGCGTTGCCGGGGCGGAAACCATACGCTGTCGTAATCAGATCCAGGTCGCCATCTGCATCTACGTCGCCCACCGCAATATCGGTAACACCCGCAAGCACCGTGGCCGTTTGGTAGAGGCTGAACGAGCCGCTGCCATTGTTTAAGTAGACAAGCACGCTCGTACCCACCGTGGCATTGGGGGCAAGTAGATCGAGGTCGCTATCACCGTCCACGTCGGCCAGTATGACAGAGCTACCACCATTAATCTCTTGTCCGCCGGTGAAGGTGCCATTCCCGTTGTTTAGGCGGATACTGATGCTGCCTGAAGAAGAGTTCTGGACAGCTAGGTCGAGGTCACCGTCGCCGTCGAGGTCGCCCGTCGTTGAGCCAGTAGGATTGGTGCCGACCGTTACTTCCGAACCACCCGAAAAGGTGCCGGTGCTCGGTGCCGTAATTGTCGTGAACTGGAATACCTGCCCTTTGGCCAGGCTCTGCCCGTTGCTGCTTTGGAAAGCCGTCAGGATAGAGGCAAATATGGTTTCGCCCGCTTTGAAATCGGCCGTGGGGTTGAACGTGAGCGTCGAGCCAGTCACATTGGCGATGCCCATCTTCAGGCCACCGGCTTGCTGGCTGTACACCTTCAGCGTGCCTTGCGTAGTCGCGGTGTTGCTCAGGGCTTGGTTGAAGGTCACGGCCACATCGGCGCTACGCGGAGCCGCTACCGTGTTGCGCGCCGGCGTGAAGCTGGTAACCGCCAGGGGCGGGGTGAGCAAATTTTGGTTCAGGCGTACGCTGAGCTGCGTTCCTTCGTTGCCCGTTAGTACATCCAGATCGCCATCATTATCGACATCGCTGAGGTAGCTAATCGTGAGCGCACTCGTGTCACCAATCGGCAGCGGAGTGGGAGCACCAAAGGTACCTTGGCCGTTGTTCAAGCGTGTGCCGCTGGCCGCCACAAAATCCAGGTCTTGGTCCCCATCAATATCCCCGAGGCTGATGTCAAAGGAATTCACCCCAAACTGTTGCCCCAAGGTGAAGGTGCCGCCGTTGTTAAGCCCAACCGCTGCAATGGCACTGGTCGCTTGGGACCCCACGCCAATACCCGCCACGAAGTCCAAGTCGCCATCCTGATCAATGTCGCCCAGGTCCAGGCTGGAACTGTACTGGAAGGGGCTGCTGGCAATGGCAATCTGCTGCCCGGTCGTGAACGAGCCCGTGCCGGAATTGCGGAAGACGGTGACGCTCCCCAGGTTGGAGGTGACCATATCCAGGTCGCCATCCTGATCAATGTCACCGAGCTTGATGTCGAAAGGACGATTGGCGATGTAAACGAGTGCATCGCCTCCAGCGGGCGCAAAGGTGCCATCGCCATTGTTGAGGCGGACACTCACCGTGCCCGGCCGCGAGGGGGAGTTGGCCGTCAGCACGTCCAAATAGCCGTCGCCGTTCACGTCGCCAACCGCTAGGTTTTGGGCGCCGTCTCCAACGCTTACATCGGGAACGGCCGTAAAGCTACCCTGACCGTTGTTGAGGCGGACGCTTAAGAAACCTTTCTCACTGCTATTCGAGCCCACCGTGAGCAGGTCTAGGTCGCCGTCGTTGTCGAGGTCGGCCAGCGCGACTCGTCTAGCCGACAGGTCGGGGTTTAGCGCTACTTCGGTACTGCCGCTAAACGAGCCCGTTCCATTATTAAAGCGCACGCTCACCGACCGACTAGTGCTGACGGAGGCTAGGTCCACATCGCCGTCGCCATCTAGGTCGCCAGTTACTACATTCTGGCTCAGGTTTCTGTTTGCCACCGTTGCTTCCGAGCCGCCGCCAAAGGTGCCGGTGCTCGGGCTGGTGGCGGTAATGAATTGCAAGACCCGCGGGATGACGAGATTCTCGCCCGTCTCGCGTTGAATGTCTTTGGTGAAGGTCGCCGATACCCGTTCGCCGGCTTTGAAGTCGGCGTCTGGGTTGAAGGTGAGGATGTTGCTGTTGATGGTCGTTATGCCAGACCGCTTACCGCCCACCTGTTGGCTGAATACTTTAGTGGCGGCTTGCACCGTGGCATTGTTCCCCAACGTGTAAGAGAAGGCAGCCGCTACGTTCGTGTTGCGGGCTACTCCTACCTGATGGGCGGCGGGTGTGGTACTATAGATCAGTCATTGCGCCTGGGCGCTAAAAATGCCGGCTGGCCCAAGCAATAATAGAAATCCAGCACCTAGGGTGCGGGACAGGCGCGGTACCGACGGCCAGGCACGCAGCCGGTAGAAACGCGTAGCGAATACAACCATGAAATAGGAGAGAAGAAGTGGAGAATAGAGTAAAAAGAGTATGTGAAAACTAGCTGTTTAAGGCGCGCTCAAACGTAAGCGTATACGGGTAGAAGGTAAAATTATCTGTGTTTTTTTATATAAGACTTATTTCTATCTTGCCGTCTTACTTCTTGCTTTTACCCGATGAAAGCAAGCTTACATACTACCAACGCCTACTAGAGGTGTATGAATGCTTGTCAGGGCTAAAGTGACTAGCTGAGCCTCCCGGTTTTAGGTGGAGCAAGCCTGCTACCTAGCTACAGTCTTAGATTATCTTTATGTTGCTTTGGGCCCCGTTTCCGCGAGGGTTGCACTCCGCTTCAGATGTCCTGTTTTACTTTGACAACCGTTCTGGTTGTCACCAGAAGGGATCTTAATTGCCCACCCGGTTTTCCTCATCGGAACTGGCAGCAGCGCGGCGGGCTTGAGTTTTGCCGCTACCGATTTTGCAGGTGAAGACCAGGGTCACGCGGCGGCTTTCCCACTGGTTGTTCCAAGTCTGGTTTACGTTGTTGTAGCGCAGCGTGCTGCGGAAGCGGTTGGTGTTGAACACATCGGCTACGCGCAAGCTTAGGGTAGCTTTCTCGGCCCAGAGCTGCTTTTTCAGACCTAGGTTGACGGCGCCGCTGGCTTTGGTGTGGTAAAGGCCCTGAACGCCTGGTGAATCGTAGCTGCCGCCCACCAGTAGCTTGTAGCTGCGGGGTAGAGTGAAGGTGTGGTCCGAACTGACCGACCAACTGTAGCTGGCCAGGCGCACGGATTGGTCCTGCAAGGTGGTGCGCACCTGGGTGTAGCTACCACTCAATTGGTTATCTGTGCCCCAGAACTTAGTCAGGTCGGTGTGGCCGCCTGAGCTCAGGGTAAGGGAGCTGGTTTCGGCTAGGTTCTGCGGGGTGCTGGTCGAAACCTTGGTATCGTCATTCTGCATTACCACGTTGTTCACCGAGTTGGTTTCGTGCAGGTAGCTCAGGCTCAATACCTGAAAATCTTTGTGCAAGTAGTTCAGTACCAAAGATTGGGAGAGCGACGGGGCGAGGAACGGGTTGCCCTGCTGGGCGGTGTAGAAATCAGTGTAGTTAAGGAAGGGGTTCAGGTTCTGGTAGGCGGGACGGGTGATGCGGCGGCTTACCGAGGCACTCACCTGGTTATTTTCATCCACCTGGTAGCTGGCGAAAGCACTGGGAAACAGCTGAAAGTAGTGGCGGTCGATACGCGAACCAACAGCCGGCGTACCCGTCGTTTGGGTCAGCTCGCCCCGTAAGCCAGCTTTTAGCTCCAAGTGGTGAAGGGTGGTGTTCATGCTCACGTAGCCGGCGCTGATGTGCTCGTGGTAGGTAAACTGATTGGTGCGCAGCCCATCGAGCTGCCAGCCGCTATCCAGCAGCTGATCAAATTGGATAGCGCTGCGCGAGGTTACCCAGCTGGTTTTGACGCCGGTTTCGGCCCGCCACTTGGTGCCGGCGAAGGGGTGCACATAGTCTAGTTTGGCGGCCCGGATGGTGGTTTCCGAGGAGGCGTTGCTGCGCAGCTGCTCGGCGGGCCGGCCCTGCTCGGCGCCGGGCGCAAACGTCATATTGTGGAAGCTCTGGTCTTTGGCGCTGGTGTAGCGCACGTAGTCGGCGGCGGCGCTCAGCTCGCGGCCGGTGCTGTCGAAGGCGTAGCGGTAGTAGAAGTTCAGGGCCTGATTGGTGCCGTGGCTAGCTTGGGGGTTGGTCATCTGACGACGTCCGCCGGGAGTGCCGGCCTGATCAGTGGTCACGGAGTTGCTGGTACTCACGGCGTTGGTACGATCGAAGCCGCCGCGCAGCTGGATTCCTAAACTCTGCTTGGGGGTGAGGGCCACGTCGGCGCCGGTGCTGTAAGTACCGGTGTAGGTGAGCGGGCGCCACAGGTTTTCCTGGTTGAAGATGCTGTCGCGGATGTGGCGAATCATCGTCAGGCGGTTAAAGGAGTTGTAGCGGCCCGCGTCGAGGCGGGCGAACAGGCGCACTTTGCCCACGTTGTAGGCCAGGTTGGTGCCGGCCCAGCTTTTCTCGTAGCGGCCTCGGCCGAGGCCTAGGGTGTAAGTGCCGCTTAATCCGGGAAGCTGACTGCGGCGCAGCTTGATGTTGAGTACCCCAGCCGTGCCGGCGGCGTCCATCGAGGCGGGCGGGTTGGGCATCAGCTCAATTTGGCTGATGGCCGAGGCCGGCAGGGATTTCAGATAGCCGCTCAGCGCGGCGCCGCTCATGTAGGTGAGTTTGCCGTCAATCAGCACGTTTACGCCGGCGCTGCCGCGGTACACCACGTTGTCGTCCTTATCGAGGGTCACGCCAGGAGCTTTTTTGAGGATGTCGAGGGCCGTTTCGCCGGCCGTGTTCAGGCGCGCTACGTTCACCACGGTGCGGTCGGCGTGCTGCTCGAGTAGGGGAGGGGTGCCCACGACGGTCACTTCTTTCAGGGCCGTGGCGGTAGCAGCTAGGTGCAGGGCTGGCACCGCAATGGCTTCTTGGGCCACCCCGAAGGCCACGCTCCGAGCGCTGGTGTAGCTCATTAGCAAGGCCTTCACGCAGTAGCGGCCGGGCTTCACACTGCCGAAGGTGTAGGCACCTAGCTCAGTGGTGGTTTGGGAGCCTGCGACGGTGGAGTCGGGGAGAGCTAGCAGCACAACCGTGGCGAAGGGCAGCGGCTGGCCAGCCTGGTCCAGCACGAGGCCGGTGGCAGTTGTCTGAGCAGCGGCCCGCTGTGGGAGGGCCGACAGGGCCAGGAGCAGCAGGACGAAAAGACAGCGGAAGTGGCTAAAGCGGTGCATTGGAAAGGGCGTTGGCGGATTGATGGCTCAAAGGTGGGCCGGCCCCTTTCTCAGGTAAAAAACATTATTCCAATGCCCTAAAACCCGTTGCTACTGCCCGAAAAAGTTCCTTTGGTATTTCACATCCCAAAACTGGTCTTTCGCATAAAAAAGGTGCGGGCGCTGACCAAGGACAGTAGTTTTGGCATATCGGGGCAACGTGGGGCTGGCCCGCGTCCGTCTTTATCCCTCCTAGCTTCCCCATGAAAAATAAGTCTCTTTACTGGCATATCCTGGGCTGGCTGCTGTATAGCGGCTACGAGTTCCTGGGCGTGTTGCTGCATAGTCAGCACCTGCGCCTAGCCCTGTGGCTCACGGCATCCATCCTGTTCATTCGTTTTCTGGAGTTTTACCTGTGCTACCTGGTGGTGTATCCGCGCCTGCTGCGCTCGGGCCGGGGGCCGCAGCTGGTGGCAGCCCTAGCCGGCGTGCTGGCGCTTTACATCGGCCTGCGCGCCCTAATTGAAGAGGTCATCTACCCGGCCGTGTTAGGATTCCACAACTACACGCCCGACACGACGGTGACGTATTACATCTTCGATAATGTCTTCTTCGGTAGTCCGATGGTGGTGCTGAGTGCGGCTGTTTGGAGTGCACAGGCAGCCCTACGCCGCGAGCGTGAAAACCGCCAACTGCGCGAGGAAAAGCGTGCCGCCGAGGTGGCCTTTCTCAAAACTCAAATCAACCCGCACTTTCTCTATAACACCCTGAACATGCTCTTTAGCATGGCTTACCCCGTAGCAAAGCCGGTCGCCAACGCCATCCTGAAGCTCTCGGAGTTGATGCGCTATATGCTGCACGAAAGCCCCGACGGCCAGGTAGACCTGGAAAAAGAAATCGAGTACCTGCACAACTACCTAGCCCTCTACCGCCTGCGCTTCCCCGACAGCTTCTTCGTCGACTTTACCGTGACCGGCGAGCCCGCCGGCCGCCGCGTGGCGCCGCTGGTGCTCATTCCCTTCGTGGAAAATGCCCTCAAACACGGCGTACTCGATGACCCCGACCATCCCGTCCGCATCCACCTCAACGTGGAGGGCGAGCAACTGCACTTCGACGTTATAAACCAGCGCAGCGACGACCACAAAGACGCCACCACAGGCATCGGCTTGCCTAACCTGCGCCGCCGCCTGGCGCTGTTGTACCCGGAACGTCACGCGCTCCGGGTAGATTCGGATAAGGAGCAGTTTACGACATCGCTACGGCTGGTGGGATGAGCTCGCACCGCGTAAAGGTGCATCTTTACGTCTCGTCGTTGACTCCTAAGCGACCTCAACGCACTTCTAACCATCCACCGACGAGCTGCTATAGGGCGGCTCTATATTCCCGCGTCTATGATTCGCTGCCTTGTGGTCGATGACGAAGCTCCGGCCCTGCTCATCCTCGCCGATTACATTAGTCAAGTTCCTTTTCTCACGCTGGTTGGCACCACCACCAACCCCATTGAGGCGCTGACGATGGTGCAGCAGGGCCAGGCTGATTTGGTGTTTCTGGATATCCAAATGCCGAAGCTCACCGGCCTACAATTCCTCAAGTTAGCGGGCAGCAAGTGCAAGGTGATCCTCACGACCGCCTACCCCGAGTATGCCCTCGAAGGCTACGAAAACGATGTGGTAGATTACTTACTCAAGCCCATTGCCTTCGAGCGCTTCTTTAAAGCCGCGCAAAAAGCCTTAGCGTTATTGCCTGCCACCATCTCGGCTGCGCCGGCGGTATCGACAGCACCAGCAATTGCGCCGCCCGCACCACCGGCTACTAGCCACATGTTCGTGAAGGGCGAGAGCAAGAACAAGTTTCTGCGCGTCAACCACACTGACATTCTCTATATCGAGGGCTTAAGCAATTACGTTTCCATTCAGCTGCCCACCCAGCGCGTAGTCACCTATCAAACGCTGAAGGACCTAGCTGAAACACTACCGCAGCCGCCGTTTTTGCGAGTACACAAGTCCTTTATCGTGTCGTTGGACAAGATTCGCATGATCGATGGGAACACGATTTATATTCTGGACAAAGAAATTCCGGTGAGCGAAACCTACCGCGAGCAGCTGTACCGCCTAATTCGCGAAGCTTAGGGATGTTTACGAACCGTGGTCAGACTTTCAGGTGAGGTAAGTTGGATAAAGCGGGCCCGTTTCGAACCTAAACTGGGATGTCGTGTCCTATAATATCCTCTAGGTGAACAATTAGCCTCGTGTCAAGAGTATCATAAACTTACGTTCGAGTGTAATAAGAGCTGATTACCACTTAAGGTGTTCAGTAAAATCACCCCCATTTTTGAGCGTGACTCCCTCTACTAAATGGTTGCTGACAACGGCTCGAAAAACCTATAAAATCAGCAGATGCTCCCACAGATACGCACGTAGCAGCAAGCCGATCCCAGTTGCGCGCGCGCTTGGCCGCAGAGCAGAAAGTGATTTATGGGCGCCTTAACAGGTCGGCGGCCGCGCCTTCAAGATCATCTACCAGCGAACCGGCTCGGGCACAAACCGGAACCCTTCTCCCTGGCTCGCCAGGTGTCCCAACCCCGGCCAGGGAAAATGATACCCCAGCACGCGTGTTCGCTGCTCAGCCAAGGTAGACAAAATTCGGGTTCGCGTTTTCGCTGCCGTGGCCGGATCCAGATCGGCCGCAAAATTCAGGAGCGGGTTTTCCAGCGACAGTACGGCATGATGCGCTACGTCACCTAGCAAGAATAAAGAGTCATTGCCCGCGCTAAGTTCGAAGCAGATATGTTCGGCTGTGTGTCCTGGCGTGAAGTGCGCCTGCACGCCGGGCAGCAATTCCTCCCCCTCCCGGATGAAAACCAGGCGTTCCCGCAGGGGCAAGAGATTGGCGCGCGCGACGCGAATGGCGACAGCAGCCCAACTGTCTAGCAGTGCCTCGTCTGTCCAATAGGCAAAGTCGTTTTCAGCAAGGTAGATCGAAGCATTGGGGAAGGTCGGTTGGCCGTCCGCCTGGCACAATCCTCCCACGTGGTCGGGATGAGGATGCGAGCAGAGAATAGCATCGATATGCGCTGGCTCAATGCCGGCGGCGAGCAGGTTGTGGAGTAACTGACCGGCGCCATCGCCAAATCCGCGGAAGGAGCCTACCCCCGTTTCACCAAAACGTTTGTGTTACCCAGCGAGAAAAAAAGGACATTCTGGTCAACAACGGTTTGTTCTGTTGGCAAAAAGTTTCTGGTAAGTGCCTGCTCCACGTGCTGTGTTGTTTCGCCAAGGAAGACCTTCTCGGGCGATCCTAGGTTAAGCGTGCCGTCCGAGATGATACAGCAGCTAACCTCTCCCACGGAAAAGGGATAGACTGGCGCCTTCCTGTGCTGACTTAAATCTATCATGGTGCTGTTGCAGGCGTGTGCGATTTGATGGTATGTCACTATGTAGGAGCGTGCTCCTAAGTCAGGGCCAGCGATTGATTTTCGCCCGTAAAGTCCATCTATTCAGGTAGAGCTTGTTGGTAAGCTGCCCACCTAGCTCCAGGCTTTTTGGGGTGAACAATAAATCTCTTGTCCTGCCCTAGGTACACCCTAAGCGCTTCAATACTGGCTACGAAGTTCGCGAGCTTGTACTGCGTCGCATCGTCTGGGCTAGTCGGTCGACCGTTGGCTGTGTCCCGCATCAAAATACACTGCCGTACGATGCTGCTACAAGGCAGGCAAGGTCATGGTAAAGTTGATGGATAGCCCTCATTGAGCGGGGGGAATTCACATCACAGGGCCCCGGCCGCTGACATCATAATGGATGGTTATCGCTTGTACGACGAGGTAATTGCGCTCAACTCAAGAGCCCCCATCCGCTGCTGGAGGGGGCTCCTGGCATTTTATGATCAAAAGATAAACTTCATGAACAGTTCAGGAAGCTACTTTTCTTTTGGGGCCGTCTCTTCCGGGCTAGGTGGCGGGGCGAAGAACATGTTGTACTTGGGCGCCAGACCTAGGGCGCGCTGCAACTCACCCATATCGGGCGGGCTAGCGGGCAGCGGGTCGGTGGCCACGGCCGGGCGCGAGGCCTCGTCGAAGAAGGCCTGGTGCAGCAGGTTGGCCGTGCTTAGCAGCCGGGCCGGCTGCTCCGTCCGGTTAGCAAACCCGTGAAAGGCATTGGGTGGCACGATCAGGGTTTCGCCTCGCTCGCAACTCACCCATTCCTGCTGCCCATCCGTGAGGCGCATGAAGTCGACCCGCCCGTCGAGAATGTAGAAGACTTCGGCATAGGGATGGGCGTGCAATGGTACGCCCTTGCCTGGGTCGAGAGGCAGCTCATAGATGGCGAAAGCATAGCCTGTATCGGCGGCTTTGGCCTTCCAGGTGAAACGTGAATCGGCGATGTCGAAATGCTCGCCCTCGCCTTTGCCTACTTTGCGAACACCTTCGGTGGGCGGAATTTGCAAGGGATTATTCATAGAATATGGTAAATGAGAAAGGTGAAAAATGGAAGACTGCCACCCAATTAGCGTACCCTAGAGCAACGTTCATTGCTAGGTGCCGCTGACTGTAAGCTGGCTTAGTAGTAAGGCAAAGGTCTCAGCTACCAGTGGCAGAAATTGCCTCGGATCAAACCAAAACCTATACAATTCGAACCTACACCAGCCTTTTCACCGGCCGTTCGCTCACTGATTTTTAGACCCCATCCTGCTGGTATGCCCCTACCTGATTCAATCGAAACGCTACAGGATTTTCACCATCATGTTCTGACAACCCGCCCCAGCTCGACCGCCGCTATTGTGGCCGCTCCCGGTGCAGGGCAGTGTTTTGTCTATAGCAGTTGCCAGTCAGTGCCGCCGCTGAGCCCGCACCAGCGGCGCGACTTCTACAAGATCTACTTACTCAAGGCCGGAACGGGACGGTTGCACTACGCCAGCCGCAGCCTGGAAGTCGCGCCGCCCGCCCTGATCTTCTCTAACCCCTTGGTGCCCTACTCCGTCGAGCGGGATGCCGGGACCCATGAGGCCATCTATTGTTCCTTTAACGCCGAGTTCTGGCAGAGCAACGGGCGGCCCGGCCAGCCCTCGTTGGCCGAGTCACCGTTGTTTCGGCCCGGGGGCAGTCCGGTCCTGCTGCTCAATGAACTACAGTTGGCCGTTTTGGAGCCGCTGTTTCAGCAGTTGGTGGCCCAGGCCGCAACCGACTATGTGCATCGCTACGAAGTGATTCACAACTATGTAGAGCTGATCTTACACGAAGCCTTGAAAATAGATCCGCCCACGGCCCACTTTAGTAGTCACAACGCGGCCGGGCGCGTGGCTTCCCTATTTCTGGAGCTTTTGACGCGACAATTTCCCCTACTAACGCCCACGCACCAGCTCCGCCTGCGCACTCCCCATGACTATGCCGCTGCGCTAGCGATTCACGTCAACTACCTCAATCGGGCTGTGCAAGCAGCCACTGGCAAAACCACCACCGCCCACTTGGCCGAACGCCTCGTGCAGGAAGCCACCGTGTTGCTCCAATCTAGCTATTGGTCCGTTGCCGAAATATCCGACAGCCTAGGCTTTGCCTACCCCACCTATTTCAACCGCTTTTTTAAGAAACATACCGGCCTGACGCCTCTGCAGATGCGGCAAGCCGAGCTGCTACCAGCATGAGGCGCAGCTCGTTTTTAGTTGCACCTCATGCTGGTAGCAGCTCGGCCTAGTTTTGCTTAACTAGGGGTTTGTGTGGGCGCTGGCGCCGAAAGAGTTGTACTGAGACAACTTACTAGGAGGTAGGAAGTAGCACGGAGAATAGCGCTGGTCATCTCACCGCTCCATGGCTCCTGGTCAGTTGCACGGCTCTCCGTAACGCGGGGTATGTGGCCTTCGGCGAGTCGTTTCACAAGGGCTGTACCTCGGAAAAGTTTGCCCTGAAGCTAGACGGTGATTCGCCGGTTTTAGTCATAAATAGTCGGCTAAAATAGGCCGGGTCGTCGTACCCAAGCGTGTAGGCAATTTCTTTTGCGGTTAGGGAAGTATGCGCCAGCAGCCGCTTAGCTTCTAATATAATTCGATTCTTAATCACCTCATTAGGCTGCGGCAACCGCAGGCGGTTGAACTTATGGGTGATGGTCTTCGGTGCCATACACAGTAAATCGGCGTAATCGGCGACAGCGTGTTTGGACTTATAGTGCTCTTCGACGAGCCGGGTAAACTTGCGAAAAAACTCCAGGTCGCTTTGTTGATCCGCTAGTTCAGTGGTCAAATGTTGTCTTTTCCATGAGCGCGTCGCGCGGATGAGTAATTGTTTGAGATAAGTGCGGACCATCTCTTCCAAGGAGCTGTCATTTAGGTTGAATTCCTGAAGCATTTCCTGGAACACCCCGCTCAGAAATGCGTCTTCAACATCCAAAAGCTCCACTTTGGGCATATTACGGATGTTGTTGAATAGTAACCCATCACAAGCAACTTCCTGGTCATGGATTTGAATGCAATAAAAATCGCGGTTATAGAAAATGAAGTACCCGCGTTCCTGGCCGGCTGCTTCCAGCTCCAGATATTGATTCGGGCTGATAAAAAATAAGGTTGATTGCTGCGTGTCGTAACAGGCAAAATCCACTTTAAGTCTGTAGCCAGCCGGCAGATACAGGATCTTGATGTACTCCTTGTAGTCTGGGCCGTTGATAGCGTGCGTTTGCTCCTCACTAACCTGCAGCAATCCCAACGTCTTTAAATTATTATTGAAAACGGTTGTGCTCATAGCTCTATACGCTTGCGAATAGTAGGGATTTTGTGTTTCAAAACGATTACCCCGGTGAAGCGCTGGTTCACTTCACCGGGGTAATCGTTTAATTAACTTCTGGCGAATTTTTCAAGCTCCGCGTTGAATTTATCCATCTCTTCCAGGAAGAACCCGTGCCCGCCTTTTTCAAATTTGATGATGTAAGATCCTTTGATGGCTTTGTTGAGCTGTTGGGCCTGGGCGAAGTCGCATAATTTGTCGTTTACCCCGTGGAATATCGCGACAGGCATTTTGATTTTGGATAACTCAGGACGCAGGTCTAGGTCACGCAAGGCCGTAATAGCCTGAGTCGTGGCATAAGGGGAAGCATTCAGGTTGATGCTTTCCAGCCATTTGATAGATTCAGGAGAAAGGCCGCCTTCCTGACCTTCAAAGGCTTTTCCAAAACCGGCCACCAGCTGTTCCCGGTTCGTTTTCGTCTGCTTGATCAGATCAGCGGCGCCTTGGTCGGTGATGCCGTAAGGATAGCCTTCGCGCTGCTTCCAGGAGGGGCCGGTTGCGCCGAACAAAGCTAATTTCTTGATATGTGCCCCTTTATATTTGGTCACGAAGTGGAGGGTTACCGCGCTGCCCATGGAAAATCCACCAAGCGTGGCCTGCTCAATCTTAAGCTTTTCCAGCACCACCTTAATGTCGTCGGAGAACGTATCGAAATCGTATTTCCCGTAGGGCTTGTCTGATTTGCCGAAACCACGCAGGGAGATGCCAATGACCCGGAAGCCTTTTTCAACCAGATACTGGTATTGATATTCGTACATCTCATTGTTGAGCGGCCAGCCGTGGATAAGTACGATAGGCTGGCCTTCTCCTAGGTCGATAACGTGGAGTTTTACATTTTTTTCTACCTCAATGTATTCCTCTCTACCCAAGGATGCCGGCTTGCGGGTTTGGGCGAATAGAAGTTGGCTTTGGATAAAAGTGAACAGGAAGGCGATGGTCAGGGCAATTGTTTTCATCTGGGTAGTAGTGTTGGTTTGTTTGAGTTAACCTGCTAACTGTTAGCAAATTGTCGTTGCGTTTCGACATTACAAAGGTGGCAGGTTCAACTCCCCAGAAGAATGGATAAAAGGCCATGTGCCATGTACATTTTTCCCGCAAGGTGAAATTACGGCTCGTAAAAAGTCGTCAGCTGGGGCAAGCGCTGCTGTACCAACTTCTGTTTCATCGGCTCAAAGCGGGCTAGCTCCACCTTGTTCTTGGTCACGACGATATAAAATGGCTGCTTCATTTTTGCGGTGAGGTGATAAATGGTCACGAGCTCAGCAATATCCTCCGACCAGGCCGCCATGGCATACAAAGAGGGAAACGGGGTCTTCGCCAACCGTGCATACACTTCCGGCGCCCGCCCGATTGGCAGCGGCTTTCCACTCCGAAAGCGGGTTTGTTCCAGTAAAGAATCACTGTATGGCTCGGCAGGCTTATTCATCATGCGCCAGACATCTTGGGTAAATGGTGTCGGCGGCACTACGGTACTTGCCTGGGCAGGATGCGGGGTAAGGTTACGCACCACATCCACAATGTGAGTCGCCTCATGCATCAGCACATAGATGATGGCATCCATCGTGCCCCCTTCCACGCGCACGCTATATCCGGAGTCAGCTTCTTGCCTGAAGCAAGTATTCTCTTTCCAAGTTGCCCATTGAGAAATGTTCTCGTTCAGTAAGCTGGCGCGAAACGTAATGTTGAACATTTTCGTTGCGCCGCCTGCATCCACCGGAGAAGTTAAGGCCGTGTTCGGCATGTTATCCAGGAAGCTGATGCTGTGCAAATGCTGTTGCAGAATGCGCCGATGCAACGGCGTCAAATGGGAAAAGGCTTTGGCTACCTTTTCTTTTTCGGCGGGTGTTAGTGTATGGTTAACCGGTTTCATGCCCGCCTCGCGGAAGCTTTGGAGCACAGTTTCTGGTGCAATCTGAATCCTTTGCGAAGGATCATTTTGCAGGGAAGAATTCAGCTTTTGCGCCACTATAGAAGCTGGAAGACCCAGCGTTGCTACCGCCAACATTGTGACTGTAAACCACCGTTTCCTGATCATAAATATTTTCAATCTGAGTTATAAAAGGCTTCGCCGGAGAGCTTTATGAACACAATATTCAAAGCAATCCGGCGAAGTTGAGTATTACACCATTAGTCTGCCCTCTTTAGCTACCTGATGGAAGCACCCTCTAGAAGTGGCATAGTATCTCACCTAGGTTAGAAAATTACTCTCTCCCGTTATCGGGGCCATCGGGCAGTGGGGCGACCAGCAGGATCAGCGTTTAGGGGCGCTTAGCGAACAGAACATTCCGTCTTAGCAACCACCGTATCCTGACAGGCTCCGGTCAGGATCTGCTCCATTTCCATTAGCAAGCCTGGAATAGGCGTATCGCTCGTGTTGGTCAGGCAAAGTGAACCGTTGGTCGTCAAGGCACCAATCGTCTGTTCCATTCCTTTCCCCGAACGGACCATTGGGCCGTACAACGCTTCCAGTTTTAAGGGGCCAAACTCAGTGTTATATTTCACTCTGACCAAGTTGGTAACCATGATATGATGGTTAAATGCCTGTTTTAGGGCGTCCAGCATTTGCTGTATATCGTTGTGACCGAAGACAATACTGCGAAAAAACAACAAATAACTAGTCGTATAGTCAACGGAACTAGTTCCGCCTAGCTCAGCCTTGGCAAGTCTGGCCAAATCCCAGAAAGACAAGTGCGGCTGGTTGTCAAAGAACACGGATTGGGTGGTGATATTCAGACCAACGTTATCGTCCAGGTTGAGGGCTCCTCTAGTGCAAATAGGCGAAACCAATTCCATCCTGGTCTGGTCCCATTCTGGCCGCATTTTCCTCGATGCCAGTAACACAGCCGCGCAAATAGCGCCGTGGACGCTGGTATTTTCTTGTCGGGCGCGTTCGAGAAGGTGGCGGGTGGTGATGGCAGAAAAGCGGTGCGACGAAACCAAGGGGTTGACTACATCCGTCTTCATTTTCAGTTCGAGCACTTGCTCGACCGTCTGCGTCGGCAAATCTTCCGGCAGACCTAGGGTTTGGTCGTTGGATAGTTGCGGTTCCATTGCTTCCAGCTCTTTTCCGGTAACGGCGAGCAGAAGGTCCCGCGTCAAATAGCTCAAGGACGTTCCATCAGCCACCGTGTGATTTGCGGCCAGGATCAGGACAGTGCTGTCTGGTTTTTGCAGCAAAACAACTCGTAAAAGCGGACCTTCTGCCGTGTCAAACCGTACGGAAAGCTCTTTCTCAACTTCCTGTTCCCACCGGTAATTTTGCGCCACGTGCACCACGCGGAGTGGAATGGGTAGGTTTTCTACATGCTGTAAAGTAGGGCGCCCTAGCGCATCGAGTACAACCCTGACCGAGAGATTCGGATGGCGTTGTTGTACCAGGTCAATGGCCATCCTCCATTTTTCAACGGGCTGGGTTCCCGAGATGTCCGCGGCCAGGCAAAAATCCTTGGAATCAATTTGATCCAGCAGCCAAAACGCTTTTTCGAATGCCCCCAAGGGTCGGTTCTGTTGTCTTTTCATTTTGCATTTAATTAGATGAGGGATAGTGATAGGGAAGTTCCTGCGCTAACCTGAATGCAAAATTGGCCGACCGAGAAGGGGTAGAGAATGGACAAAAGTCGAAGGGTCATGCACATTTGGCCATCCGTGTGATCCCCTTTAAGATCAAGCTAAATGACTACTTGTGGCGATTGGCTTTTCTTGATGTTTCACCGTACTGGTGGTCAATCCTGCTCTTTGCGCACAGCCACTAGCGTAGGCGTTACCAGCATGTCGGGCTGAACGCCAATGGCGAAGCGCGGCGGGCACATAGGCCCTTGCAAGGAGGCCAGCGCCATAGTCAATCAAAACAAACTGTACGAGAGTGGCTGACTCAGATTTTGACCAGCGGCAAGCGGCTAGCAAGTAAGCGTCCGCCTTTGTTGGTGGACAAGCGAGGCAGCCGTTAGGGTGCAATGCACTCCCAGCGTATCTACTGTACACTCCTGCCCAGCTACGTGGTAGCCTGAGGGGCGTGTTCCAATTAGAGTTCTTCTTTGAATACCTAGAGTACTCGCCTAAACGGCCCCGAAAACGCAGATTTTCTGTTAGGTAATCTGAACAGTGTAATAAGGATGTCTGCTGTTATTGACGCAACGTGGTTGTAAAAGTGTTGTAGTGAACACTAGTTAGTAGAGGCCACATACCTCTTTTACCTCTTTGCCTCCCTTAGAAGACTCCTTGACGGGTATTCTACTTACGCCCTAAAAGCAGCAACCTAAAGCACGGAGGACGCACAATACGCTTACTGTACAATAGCGGTTGAAGCGTGAAGGCTTATTCAGTGCTGAGTGATTTACGTATTTCTGCCTGTAGCTAGGCGAGCAACTTCTTGATCGTTTCCTGGAAGCTCGTACGCTCGGCTACCGTACAGTAAGCTACCAGCATGCAAACCAGCCAGCGAAGGTCTTGCACCTTATAAGCTACCTCTCGAAGGAAGCGCCAGGGCTCGTAACGTTTCTTAAAAGAAACGTTACGAGCCCTGGCGTTGCGCTTACAACCCGCTACAAATGCTTTCTGCCGTACGATATAAGTCCAACGTAAAACGGTTCAGACCACCTGCAAAAAACGAAAGCTGTTCGTGGTTACAACTCCATAATGTCCTCGTTCCAAAGGGTTGGCTCGGCCTCGATGAACTCCTGCATCATCTGCACGCACTCGTCCAGGTTCAGGTCGACTACTTCCACGCCGTGGCTTTCTAGGAAAGCGCGCGACTCCCCAAATGTGCGCGACTCGCCCACCATTACCTTCGGGATCTTAAACTGCACAATGGTGCCGGCGCACATGTAGCAGGGCATCAACGTGGTGTACAGCACTGTGTCGCGGTAGCTGCGCTGACGGCCGGCGTTGAAGAGGCAGTCCATCTCGCCGTGCTTAATGGGGTTGTCTTCCTGTACGCGCTTGTTACGGCCGCGCGCTACGAGCTTGCCATCACGCACTAGCACCGAGCCAATTGGGATGCCGCCTTCCTGGCGACCTTGGCGCGCCTCATCAATGGCGGCTTGCATGAATTCGTCCATGAACTAAATAGGTAATAGTGTTAAGTTGTTGATTGTTAAATTGCTGAGCTAGGTGGTTGATCAAATCAGCCATTTATCCATCCAGCAATTTAGCCATTTACCGCGCGCAAATGCCTTTGTAGGGGCAGAACTGGCACCGGTCCAAGTCATCCGTCTTGCGAATGGGCTCGGCGGGGTCGAGAATACGGTGCACCAGCTCCGTCAGCATAGCCTCGCCTTTAACCACAAACGACTGACCGTCTTCCGTCAGGAAACTCATGTCGGCTGTCATGGGACCAGCACCTAGGTTGCGCAGGGAAATGATAGCCGCATCAGCCGCTGGCTGGCCTTCGCGCTCTAGCATGAAGCGGTAGAGCCAAAGCTGCCGCACTTTATCGGCCGAGGACGTGGCATCGGTGAGCAAGCGGCCGGTTGCAGCCACGGCGTCCTCGCCGCGCTTTTGCAGCTTGAGGTCGTAGGGCTGCACGAGGCCTGTCTTGTAGTCTACCACGCGCAGCCGGCCGTCGGGTAGCTCGTCGAGGCGGTCGGTAAAGCCGAACAGGCGCAGCAGAAGCGGCTCCCCGCTAGCTAGCTGGATTGGAACCTTCGTTTCCAGAATCTGCTCCAGCGCCTCAATCTTCAACGGCAGCGCACCTGGTTGTGCCAGTAGACTCTCCAGGTAGCGTCGTACTAGCTGCACTGCTACCTGACCGAGCACAAAATTCAACCCCTCATCGGTGCGCGCGTGTCGGTCACTCTCTTCCTTGCGCAAGGCTTGCTCTACTTCCTGCGGCGCTTGCTTGAGTAAACTCGGAATATCGCCAGCAGTAATGGGCAGCCCCGCTTTCAGGAAGGGCCGAAACATATTCTCTAGCGCCTCGTGCACCACCGTCCCGAAGCCATCGGCACCTAGCTTTTCCTCCACTTCCTCGGCTTCTTGGAAGCGAGCTAGGCGGTTGAAGTAAAACCGCAGCGAGCAGTTCAGAAACTCGTTCAGCGCCGACGGGGAAAGGCCGTGCTCCAACACGCCCTGCAAGGCGTGCAACATTTTCTCGTCCTTTTCCAGCACTAAGTCACCAACTGGAGTTTGGGTGATAACCTCACCGGTGAGCTCCTCCTGCCTTCGCGGATTTCGTGTATCAAGCGAACTAGGGCTAGGGTGAGACGTTACCGTCGCCGTTAAGTCGCGCAAGATCATGTGCGGGTTCTGCGGCAACAAGTCATTCTCAATCTGTAGTAAAAAGCGGCTTCGCTCGCCGGTGCGCGTGCCTTCCGCGCCGGGTAGCACGTGCAGCAAATCCACGCGGCGGGCGCGCTGCAAGAGGCGCCAGAACTGGTGGGCGGTGGCCGCTTCATGATCGGCGTAGGTAGGTAGCTTGAATTGGGTAAGTACGTCGTAAGGGAAAAGCGAAGCGTGGCGCTTAGGCGCCGGCAGCACGTTCTCGTTGCAGCTCAGAATAATGATGTGGTCAAAGTCGAGGGCGCGAGTTTCCAGCAGACCCATCACCTGCACATCGGCAATGGGCTCTCCGGAGAAGGGGAGGCGGGTGCGCGCCATCTGCTCGTACAAGAACCGCCGAAACGAACGTACCGATAGCCGCTGCTCCCGGCAGTCGAACACCGAATCGAGCCGCTTGACCAGCGTGAAGAACAGGTACAAGTACTCTGCCTCAATGGCTGAATGTTGATCTTGGTACGCCTGCTTCAGCAAATCAATCAGCGTGTAGCAGGCCGCAATAATGTCGTCGCAGGTGTCCCAGGTGCGGAACAGCGCCTCAATGAGCGGGTGCTGATGACCTAGCTCTAGCAGCTCGCTAGCGGGCAGCAGCACAGCGTTGCGCTTTACAATCTGGGTGCAGATGTTTTCCAGCAAACCGTGGTTCTGAGGCTGCTCCTGCTTATCGAGCCACTGCTGGTAGCGTCGCAAAAACGGGTGCATCAGCAGCTTCGTGACGGCTAGGTGGTGGTAGCGCGGCACGCCGTAGCCTGTTTCGGCGCTGCCCTCCCGGATGCCGGTCAGGTGCACTTCAAACAGCAAATCGACGAGGTTGAACAGGGGCGTGCTCTGGAAGCTCAAACCCATGGTTACGTTGTATTCGGGCACGGCCTCGGGCGGCAGGCCATGCAGCACGGGCAACAGCAAAGTTTCGTCGGGCAGCACCACGGCTACCTTGGCGGTGGGGTCTTGCAGGCGCGACTCGGCGAGCAATTGGCCAGCTACCTTGCCCTGCATACTGGCATTGGCCACGCCCACAAACTGCACCTCACGCGGCAAGCCGCGCAACAAGTCGGCCGGACCGCCGAAGTTCTCGTTGGGCAGCTCCCAGTCGCGGCGGTAGCGGCGCAGGTGTTGGCCGGCGCGGTTGGGTGAGTCGCCCTCCATATAGAAGGAGTCGCCGTCGAAATGCACCTCAGCTTTTCCTTCGCGCAGCAGTAACCGGATCAGTCGTTCTTCTGAGCGCGACAACGAACCTAGCCCCAGAAAGAAGTGGCGAGCTATCGTGTTGTCGATGTTCTCCAACCGATTCTGCATCCGGTTGACGGCCAAGCGGTAAGCTAGGCCTGGGTAGGCTAGGTGGTCGTGCTCCATGCGCTTGCGCAGGCGCCAGTACACTTTCTCTAAGTCGTCCCAGAAGCGGAAGTACTGCGCCGTGGTGCTCGCCGGCGCCGGCGTATCGGTCAGCTCCCAGCGCTCCAGCGCCTTCGCCTGGCTCAGGTACTCGAACATCTTCGCTGGCGAAGCTAGGTTCTGGTCGAGGTTGGAAAAATCCTGTAACAGCAAGCCCGACCACCCCACAAACTGATCGAAGTCGAGCTTCTTGTCAATGTCGCGCAGGATATCGAACAGCATGAGCTGCAAGGCAATAGGTTCTTCGACCTGCACACCCGCCAGCTCCACCATGTAGTCTTCCATGGCCGTAACCCGCGGCGACCACAACGCCTGACCTGCCTCAGCGGCGAGGGATAGCTCATTCTTAAGGTATACCACCGCCCGGCGTGTGGGTACGACCACTATTAAATCGGAGAGTTCGGAGCCGGGGAAGCGCGTCACTAAATCGCGGGCCGCTTGGGTGAGAAACGGCGTGGCAGTGGTAGCGGGCGTAGTAGGGGCGGAGGGAACGGCAAACATAAAAAGCGGGCAAATACTCCTTAAAGATACAGCACGTACGTAGGCTTTTCGTAGCTGTGCTATAACCACTTGATACCTAGTATCGTTGAGAGCTATGTCGTCATAACAGCGGTCCTATGTTCTTGGGAAGCCGGCACCGGAAAACACACCTGAACAATGCCAGGCAATAGATGCCTGACTTCTGAGAAACGGAGACTTATTCAACGCACAGAGGTGGACCAGCTAATCGGGCGAGCATCCTGAGAGGAAATAAAAAATTAATCAACTGTTTAAAACATTGTCATAAACGCTCTGTTTAAAAACCAATTTACCCATCTGATTACCTAGGTCGTGTCCGAAGAAACTGCACCCCAAAACACCGAAAAGCGCATCAAAGAGGCTGCGCGTAAGGTCTTTATGGAAAAAGGCTTCGACGGCACCACCACCCGCGATATTGCCGAAGCCGCTGGCATCAACGTAGCGCTGACCAACTATTATTTCCGCAGCAAGGAGAAGTTGTTTCGGATGATTTTTGAGGATGCGCACCGCGATTTTTTCCATGAAAGTCACGAGTTGCTGCAAAAACCAATCAGCCTACGTGAAAAAATCCCGCAGCTGATTGCTTCCGACTTTCGTCTGTTCGCCAAAAACCCGAACCTGTCGCTGTTTCTCATCACCGAGCGACACCGCCACCCCGAGCTGCTAGCTAGCGCGAAAGAGGCGCCGCCCGCCGTCCTCTTTTTTCTGGACCAAGTGCAGGAGGCCGTCACGCAGGGCGAAATCCGGCCGGTAGCGCCCGCGCACGTGTTGCAGTTGATAATGGCCAACGTGCAGTTCGTGTACCTGTCCAAGCCCATCATGTTTCAGTGTGCAAACATCGCCTCGGCAGCCTACGGAGAATTCATAGCCAATCACCAGCAGCTTGTCACTCAAATGATTATGACCTATTTATTTGACTTTTAACCCCGTTTTCTCTGACCGCTTTGGCTTCGTTGCCCGCGCCGGGCATACCCTCCTAGCCTAGTCTACTCCACAATGAACACAACATTATCTTGCTTGCGTGCTCGAAGTAGCACGCTGTTATTGGGCCTTTTGCTGCTTATGCCGTGGCTGAGCTGGGCGCAAAAATCGACTCAGCCCATTGGCACGTTGCCCCCGCAGGCCACCTTACAACAGTGCATCGAGTTTGCCCTCAATAACCAGCCCGCCGTGCGCCAAGCTAGGCTGAATGAACAGATCGGGGAGCGCAACATTCGTATCGGGCTTTCCTACTGGTTGCCCCAGATCAACGGTACGGGCATTTATACACGCAATATTCAGCTGCCTACCAGCGTATTACCCAACTTCACCGATCCATCGGCCGGGCAGCAGATCATCCGAATTGGCTTGAAAAACACCTCGACCGTTGGGGTAGGAGCCACGCAGCTACTCTTCAATAACGACGTGTTGCTGGCTGCCCGCTCGGTGCGGGCCACGCGCTTGAACTACGCCCAGACCACGGCGCTCAACAAGATCGACGTGGTGACCAACGTGAGCAAAGCGTTCTACGACATTCTGCTCACGCAGGAACAGCTGCGGATTCTGCTAGAAGACATTCAACGCCAGGAGCGCCAGGTGAAAGATGCCCGCGCGCAGTATGAGCAAGGCATCGTCGATAAGACGGACTTTCTGCGGGCAGAAATTTCGGTGAAAAACGCCTATGCCCAGCGCCGCACGGTATCAACCTCGATGAGCGGCAAATACGCGACGCTGAAGCAGCTGATGGGCCTAGCCCCCGAAAACCCGCTGAACCTCACCTACGATACCCTGCAAATGGTGAAGGAAACAGCCCTGGATACGACTCAGCGGCTTGCCTACGAGAAACGCGTTGAGATTCAGCAGCTTCAGACGCAGAAGCAGTTGCAGCGCTTCCAAATCGACTATTACCGATTTGGCTTCCTGCCGTCGCTATCTGGATTTTACAACTACAACCGCGTTTACCAAAACAACAACTTCTCCGACCTCTACAGCCGCGCCTTCCCCAACCAGAACGCCGGTTTGCAGCTCGCGCTGCCCATTTTTACCGGCACGCGGCGCCTGCAAAACCTGAAGATTGCGGAGCTCCAGGACGACCAGCTCGACCTCAGCCTGTTCGACACGCGTAACCAGATCAACACCGAGTTCGAGCAGACGATGGGTACTTACAAAGGGGCGCTCAATGAGCTAGCGGTGGTGCAGCAAAATGTGGCCGACGCCAAGGAGGTATACCGTATTCTGAACCTCCAATACCGGGAAGGCATCCGCACGTTCCTCGACGTGATTATCGCCGAAACCGACCTGCGGACGGCGCAGCTGAATTATTACAATGCCTTGTTCAGCGTGCTCTCTAGCAAGCTAGATGTGGAGCGTGCTCTGGGCAATATCACCTTTAATCAGTAAACAAGCGAATCCATGAACTGGTATTCAGGACGGGTATTGCCCGTAGTTATTAGCTCTGCGTTGCTCGCCTCTTGCGGCTCGAAAGAGCAACAAGGACAACAGCAAGGACCACCGCCCGCCATTCCGGTAGCGGTGTACAAAGTGACCGAGGAGCCGGTAGTGGGCGCCGATACGTATCCCGGCACCGTGGTGCCGCTGAACGAGGTGCAACTGCTGGCGCAGGTAACGGGCTATCTGACCGATATTTATGTGCAAGATGGCCAGCGGGTTACCAAAGGCCAGCGCCTTTACAATATTGACCGCACCCGCTACCAGGCCGCCTACAACCAGGCAACGGCTCAGTTGCAAGTAGCGCGCACTAACTACGCCCGCGCCGCGCAGGATGCAGAGCGCTACGTGCGTCTCGGTGAGCAAGACGCTATTGCCAAGCAGCAGATCGATATTGCTAAGGCTACCCAGGCCAACGCACAATCGCAGATTGCGGCGGCCCAAGCAGGCGTTAGCGCCGCGGCCTTGGACGTGCGCAACTCCGTTATTATTGCGCCGCTCACGGGTACCATCGGCATTGCGCAAGTGAAGCTAGGTGGCCTCGTCTCGCAGGGTCAAACCCTCATCAACACGGTGTCGGCCGAAGAGCCCATTGCCGTTGACGTCAACATTGCCGAGCAGGACATTGCCCGTTTCTTAAAGCTGCAACAAAACAAGGCCGCCGTGAAGGACTCGGTGTTCACCTTGGTACTACCCGGTCTGAAGCCCTACAACGTGCCGGGCCGCGTGGCTACCGTCGACCGGGCCGTGGATCCGCAAACTGGCACGTTGCGCGTGCGTGTGCAGTTTCCGAACCCAAAGCGCATGCTGAAGGCTGGGATGAACGTGACTATGCGCGTGCTCAACCAAGACACCGGCAACCAGCTCGTGATTCCGGCTCGCGCCGTGACCGAGCAAATGGGCGAGTTCTACGTGTACGTGGTGGGCGACAGCAACAAAGTAGCCCAGCGCAAGGTGATGACCGGCACGCGGGTGAAAGACATGGTGGTGGTACGCAACGGCCTGAAGGAAAACGAGACCATCGTGAGCGATGGTTTGCAGAACCTGCGCGAAGGCGCGGTAATCCAGGTCGGCGACCCCACGAAACCAGCGGCAGCGCAAGGCGGCAAGCCTACGGCTGCTAAATAGTTTTAATTGCTTTTCTACTAAGCATGATATCAGACGTTTTTATACGACGACCGGTCACGGCTATTGTCGTATCCATTGTTATTGTTCTGGTCGGGGTGCTTGCCATCCTGAGCCTGCCCATCAGCCAATACCCGGACATTTCGCCACCCGTAGTGCAGATTTCGGGTAGCTTCACGGGAGCCGATGCGCAGACGGTGGAGCAAACCGTAATGACCCCCATCGAGACGCAGGTAAACGGTACGCCGGGCATGGCCTACCTGTCGTCGAACGCCACCAGCGATGGCCGTATCTCGTCGAACGTGACCTTCGAGATTGGTACCAACATCGACATTGCAACCCTCGACGTGCAGAACCGGGTGAGCGTAGCCCAGCCGCAGCTTCCCGACGAAGTGAAGCGCCTAGGCCTGACGGTAAAAAAGCGTAACCCCACCATCCTGATGGTAGTGGCGCTGTACTCGCCGCAGAAGACGCACAACATTCAGTTCCTCGACAACTACACCAATATCTACGTGCGCGACGCCTTGTTGCGCGTGAAAGGTGTGGGTGACGTGACCAGCATTGGCCAAGACTTCTCGATGCGCGTGTGGCTCAAGCCCGACCGCATGGCACAGCTAGGCCTAAGCGCGGCCGAAGTGACGGGCGCTTTGCAAGAGCAAAACGTGCAAGTAGCTGCCGGTTCTATCGGTTCGGCGCCACAGTACGGCTCGCAGCCTTTCGAATACACGCTGTTCGTAAACGGCCGCTTGAGCAAGCAAGAGGAGTTCGAAAACATCATCGTGCGGACCAACCCCACGGATGGCTCCATTGTGTACCTCAAGGACGTGGCGCGGATACAGCTCGGTAGCTTCGACTACTCGCGGGCTTCTACCGTGAACGGCAACCCGGCTACGCTGCTGCTCGTGAACCAAGTGCCAGGCGGTAATGCGCTCGAAACGGCCGAAGGAGTGTACGCGGCCTTGGATCAGCTGAAAACCAAGTTTCCGCCGGACGTAACCTACAAGGTGCCGTTCGAGTCGATTACGGTGGTGAAAGTGTCCATTGAGGAAGTAATTCACACGCTGGTTGAGGCACTGGTGCTGGTGACGATTGTGGTATTCGTGTTCCTGCAAAGCTGGCGCGCTACCCTCATCCCGATCCTAGCCGTGCCGGTAGCTATTGTGGGTACGTTCATCATGTTCATTCCCCTAGGCTTCACCATCAACACGCTGACCCTCTTTGGTTTCGTGCTTGCTATTGGTATTGTGGTCGACGACGCCATTGTGGTGGTGGAAGCCGTGCAGCACTACATTGACACGGAGCGCATTTCGGCGCGGGAGGCTACCGAGAAGGCCATGAAAGACATCACGGCGCCGGTAATTGCCATTGCCTTGATCCTGGCCGCGGTGTTTATCCCGGTAGGCTTCATTCCCGGTATCGTAGGGCGCTTGTACCAACAGTTTGCCATCACTATCGCCATATCGGTGGTGCTGTCGGCCTTCATCGCCTTGTCGCTCACGCCGGCGCTTTGCTCGCTGCTGATGCGCCCCACCGAGCAGAATGCTGACTCGAAAGGCCTAAATAAGCTGTTCTACAAGTTCAACCAGTGGTTTGGCCGCGTTACCGATTCGTATTCGAACGGCGTAACCCGGACGCTAAAAGCCACGCCGCTGGTGCTCATCTTGCTCGTGTGTATCTACGCCGGCACGTTTGGACTGTTCCGCACCAAGCCTTCGGGCTTTATCCCGACCGAAGACGAAGGACGTTTGTATGTGTCGGTGGAATTGCCGCAGGGCGCTTCTAGTGCTCGTACCAAGGCCGTTATGAATCAGATGTCGGATATCATTCGTAAGAAGATTCCCGCCATCAACAACTACTCCGGTATTGCCGGTCTGAACGCATTGAACTTTGCCTTCAAATCGAGCAGCGGTACCTTCTTCGTGCAGCTCAAGCCCTGGGACGAGCGCAAAGACGAGTCGCAGCAGCTCTACGGTGTGATCGGGCAGCTACAGAAGGAGTTCTCGGTGATTAGAGGTGCCAACATTGTGGTGGTGCCGCCGCCCGCTATTCCAGGCCTAGGTAACACGGGTGGTTTCAGCTTCCAGCTGGAGCAGCGCGAAGCCTCGACCGATATCAAAGCCTTCGAAGCGACGGTAAACAAATTTGTGGCGGCCGTGAACCAGCGACCGGAAATTGCGCGCGCGTACACCTTCTTTACGGCTAAAACGCCTGGTTATCAAATCACAGTTGACCGGAACAAAGCCAAAAAGCTAGGGGTGCCGCTGACGAACATCTTCCAAACGATGTCGACGTACCTAGGTAGTACATATATCAACGACTTCACGAAGTACGGTCGCAACTTCCGCGTGGTGGCCCAGGCCGATACCTTCTACCGCAAGGATATCACGGAGCTAAACACGTTCTACGTGCTGAATCAGCAAGGCCAGCAGGTGCCGATGAGCTCCCTGGTGACCTACAAGCTGGTGGAAAACGCCCCGTTGATTTCGCACTATAACCTGTTCCGCTCGGCCGAAATCAACGGCGACGCCAAGCCAGGCTACAGCTCCGGTCAAGCCATTGCGGCCTTGCAGGAAGTAGCCGCTAAGACGTTGCCCGCCGATTACGGCTTCGACTTCTCCGGCCTAAGCCGTGAGGAAATCAACGCGGGTAATAGCACCATTATCATCTTCGGTCTGTCGATTCTGTTCGTGTTCTTGCTGCTAGCGGCGCTGTACGAAAGCTGGTCGGTGCCGTTCTCGGTACTGCTGGCGGTGCCCCTAGGTGCCTTCGGCGCTATCGTGGCCCTGACCTTGCTGCCCAAGCTCACCAACAACGTGTACGCCCAGATTGGTCTGATCACGCTGATTGGTTTGGCCGCCAAAAACGCCATCCTGATCGTGGAGTTTGCTAAGGAACGCGTCGATTGGGGTATGAACCTGGTGGACGCCACCATGGAAGCCGTGCGGCTACGTCTGCGCCCGATCATCATGACCTCGCTGGCGTTCATCCTCGGCGTGCTGCCGCTGGCCTTCGCCTCGGGGGCCGGTGCCGTGTCACGCCAAACGATTGGCTGGACGGTGACGGGTGGTATGATTGCGGCTACCTTCCTGGCCATCTTCGCCGTGCCGGTGCTATTTGTAGGCATCACGCGGCTAGCTTATGGCAAGAAGAAGCTAGCCGAAATGGAAGCTAACTACGACCCTGAAGCGCACGGCCACGTGCAGCACGGCTCCAAAGATTCGAACACGCCGCCAGAAGGCCCTTCTGAGTCGAACAACAACGACAAAGGCACCGAGGAAAAGCGGCGGAACGACCAAACGCCGCCGGAGCTAGGAACCTAGGTTTCGACCTGTTGCCTATTGCTAAGGCAAAAGATGCACAAAGCAAAAGCCCGCGACCTAGGTCGCGGGCTTTTTTTGTTGAGACAAGCTAGGTCTGATCGTGGGTATGGAAGCGGGAGCTGAGTTAAAACTCCGGATTCGTATAAAAATCTATCAACTTGCCTTTCTTGAGAAGCTTCAGCTCCTGCTTGAGTCCGCGTTGGTTGTTGCGGGTGGTTAGCTTTGAATCAAGCGTACCTAGGTCAGGTTTGCCGGCATTAACCCAAGCTGTGTACCAATAATCGGCAGTGGCGACAATGGCGGCGCGTAGCTGGCGTTCAACCATGTGATTAAGCTTTGCGTGGTAGCTCTTTGCGTATTCTGGCGAGTAGTACGTGTCACCGAATTGGTTTTTGCGGACGGCGCCCTGCGCATCGAGTTGGTACACGTTGGAAGCGGTGAGGTTGCCGTGCACCTCCTTTTCGAGGCGCAGCAGCGTATCGGCCGTGGCAAAGCTGCGCTGCATAATAGCCCACGTTTCGGTCACCGGATCGGCGATGTAGCGGGCCTCCCGGACGCGGAAGTTGTAGTCCTTCCCAAACATTTCGGGCAGCTGGCCCTCAAAAAAGGAGTGAATGCCCTTCTGATTGGTGAGTTGGCCGTCGTGGTTGAGGGTGGTGTGCAGGGGCATGTGGGCGTCGCCGAGGTAGTGACCTAGGTCGGCGGCCAGGAACAGGGCTTCGTCCTTGCGGCCGTTCTTGAAGGCGCGAGTCAGCTTGACCATCATCTGCTCGACGTACCAGGGCAGAGTACCGTTTTTCTCCAGCGTAGCGGCGTCAAAGCGAGTCTGCGCTTCGGCCCAGGTGCGCGGAAACTGCGTGAGCGGACCTAGGTTGTAGGCCTCGGGGTTGATGAAGTGGCGTGCAAACTCGGCTTTGTCACCGATGACGTATTTGCGGGCGTCAGGCAGCACAGCTTCTTCGGTGAGGAAGTCGGCGTGGTTGTAGAAGAAGGTGCGCATGGCCGGCGGCAAGGCCAAGATGGCAGCGCGATTGATGCGCTGATGACTCCAGGCACCCCAGGCAAATAGGAGGGAAGGCGCACTCAGCAGCAGAGCGACGAGCAACAGGACCCGGGCGCGACGACGGGAATAGGTGAACATGAGCAGAAGAGCTAGGTAATCGGGAAACACTACAAAACTACAAGGCTCTTTGCAGGAACGTGCCACGGCGTGCTCCTACGGCGTCCTGTTTTTAGCTAGATTAGCCGCCAAACTCCTGCCCTTATGAAAAAAATATTCTTGGCTGCTTTTCTCCTCAGCGCCTCCTCTTCCATGCTTTTTGCCCAAAACCAAGTCGTTCCCCTGTACGCTGGCACCGTCCCCGATTCCAAACCGAGTGACGTGAAGGAAAACATCATCAAAGTAGCCGACGGCACCGAGCGCGTTAGCAACGTGGTACAGCCTACGTTGTCTATCTACTTGCCACCCAAAGAGAAGGCGAACGGCACGGCCGTTATTATTTGCCCTGGTGGAGGCTACGCCCGTTTGTCAATTGACGGCGAAGGTCGTGAAGTAGCTAAGCGCCTGAACGAGATGGGCGTGGCGGCTTTCGTGCTCAAATACCGTCTGCCGAACGACCAGAGCCAGCCTGACAAGTCTATCGCGCCGCTGATGGATGCCCAGCAAAGCCTCCGGATGGTGCGCGAGCAGGCCGCCAAATACAACGTCAACCCGAACCGCATTGGCATTATGGGCTTCTCGGCGGGCGGACACCTAGCTTCCACCGCCGGCACGCACTTCACGAAGCCCGTGGGGCAAAACGTGAGTGCCACCTCCGTGCGCCCCGATTTTGAGGTACTGATCTATCCTGTTATCAGCTTCTCCGAGGAGCTGAAACACGGCGGCTCCCGCGACAATTTGATCGGCAAAACTCCTTCGGAAGATCAGATTAAGCTGTATTCTAATGAACTACAGGTGACGGCCCAAACGCCGCCTACCTTCCTGGTGCACGCCCAAGACGACAAAACGGTGCCGGTGCGCAACAGCATCGTGTTCTACGAAGCTTGCACGAAGCAAGGTGTGCTCGCCGAAATGCACCTCTATCCCAAAGGCGGCCACGGCTTCGGCATGCACAACAAAACCACGAAAGACGAGTGGATCGAAAGCCTGCAAAACTGGTTCGACGCCAACGGCTGGCTAACGAAGTAGCGCAAACGGGTCGTCTACGTCACCGACCCAGGTAATTTCAGTTCCTACCGGCACGTCGTCAATCAGTTCCGATTCAAGCAGTAACACGTAAATGTCGCGGTAGGTGGGGCCCGTTTCGGCTTCCACTTGCCGCGACATTTCTTCTACGCTAGCTGGCATGGTTTCCTGCTGCCCATCGGGGAAGGTGAGCGTGACCAAGAGCTTGGTGTGCAGGACAAATTGTCGTAACACCGATTGCTCGTTGCGCGGCACGGCCAGCAAGCCTAGCCCCGTGAGGCGGACGCTAGCATCGACGGTCATGAGCAATTGCGCAGGCATAAAGAAGCTAGGGGGTTAGTCGTTGCCCTGCTCCGACAACGACGACGGGTTGCGCAGGCGACGGATGTAAGAGAAAAATACGCCCAGCAGCAGTGCCACCGCGCAGCCTAGCAACACTTCGCCGGTGCGCGTAAGCGCAATCGTCACAGCTTCGCGCCAGGGAGCGTTGGCAAGAATCGCCGGCACCATAACGATGGAAACGGTGGCTGGCGCTAGCTTCCAACTCGAAGGATACTTTTTGAAGGAGGTGCTGATAAACACAGCAATCGTGACGGCCAGCAAAAACGACCAAACCGTGACGCCGGCCAGCAAGATGCAGATGATGCCTACCGCACAGCCCATTACGGTGTTAATCACCCGCGAGGTAATAGCGTTGCGCAGGTTGCCAAAGTCCGGCTCTGATACCACAATCACTGAAATCAGTGCCCATTCCATCTTTTCGAGTTGGAGCCACTTGAATAAAAGCCAGACGATAATGCACCCGAGCACCGTCCGGAAGGCATAGAGCAGAGAGGTAACTGTGAAGGAAACGTGTTGCTTCATTCGAAAGAATGATAGAGACAGGAGGCTAGGTTGACGGAAAGTGTTTACTACGAAGCCCGGTAACTAGTTTTTCAACCTGCAAACAGTTTTGCACGAAGATAGGCCCTAGTACTAGGCCTTAATTTTTCGATCAATGCCTGATCGGAGCAGGTGAGAGGAGTGAAGCTAGGCTCTGTCCACGTTGGTGGAGCAGCATGCGTTTTTAGGCAGCGCAAGGCACCAAATAGGGCCTCTATCCACAAAAATCTGTTTTAAGGCTAATAATAAACTATCACAAACGTTTGCGAACGTCACGCAAAGGATTGCACTTCCTAATGCCTTCCTTACTTTTAAGCCGACCGTTTTCCGCCGCCCAGCTAGGGTAATGTAAATCGGGTAGTTAGTGCTATTCATCGCAGCAGTTTGCCTGTAGACTGCCAGTAGCTTTCGATGCGTAAAATGAAATACCTGCTTGTTTTCTTTTTCTCGGTAATAAGCACCGCCGGATTTTCGCAAAAAATAGCGACGCTTGAAGTGGATCTTCCGCAGTCCACCAGCAATTTGGAAATTCCGGTTAAAGCTAGGTTGGACGAGGTAACTCTTTTGCCCGATTCGGTTTTGAGTTTGGTAGCTGTGGAGGGGAGCAAGCGCACACCGGTAGCCTGCCAAATTGAAAATGGAGAATCAAGATTTATTCACTGGATTATTGATCCGGCAAGCGCAAAAAAAGGTAAGCACACCTATGAATTAATAAAGAGCGCAAAAAATAATGCACCGGCTACAATTAAAATAAACGATCAACAAGGTGCTTTAACAGTGCGCGCGGGTGACAAAAACCTGGTGCGTTATAATTACAAAACCGTGTACCCACCGGCTGGCATTGATACGGCATATAAACGGAGCGGCTTTATTCACCCACTCTGGACGCCGCACGGGCAGGAATTAACCCGCATTCAGGCCCCCGACCATTACCACCACTACGGCATCTGGAACCCGTGGACGCACGTGCTCTTTGAAAAGGATACGGTGGACTTCTGGAATATCCGCGACCGGAAAGGCACCGTGCGCTTCGCCAATGTTGTGGCCACGACTGATGGGCCGGTGTACAGCGAGTATGAGGTGTTGCAGGAGCATATCGCTTTCAAACCCGGTGGGAAGGAAAAGGTAGCCTTGAATGAGCTGCAATCGGTGCGCGTGTACCAGCCTAAAGATCAGGATTATTACATCGCCGATGTTACGATTAATATGAGCTGCGCGAGCCCTAGCCCGGTGCTGCTGCTGGCTTATCGGTACGGCGGTTTTGGGTGGCGCACCACCGAAAAGTGGAACAAAGACAACAGCGAAGTATTGACCTCAGAAGGCAAAACCCGCAAGGAAGCCGACGGCTCTACGGCCCGCTGGTGCATCGTACAGGGCCAGCTCGATCAGGACTACGGCGGGCTGGTGATGATGTCGTACCCAACGAATTACAACTACCCCGAGCCGCTACGCATCTGGCCCGAAACGCAGAACGGTCGCGGGGATATGTTCGCTAATTTCTCGCCGACTAAGAATAAGAACTGGTTGCTCGAACCCGGTAAGACTTACACGCTGAAATACCGCTTGATCGTCTACAACGGTCATTTTACGAAAGAAAAAGCGGAAAGCGGCTGGCAAAATTTTGGTAATTCACCTAAGGTTACGGTAAAGCTTAAATAGTATCTTCTTCTGACGAGTTTAAAATAATAAGCAGATGAGCGAAGAAAAAACAGCGCAAGTTTCCAGGAGAGGTTTTCTGGAAACATCGGCTAAAGCGGCGGTAGCTACCCTAGCTTTTGGCGGTTTCCCAACCATTGTACCAGCCAGTGTTTTTGGAAAAAATGCGCCGAGTAATCGCATAAATATTGGTGCTATCGGCACGGGGCGTATTTCTCGAATTCACGATATGCCTGGCGTGTGGCAATACGATCAGGCGCAAATCATGGCCGTGTGCGACCTAGATACCCGACGCGCCGAAGAGGGTAAACTATTAGTTAATGAATATTACTCGAAGAAAAACGGCAAGCCCTACGATGGGGTAAAGGTGTACAACGATTATCAGGCGTTGCTCCAGAATAAGGATATTGACGGCGTGCTAATCAGCACGCCCGACCACTGGCACGCGCTGATCGGGATGGCAGCGGTGAAGGCGGGTAAAGATGTGTACTGCCAAAAACCTACGTCGCTGACCATTGCGGAAGGCCGGGCGCTGAGCGACGCGGTGAAAAGCACGGGCCGCATTTTCCAGATTGGCAGCCAGCAGCGGTCCTCCAGCCAGTTTCGGTACGCGGCGGAACTGGTGCGCAACGGCCGCATTGGCAAGCTGAAAACTGTGTACATCGGCTTGCCCGGCGACCCATCGGGTGAGGACGAGCCGCCGATGCCGGTGCCTAGCAACCTGAACTATGATATGTGGCTAGGCTCGACGCCGGAGGTGTACTACACCGAAAAGCGCGTGCACCCGCAGCAGGGCTACGACCGCCCCGGCTGGTTGCGGTGCGAGCAGTTTGGCGCGGGCATGATTACGGGTTGGGGCTCTCACCACGTCGATTGCGCCCACTGGGCCATGAACACCGAGCATACCGGCCCGATTGAGGTATGGGGCACGGCCGAATTTCCGAAGAAAGGCCTCTGGGATGTGCACGGTCCGTTCAAGACGGAAGGACTGTATGCCAACGGCGTGCACATGATCATCAGCGATAGTTTTCCAAACGGAATCAAGTTCGAGGGCACCGACGGCTGGATCTTCGTGTCGCGCGGCGATGCCAAGGCGACTTCCAGCGACCCAGTGAGTTTGCAAGCCGCTAAAGCTTTGGATGCCAGCGACCCGAAGCTTCTTCAGTCGGTGATTGGGCCCAATGAGATTCACCTGTATGAGAGCAAGGAGCACCACGGCAACTGGCTGGAGTGCATCAAGTCGCGCAAGCAGCCTATCGCGCCGGCGGAAGTGGGGCATCGGTCCTGCTCAACGTGCCTGATCCATCATATCGTGATGAAGCTGAAGCGCAAAGTGTACTGGGACCCGGCTAAGGAGCGGTTCAAAAACGACGACGAAGCCAACGCCCTACTTACGCGCCCTCAGCGCAAGCCTTACGCGCTACACGGTTAGGCTACTTAGCTGTTAGTGAAATTAATACATTTGAGGTGATACCTAGGTAATGGCAGAACATTGCGTACCTCCGCGTGTCCTCTGCGGTAAATGAATTCCGCTCCGTATGCCAAGCCCACTTGAGAAATGAGAAAACTCTTCCTTACCAGCCACTTCATTTTTCTAACTACCCTGGGTTGCTTGGCCCAAACTACCACTAAACCAAGCGCGTCGGTGCGCCTAGTGACGCTCGACCCTGGCCACTTTCACGCTGCGCTAGTGCAGAAGTCGATGTACTCCAGCGTTGACTCTAGGGTGCACGTGTACGCGCCGGCCGGCCCCGACGTGCAACTGCACCTCGACCGCATCACGGCTTATAACACCCGCACCGCGGACCCGACGCGCTGGCAGGAGCAAGTGTACACCGGCCCCGATTTCTTCCAGAAGATGCTAGCCGATAAGGCGGGCAACGTTGTCGTCATTGCGGGGAACAACCAAAAGAAAACCGAGTACATCGCCGGAGCGCTCAACGCTGGCTTCAACGTGCTGGCTGATAAGCCTATGGTGATAAATAGCAAGGAATTCAAAACGTTGGAAACGGCCTTCGCAACGGCCCAGCAGAAAAACCTGCTGCTGTATGATATCATGACCGAGCGATTTGAGATAACCACTGTGCTGCAAAAGGCGCTTTCTCAAGTGCCGCAAGTGTTCGGCACGCTCGAAAAAGGCACGCCCGACAACCCGGCCGTGACAAAAGAGAGCGTGCACTACTTCTATAAGTATGTGTCGGGAAGTGTGTTGACCCGGCCGCCGTGGTTTATGGATGTGCGGCAGGAAGGAGAAGGCATTGTGGATGTGACCACGCACTTGGTAGACTTGGTGCAGTGGGAATGCTTTCCGGAGAGAGTATTGGATTACAAGAAAGACATTCAGGTGCTGGCCGCCAAGCGCTGGACCACCGACATGAGCCTAGGTCAGTTCAAGGCCATCACCAAGTTGAACGGCTTTCCAGATTACCTGAAGAAAGACCTCGCGAACGATACGCTGCTAAAAGTGTACAGCAACGGCTCTATTACCTATAAGCTGCTCGGGGTGCATGCCAAGGTGGCGGTAACGTGGGCCTACAAAGCGCCCGAAGGTGCCGGCGACACGCACTACTCCATTCTACGCGGCACCAAAGCCAACCTAGTTATTCGTCAAGGCGCTGAGCAGCAGTATAAACCTGCGCTTTATGTGGAGCCTGCAGTAAATAATCTGGCTTACGAAAAAGCCTTGCAGGATGAGCTAAAGCGGCTGCAGGTGAAGTACCCCGGTGTGGAGCTGAAGAAGTCAGCTAAGGGCTGGGAGGTACTGATCCCGGACAGCTATCGAGAAGGGCACGAAGCGCATTTTGCCCGCGTAACGCAGCAGTTTTTAGAGTACCTGCAAAAGCGCAACATGCCCAAGTGGGAGGTGCCCAACATGCTGGCAAAATATTATACCACCACGAAGGCGCTGGAAGTAGCTTCGCAGAGTCCTAGTGAGTAGCTGCTACTAGTTAGAGCTAGCAAACTAGTTCCCCTCCTTTTTTAAGGAGGGGCTAGGGGTGGTCAAACTAGAACTAGAAAGCTAGAGCTAATACCATTCCCTAGCGAGGAACCACCCCTGGCCCCTCCTTAAAAAAGGAGGGGAACTAGCTTGCTAGCTCTAGTTAAAATAAATACGAGTAAATTCCCCTCACCCTAATTGGGTTCAACCTCTTCCCTTATGAAAACGCCTTTGCTTGCTGTCGGAGCCCTTGTTGTGTTTAGCTTCGGCTTTCAAACGGATACATCTTTACCCTCAGGCGTTTACAGCGGCACTGCCCAAGCGGTGAAAAAGGATGGCGGGCGAGAAAGCCAGCAACTCGCTAAAGGCAGCACCTTGGACCTAGCAGAGCTAGCCATTCATACGTCCACGCTCGGGCCGGGGCAAACAAACCACCCGCTGCAAGCCTACAACGATGCGGAAGAACTCGTGGTGGTGAAGGAGGGGAGCCTGACGGCCACGGTAAAAGACTCGACCAAGACCCTAGGTCCGGGTGGCCTGGCCTTGATTGTGGCTGGGGATAAGCAGAGCTTTAAAAACGCGACGAAAGCTCCTGTAACGTATTATGTGCTAAAGTTTAAAGCGAAAGACCCGGTAGATATCCAGCGCGGGCAAGCCGGCGGGGGCTCTTTCGTGAAAGACTGGAGCAAGTTCAAGATGTCCAAAACCGATAAGGGCGAAACCCGCCCCGTCTTCGACCAGCCCTCGTCGATGTTCAAGCGGTTTGATGTGCACGCGACGGTGCTTAACCCGGGCAAAGCCAGTCACCCGCCGCACACGCACCGCACCGAAGAAATTATCCTGATGACGAAAGGCAGCGGCGAGATGCTCATTGACAAAACACCACACAAAGCCACCGCCGGGGACGTGATTTTGCTGCGGTCGAACGTGCCGCATGCCTTTACCAACACGGGCACCACCCCGTGCGGGTACTTCGCTATTCAGTGGCATAGCAACGCTGAAACTAATGCGGCACAGCATTAATGCTGCTTAGAGGCAACAGCGTAACAAGCTATTAATCAGTGTATAACGACCAGGTTATCCGGGTTGTTGGCGTCGCGTCGTTTCATCTCCTAGCTTTTCAGGGCGTAGCGGCAACTCGCGCACGCGCTTGCCCGTGGCGCGGTACACGGCATTGGCTAGTGCGGCGGCCGTGGGGCCTTGGGCGGCTTCGCCGGCACCTAGAGGCGGCTCGTTGGGCCGGTCAATCACCGTAACGCCCATCACATAAGGCACTTCATCGAAGCGGTAGATGGGGTAAGTTTCCCACTGCCTACTCCGTATACCGTGCGCGTCGAAGGTCACTTCTTCGTTGGTCGTCCAACTGGCGGCCTGAATCATGCCGCCTTCCGTCTGGTTTTTGACGCCATCAAGGTTGATGACTTCGCCGGAGTCGATAACGGCCCAAAGCTGGGGGCGGTACACGGTACCTTCCTCGGCAATGCGGACTTTGGCTACCACGGCCACGTAGGCCGCTTTGTTTTTGTATTGGGCAAATGCGCCACCTAGTCCTTCACCTTCAGCTAGCTTTTGTTGGCTTGCAATTTCCTGAGCCTTGCGTACCACGGCTTTCGCGCGTTCGTCTTGCAAGTGCTGCAAGCGAAATTCCCACGGGTCTTGCTTGGCTTTCTCAGCCAGCTCGTCCATAAAGGACTCAATGGCAAACACATTGCCGTAGGCACCTAGGCTCCGCAGGGCCGACGCGCGCAGCGGGCCTTCGAAAAAGTAGGCGTCTACTTTAAGGTTTGGCATCACGTAGAGCGGCTCGGCGTTGCGGTAGCCGCCGGCGCTAAAGTCGTTGGCTCCGTCGTTTTTGGGTATCCGCGGCTGAGCTAGGTATTGGGTAGGTAAAAGCTTATCCGCTTGACCATTAGGTCGGGCGCTGTGCGTGTCGGTCCAAACTTGCTGCTGCCAGTGCGTGATACGGCCAGTGGGGTCAAGGCGGGCGCTGATGTCGATGAGCATGGCGCTGCCGTAGGGCTCCCAGGCGTGCTCGTCTTCGCGGGACCACTGCACGCGCACGTGGCGGCCGGGCGTGGCTACGGCGAGCAGGGCCGCGTCGGCGGCGGCATCGTCGGCGCCGTTGTGGCCATAGCAGCCGGAGCCGGGCACGCCTTTCACGTGAATATTTTCCTTGGGCAACTTCAGCAAATCGGCCAAGGAGTCGCGCATTGGGTACACGCCCTGGCTGTGCGTCCAGACGTGCAGCTTGCCTTGCTCGAACAACGCCACCGCGCAGCTCGGCCCAATGGAGCCGTGCATGAGGTAGGGCTTGAAGTAGCTGGCTTGCAGGGTAGTCTCGCCCGCCGCGGGTGGCGCGTCGAAACTTCCTTGGCTGGCTACTGGCTTGGGCGTGTTGGGCAGTTTGCGGATGTAATCGGGGAGGGGCTGGCCGGTGGGGAGGGTGCGGCCCGGTGTCCATTGGGCGTGCAGCTTGGCGTAGTCCTGGGCTAGCTTGGCGTCGTATTCCTGCTCGGCCAGCAAACCCACGAAGCTGCCATCGATGTGCACTTTCAATAGGCCCGGCACGAGGCGCTTGAGTTCGGTCTCATCAAGCTTGACCAGTTTTGATTCGTAGTTGGCCGGGCGTAGCACGCGGGCATGCAGCATGTTCGGAAACCGTAGATCCTGCACGTACCACTCTTCAGCGCGCACCATACGCTCAATTTCCTGGCGGTGTACGGCCTTGCCCACGTAGCGGTACTGGCTTTTGGGCTTGAGCTTCACCGGCAGGCGCACTTCATTGGTCAGCTGGGCACCGTTCAGCACTTGCGCAAAGGTGAGCTGACGCTTCTTGTCTTTGGTTTGAATGAGGCCATCGGCTAAGGTTAGCAGCGTTGCCTTAGTACCTAGCTTTTGCGCTGCCAGCGTCAGCAGCTTCTGCCGGGCGGCCGCCGCTGCGTAGCGCACCGACATGGCGCTTTGTTCGATGGAGGCGCTGCCCGCAGTGTAGCGTTCGTCGGGCGTGCGGTCGGTTTCGGCCAATACTACTTCCACCTTGTTCAGCGGCATATCGAGCTCCTCAGCCGCCACTTGCTGCACGGCGGTGCGAATGCCCTGACCTAGCTCGATTTTGCCGGTGAGCACCCGTACGCGGCCATTGCTCAGCACCTCCAGCCAAGCATTGATGCGCGGGTTATCCTGAAGACTTCCGGGCAGCTCATCGCCCCCGATCGGACTCCCAGTTACATCGGTGGTTAGCCCTAGGAAGGCAAAGCCAATGGTCAGGCAGCCAGCACTCTTAAGAAAATCGCGGCGGGAGGTAGGGGGCAAGTTGGAAGGCATTGGGGTGGATAATCTTGAGCGGTAAGAAGCGTCGCGGTCCGAGGGCACAGGTGTCCAACCAGTAGGATCAACTCATTTCGGAAGCTCGCTTAATCGCTTTGATGGCCCGGCTATGCACGCTGCACCGGCACAGCACCCGGTAGAGGCTGTTGCGAATTTCCTCTTCGTTGGGCTTAGGATCTTGCTGGAGTAGCGCCGCGGCCGACATCACCATTCCGTTCAAGCAGTAACCGCATTGGGGCACCTGCTCGTCGATAAAAGCCTGCTGCAATGGGTGCAAAGAGCCATCGGGGCGGGTGAGGCCCTCCAGCGTAGTGATGGTCATATGCAGAACTTCTGCTACGGGCAGCTGGCAGCTCGGCCAAGCTAGGTTGCCATTGAGCACCACCATGCAAGCTCCGCACTGCTGAAGGCCGCAGCCAAACTTGGGTCCATTGAGGGCTAGCTGGTTGCGCAGCACGTACAGGAGCGGCGTGGCCGGGTCGACGCGCAGTGCGTGCGGCTGGCCGTTGACGTGCAAAGTGAGGTCTGCTTCCATCGCTGAGGAGTTTAGAAGAGCATACTGCGGAAGCTGGTAAAAGGATGCTGTCTATTCCGGGTTAGCCTGGGCATTTCGTAACCTAATAAGCTGGCAGGCACGTACCACCATGCATTCACCCGCAACGAAGCACTATGAACCCGACCCAACTAAGCGAAGAACTCCGCTATAACCAAGACCCCCATATGAAGCGCCGCCGCTGGATCATTGGCCTGTCCCTACTTGGGGTAGCCCTCGGCCAGATCGTGACGCTGTATCAAACCGGCATCATTCACCACCTGCCTGATCCGCCCGTTGGCCCTTTCGACTCGGATAAAGTCGACGCTTCCGACTACGGCTATAAGCGTCTCGACACGCCCGACGCTGTCGGTATGATTTCCACCTACGGTATTACCACGGCCCTAGCTGCGGCTGGCGGCGTGAACCGCGCCACCGATAATCCCGCCCTACCCATTAGCTTGCTCGCCAAAGCGTTAGGCGACGTAGCTACCAACCTCACGCTGGCCCAAGAGGAATGGAAAGAAAATAAAGCGTTGTGCTTCTACTGCCAAACGGCTACGGTAGCCTCCGTAGCCACGGTGGCGCTAGCAGTACCAGAAGCCGTGGCAGCGATAAAGAACTTGCTAGGCAAGAAGAAAGCAGCCTAGCTTCGGTAGGAAGATTTTACTAAAAGCCCGTCATGCTTCGACTAGCTCAGCATGACGGGCTTTTTGCATTTACGGCTCTTGTTAGCCCTGCTCGGAAGCAGTTACTCCGCTAAAGCTGCATCAGCTGGCACGCTGGCCGCCGACTGCGTGTAGGATGCCAACGACCGCATGGCTAGCCCCACGCTAATCAGGATGAGAATGGCACCGGTTAGGAAAGCGGCGCCGGGAAAATGAATTGGCGCTTTAGGGCTGGTGAAGTAGGAGAAAATATTCGTCATAAGTGGCGGACCTACAATGGAGGTGAGGCTAACCAAGCTCGTGAGGGCACCCTGTAGCTCGCCCTGCGCATTCGCCGGCACCTGCCCCGACATGAGTCCCTGTAGTGCCGGCCCCGCAATACCGCCTAAGCAGTAAGGAATCAGAAAGACAAACATCATCCATCCTTCCGAGGCGAAGGCAAAGAGCAGAAAGCCAAGCCCATACAGCGCAAAACCGATGAGCACGGAGCGCTTGGCACCTAGCTTTGGGTTCAGGTAGCGGATCAAGACGCCTTGCACCAGGGCCGTGAGCAGGCCAACAACGCCCAGTGAGTAGCCCACATACGCCTCACTCCAACCAAAGCGGTACATCACGAAATAAGACCAGTTGCTTTGCACCGCGTGCGCTGCAATATACAGTAGCACCAGTGACCCAACCATCCCCAGAATAACAGGATAACGCTGTAGCTGCCGCAACGAACCCACAGGGTTAGCGCGTTTCCAGTTGAACTTGCGGCGGTTTTCCAAAGGCAATGACTCAGGCAGAATGAAGAAGCCGTAGAGCCAGTTGAGCAGCGTCAGGCCGGCGGCGGCAAAGAACGGTACGCGGGTCCCGTATTGCCCCAACAAGCCACCAATCACTGGCCCAATGATAAAACCTAGCCCAAACGCCGCTCCGATCATGCCGAAGTTCTGGGCCCGCTTCTCCGGCGTGCTGATGTCGGCAATGTAGGCCGAAGCCGTGGTGAAGCTAGCCCCCGTGATGCCCGCAATAATGCGCCCCACAAACAGCCACGCGACAGTAGGAGCAAAGGCAACAAACAGGTAGTCAAGCCCGAAGCCTAGCAACGCAAATAGCAACACTGGCCGTCGGCCGTACTGGTCGCTCAGGTTGCCGAGCACCGGCGAAAACATAAACTGCATGCTGGCAAACGCAAACCCCAGCCAGCCGCCATACGTGGCCGCCTCGCTCATGCCTTCGCCCGTAAGCTGACCGATAAGTTTCGGAACGACGGGGATGATGATGCCAAACCCAATGACATCTAGCAACAACGTGATGAAGATGAAGCCGAGCGCGGCTTGGCGTTTATCAGACATGGTTCTCCGCTTTTAGGGACGTGAACAAAGACGTTGGCGGCGGTAAATGTACAAGTATTTCTAAATAAGTTAGTACGTGCTAAAAAAATTAGACGAGCTAGGCATTTTTATATATGATGAAATGCACTAAGCTGCACTTGCCGACCCATCTCTGCTATTAAAAGTAAATAATTACAAATGACAGTGGCAGTGCTTCAGTAAGTGCAGCCTGATGAGGTGAGGAGGTAATTCTTTTAGTGAAATTTTCAGAAGCAGGCCTGAAGTAGCTAAAATATAATCACTTCCTCCGTTCCAAAATAATACAGCACGCACTGCACATCCGCATATCCTAGCTGTCGAAACAACTGGGCATATTGTTGCAATTGCCGCCGGTGTTGTGGCTCGGGTGGCGGAATCTTGAAATCCAGTAACGTCACGCGGCCGGGTGCTGCGCCAACGTTTGGCTCGAATACGATGCGGTCGGGCTTGTAGTCTTGTCGGCGGGCGCCACCGACTAGGATTTCGCGCTCGGTTTCGGCCTCCACGGCTTGGCTGAAGTAATGCGCTATTTGTGGGTTTTCGACCACTTGGTGCAGCTTCTCGACTAGCTCCGCTCGTTCGCGGGTGCTCACCAAACCTTCCGAAACTAACTGCGCCGCCACCCGATCGACCTCAATAGCTAGGATGGTGCGGCGCAGAGCATAGTGGAGCTTGCGGTTCCATTCGCCCTGGGCCTGCTGATCGTTGAAGTCGAAGAGGGTGTTAGCGTGGCGACGTAGGCGTAGGCGCTCCTCCCACGGCGTGCTAGTTAGGTTCGTCAGCTGCCAGTTTGCCGTTGCTTGTTGCTTGTTTTTAGTAGCAGGAACCCGATTGTGGGCATCTGCCAAGATGTAAGCGGTGCGCTCATCGTCCCACTGACCAGTAGCTAGGAGGTAGCGGTGCAGCAATTCGGCCACTGTTTTGGCCTGGTCAGTACTCGTACCCTCGGTGTCTTTCGCGGTTTTAGTCGCCTTCGGTCGGCGGCTGATGATGTAGAGCCGGTGGCGCGGGCGCGTGAACGCCACATAAAGCATATTGAGACCTTCAAGAAAGGTTTTCTCCAGCTCCTCCGTGTATTGCTCCGCCAAGGGCGTGCGCGTAAGTGCCTGCGTTTGGCTAACAACTGCCACACCCGGCATTTCGGCTATCGGCTTCTCCTCATCGTGCAAACGCCCCCACAGCAAAGTGCCACGGTAGGGCGTCAGCGACCAATCAGCGAAAGGCACGATGACTACGCCGTAGGCTAGGCCCTTGGCCTTGTGCACGGTCGTGATGGTAACCGCATCGCGACCCGCCGGGGCGTTAATACTCAGGTTACTTTTCTTCTGCTGCCAGTAGGTGAGGAAGTTGTTGAGGTTATTGCCGAAGCGTAGGCTGTATTCCAGCGTCAGGTCGAGGAAGCGGAAAAGGTACTCGCTTTCCTCGTTGCGGCCCAGCAGCCCGAAGATGCCAATCAGGCGTTCGGTGAGTTCATACAGACCTAGGTTGCCGGTTTCCCGCTCTTGCACGTCGTAACTCAGGGCGCGCAGCTCATCAAAGAAAGGGAGAGCTAGGGCATCATTGGCTAGCTCGGCAATGCGCCGGGCACGATCGGGGGTGGGCGGCACGCGGCGTACCACCTTGTCTACTAGCAGCAAGGCCTCGGCGCGCGATAAGGTATCGGCAGGCTGGTTGAGCACCCGGAACACGGCCACGAGCAAGTTGACTACTTCTGCAAATTCCAACGACAATGAATCTGCGGAAATAATCGCGTAGCCGCGCTCCTTCAGAAACTTTGCCACCCGCCGGCTACTATCGCGCCGACGGCAGAGCACGGCAATATCCTGGAGGCGAAAACCGTCGTGCACGGCCTGTTCTACCAGTTGCAGGGTCAGGTAAAGGGTGCTTTCGTCGTAGTCGAGAACGTGGGTAGGAGGCAGGCCAGGGAGAGGTGCCTCGGTGTAAGCGCCAGTGGTAGGGTCGTAGCGAAGAGCGGGTGCATCGTCTTCGGTGAAAAGGAGCTCGACGTGGCCAGAATAAGCCTCCTTTTCAGGAGAAGCAGCAGGAAAAAGAGGTTCCGGCGCCTCTTGGGCAAAGTCCTCATCAAAGATGCCCTGCACCAACGGTAGCTGCGGGTGTGACTGGCTGACCTGCCCAAAGAAGTCGTTGTTGAACCCGATAATCTCCGCCGCCGAGCGGTAGTTCACGTTCAGGTTAGCGGGCTCTAGTGCTTGATCTAGGGTGTAATAGCGACCTTCCAGCAGGTCGCGCAGTTCCTCGTCGGCTACGCGGCCGTAGAGGTATTCCGTTTGGTTTTGGTACAGACGCAGAATCTGCTCCATCTCACCACCCCGCCAACGGTAGATAGCCTGTTTCGCGTCGCCCACAGCTAGGGAGAGCCCACCGTTAGACACGGCGTTTTCCACCAAGGGCAGCAAGTTATTCCATTGCAACACAGACGTATCCTGAAACTCATCGATAAGCAAGTGGCGGTACCGCTCGCCCATACGCTCGTACAGAAACGGCACCGGCTCGCGCAGCACAATCTGGGCAATACGGCGGTTGAACTCGGCGATGAGCACCACGTTCCGCTCCCGGCTAAGCTGGTCTACCGACTTGTTCAGTTCGCTCAGCAGCGACACGTGAAAAATATAAGGCAGCATGCCCGTTATCAGCAGATAGTCAGGTAGCAGGCTCGCGCGCAAGTTTTCTAGCTCCGAATACGCTTCTGTTAGTTCCGGTTTTACAGCATCTACGCGTTGCTTATCGGCGGCAGTTTTTACCTTGCCGCTGTACCATTTATCCTGCTCGATGGTGGCGCGCACGTAGCTGTTGGCGTCCTTGTCGGGCAGCAGGCGCTCCTCCCACTTCGTGAAGTAGCCCATGAGGCCATTCTTGCCTTGGTACAGGTCAGCTTCCGTCACGTTGGCTGCATCGAGGTTGCGCAAGGCGCGTTCGGCGACGGCCTTAAAGGTCTGTTCTATTTCCTCCTTGCGCTTCTTCAGCGTCTCGTGCAGGCGCCGGTAGTCTTGCAACGACATCTTCTGAAGCTGGGCCACAGCCTCGTGCACCGGCTCTGAGAGGAGGAAGCGCCCAAACTGCACCAGTTCATCAGCTAGGTTATTCCAACTACGGCCTTCGTCGGCTTTGCTCAGGGCATAGTCGGCGAGGGAGCGGGAGAGAAGCTTGCTGTTGGGGTCGCGGTTTACTTTGTCGAGCAGCAGGGCCACAGCGTTTTGCAGCACGGTGTCGCTGTCGAGTTCTACTTCGAAGGTAGCAGGCAAACCTAGCTCGCGCGTGAATGCCTGCACAATGCGCTGTACAAACGAATCGATGGTGCTGACGGCAAAATCGGCGTAGTGGTAGAGCACCAGCCGAAACGTAGCCGCCGCCCGCCGCCGCAGCTCTTGCTGCTTCTCCTCAGGCGTTTGCGCGTGACGCGGAAGCAGCCCATCTTCCGCCAGTTCCTCCGCAATATCGCGTAGCAGCGGGTCGTCTTGCGCCTGCGGGGCCTCTGGGTACGCAAACCGCCGCAGCGCCCCAATGATGCGCTCCTTCATCTCCCCAGCCGCATCGTTGGTGAAGGTAATAGCCAAGATACTCTTGAAATACGCAGGGTCTTCCGAGCCAAGAGCTAGCTTTAGGTATTCCTTGGTGAGTTGGTAGGTTTTGCCGGAGCCAGCAGAAGAAGAATAGATGCGGAAGGTGGAGGGCATTGAAGATGGTTTTTGATAAAACTAGAGTAATCAGTTTATTTGATAATGGACTATACTACCGACTTATCTGCTCTTGAATGGTTACGAGGCTCTGTCTCTGATCGAAGTGATACTGAATCTTTGAAAGTAAAGCATCTTCTTCCTAATACTTATAGTGCTTACATAGCATTGTTGCCTTCTGTGGGAATTATAGACGGATTCCCTTTCAATAAAGTTGATCCAAATGCTATTTCTATTGGACAGATAAATGCTAACGTTAGAGTTTGGAATGAATATGGTATATACTCATCTAATTCAACTCCTAATTATTCTAAGACAAGCTTTAGTGATTTAGCTAAGCTATTTGAATTGCCTTACAGTATGAGCATGCAGAAAACCCTGCCATGGGGGAAAAGAGGGTTTTCTATATTAGAGCAAGATACATTATATAATTTAAGGGGGATTTTAAATCAAGTATTTCCAAATAATAAGGTTAATCTCTACCTCGAAGATTATTGGAGATGGTATGAAGTGTACAATTTATTGCCACATTCAGAAGAGGTGATCTACAAAGTAACTATTGATGAGTTTATTCATTTCTTTAGTAAATCATTTTTTGATGCTAGTTTGCACCTATTTTCAGATGATAGAAGCTGGTGTTTAGTGAATATGGAAGATGGATTCTGTCCTATTATTGGTATTAATACCTATATGAATAATAAAAGGGCTATTTCATTTGATACAGAAATACTTAATATTGAATTAGAAGATTTAATATAACTTTTGTTTACCCCACCGGCCCCCACAACCGCTGTACCACCGCTTCCTCAATCCGCTTCGGCCGCTGCGACTTAGGGTCGAGCAACACCCATTGTGTCTCCGCTTCGCACAACAGCACGCCATCTGATACCCGCTCGATGCGCACAAAGCGCTGGCACTGCGCACCACGAATTTCGCCGATCCAGGTCGTGCCGCGCAACTCCTCGCCGGCAAAGCTAGGGCGGTGATAGCGGATACGGTGTTCCAGCACTACCCAAATGTATGCCTCCCGCTCGCCGGGTGGGTAGGCTGTAAGCCAGTGCGCGCCGGCCGTATCCTGCACCCAGCGCACGTATTGCACGTTGTTGGCATGACCTAGCTCGTCAATGTCGGCTTCGGTAACGGTGAAAGTGTGGGAGAAGCGAAAGGCAGAATTATTTTCCATCAAGAAGTAAATAGTTGCAAAGGCCGTTTTGTTGCGAATACAGCGTCTAAAGCCTGTTTCTTGTATCGAAGCTCAACGGTAAGCTGTGGTAAGAAGTACAGCAACTAGCTAACAAGAAGACAACTCCTAACATAATTAGTCGTACCATTGCCTAAGTTTAAGAGAATGTGCTTCATCTCGCTATAGCATTACAGATACTATTCGCGTGACCACTTAGCTTAAATGACATCCGTATAAACGCTATCATGCAGACAGGAACAGTAAAATTTTTTAACGAAACCAAAGGGTTTGGTTTCATTAAGAACGATCAGACCGGCCAAGACATCTTCGTGCACGTAAGTGACCTAGTAGATGAGATTCGTGAGAACGACAAGGTGCAGTTTGACGTAGCGCAGGGCAAGAAAGGCCTAAACGCTGTTAAAGTGTCGCTTGTTTAGTTCAAGCCTCACTTACTCAAGTGAAACAAAGAAGACCTGCTCACGAGCAGGTCTTCTTTGTTTATACCCATATCTGCGTGGAACGATTTACGGGGCCAATTTGTAAGTAACTAGCTAGCCTAGAAATCCAGAATATAGCCTGCTACGGCAACTTCTGGTAAGCCTTGCAACGACCTGTGCGAGATGCTATTTGTTTCCGCACGATGGGCTTTCGGTAGCGCCGACTCTTCGAGTTAGCTACGGTTAGCAGAGAGCCAAAACGGGCTTTTTATCTTCCGAATCACGTTTCAATATTCTATTTCAATTAGCAAATACAAAATACTCTTTGTACCTTTGCACCCGCATTTGAGAACGGCCATGTTCTGCGCAGCGTTAGGCTGCCGTCATTTGTCATCATCATCGATTGGCCTCCTGTTTCCCGTTTGTTGCTTCCATCACTTGTCGTCGTTGTTGAGTGGGAGAAGTACATCGCTGAATTCGCTGTTTTCAGAGCTCTTGTTCTCCCATTCCTAAATCCGACATGGAAAAAGTAAAATTTGAAGAGCTGCAACTCTCTGAGGAAATGCAGCGTGCTATCAGCGACCTTGGCTACGAGGAAGCTTCCCCCATCCAAACCGCTGCTATCCCAGTACTGCTGGAAGGCCGCGACGTAATTGGCCAGGCCCAAACCGGTACTGGTAAAACCGCCGCTTTCGGTATCCCTGCCATCGAAGGCATTGACCTCGACAGCCGCGCCGTGCAAGTCCTCATCCTGTGCCCCACGCGCGAGCTAGCCGTGCAGGTATCCGGCGAGATCCAAAAGCTAGGTAAATATAAGCGTGGCTTGGCCGTGGTGCCGATCTACGGTGGTTCTAGCTACGAGCGTCAGTTTCAAGCCCTTGAGCGTGGTGTGCAGATCGTAATCGGTACGCCTGGTCGCGTAATGGACCACTTGGAACGCGGTACGCTGAAGCTTGATAAAGTAAAGAAAATCATCCTTGATGAGGCCGACGAGATGCTTGACATGGGCTTCCGCGACGATATCGAGACGGTGCTTGCCCAGATGCCCGAAGACCGCCAGACGGTGTTCTTCTCGGCCACGATGAGCAAGCCCATCATGGAACTCACCAAGAAGTACCAGACGAATCCGCAGGTGGTAAAGGTCAATCATCAAGAGATGACCGTTACCAACATCGAGCAGATGTACTATGAAGTGCGCAATCCTATGAAAAAGGATGTATTGTCGCGCATCATTGATATGTACAATTTGAAGTCGACTATCGTGTTTGCGAATACCAAGCGCATGGTCGATGAAATTGTGACGGATCTACAAGCTCGTGGCTACTTTGCCGATGGCTTGCACGGTGACATGGGCCAGGCCCAGCGCCAGAACACCCTTGACAAGTTCCGCAAGAGCACGCTTGAAATCCTGGTTGCTACTGACGTAGCTGCTCGTGGTATCGACGTAGAAAACGTGGAAGCTGTTGTAAACTATGACCTGCCTGCCGACGAGGAATACTATGTACACCGTATCGGTCGTACTGGCCGTGCTGGTAAGCTAGGTAAGGCCTTCACCTTCGTGTCGGGTCGCGATATCTATAAGCTCCGCGACATTATGCGCTTCACCAAAGCGACGATCAAGCAAGAGCGTATCCCGTCGTTTGAGGATGTATCGGAGGTGAAAACCACGTTGTTCTTGAATCAGATCAAGGAGATGATCGAGAAGGGCAACCTGGAGAAATATGTAGGTCGCGTGCAGCGTCTGCTGGATCAACAGGAGGATATTACGTCGTTGGACATCGCTGCTGCGCTGCTCAAAATGACGATGAAGGAAGACAAGCAGGCTGAAAAGAGCCTGGAAGCTGGCCGCGAGCGGGGTGCCGTCCGTGCAGGCTTCACCCGTCTCTTCGTCACGATCGGCAAAAAGGACCGCGTACACCCACGGGATATCGTCGACATCATCGCCGAGAATACCTCACTGACTGGCAGCAAAGTAGGCGATATCGCCCTTTACGATAAGTTCAGCTTCGTGGAAGTGCCGAATGAGTTCGTGGAAGAAGTAACTAGCAAGCTAGGTCGCACGACCATCGCTGGTCGTCCGGTAGCCTTCAACATTGCCACGCCGCGCCAAGAAGGTGATGCGCAGCAAGAAGGTGGTGGCCGCGACCGTGGCTTCGGCGCCGAAGACAACCGTCCGGCTCGCCGGGGTGGTTTTGGCGGCAGCCGTGAAGGTGGCTTCGGTGGTAACCGGGGTGGTGGCAGCTACGGCGGCAACCGCGAAGGTGGCTTCGGTGGCAACCGCGGCGGTTACGGCGGCGGTAGCCGCGGTGGCAGCAGCTACGGTGGTGGCTACAAAGGCAACCGCGATGGTGGCAGCAGCTACGGTAACCGCGGTGGTGGCAGCTTCGGCGGCAACCGTGAGCGGGAGGGTGGCTTCAAGCCCCGCCGCGACAACCAGAGCTTCGACGAATAAAGAACTCTTCCGGCCATTTGTCGGCTTGCTCACCTAAATGCTGATTAGCAGTCCGTGGGAGATTCTAGATTAACAAAAAAGGCGCTCTGATCAGAGCGCCTTTTTTGTTGTTGGCCGGCCCAAAGCTACCGGTTTGTCGAGTGGAGTAGCTGATGGCTCATCTACATCGTCTTTTCTAACTAAAAAACAACTTTATGATCTTGGACCTATTACCAAAAAATTGGTCGGGCGTTTTACTTTAAGAAGCTTTAAACCCGTTTCTTTCTCTACTGATTTTATAAGTGTTTCCGGCTTATTCTGATCATAATCAAAGGTATAATCATAACTGCCGCTGAGGTTGGTCACGTTTAGAACGGGAGAGGCTAGGGCCTCCTGAAGCGTCTTGGCCAAGATATCCATAGATACATTGCTACCCGCCAGTATTTTATCGTCTGTGCTTTGATGGCTCATGATGTCTTTGGGATCAGCTTTTTTCAATCGCTTTTGGGCGGCAGGCGAGACGCTCAGCTCGTAGGCTTCCGCTGCTTTGTTCTCTTGCCGCACGGTAATCCCCCATGCATCTTGCAGCATCTGCTGGAGCTGAGTACGCCAAGCCCATTCGGGTGCGTTTTTTTCTGAATTAGTTGCTACAACATCGAATTTTCCCTCTGGCAATGGAGCACTAATTTCGATTGGCTTTAACGTAGCATCAAAGGCGACTTTTAGAATGTCCAAAGCTGAAGCGCCTGTCGTGCTATATAAGTCTGTACCTATTCTGACAGACGTTCCTTGGCTAGTTGAAGGGCGTAGGCTTAACTCGTAAATAGGTTTTGTCAACCTTGTAGCGACAGGTTTAACAGCTTCTTCTTTAGGCTCAACAAGGGGCGCTGCTATTTTTCCTCCTGCTAGTACTTGGTCTAGCATTGCCTCGGATAAATCATTATTTTTTGGATAGCCTGCTACTAGGCCCTTTGCGTCGATCACTACGGTAAATGGGATACTATTGACTTCATAGGCGTCGTACATCGTTCTATCAGTGTCTAAGCCCACCCAGCCGTTTATAGCTCGCTTCTTCAGAAATAGTCTTGCCTTGTCTTCCGTCTGATCTGTAATAGAGATAAATTGAACATCCTTGCCTTTGTATTTCTCTGATAAGGCGTTCAGATGAGGCATAGCTGCAATACAGGGGGCACACCATGTAGCCCAAAATTCAAGGACTATAGCTTTTCCTTGTAGCGATTTTATACTTTCGTCCGTTTTACCTGATGTCTGCAGCAGTTTCGTTAGCTTTAGCTGTGGCGCTGCTTCGCCCACTTTAGGTATTGCCGCCTTGGCGCTATACAGTTGAAAAGTAAGCAGTAATACAAATGAGAATAAAAGGGTCTTGCTCATGATTCAATAATGGGTTGTGGTGGGTGAGATGGATAGGTAATACTGATGTAACTGCTAGAAGAGCAATATATTGATTATAAATAAAGTAAGGAATTATAGTTTTCTTCCTTACCGTCGAACAGGGCTATACGCAAAAAGGCCCCTCGTTTCGGAGGGGCCTTTTTGCGTATAGTCAGAAGCCTGCTAGAGGCTTATGGGAATTACTTGCTCGAATCGCGCAGGGCACGCATTTCGTCGTGGCCTTGCTTGATACCGGCAGCTTGCTTCTCGATTACTGCTTTCAATTCAGCAGGAAGATCTTGAATTTGCTGAGCCGTTTCATAAGCTTTCTTGGCGTAGTCTTCGCCACGCTCGCACTCAGCTAGGATGCTGTGGCGGTCTTTGCTCGTTACCAAACCTTTCAGGTTGATAAAGGCACGGTGTACAGTACCCGTTACCGAGCTGCTTTCGTCTGGTTTCAGATCCAGCTTGAACATCTGGTCTTCCAGCTCAGTGATATAGCTAGCACGCTGAGCAGCGTATTTCTTAAACGTATCTTTCAGATCGGCATCTTCTACGTCGGTCATTGCCTCGGCGTAGCCCTTCTGGCCGTCTTTTAGTGTTTCAATCAATTCGTTAAGGCCGGCCTGTGTGGTTTTGGCGTCCATGAGAGGTAGTAGTTAGTGTTAAGGGAAAGAATTGTGTTTCCGTTTACTACCTATCTGCTCCTAGGGTTGCGTATTGGTGTGGCAGCGAAAGAATAATATTCTATATACCAGCTATATGCGGGCTGCGCTACGCCAAGAAATTGAACAACTTCGTCGCTACACTACGCCGTGTGGATCAGCGTGGCGACACAGCGCGGACGTTGTAGTTTGTGCCTAGGTTCTTCAGTATGCCAACTACAGAGCTTGCACTACCTCTTCTGCCATAGCACGCCCAGCTAGGTAGCCGGTGGTCCAAGCGGCTTGAAAATTGAAGCCGCCGGTGATGCCGTCAATGTCGAGCACCTCGCCGGCGAAATACAGGTCTGGCACGCGGCGACTTTCCATGGTGTGCATGTTGACTTCACCAAGTATCACGCCTCCGCAGGTCACGAATTCTTCTTTGAAGGTGGTTTTGCCGCGCACGGGTAAGGCAGTGCGCAACAGGCTTTCGATGAGCTTATTCTGTGCTTTGGCGGGCAACTCGCTCCAGCGTACTTCAGTGCCAATGCCGGCCTGCTCGGTGAGCGTACGCCACAGGCGTTGGGGTAAGCCGAAAAGTGGGTTGCTCATCACCACCTTGCGGCCATTTTGGTCCCGGAACTCGTGCAGCCATTGCCGCAATGACTCCTCTGTGTGAGCGGGTACCCAACTCACAAGCGCCATGCTTTGGTACTGCAACTCATGCAAACGGCGGGCTCCCCAGGCTGAGAGCTTGAGCACTGCCGGCCCGCTTACCCCCCAGTGCGTAACGAGCACCGGGCCTTCGTACTCTAGTTTTTCGCCGGCCACGCGTACGCGGGCATTGGGTACGCTCACGCCCGGCAGCTCGCGCAATGGTGACTCTGGTACGTTGAAGGTAAACAGCGAGGGTACTGGCTCGGCAATGGTGTGACCTAGGGTACGGAGCCACTGATAATTCTCCGATTTGGGTGCACCGCCCGTCGCAATTAGCAGCCGGTCGACTTGCATCTCCTGCGCGTGAGTGCCGGTCAGGTGGAGGCGAAAGCCGCCTTGCGGTAGGGGCTCAATTTTCTCAGCATTGGTGTTGGTCAGAATCTTAACACCCGATTGGCGAGCGGCCTCCAGCAGACACTGGGCGATAGTTTCGCTGGAATCGGTGGTGGGGAACATGCGGCCATCGGGCTCAGTCTTGAGCTGAACGCCACGGTCGGCAAACCAGCGGACAGTATCGGTAGCGGCAAACTGACGGAAAGCTTCTTTGAGCTGCTTGTTGCCCCTTGGGTAGTGCTGCGCTAGCTGGGTGGGCGAGTCGCAGGCGTGGGTTACGTTGCAGCGGCCACCACCCGAAACGCGCACTTTGCTAAGCAGCTTGCCCGTTTTCTCAATTAGATAAACCGTGAGGTGTGGGTTGGCCTCGGCGCAGGTGATGGCGCCGAAAAATCCGGCTGCACCGCCGCCCAGCACGGCTATAGTAGAAGTAGTAGAATTCACGCAGCAAAGGTAGATAGCAGTCGTAGGAACACACTACGGCTATTTCTCGTTCGCGCAAATCTGTTTGAGAACCTAGGTCCTATGTTTCCGTGTGTCAGCCCGACGCCCGAGGTATCCAGCTAACCTAGGCTCGGGAGCCCTACAAGGCAGCTAGTAAGTTATCGTGTTGAAATTTGTATGCTACTTTCTCGCGCAGTAGCCCACTATCAATGCTTTTACCACTGGCTGTATCGGCTGCCTGGAAGGCTGGCGGCGCCAAGCCTAGCTGCTGGGCAGCTAGCGTATAAAACTCCTGACGGCTAGGATGCTGCGCGGCGCAGGCGTTGAAGGTGTAGCCCCATACTTGCTGGTCGATAATGCTGGTGAGCACGCCAATGCAATCGGCAAGATGGATCAAGTTGACGGGTGCATTCGGCAGCGCTACATCTTGCTTGCCTGCCAAGAAGCGACCCGGTAACCGGCCTGGCCCAAATAATCCACCTAGCCGCACCACCGTCGTTTGCCAAGGCCTTTTAGGGGAAGCAAATAAAGCTTCTGCCCGCAGCATCGAAGAGCTAGCTTCTGCGGTGGCAAGGGCATCCTGTTCTTGCATGAGCCGCGCCTCATCGGGGTAAACGCCGGTGGAGCTAACAAACAGCACTGCCGAGACGCCACACGCTTCGGCGGCTTCACAGACTGGCTGCAGGAGGGAAGCGTAGTCGTGGCTGGTGGCAGAGCGGCGAGGAGGCACGTTCAGAATAAGTACCTCGATGCCGGTGAGCATGGCCTGAAGCGTATCGGTGTCGGTAGCTGTAAGCGTGGGCGCTAGGCTAAGTAAGAAGGGCATAATGCCAGCGTCGCGCAGGGTAAGTAGTTGGCTAGGAGTAGTGGTGGAGCCAACTACGTAGTGCCCTTGCGCTACTAGTGCCTTCGCCAACGGCAAGCCAAGCCAGCCACAGCCGAGTACAGCTACTGTTGGGAGAGAGGAATATGTTGGGAGAGAGTCCGTCATGCCGGCTGCATGTTAATGGTTTTTTAGAAATTGCCAGTAACAGAAGCTTATCGAATCTCAAATTAAGGCTTTCTCCTAAGCTTAGGTACGCCCACAAAACGTTCATTTACCCTCCTCAAACGAGCCCACCCTTATGCCCGCTTACTCCCAACCCATGCTCCGCGACAACGCACTCCAGGGCAAAACCATCGTGGTGACCGGCGGCGGCACCGGCCTAGGTCGTGCCATGACCACCTACTTTCTGCAACTCGGTGCGAACGTCACGATCAGCAGCCGCAAGTTAGACGTGCTAGAAAAAACGGCCGAGGAACTGCGGCAGCAAACCGGCGGTCGGGTGCTGGCCGTGCAGTGCGACGTACGCAAGTACGACGAAGTAGAAAACATGCTGCAGCGCACTATCACCGAATTCGGCGGCGTTGATGTACTGCTCAATAATGCCGCCGGTAACTTTATTTCGCCCACTGAGCGCCTGAGCCATAAGGCCTTCGACGTGATTGTGGATATCGTGCTTAAGGGCAGCTACAACTGCACCCTAGCTTTCGGCAAGCGCTGGATAGCTGATAAAAAGCCCGGTACCATTCTCAACATCGTCACGACGTATGCTTCGGTGGGGTCGGCTTACGTCGTGCCTTCCGCCACGGCCAAAGCGGGCGTGCTCGCGCTTACGCGCTCATTAGCAGTCGAATGGGCAAAGTACGGCATTCGTTCCAACGCTATTGCACCTGGCCCGTTCCCAACGGAGGGGGCTTGGAGCCGCCTCTTCCCCGAGCCGTTGGCGCAAAAGCTAGACCCGGCGGCCAGTGTGCCGCTAAAGCGCGTAGGGGAGCACCAGGAGCTGGCGAACCTAGCTGCCTACCTCGTGTCGGACTTCTCGGCGTACATGAACGGCGAAGTGGTCACCATCGATGGGGGCGAGTGGCTGAACGGCGCTGGCGAGTTCAACAAGCTAGAGGTCATTCCGGCGCCCATGTGGGACGAAATAGAAAAAACCATGCGGCGGTAAGCCTACTCATCCAACAGCGCTATACCCGTTCCCTTTCATTGCAAAGCAAAAAGGCCTTCTGTTCAGAAGGCCTTTTTGCTTTGCTTGATGCGTAGAAGAGATGCTGTCAAAACCCGCAGCATCCCGAAAGAGCTATGTTGGTTACAGCTTGTATCCTTTGTAGTCTTTGGTAAATTCTTCGGGCGCAATGGGCTGATTGGCAACCACCTCAGAGAAGCTGAACTGCTCAAATAGGCCTTTGTCGTCGGCGACATACACGGCCAACGGGAGCATCATCTTCTGATCGATGCAGAGCACGGTGTGGCGGCCATAAGCGTTTGGTACTTGTAGCGTTTTGCCTTCGGGAATAGCTTGGCCGGGCGTGAGGCCGTTGCGTTCGAGCACCCGAAACTCACCGCACCCGAAACGATCAGCTACGCGGGCGGGCGTGTCGCCTTTCACCGTTTTGTAGGAGACGTAGCGAAACGCGTAATCCGACGTCAGGATGTAGCAGGGGCGGTTCTGCACGATGGTGTCGCCGGTGTAACGGAAGCTACGCTCAAAGTTGTGGTCTTGGCGCAGGGCCGAGCCGTGGATGATATCGGCCACCACACCGTAGCCAGCGTCAATCAAGCTGTGGTGCTGATTGCGGCGCATGAGTGTGCCGTTGGGGTCGAGGCTGAGCGTGACATACGGAAAGCTATTAGGATACACCCAGGCATCGCCATCATTTTGCCCCGCCACCCAAAGCACCTCAATACCCTTTTTGTTGCGTAAGTACACGCGTTGCGGGTTATAGGCAAGCTTCAGAGCGGTCTGATTTGACTGGTAGCTAGCTCCAAAGCGCTCCTGGGCCTTGATGACGCAGCGCAAGGTTTTGAGGTTCTCGATGGCAACAGTCAGACGGGAAATGATTTGTTCGGTGGTGACTTTGTCGGGGGCCGCTGGGGTAGCGGCCGCCATTGCAATCCAAGTGGCTAGCACAAGAACCGAAAACCGGAAAAAACGAGTCATGCAGGAAAGCGTGCTGGTGAATTAGTAAGTGAGCAGAGCATTGATAAGAAGACAGTAACTCACCAAGTCGCTATTTTACTAATTAAGACTAATACGGGGAAGACGGGTCGCGGTGCTATCGAAAAGAAATAACTCGTCAATCTCGATGTTGCTGAGAAATTCGTAGAGCGGAAACTGCTCGACGACGGCCCGGACCTCAGCCGCGTCCTCGCCGTTCATGGTAATCCAACCCCGCGAGCGGTCGGCACTGATGGCATAGGTTTCCACTACATTTTCGGCAAGTAGGTGGTTGATGAAGGCGCGGTGTCGCGGAATGAGCGCCATGAAAGCGTCATCGAAAACATCCGGGAGGTGGAGCGAGACATGAAAGCGTGCCATAGATGGGAGGAGAACTAGCAGCCCTAACGGCTGGCTGGTAGAGAAAGTTAGATCGTCAGGAGAGGAAGGCAACTTTTTGACCGAAAAACCAGAATAGGCGGGTATGCATTTTTCTATCATCACCCCTAGCCACAACCGGCGGCAGTATTTGCCCGAAGCGGTTGCCAGCGTCCGCGCTACCGTAAGTGCCCCCCTCGACTTTTCTTACGAACATTTGATCTACGAAAATGGCTCCACCGACGGTTCTGCCGAGTGGCTGAACAGCCTAGGAAAAGATGGTCCTCCGCTACGTTATTGGACGCACTCGGAGCGCATCTTGGCCGGTCCGGCCCGCAACCGGCTCGTGCGCGAAGCTTCCGCCGACACGTGGATCGTGCCCCTCGACGACGACGACATTCTGCTCCAGCGTACGTTGTTCCACTACGGCACCCTCATCGAACAACATCCCGAGCAGCCTTGGTTTGTCGCCGATTTCCTGCGCATGGATGAAGAACGCCGCTATCTGCCTAGTGAAGACTACTACGCCTGGAAGTTTGAAACATCCACTGAAATGCTTCAGGCCATCTTTAAAGCCGAGCACTTTATTCAGGGGAACGTGTGCTATAGCCGTGCCCTATTCGATGATGTAGGCGGCTACGATGAGGAAATCGAAATGGCCGAAGACCTAGATCTGTATGTGCGTTTCTTGCTCGCCGGGCACCTGCCCGTGCTAGCTCCCCACATCAGCCACCTGCACCGCTTCCACACCAACAACGTCAGCATCGGCGTCGATGCCGATAAGCACAACGAAGACCTGCGCATCATCTACGACAAGTACGCGGAGGAGCTACTGCAGCTTGGCATCACAAGACCCTAGCATGGCTGAGTGGCTGAGTAAGGTACGAGAACAATCACTCAGTCATTCAGCCACTCAGTCACTCTTTGTAGACCACTCCGCCTTTCATCACTAGCCGTACCTGCCGCAAGGCGCTTACGTCCTTAGTGGGGTCGCCTTGCACGGCTACCAGGTCGGCGAGCAGACCGGGAGCGACTCGGCCCCGGTCTGCTAGGTGAAAGACCGTAGCGTTGCCGCTGGTAGCTTGTTGCAGCACCTCCAAGGGCGTGAAGCCGTAGTCGTGCACCAGTAGCTCCATCTCGCGGGCGTTGTCGCCGTGGGCAAATACACCTACGTCGCCGCCCATCACGAACGTGACGCCTGCCTTGCGAGCGGCTTGCACGCTCGCCCGTTTTTCTTGCACGCGGGCCGGCTCGGGCGTCTGGCCTTTGCGCCAGCCCTGATACTGCAAAATGGCATCGCCGGCCGCCACGGTAGGGCAAAGCGCAACCTGATGCTGCTTCATGAGTTTGAAGATTTCGGGCGTGCCGTTGTCGCCGTGCTCAATGGTTTCGACGCCCGCCAAAATGGCGCGGCGCATACCTTCGGGCGTAGAGGCGTGCGCTACCACCGGGCGGCCAGCTGCCTTAGCGGTTTGCACAATAACTGTTAGCTCTTCCTGCGAAAACGTGGGGTGCGACGGTTCGCCTTTGCCCCAGCGATAATCAGAGTACACTTTCACCACGTCGGCGCCCTTGCCCATTTGCTCCCGCGTGGCGCGCGCTACGCCTTCCGCTCCGTCAGCTTCCTGCGCACCCTGCGGTAGCGTTACGTCGGTCGAAAGCTTGGGGCCGTAGCTGCCCGTTGCTACCAAGGCGCGCGTGGCGATAAGCAGGCGTGGGCCCGGGACAACGCCTTGGTCGATGGCTTGCTTCAAGCCTACATCCGCGTAACCCGCGCCTTCGGTACCTAGGTCGCGGCTGGTGGTAAAGCCGGCCAGCAGCGTCCGTTGCGCGTGCACCGTGGCGCGGGCGACACGCAAGGCTTGCGACTCAGTGAGCACCTGATCGTTCCAGGTCGTCTCGTTATACGGGTGCAGCAGCAGGTGCGAGTGCCCTTCAATAAGACCGGGCAACAAGGTTTGGTTGGCTAGGTCGAGCGTGCGAGCCCCCGCCGGGGCTGTCACCTGAGCTGCAGGACCTACGGCGGTAATTTTGTTGCCGCTAACCAGCACCACCCAGCCAGCATGCAACTCCTGCCCATCGAAGACGGCTGCAGGCCGAAGCAGCGTTGCAGTTGGCGCTGTTGGTGCCGGGAGGGTTTGAGCGAAGGCTGTAGAAGAAACCGCGACGAGAAACCAGCACGCCAGATGGCGAGGAGAAAACAAATTGGAAAGTAACATGCGAACAAATAGCAACGCTTGATGATAAGGAACAAGCACCATAGTAAGGACAACAAAAAGCCCTGACAGCTGCTGCCAGGGCTTTTTGTTTAAAACGAAACGCCGGAGGTGCTTACGAGTGACCTAGCTCTGCCACAGCGGGCAAACTACGGTCGGAGCGGGCGGGAGCCGGTGCAGTGCCAGATGCCGATGCGGCTGAGCTAGCTTCCCATTGCCGGAAGCGCGAAATCTCCTCCGCAAACTTGCTGATAAACCAGCTGATCAGCGCCACATCGTCTAGCAGGCCTACCACGGGGATAAAATCGGGGACCAGATCGAGCGGCGACAAGAAGTAAAGCAGCACAGCCAAACCGGCGATGATGGTGCTCGTTTCTATTTGTCGATAAGAGCCCGTGATATAAGCACTTACAAGCGCTATCATGGTGCGGCCCATATCTACTATCTGCTGGATAGGACCATTATGGCTGTTTTTATCGTCGAGCTTGGCGGCTACTTCTCGCAGCACAACGGCTACGCGGAAAGGCTTACCGAATAGCTTGCCCGCACGCTGAAGGAATGCACTGAAGATGACATTTTTGGAAATCTGAAGACCTCTTTGAACGAGAGAAGACATGAGTAGACAAAGGCTATAATGAAGGGAGAGAATGCCTTTGTTTACGTGCTGAAGCTGCTCCGCGTTATGGCAAAGACACAACGAGTTTTCGCGCTACAGCTATCAGCAACAAAAAAGCCCACCTAGGCAGGTGGGCTTTTAGTAGGAAAGCTAGGTCCGCAAGACTATTGCTTCACAAAGCGCTTCACGTAGGATTGTTTCTCACCCGTGAGCTTCAGAATGTACATGCCGGAGCTCAGGCTGTTGAGGTGCTGGTTGATCTGCTCGTTGAGGGTCTCCAAAGAACCGCTGGCACTCAGCACCGTGCGGCCATCTGTGGTGCTTACCTGCAACCGTAGTGACTTGCCTGACTCAGGCGCGCTCAAGCGCAGCGTGTTGGCTACGGGGTTGGGGTACACCTGAAGCTGGTCGTTAGCCAGCGCGCGTTTGTTTGCCGTCACGTTGCTGAACAGATAGCGCGTGAGGATGGGGTAGTGGTCGGTAGTCGTGTTGCCGTAGTTCTGCACTAGGCTAGCGGCGTTGGTTAGCACGGCGGCCGAGCCCGGAATGTAGTAGCTGTTCATCTCGTTCGACACAACCACGTGGTCGATCATGTCATTGTAGCTCACGGTCGACTTCTTACCAGCTAGGCTCAGAGGCAGTGTTAGAGCCGGGTAGTTGGCGGCGTCGGAAGTAAAGGAGCTATACGAAGTGACCGTAGTACCCGCATCCGAGGTAATCGTGACATCGAGGTCGTCGTTGAAGTCGCCCAGAATTACGATGTTCTCCGAAGGGTAGTGAGCATCTAACTCGGCTTTCAGTTGATCGGCGGCAGCTTTGCGGCGCTGGTACGAGGTAGCCGTAGGAGCAGTGTTGGCCTTGGCATGAATCACCACAAACTTGATGTGTTTCGTCACGCCGTTCAGCGTCACGTCGGCATCCATCACGTAAGGGAAGCGGCCACCCGACCACGGGTTGTAACCCGGGCACGCTTCGGCTTCGGAACACCGGAAGAGTGAAGAAATCGTAACGTTGCTCAGCAGGCCCGTCTTGTACACGAAAGCTAGCTTCTGTGCGCCAGCGTAGTCTGGGTCACTTGGGTTATCGGCGTAAGAACCGTAGCGCGACACTTTGTAGGTGTAAGGACCGCCGGGTAGTTGGCTCACCACGCTAGCAAGGCGTACTGTATCAACCACTTCCACAAGCGCATATACGTCGGCTTTAATCGAGTTCAGAATGGTCTGAACGTTGGCTTGCTGCTGGTTTTTGTTAGTAGGGCCGTTCTGCGTCGAGCCAAACCACTCTAGGTTCCAGTTCACCACTTCCAAGGTGTTGTCGGTATTGTACGTGTTGCCCGTAACCGGGATGGTCAAGCTCGTAGCGCCGGGAGTTGCGGCGGTCAAGGTACCTGTGTAGTTACGGCTAGCTTGCGTCGGCGCAAACCGCACCGTGATGTTCTTGCTAGTGCCGCTTGCTTCGGCTACTGAGTACGTCACCGTCGAGCTGAAGGCAGTTCCGTCTTTGGAGAGCAGGAACGCAGGGTCAGAAGACGTGATGGTGGCCGGTCCCGTCAGGTTGTTGAAAGTAAGGCTTAGGGTTTGGTTGGCGGTGGTGTTAGCGGCTACGTAGTTGAAGTCGAGGCCGCTAGCAGCGTTGCTGAACAAAGCAGGTGGGGGTGGGGTGCTAGAGTTGAGCAGGCTAATGTCGTCCAACGTCCACCGGGCCCCATCTTCGGTAGAAGAGGTATACACGAAAGCTAGGTACACTTTCTGGCCCTTATAGGCGCTCAGATCAATGTTGCCCGTCTGCGTCCACGTGTCTGACGCTTGGCTTGGGAACTGAACCGGAACATCCGTCCAAGCCACGCCGCTTGCCGTGGGGCTGCCCGTGCCCGAGTAGTTCGTGGAGATGCGCAGTTGCAGCGGATCACCGGTGAAGGCTACGCGGCTCCAGAACGAGAACAGCGGGAAGTTGTAGCCAGTAGTCAGGTCGTAGGCGGACGAGATTAGCCAGTCTTCGTTCGTATTGTTGGTGCTGTTCGCGTAGCCGTTGATTTGTACGCCGTTTGGCTTCGAGGCCTTGCCAGTGGGGTCAGAAGCATCGTGGCCGAACGCGGTGCAAGCCCAGGTTTGGGCCCCTGATACGCTAAACTGCGACCAGCCATCGGAAATTGAGGTAGTGCAGTTGTCAAAGGCCGAAAGCAAATTGTTCGGATCGACGCCGTTGCCCGTCACTGCTACGCTGCGGGTGGTAGCGCCGGTGCTCACGTTGGTGATGGTGCCGCTGGCAGTACCCTGCGCGGTTGGGGTAAAGCGCACCGCTACCGCCCGGGCCATGGTTAGCTCCGCGGGCGAGTACGTGAGGGTAGACGTGAAGTCGGTGCCGTTCTTCGAGATGGTAAAGCGAGCGGGCGCCGTTACCGTAACGTCGCTGGTGAGGTTAGCAGCCGAAAGCGTGTAGTTCTTAGTGGCCGAAGTAGTGTTGATGTTTTGGTTCCCAAAGTCAAGCGTAGAGGGAGCTACCGTCAGGGCCGGCGTGTCACCCGTTGGCGTCGACCAGGCCAGTGTGAAGTCGTCGATAGCCGAAGTCGGACGGTTGCCCGAGCCGGTGCTGGCCGCAACGGTCACAATGCGAATCCATATTGGCCCCGTTAAGTTGTCGAGCTGGGAGCCGAAATCAACCGTAATGGGCTTGTTCGTGAAGGCAGAACCGCCGGTGGTATTGCCGGTGCTCACCGTTGTGAACGTGCTGGGCATGGCGCCTGTGCCGTAGTCTACCTGCCAACTAGTCGTGCGTGTCGAGGAGGCATCAAGCGACTGAAGCAGGAAGTTCAGCTTGAAGTCTGTGCGGCCGCTGGTGTTAGCTACCTGAAACACGAAGGCCGCGCCGGGGTCACCAACTGTGCCCGTCTGGCGCACGCCTAGGGCGCGGTTGGTGGAAGCATCTTGTTCGGCTGAGGTAGATGTTGCCGTTAAGCCTGTAGCAGACGCCAGATTCTTGAAAGCACCGCTGGTATTGTTCCAAGCCGTTTTGGCTGTGGTCAGGGTTGCCGTGGTGCCTAGCGCGGTGGTGGTAGCGGCCGTACGAACGGTGAAGCCGGTAGGCAAGCCACTGCCAATGCCGTCAAACGTTTCGACGTAAGGACTCGTGGCAAGCGTCGCCTGTGCCCAGGCGCTACTCGCTGTGAGCAGCGAAAGCGCACATCCCGCTAGTAAGCGGGAAAAGGGTAAACGGTTTTTCATCGAATAGGTGTTAGGGGAAAAGTGAAGTAAAAGTACAAGGTTGGAGAAATAGTAATGTTACTATTATATTATAAAAAGACAATACAATCTTTTTATTGTTGCATCTGACCAGCTAATTAGTTGCTAAAGGATCTTGTTAAAGCCCAATACCTTACTGTATCCAGCCATAGTAATTGTACAGTTGGCGGTTAGGTAAGCTCTTATTAGCTAGCTCGACTTATACGTAAAAAGCGTGGGCTCAGGCAACTATAGTTGCCTGAGCCCACGCTTTTTTGTCATGGTTGCACGAAAAAGTATGCGACTACTCAAATAAGCATACCGAGCCGCCCACCCAATCTTTATTCTTGTTGAAGTCCACCCCGATCATAGCGCCGCGGCTCAGGCGACCTAGGTTCGTGATGAGCATGGGGCGGGCTGCCTGTTCGTGCCAGATATAGAGCATCCGGATTTCGCACTTCACCAGCCCATCGGGCGACTGAATGACGGGCTCGTAGTGTACTTTGCGTTGGAGCAAGTAGTTGTGCTTGTCCGAAATGGCATCCAAATCTGCCGCTGTCACGTCGAGCCGCACGCCGCTGCCGGCAAAAGAAAACAGCGGCTTGAGCACATAGTTCTCCAAGTCAGCGGGGTAGGAGGCTAGGTCGCTTAGGTAATGACTTGGCGGCACGAACGGATGGTGCAACAGCGGCATGGTGTACTTGCTGATGCGAAAGAACCAGTTGGGGTGGCCCACCCACTTCACGTCCACATCATCAGTCAACCGAAACTCGGTTTTGAGGTCGGAGTGCTGCTCTAGCTCATCAAAGATGAGACGGTTATAAATGCGCTTGATTTCAATTCGACGTCCGTCTTTCTCGTAATACAAGTGGCGACCGTCTTTGCGCACCTTCGTCAGGCAGACTGCTTCAACCCCGATACCCCGGCGGGTTAACTCGAAGTCGAGGCGGGTTTTCTGCTTTTCGGGGAAGAGCTCCAGCAGAATTACATTCTCCGGATTCTCGTCCGCCACAATGAGCTGCCGCAGTTGGGCAAAATACTCAGCTGAGCTACTTACGTTGAATAGCTGCGACACCGTATCCGGGATAGGATAGAACTGCCGAAACTTACCTGGTAAATAGTCCTGAAAAGCGTAGAGGGAAGGAAAGCCTTGTAATTCAATCAACTGAGGCTCTAGCTCGCCGTCGGCGTTGCGACATACCGCATAGTCGATAGCGAGAAATGCAGTGTGCGCATCCTCGTGCGGTACGCGCTGATGAGGTGGCACAGCACCTTCCGTTAGCTGCTTGAAGTTGTCTGCCGTCAGTACGTCGATGATGCTTTCCCCCGCGCTGATCAGCTTGTCGCGCAGCGCTGCTGGCACAAAAATCGGCGTTTCCGCAATCCGAAAGTCCAGCAACCCGGGCAAGTCCGCTGCCATCGAGGCCTGCATTTCTTGGTAACGCTCCGGGCTAAAAGCCTGATTGAAGGTGGCGCGGTATTCGGGAATCATAGGAGAGAGGTTGACGGGCAGAAAAGAAGCTAAGCGAAATTCGCCTAGCTATTTACGCTGAACTCGGCGGGGGCCTGTTGTTCCAGCAACGATTGGATAGAGGTGCGTAGGAAAGTGGGCAGAATGGCCGATTCGGTTAGCTCAATGGCATTAGGGTCTTGCAGAAGCTCAACCATTTGGTAGTACTTCTCCTCCCCATAATTCTCAATCACCGACTGCCGTTTTTCCTCGGTTTGCATGTAGCGCAGCATACCTTCGCCGTCGGCCTCGGGGTGAAACTGAGTGCCGAAAACCTCTTCCGTGAAGCGAATGGCCATTAGCGCTTGCTCCAAGGGCACGTGCGGCCGCTCTTTCTCCAAGGCTAAAATCTGCACCCCGAGCTCCGCAATGCGCTCCGAAGCGGGCTGCGTCACTTGGTAGTCGCGCGAGTCAAGCACGTAGAAAGGGTTCGGTAGCGTGCTCAGGAACGGGTCTTCTTGGCCGGCTTCCGTTTTCGGAATGGGAAAAATACCCAGAGAAGTTGATTTGCGCTTGCTCAACACGCCGATGCCTAGGTGCCGGGTGAGCAGCTGAAACGAGTGGCAAATGGCAAACAAGTATTTTTTGCGCTCATGCGTCCGGTTCCAGGTCAGAATGCCGTCGAGCAGCGCGAAAAAAGGCTCCTCCCACGGTTCTTCTGAGGGGAAAGGGCTGCCAGGGCCGCCGCTGGAAAGGTAAATGTCGTAGCTAAGGTCCGGAATTTCGTTCTTAGCTCGCACATCGAATACGTCAAACGCAAGTGCAATGGGGCTATCTGCCTGGGTATGGCGAACTTGCTGCACAATGCAACGCATGCCTTCGTTAGGGGCGTTGTTGTACAGGTCAAGAATGGCAACTTTTAATGGTTTCATGCAAGAAGACGGCAGCTGTTACGCCACCGGATTAGGAAAAAGCCAATGTGCAACAAAGGTCGTACCGACCTAGGTGCTTGGCTTAGTGAGGTATAGAAAAGCACACGTCGGCGACTACCGTCGACGTGTGCTTCCTAGTATAACAGCCTAAAGCCCGTAGTGGGTTTCCGAAATGATGTAATCCACTACTTTCTTCAGGTCGCCGGTTTGGCGGAATACGGCTAGCTGCCGGTCGGCGCCGGTACCAAACTCCATCATTTTGAGAATGTATTCCACCTCATGGCGGCTGCCTAGCTCGTCGAGCACGTCGTCCACAAAATCGAGAAGTTCGTGGATGAGGGCGCGTGTGGGCACTTCTTCCTGCTTACCGAAGTCGATCAGCTTGCCGTCGATGCCGTAGCGGGCGGCGCGCCACTTGTTCTCGTTGATGAGCGCCTTGCGGTAGAGTCGGAAGTTGAGGTTCTGCAACTTCAACTTGTAAATTTTTGCTACCAAGGCCTGCATAACGGCCGCTACCGCGACCACCTCATCCACGCGCATCATCATGTCGCAGATGCGGTACTCGATGGTGTTAAAGAACGGGTGCAGACGCAAATCCCACCAGATTTTCTTGCCGTTATCGATGCAGCCCGTTTTCACAAGCTGCTCAATGTACTCGTCGTATTCGCTGGCGCTGCCGAAGTAATCGGGAATACCGGTGCGCGGGAACCGCTCGAACACTTTGGTACGGAATGATTTATATCCCGTTTCGCGGCCTTCCCAGAAAGGTGAGTTGGTGCTGAGCGCAAATAAGTGAGGCAGAAAGTACCGCAGCGAGTTCATCATGTACACCCCTAGGTCACGGTTTTCGAGCCCAATGTGCACGTGCATACCAAAAACTAGGTTGGAGCGGGCAGCGTCCTGGAGCTCCTCCACGATTTTGTCGTAGCGGGCGTCGGGCGTAATGGGCTGATCTTGCCAGCGCGAGAACGGGTGCGTGCCCGCCGCGGCAATCTGCAAGTCCACATTACCAGCTAGGTCGATTACCTGACGGCGCAAGTGCATTACTTGGTCGCGCGCCTCATGAATGTTGTGGCAAATGGTCGTGCCAACCTCCACCACCGACTGGTGCATTTCGGCTTTCACTTGCTCCTGCAACACCATTTTGCCCCCTTCCACGATCTGTGACATGTGCGAACGAAGGTCGCGCGTGATGGGGTCAATTGTCTGAAACTCTTCCTCGATTCCGAGCGTGAAAACCGGCAGTGCCATAATGAATACTACTAATAGGTAAGGAGGGGATGCTGCACCGGGCAACCTAGCTCCCTTCCTGCAAGAAGGAAGCTAGGTGTGAGGCATTCTTATTCTTGAGCTTTCTTTGCCTTCGGAGCAGCGGCTTTCTTCGGAGCAGCTTCCTTTTTAGGCGCTGCTTCTTTCTTGGGCGCTGCTGCCTTCTTAGCAGGCGCTTTCGCCGCCGGAGCAGCCGGAGCTGCAACGCCAGCCGCGGCGGCCGAACGCTGCACGAAAGTGCCCCACGTTAGGTTGTCTTGGCCGGGCTGCTGCGCCTGCGCACGCTCGATGGCGTAGTTCGCGGCGGTTTCTACTACCCACTCAAAGTTCTCCTGGCCAACGGAGTGAATATCCGCATCGGGGGCAGGATTGCCGAAGTCGATAGCCAGTGGAATACCGTCGCGCACGGCAAATTCTACGGTGTTGAAGTCATAGCCTAGGCCTTTATTCAGCTTCAGCACGTAGTCTGTCATGGTAGCTAGCAGCTTTTCGCCAGCTGGACCCGTAGTTTTCATCTCCGTGGCGTAGCGCTGGTGGAAATCGTTGCGGGGCTCGTAGGGCATGATGCGCACTTCTTTGCCGCCGATGCAGTAGCAACGGAAGTAGTCGGTGAACTCTACCGCTTCCTGGAACAGCATCACGAGCTGGCCGGTAGCGTCGTAGGCGCGGAAGAATTGCTCGGGGTTATCCAGCTTGTACACGCTCTTCCAGCCGCCGCCGGAGTGGGGCTTCATGAAGGCGGGGAAGCCGATCTTGGCGAAAATAGCGTCCCAGTTTGTCCACTCCAAGTTACGGAAGGAGTTGTGGCTCGTGTCGTCGGGGCGCTCCTTGGAGGGCAGCAGCACGGTGCGCGGTACTGGCACGCCAAGTTGCACGGCCAGGGCGTTGTTGAAGAACTTCTCGTCGGCGCTCCACCAGAAAGGATTGTTAATCACGGCGGTGCCGGTCAGGGCAGCGTTTTTGAGGAAGGCGCGGTAGAAAGGCACATCCTGCGAAATCCGGTCGATGATGACTGCATAGTCGTTTGGAACAGCTTGTTCCACCATGTCAATCTTGACGAACTCAGCAGTGATGCCGCTGGGTGCTTTCTCGTTGATGCGGTCGATGAAAGCTTGGGGGAAAGTGTTTTCCTGGCCGAAAAGAATACCGATTTTTTTCATGAGCGTAGTACGGGGTAGTGATCCGTAGGAGAGAATGAAACGAATGTAGAAAAGACGCCGACGAGCTAGCCGGCGGCTCTAAGTACTTAAATCTGCGACAAATAATGCGGGAACATGTCGCGCCACACTGGCCAATCGTGCGAGCCAGGCCGGATGTCGAGCCAGTGACGGATGCCTTTGCGGTTCAGAATGTCGGACATTTGCAGCGTGGAAGGCTTGCAGAAATCGTGTTCGGCCGTCCCTAGCACGATGTTCATTTGGTAGAGATGATCGTTCTGGGCATTGGGCATGTAGTCGGGCGGGTTGTTGTAGAAGAAATTTTCGTCGTAGTACCCGTCCATGAACTGGCGCATGTCGTAGGCGGCACCCATGGCAAAAAGATAAGCAACTTGCTCGGGGTGGCGGAAGGCGAAGTTCAGGGCCTGATAGCCGCCGAAGCTGCACCCAGCCACGCCAATCTTATCGACGCTGCACTCGCGCTGCAACATGGGCACGAGTTCCTGGCTGATCATGGCGTCGTAGCGCATGTGGTTTTGTACGCGCTCGGCCGGGTGCAGATGCTTGGCGTACCACGTATGCGCATCCACGCTGTCGATGCAGTACAGCTTAATCTTCTTATTCTCAATAAACCACTGCACCGACTCAACGAGCTTGAAGTCTTTGGCTTCGTAGTAGCGGCCCCGCGAGGTCGGAAAGACCACGATGGGGTAACCCCAGTCGCCAAAGACCAGCATCTCCACATCGTGGCCTAGCTGGTGGGAGTAAAACGGACGGTAGGTTTCCTGCAAAATCGTAGCGGTTTAGTGAGCAGGTAAATAAAGGAGAACCGAGCGAAAACACCTCATATGTGGTGCGTAATGCTCGGGAGAAGCCGAAAAAAGTGCTTTATTGGTAGCACGCCACGTACTGGCTTGCTTTATTTGAACGATGAGTCAATATTTTTCTACCCAGCGCCAAACGGTGACGGTCCTGCGCAATCAGTCGATAGATTCGATTCCATTAGAACGTACGGTTCGGCTTGATGTAGTGTTACCTCCGCATTTCGACCCAGCCGCCGGACCTTACCCGGTTCTCTACTTAAATGACGGGCAAGACCTTAACCGGCTACGTCTGCCTGCTACGCTCAACGGGTTGTATCGGCGCCAGGCGTTGCGGCCGTTTGTGCTGGTCGCCATCCACGCTGGGGAGCGAATCCGCGAGTACGGCACGGCTGCCCGCCCCGATTTTTTGAACCGCGGCGAGAAAGCCGGGCTTTACACCGAGTTTATGCTGCGCGAACTGATGCCGAGCGTGCAGGAGCAATACCACGTCAGCGCCGACCCTAGACAGGTGGTGGTGGCAGGCTTCTCGCTCAGCGGCTTATCGGCTTTCGACTTGGTGTGGCATCACCCGGAAGTGGCGCGGCGGGCGGGGGTGTTTTCGGGTTCGTTTTGGTGGCGGAGTCGCGCCCTGAGCGAAGGCTACACCGATGCCGACCGCATCATGCACAATTTGGTGCGCCACGGGCAGGCCCACGCCGAGCATCAGTTTTGGCTGCAAACCGGCACCCAGGACGAAACCAACGACCGTAACCACAACGGCATCATCGACTCCATCGAAGATACTTTAGACATAATGGCCACGCTGACGCGCGTCGGATTGCCCGAGCCCTCGGTGCGCTACGTGGAAGTAGTCGATGGTCGGCATAATCAGCACACGTGGGCCCACGTGATGCCCGATTTCTTGCAGTGGGCTTTCGGCGTCGATGCTAGGTCGGGCTGGCAGATAAGTCGTCCGCCCATGAAGGCGATTCCGTCGCATCACTGGGAAAGCACGCGCCGCATGATCAACCGCCGCCATCCACGCATGCGAAAGAGGAGGAATAGCAGTTACTTAGCAGCCTCATCCGCTCCTTCTTCCGCTATGAACCCCATCACGACGCGCCCGGCCCCCAGTGAGTACCTAGAATACTACCAAACGTACATCGGCTATATTCCCGAAGGCGCTGACCCCATTGCGCATCTACAAGCGCAGTTCTGGCAAGTGCAGCAGCTCACCAACATGCTCACCGACGAGCAAGCGAACCTAGCGTACGCGCCCGGCAAGTGGACTATCAAAGAAGTGTTGCTGCATATCTTAGATACAGAGCGCATTATGGCCTACCGCGCCCTGCGCTTCGCCCGCGGCGACCAGCAAAACCTGCCCGGCTTCGAGCAGAACGACTACGTGCCGAACTCCGGCGCTAATGAACGACAACTCTCCGACATCGCGGCCGAGTACGCGGCCACACGTGCGGCCACAGTGGCGTTGTTTCGCACATTTACGCCCGCTCAACTCGACCGTGCAGGTACGGCCAATAATGGTCCGGCAAGTGTGCGCGCCCTCACGTATATTGTAGCCGGCCACGAAGCGCATCACCTGCATATTCTGCGTGAGCGGTATCTGCCGCTTTTGTAAAATCAGGCGAAAAGACGCACAACACCGCTTTGTGCCCTTGCGTTAGTAAACTTCCTTATTCACCACCACCTACCGTTTCATCATCATGGCAAAAGCACAAGACGCCCGAAAAGAGAAGAAAAAGGAGCCTGTTAAAACAACCAAAGAAAAGAAGGCTGCTAAAGAGGAAAAGAAGCAAGCCCGCGCCCGCAAGCAGGACTAGCTTCGCTAAAAGTGACGGAGCGGCTGGGTGACTGCGTGAATGTCAGAACGACAACACGCAGTCACTCAGCCGCTCCGTTATTTCACAGCGTGTAATAAGGCTCCTGCTCTTTGTCGTGGTGGCGAATGTAGCCGTGCAGGGTGAGTTTGATCAGGGTGCGGTAGGCGCGGCGCTGACCTAGGTTCAGCAGCTTCATGTACTGCGCTAGCGTGATGCGCGGGTTTTTGCGCAGATACTCCAACACCGCTAGCTCTTCTTTATTCAGCGGAATCTTTTCGAACGTCGGTTCGGAGCGCTCCAAAACTTTCTCGGTCAGGCTGCTGGTTTGCACACTTTCGTCGCGGACGCGCACGTAGCCGCGCCAGTCGCCGGGAGCCACTTGGGCGCGGTGCGGTTTTTGGCTGCTTTCCTGCACCGTCACAATGAGCACAGTGCGGCCATCTTCCTCTACCTCCTTGAAACCTAGGCGCAAGGGCGGCTCCACGTAATGCTCAGCTGCTTCGCGCAGCACGTACATTTCCTCCTCCGTGTCGCGCACGCCCACAATGCGGCCGTCATCATCCACGCCTACTAGCACGCGCCCGCCGTGGGTGTTGGCCAGCGAAGCTAGGGTGCGGGAGATGCGGGTCGGATGGGTGGTTTTCTTCTTGAATTCCAGCCGCTCACCTTCGCCTTGCCGGATCAATGCTTGGAGGTCTGTCATCTTCTGTTTGTCTTACGCTATTGATAGTCAACGATAGTGGTCCTACGACTCCAAAGTCGTAGGACCACTTTGTTCTATCACTACAACTGTCCAAGTCCCGTTTCTTCCTCCGAAATGCGCCAGAGTCGGCTCGCTTCTGCCCGGTTCTGCGCGCGGCTAGAGCAGCGGCCCGGCTTGTTATGCTTGAAGTATTGCCCTGATACTTTTTCCACCTCTGGCAAGCTAGCTAGGTAGATGCTGGTTTGGGCACCTTGCTCGGGCGTAACCATAAAAGGGCGAGCCAGCCACCACAGCGCCTTGATGAGCCGAGAGCTATTTGGGTTCACCAAGCCCGTGTCTACAATGCCAGGATGCAGGCAATTAGCCGTTACGCCCGTAAGGTCGAGGCGGTTCGCTAGCTCATTGGTGAAGAGAATGTTGGCTAGCTTGGAGTCGCAGTATGCCGTGAGGGAGCTGTACTTCTCGGGGTCGTTGCGGGCTTCTTGGGAAGATTCTATTTCGCCCAGCCAGTGTGCGTCCGACGCTAGGGTGATGATGCGCGCTTTATCGGCGGCGGTTAGTTTCGGCAAGATCAGGTTGGTGAGCAGGAAGGGGGCTAGGTGGTTCGTCACCCAACTCAGCTCATGGCCTTCGCTCGTGATGGTAAGCGGACCCGGCACAATGCCAACGTTATTAATAAGGACGTCGAGCTTTTCGTAGCGGCGGTTGATTTCGTCGGCTAGCTCCCGCACGTTGGCGAGCAGGGAAAAGTCGCAGAGCAGCACGTCGGGTTCGGACCTAGGGGCAGCTAGTTGCACTACGGCGCGGGCGCTGGCGGCGCGGTCGGGGTGGCGGCACACCAGCACAAGGTGCGCCCCGCGGCGGGCTAACTCCCGCGCCGTCACCAATCCGATGCCGCCGGAGGCACCCGTTATCAGCACCGTCTTACCACGAAGTACTTGTTGATCAAAAGAGCCAACCATGCGAGGGAGAGAAACTAGGAATGCTCCACAAAACGGGCCAACCTAGGGGATGTTGCAAAAGCAATAAACGACAAAATGCAGCGGGTGGCTTTCGGGGGAGGTCGGCTTAAGGCAGTAAGATAGGTAAAGCGTGGTATCTGACCGTTGCTTAAATAGAAGCCTACTACTAAGAGATGGGGGTAAACGCAGCACCAATTAAAGTAAAGGCGTAAGCTAAACCGTCTTCGTAATTGTTGACTGTACCTGTTAGGCTTTCCCCTTCATGAGTTTACTTACCTCGTTAGCGCGTCAGGTGACGCAGCAGGCCACCATTGTTGCCGCACAACGTGTTGCGGCCCACGCGTATCATCTCACGTTAGCTAGCCCGGCCTTCGTCGATTGGAAGTATGTACCAGGCCAGACGCTGAACGTGTTTTTCGGCCTAAGTGCCCGCGGCGAAGCGGCCACCTTACGCAAGCGAACCTATTCTGTATGGGACTATAACCCGCTTACCGCACAGTTGGAGCTAGCTGTTTGCACCTTCTCTGATGGGCCGGGTGCCCGCTGGGCTGCTCAGTGCCAACCCGGCGATGAAGTGAGCTTCTACGGACCGGGTGGCAAGTTCCTATTAGACCCGACTGCCACAGGTTTTGCGTTGCTCGGTGATGTGTCTTGCCTGTCACACTTCTATTCGCTTCGTCGACAGATTCCTGCTAACGTTCCAGTAATCAGCGTCATTCACGCGCCACACGCCGACGATTGTTTCCCTGACCTAGACGGCAGCTCACCGCTGCACTTTGTGGTAGCCGATAGGCTTTCAGCGGAGCAATACCTAGCTGCTGCAAAAGAGCAAGGGCTTCAGACTTCGCCTCAAACGCTGATCTACTGGGGCGGGCCGCAAACAACCTGCGTTGCCGGGCACCGACTGCTTCAACGCGAATGGCAATGGCCCGATCGGCTGTTGAAGACGAAGCCGTTTTGGAAGTAGAATAATTAAATTCTCCTATTTATCTTGGGAGTATGTTCACTGCCTTGTCTCGCCCACTCACGTTAGCAATTACAATATTACTAAGTGGTTCTGCTATCTGCCTGTCCGCTACTGGTCAGACGCAGGACCTGTCGAAGTCGGCTAGTTTAAAAAAAGCTTCAGCTTCGGCGTTAGCAGTCCGCTCTGGCGAGTCTGGATTACTAGTAGCTGATCCGGTGTATAGCTACGTGCAACTAGGAAAAGGAGTCGCGCATAATAGCTCAGATGTCACGGCTCAGTATGATGAAACTGAGGTGCTGCATCGGGGAGTGGCGCAGCGTCTGCCTGGCGAATCAGATACTACCTTTTTGAAGCGAGTACTCCCGGTTTCGTTCCCTGCCTCTTCCGACTTAGTTACGTATGCGTGGCGACCTAGCTCCTTTGGGAAGCAACTGTTCTTTTCGGTGCAGGGCAGCGGCGACAATGAGTACGGGCGTGACCTATTCGTGCTCGATCCTTACCAGGCCAATACCTATGCGGTGCAAGTCCTAACGCTAGAGTCGATGGGCGACGCAACCGACCTAGCTGCTCTCTTTTTTGCAGACGTTGACCATAATGGCCAAAAGGAATTACTGACGCTACTCGAATGCAGCTTGCGCGAACCAGCTTTTAAGAAGAAAGGGCAGCAGTACTACGGACGTGTAGCACATTATCAGACGTTGGTGTTTCAGTGCATCGGCCTAAGCAGTGCCGGGCGCCCTCAGTACCGACTGGATGCAACACCTCGTGCCTATTTGGATGAGCTGCCCACTGCTGCCGCCATTCGTCAAGCATTAGCTCAGCATCAACAGAAATTACCTCAGCCCAAAACAAAGGCTATAAAGTAAAGAAGAGCGAATACAGAGGAGTACTGATCAAATACGTTCTTCAACAAAGGCGGCCCCAACAAAAAAGCCGCTCCTGATCAGGAGCGGCTTTTTCTTCAAAGTCAAAACCTAGGTATGCTTAGAAAGGCAGATCGTTGTCGTCGTCGCTGGCGATAGGCGCAGCGGGTTGAGCACGCAAGTTCGGGTTTTGGTTGGCAGCAGGACGCGGAGCCGGAGCAGCTTGCTGGGAGTAGCCACCACCTGAGCTAGCTGGAGCAGCACCACCGGCAGCCGACTCAATGCGCCAAGCTTCTAGGTTGGTGAAGTACAGCATCTGACCGTTTTTGTTGAAGCCGCGGCCGCGCAGGTTGAAGGTTACCTTTACTTCGTCGCCAATTTTGTAAGGGTCAATGAGGGCAGTTTTGTCCTGCACCATTTGGAACTTGATATGCTCAGGGTACTGGCCATCCTGAACTTCCAGCACGAACTCGCGCTTGCGGAATTTCTCGCTCACCTGTTGTTCATCGAAGATTTCGTGCAGGCGGCCGGTAGCTTCGTAAGCCATAAGAAAAAGATATTGAGAGTGAGATTAGTCATCCAAATATACGAACAAAAACCCGCTTTGGCTAGGTAGCTCGGCCAAAACCGCGCTCCGCTGGCTGCGTACTGAGGGGTGGCTAGGCCGCGAAAGTAGGTGCTTTTAGCCTCCAAATGCGCCTTTGTAAGCAGCTTAACTTCACCCAAATTTTTCACTCTTTGTTCTTCTTTTCCGCATGAATTCTCCTCTCGCTCTAGCCGTGCACGGCGGTGCTGGTACCATCTCCCGCGACCAAATGACGCCTGACCTCGAGCGCAAGTACCGCGACGCGCTGCAACAGATTATTGAAACCGGCTACGATGTGCTGCGCCATGGCGGCTTAGCCCTCGATGCGGTAGAAGCGGCCGTGCGTGCCCTCGAAGATAGCCCCATGTTCAACGCAGGTAAGGGCTCCGTTTTCACCCACGACGGTCGCCACGAAATGGATGCCGCCCTCATGGATGGCCGTGACCGGTCGGCCGGAGCAGTGGCGGGCGTGCGCAACATTCAGAACCCGATTAGCCTGTGCCGTCTCGTGATGGAGAAGTCGGACCACGTGCTGCTGGCCTGGCCCGGCGCCGAGGAGTTTGCCCGCGAGCATAACGTGCCCACTCAGCCCGACGACTACTTTTTTACTCAGCACCGCTATGACCAGCTCCAGGGTGCGCTGAAAAGTGGCAAGGTTCAGCTCGATCATAGCCACGACGGCTCCCAGAAGGAAGACCCCAAAAGCAAGATCGGAACCGTGGGGGCAGTGGCCCGCGACCGGCACGGTAACCTAGCTGCTGCCACCAGCACCGGCGGCATGACCAACAAGCGCTATTCCCGCATCGGCGACTCGCCTGTGATTGGCAGCGGCACCTTCGCCGACAATCGCACGTGCGCCATCAGCTGTACCGGCACCGGCGAATTTTTTCTGCGGGCCGTTGCTGCCTACGACGTGGCCTGCCTCATAGAGTATCGTGGCCTGAGCCTGGCCGAGGCCTGCAACATCGTGGTGCACGACAAACTAGCTCCCGTCGGCGGCGATGGTGGTTTGATTGCCGTCGATACGGCCGGGAACCTAGCTCTGCCCTTCAACTCTGAGGGCATGTACCGCGGTACGCTCACCTCCGAGACTCCTTTGTATATCGGTATTTTCAAGGAGTAGAAGGCCTAGCTTTTTTGCATTGCATACACCGGAGCTAGCCGGTAGGAGAGGTCCTTTCAATTGGAAGCTGCCAAGTGCTTTACCATTCGTCGTGCTGGATGGTTGCCTGCTCCATCACGCATAGTGTGCTGGGCGTAATCGTGTTATCGATTCGGATAGATTTGCGCAAAACATCATCTACTAAGATATCTGCCTTCAGGTATGCGCCGGGCGGAACCCGATTGCCGGCTTTTATTCGTTTGAAGGCAAGGGTAACATAATAGTCTTTGCTGGTCAGAACCTTGTACGTGGTGATGGTGCCCTTCGCTGTTCCGCCGCTAATATCAGTATCCATGTTTTTTGTGGGGCCAGAGCCATCTTCCTGATTGCAGCCAGCATTGACATAAGCACCTAGGTCGTCGAGCTTCGCACCGGTGTAGCGCACCTTCACCGTATGCATAGCAGGCGCTGGGCCATCCATTTTCGCATTATCGTCTGAGCAGCTAAGTAGCGGTAAGAGAGCGGTAAAGCACAGATAAGATAGGAGGGGTAGCTTCTTCATGGCTTTGCTATAGAGGTTCTTAGGAAATATATATACTATTTTTTAATAGTGCTTCATACGCTGTTGCTTAAGTTTAGTAGTCTGTTGCTGGTTGCTACACAGAACCTCCTTAACACTTTTGTTTACTTACGCATCTGTAGAAACCAATAACTCCAATAGCTAATCTACCTAGCCAGATACGGCCGTACCACCTTGGTCCACAAGGCGTAACCAGCGGGCGTCATGTGCAAACCGTCGGATTGGAAAAGCTCGGGACGAGGTTTACCATCGGCCCCAAGCATGGGAGGACCTACGTCGACAAATTGCGCCCAGCGGTGCGTTTTGGTGTACTGTTGAATTTGCTTGTTGGCCATTTGCATCTTCTCATATTGGGCAAAGCGGGCCAAGCTAGGTTTGATAGCAATGTAGAGCAAGCGGGTGCCGGGCAGCTCACGGTGCAAGCGCTCGGCAAACGTGCGAAACTCCTCCATGACTTTTTCGGGCGCCACACCAGCGTTGATGTCATTGTCGCCGGCGTAGAGCACCACCTGCCGCGGATGGTAAGGCGTAATCAGCTTGTCAAAGTAGTGGTTTACGTCGCTGAGCTGGGAGCCCCCAAAACCGCGGTTCAAGACCGGGCGGCTCGGGAAGTCTGTTTGCAAGGTTTGCCACATCCGGATGGAAGAGCTACCGGTGAACACAATACCGCGCGCAGGTGGGGGCAGCAGGCTGTCTTGATGGGCAAAGGCAGCAATTTCGTCGGCGAAAGGGGCTATGGTTTGCGCGTGCAGGGCGACGGGCAAAAACCAAAAGATTAGTGACGCTAGCCAACCATGCCATGACCGAATGTTTAAGATCTTCATTTGGTGAAATCTGAGAAGTGGGAGGAGAAGTTGCTGGTAAGCACCCTTATTTACGGTGTGAGCAAAGCTATCTATATTTAAAAACCCACAACCTAGCCTACATGAAAAGAACGTTACTCCTTAGCATACTAGCTGGTGGCCTGTTTGCCTTCACCAGTTCGGTTGCACCGAAAACTTTAGCTGCCTTGTTTGACCAATACTGGGAGAAGTAAGCCGAACGCCCGTTGCAGACCCTTAGCCGTGTTGGATAAGAAAATGGATGCCTGGGCGGCTAAGCAGAAGTAAGCACACTAACTAGGGCGCCATAAAAAGGGCTGAGCCCGCAGAAGCAATATATGCTTCTGCGGGCTCAGCCCTTTTTATTCTAGATTGACACGAGCAGCTTCCTTACGCTTCCGTCTCAGCTGGTGCTAGCGCTTCTTTGCTCGTGTAGAACTTCCGCTCCTTTATATTATAGACGTTGCCTTTCACCATCACGTGCATGGTCATATTCTCGATGGAAATGGCGGCGCCCTTTTTGGCAGCAGCGGCGTTGTTGTGCTGCAAGTCGTGCCCATCCATGATGACCACTAGGTTGGAGCCAATTGTCTCCACTAGGTTGCCTTCGGTAATGAGCACGCCAGTGTCTTCCCCTAGGCCAATGCCGATGAGCTTGGGGTGGAGGGCCACCGCCTCGATCAGCCGCCCAAAGCGCCCCCGTTTTACGAAGTGCGAATCAATCACGGCCGTGTCGAGTAGTCGCAGACCTAGGCCTAGCTGTACGGCTCCCTTCATGAGAGCACCTGGCACGCTGCCGCCTTTGATCATGATGTGCGACATGGCCATGGCCCCGGCGCTGGTGCCGGCTATCACGAAGTTGGGCTCCTGAAAATAGCGCGTCGTGAGTCGATCGAGAAATTCGCTTTCGCCGAACATATCCCGTAGGCGCGCCTGGTTGCCGCCGCTCATCATTACCACGTCGGCGGCGAGCAGGCGCTCTAGGTACTCGGGCTTGCGCGCATCCTCGGGCGTGCGAATATCCATCACCCCGACGTTCATGCAATTCAGCATCGCAAACGACGACACGTAAATCTTGCCGACTTCTTCCGGAATCATGGAAGCTGTCGTAATCACTTCAATGCGCGGATCCTCTTTGCCGGATTCGGTAACGATGCGCTTTAAGATTCCTAGCTCAAAAAAATTGAGGTAGTATTTCTTCTTGGTGCGGGGATTAGGGTGGGTGCCTTTATCTTCATTGCCACCGATGGCAATCAGCTTACCGAGGGGTTTTTGATTTTTCAACGCAAACAATCAACTGGTTCAACACAAAAGATAGAAACGAAAGGTAGTGGCAAGCAAGCTTTAGGCCACCATGTTTTCGTTTTTACAGCTCAGCCTAGCCCAACCAGCGTATCAAGCGTGCTTGTGGCTACGGCGTGATAGTTGGGTCGCGCTTCGGCGTAAAGGGCCTGCGCCCATGCTAGCCCTTTTGGCGTAGCGAGCACCGCCTTATAGAGCGGCACCAAAAACTTGCGCCGCCCTACTCTCGTCAGGAACTGGTGCACAGCGGCATCGGCGGCATGATAGCCAGCCGCTAGGGTCAGGGGGAGCCAAGCGCCGAGCAGCTCAGCATTGTGGGAGTGTGTAAACCCAAAGACCGCATCGAGCTCGGTAAGTTGCTCGACTGTGAGCTGTTTGGGCAGGCCATGCAAGAAGTGCAGCCACTCATGGCTACTCCAGCCAGCCGTAGCTAGGTGGGCCGCTGGCGTACCATGCTGCCACTTAGCTAAAGCTTCCTCCACCGCCGCAAACCGCTCAGACGCAACAGGTGGTGCTACCGCCGGAATACCCGGACCGTTGATCCATGCATCGAGTTGCAGCTGCTCTTCCAAACCCGGCTCCTGGTCGAGCAGTTCCCGCCGTAGGTAATTCACAAACGAAGCGGTGTCCATCGACTGGAAGCTGTGGCGGGTGAAGTACTCCTTAATAAAGGTGTCTAGCCGCTCCCGGCCCACGAGGTGCTCCAGAGTGAGTAGGAGGTAGTCGCCCTTTTCGTAGGCAATGTCGGTGAGGCCTTCGTCAGGGTCGCGGCCAGCTAGGTCTAGGTGTAAGAGAGTATCGGGGCTAGTCGGGCCGATTTCGTTAATAGTAGTAAGCAGATCGGAGTGACCTAGCACTTGCAGCATATCGGCGTAGGAGCGACCGTACAGTTTTTCCATGATGCGCCGTTCGAAGTACACGGTGAAGCCTTCATTTAGCCAGAAGTCGTTCCAGGTAGCGTTCGTCACCAGGTTACCCGACCAAGAATGAGCTAACTCGTGAGCTATCAAGCTAGTGAGGCTCCGGTCGCCGGTAATAATAGTAGGCGTTACAAATGTTAAACGCGGATTTTCCATTCCACCGAACGGAAAGCTAGGAGGGAGCACCAGCAAATCGTACCGTTCCCAGCGGTAAGGGCCGTAGAGTTCTTCCGCCGCCGCGACCATTTTTTCTAAGTCAATGAACTCGCTGGCTGACCTAGGAAGCGTCACGGGTTCGGCGTATACGCCGGTACGGCCACTTATAGGAGTGAAGCCTAGGTCACCCACCGCTAATGCCATGAGGTAAGCCGGAATAGGCTGAGCCATGGAAAAATTATATTCGCCGAGGGTGTTGCGTGTTTGCGGATTCGTGGCGCTCATTAACGCCAGCAGTGCCGACGGCACCTGCACCCGAGCCTCGTACGTGAAGCGCACGCTAGGCGAGTCTTGGCAAGGCAGCCAGGTACGAGCGAGGATGGCCTGCGATTGGGTGAAGAGGAAAGGATGAACACGTTCAGCGGTCTGCTCGGGTGCCAGCCACTGCAGCGCCGCCGCCTCAGGTGAAGTCTGGTAGTGAATCGTGACGGTATCCGTCTCGGGCCGGTGGAGGTCGATGCGTAAGGACTGCCCGAGCACCGGGTCGTCAGGACCTAGGTCGAAGGTGGTTGGTATACCTGTGGGGCCACCGAGCAACACGGCTTCGATGACCAGTCCACGAGCGTCGAGCCACAGCTCTGTTGCTCCCTCGCTGCGGTCGAGTTGCCAGGTGGCTTGGCCAGCTAGCGTGCGGGTGGTAAAGTCAACGATGAGGTCGAGTGCTAGGTGGCGGACCCTAGCTTGTGTAGGACGGGCGTGGCTGTGTGGGTCGGATGTGAGGGAAGGCAACGAAGTGGACATGGACAAAGCAGAACAGAAGAAAGAGACTTTACTACGGATAGTAGATAGGAAAACAAGAGTAACCAAACCGGCAGCTGCAGCCGGGCCTAAGTTCCGTACGAGGATCCAGAGAAAAGCACTAACTTGCGGCTATTGGTGTATAAAAATAGTAGGCAACCTCGCTAGGCGATACGCAGTAAAATGCGGAACTCCTAATGAATGGTTGAGTTTAGCGTTCGGCTGAACTTGCCATTATCAACCTACTTTTTTGTACCTCGTTTTCCTATTTGCATGAACTTCGTTATTCGTCCTTCTTTCCTGACTACGCTCTTGTTCTGGGTGCTGAGCTTGACGCTCCTCACCTCGACTACGTCGTGCAGCCAGGATCAGAAGGCTAAAATACAGAACGCCATTCCTGGTGCGCTCACGAAAGAACGCGGTCCGCAGCCTAAGCTCGACAGCGTGTATGTGGCGCGTACCATGAACGCCGAGCCCGCTTTCAAAGGGCAATTGGTGTGGGCCAAAAAATTCTATCGGGAGCGGGGCTTCAAGCTCGGCTGGTTCCATGATCATGAGGTGGTGCCCCAGGCCAAGACCCTGCTTGAGGTCATTAACAAAGCCGCTGATGAAGGCCTCAACCCTAAGGACTATAAGATCAAGGACTTTGATAAGCTCTTTGCGGAGCTAGACAAGGCGCAATCTGACACGACCAAGCGTAATGCTTTGGAAAAAGAGATTGACGTCTCGTTATCAGGCACTTACTTTAAATGGGCTTCCGATTTTTATCGGGGTATTGTAGACCCGCGCCAAGTAAAAGACATAGACTGGAACGTGAAGCGCAACAAAATCAAGCTTCACAAGGCGCTGATGACGATCCTGAAGGAGCGCGACAGCACCTACCCTTACTACCAGTTTGAGCCCCTGCACCCCGAGTATGACCGCCTGAAAAAGGCCTTGGCTGAGTACCGTTCGATTCAGCGTAATGGAGGTTGGCCAACCTTACCTGTGGGTACTAAGCTGAAGCCTGGCGACACCAGCCCCACAGTTGCACTTCTGCGTAAACGCTTGTTAGGTGACAAAGCAGAAGCGGCTCCTGCCACCGTTGCTAGTGCAACCGAAACACCAGCCGTGGCAGTTTCCAACAAGCCAGTTGGGAATACCACAGCTGCTCCAGCCGAGAAGTACGACACCGAATTGGCGAATGCTGTAAAGTCATTTCAACGGCAAAATGGACTCGCTGCTACTGGCGTCGTGAGCGGAGAAACCTTGCAGACACTCAACGTTCCGGTGGATCATCGCATCAACCAGATCATCGTGAATATGGAGCGGTGGCGGTGGATCCCTAAGCGCTTCGAGCCAAATTATTTGCTCGTCAATATTCCGGATTATACTCTCCATGTTATCGAAGACAACAAGGAGGCGTTCAATATGCGCGTCATTGTTGGCAAGACACTGAATGCTACTCCGGTGTTCAGCGACAAGATGGAGTACGTGGTATTGGCTCCTTATTGGAACGTGCCAATGAGTATCATTCAGAAAGAACTCCGGCCAAAATTGATGGCTGATCCGGTAGGCACGTTGAATCGCCTGGACATGGAAGTGGTGAAAGGTTGGGGCCGTAAAGCTACACCTATAGACCCCACGACTATCGACTGGTCCAGCGTTGATCAGACCAACTTTAAGTACACGGTTCGCCGCCGTCCAGGTCCTAAAAACGACCTAGGAGATGCGAAGTTTATCTTCCCAAACTCTCAGGATATCTACCTCCACGACACTCCTCACGATGAACTTTTCAGTCAGGGCAAGCGTGGGTTTAGCCACGGTTGCGTACGCGTACAGGACCCTATTAAGCTTGCCGAATACCTGCTGCGCGACCGGCCCGAGTGGGACCGCCAAACTATTCTGGACACTATTGCTACGCACCGGGAGAAGTACATCACGCTCAAAGAAAAGTTGCCTGTGTACCTCGTTTACTTCACCGCTTGGGCGGACGAGGATGGTACCATGCACTTCCGTGATGATATTTACGGGCATGATAAGGCCTTAGCTAAAGAGTATTTCGACTAAAGGAGGCAGATCCCGAGAAGAGAAAAGGAATTGATCTAAACCTCGCTTAGCACAATTCAGAAGGCGTCTCGATGACAATCGAGGCGCCTTTTTCTTTACGTTATAAACCTCAGTTGAAGCGAGCATAGGTAGTACCAGTTGTCTTTTCAGTATGCAGCGGAATAGAATAGTGTTCTGCTGTTCGAGCATTTATGGTAAATGACAGAAGAGGAGCAGAGACTTAGTTCTTGCCTGCCCCTAATTAAAATATATGTTCAAGTAGTAGGATGAATGGCTTAAGTGGTTGTTGATAGATTTGTAAATACACAATTCACTTTGTTTACAAATATACATAAGGCAAATAGTGGTGCTGCCTCCTTGTTTAATATTGTAAACAGAGGTAAAGTGTAGTTGTTGTAGGAAGTAAGAGCGTACATTTGTAATTACCCAACTAAGGTTAGTTATACACGATGGTCGAGCGCATTCGGCAGCTTTTGGAAGCACGGCAATTAACGCCCACGCAGTTTGCAGATGCGATTGGTGTGGCTAGACCAATTATCAGCCATATTCTAAGCGGCCGCAACAAGCCTAGCTTAGAGGTAGTGCAGAAAATTATTGGAGCCTTTCCTGATTTATCCCTCCCCTGGCTGTTAAGCGGTGCGGGCACTATGCTCGCCAGTGCCATACCGCCGGATGTTAAAGTTTCTCCCAAAGCGCCGACCTCGCCTACTAGTTCTGACAACCTCTCTGGTGGCGCCACTAACGCACGCCAAGCTTCCCAGGACAGACCAGCGGCTTTGCGTGCGCCTGAAACGCCGTCAGCCCCCTTATTTGAGCAATCCAAGCGCCAAGTGGAGCCTGCTCCAACACCCAAACCTGCGAATCCAATAGAAAACAGCGAACAAGTGCCTCCTGCGCCTCCGCTAGTACCCCGTGCATTGGCTCCTTCAACTAGCAATAATGATTCGGTAGCTACTTCCGCGGCGCCAGCGCTAGAGATAGCGCAACAAGTACAACCAGCAAGAACTGTGGCGCCAATACCTCCCGCAGCTGCTACGGCCTTTGCAGAGCCAGATAAAGCGATTCGGCGGATCGTCATCTTCTACCAAGACGGCACCTTTACTGACTACAGGCCAGAAGCTAATTAATGTATTGTGCAATGTGGTGACCCTTAACAACCCTTGCAAAACAGGTCTGGTAAACGCGGTTAAGCAGGAGAAATAGCCAAGTTGATTATTTCTAATCAGAAACAGGTACAGTAGTTGTTTACCTGTGTTTTACTGCTAGCTGGGTGGTCCTGCGTGCTTATTCCGCTTGCTGTAATTGAGACCGGCGTTCTTTAGACTAACTGCCTATCTACGCTCCAAAAGGCCTCTTCCGACAGTGTTATTGAACTAGTGCTCAGAGTTAGAGTAGAAGAGTATCGAAAGGTGTGTGCTGTGCTGCCTGCTACTGTCGAGCTATATTTAATACAATTTGGCAGAGTCTATATTCACCTCCTGGTTTTGCTTGTAACTGTATTCGTAAGTATAGTTTGTACGCCTTAGCAATACAGGTCCTGTACACGATTTATTTATATTAATTATAGGTGGTTTAAATGCATTGTATAAGACCGATTATTGATTTTATAAATGCTTTTTTTTCAGTAAGTTATACTAGTGGTTATTAAGCTATAGTAAAAAGAAAAATGCTTGTTTTTATTGATCTTGCAAATAATATTTAAGTGTAATTTATAGCAGTGATTTGCGTTCATTACATGCAAGACTGATTGAGTGCTGTCTTGCTAAAAGCCTTGACACGTGAACAGCTGAGAATAGTCCTGAGTTTTGAGGCTAATTGATATCTAACACTCTTAGCTAAGCGCCTGAGTAGGCATGCTCTCTAGCATGAATAGATGCTGAAGTGCCATTAGTATCTGTTGAGCCATTTTTTATACTAAGCGTGGTTTTTAGGTGCAGAAAGAATGCGCTTTATAAGAGCACAAATGTTAGTGCCAAACAACTTAAGGATGAGTGCAGAGGAGCTGTTTACACTTGTTATAAATGTAAACAGTGGTTCAGAAGATAAATAGCTAAGTACTCAGTTCAGCATAAGACGGTAGTGCTTGGCAGTTTTAGGGGTGGTGCTTACCTTTGGGCATGAAAAAATTACGTCTGCTCTCCCTGCTATTCGCCGCTGGCGCCTCGTTTTATCTAACGTCCTGCACGCCGCCACCTGACGCTGAGAAAGACCCTAACGCTGACGCCGCTTATAAGCGCGCTCATCGTCCCGAAGGTTATCGGGCCGCCCAAAGCAGTCAGCCTTCTGTTAATAAGCAGTAAGGCTGGTTTCAGAGTAGGCGACTTTACCTAGCAATTTTATAAGAGACCTGGTAGCTATCAGGCTCACTTATCCAGCTGATAAACCCAAACAGGCATAGGCCCCACTGATATAATCGGTGGGGCCTATGCCTGTTTGGGTATTGAATCTACAAGTTCCGAGCGTTTCGCAGCACCAGGGTGAGCGCGCGGCTGTACGCTTATTTACGCGTTGACTGACTCCGCGACGCCGGATGCTGGGCTAGGTGCCGTCGGCGTAAGGTCTGGTAACTGAATACCAGCGAGCAAACTCGTCTCCAACAAGTCGGCCCAGGTACGGAAGTACAGCACTACATCATCGCGGTGATTGTGGCGGAGTGCGTTGCGGCGCTCAAAGGGAATAGCCGCTAAGATGGTTGGGTCGTTGAGGCGCTCTAGGTGCGTAAGGTCGGAGCGGGTGAAACCTAGGGCAAGCATTTCATCAATGGTCTCATCGATGGGCAGCCCACTGGTAGGGCAGTAGTCGAGTAGCTGCCGCTCCCAGTCGCCATAGCGCTGCATGGCGCGCGAGTGAATTTCTCCCTTCGTGAGACGGGTGATGGTCTGAGCTAGGTGGCCGCAGTTACAGCTGCCCATGTGCCCCCATTGGTAGGGAGCCTGAGTGGTGAGCCGCTGAGCCGTATCGCGCAAGGCCTGAATAACCGGAAGAGTGCTCTTTGCCATGATAAGGGGTGTTAAAAGATTAGCGTCAGCTAATTAAAACAACATTTGTCTTTATAAGCGAGGCTAGCCAGAATTTGTTTCCGATAACCAGCGAATCAGTGTAGGCTACGTAGGGACTAGGAAGAACCTAGCTTCTACAACAAAAAACCGTCTGGCGCACTTAGCACCAGACGGTCGTTTACTGCTCGGAGGAACAGTTAAGGCCTAGCCTATCTAGGTCCATTGCTACGGTTGCCCCGGTAGCGCCGGCGGTTTTGGCTGTTGCTGTCAGCGTGCTCGCCTGATCCTGCCGGACGGGCAGAGGTAGCACGTTCCGGGCGTGGGCCTCCACCGGTACGAGGGGTTGGCTGACCAGAACGGCCTCCACCATCGGCGGCACGAGGTGCTCGTGGCTCGCGGCCTGGCCGAGGTGGCCGACCTGCTGGGCCTTTCGGGCGCTGGATTTGTCCGCCGCTGAGGAGAACGGGTGCCACGGCACCTGTGCTATAAGGGTGGTCCGCTACAACGTCGATCTGACGACGGATGAGCTTTTGAATATCCTGTAAATAGGCGCGCTCTTCATCTTCGCAGAAGGAAAGCGCAATGCCCGAAGCCCCGGCCCGGCCTGTACGCCCAATGCGGTGCACGTAAGTTTCGGGTTCGTTCGGTAGCTCATAGTTGATGACGTGCGTGAGTTCCTCCACGTCAATGCCACGAGCGGCAATGTCGGTGGCGACGAGCACACGAGTGTTGCCCGCCTTGAAGTTCGACAAAGCCCGCTGGCGATGGTTCTGCGACTTATTGCCGTGAATTGCTTCGGCCACAACGTTAGCCTTGGCTAGGGCCTTCACGACCCGGTCAGCGCCATGCTTGGTGCGTGCGAATACCAGCACCCGGCGGATAGTCTTATCCGACAAAAGGTGCTCCAGGAGAGCCGGCTTGTCATTCTTTTCAACCAAATACACAGCCTGCTTCACCGTATCTGCGGTGCTCGAAACGGGCGTCACGGCCACCTTCACCGGATTAGGGCGCAGAATGGAATCGGCTAGCTGCTGAATTTGAGCCGGCATGGTAGCCGAGAAGAACAGCGTCTGGCGCTTAGCGGGCAGCTTCGGCAGGATGCGCTTGATGTCGTGAATGAAACCCATGTCGAGCATGCGGTCGGCTTCATCCAGTACGAAAACTTCGAGGTGGCGCAGGTCGACGAAGCCTTGGTTCATGAGGTCGAGCAAACGGCCGGGCGTGGCGATGAGCACGTCGACGCCCCGCTTCAGAGCGTTGGTTTGAGGCAATTGACCTACCCCACCGAAAATGACTGTATGGCGTAGCCCTAGGTGCCGACCATAAGCGGTAAAGCTTTCCCCAATCTGGATAGCCAGCTCGCGGGTTGGCGTCAGGATGAGGCAGCGGATGCGACCTGCCGGCTGATGCTGAAGCTTGGCGCGCTGGCTTAGAATCTGCAAGATCGGCACTGTGAAGGCGGCGGTCTTACCCGTACCCGTTTGGGCAACTCCTAATAAGTCGTGGCCCTCCAGCACGTGCGGAATAGCTTGCTGCTGAATAGGCGTGGGGGAAGTGTATCCCTCCTCGTGCAAAGCGCGAAGGATGGGATCAATAAGATTGAGTTCGTCGAAGGACATTAGAAAATAAAAAGGCAGCCAAACAGCGGCTGCGGCTGCGTGACTGGCTCGATGCTCCAGTCAAAAAAGAAGAAAAAACGCCTTGGAAATAGGGAAAAGCGTAAGCAAATCCTAGCCGAAAAACGTATAGTCAGGCGAAATGCCGTGCAAGATGCCGGTTTATTGCGAGATATAACGAATAACACCATTCTGCAGCCTATGAACATCAAGGACCGGAAAATCCTTCACGACGGCCACTATAAACTTGCCGAAATTATTGTTGACGCTGATGGTAAGGAACTTAAGCGTGAACGTTTTGAGCCAGGACGCGCTGTCGGGGCCATCGTTTATGACACTGCTCAGCAACAATATCTGTTTGTAAAACAATTCCGAGTTGGTTCGGAGTCGGAGTTGTTGGAAGTAGCGGCGGGGGTACTCGACAAGGAAGGCGAAGGCCCCGAAGACGCTATCCGCCGCGAAATCGACGAGGAGCTAGGGTATGCTGTCGACCACTTGGAACCAATAGCTAGCTTTTTCGCCTCGCCCGGTGCCAGTGCCGAACAGATCCAGCTTTACTATACGGAAGTAAGCCGTAAAGTAGGAGCAGGTGGCGGAGCTGCCGACGAAGATGAAGGCATTACGGTAGTTTCTTTTACATGGGAAGAGCTACTCCGCACTGAGTTCAAGGATGCCAAAACAATCATTGCTGTGCAGTGGCTTCAGCTGCACAAAGGAGGCAAGTAACAGTGTTTCTTCCTTCGCGTCAATAACAAACAAGCCGTTCGGATTCGAACGGCTTGTTTGTCGTTAAACCAAAATGGGTATACAATATACTACTGAGGGTTAACGATATAATCAAAATTTTGCTTCAGCTTTGAATCTGTAATGGTTACCAATACAGGCTGAGTTGGATCTGTTTTAACAAATGGAATAATACGTTGGCTCATGTATTGGTCGCGATTCCAGAAGCGGCCATTGCCAGCGGCGAGGGTCTGGCTGAATAGCTCCTTACCTGCCTCGTCCTTGCCCAACACCGTGAGGGCCGAGGGGTCGGCGTTCTTCGCACCTTGGCGATACATCGTCACGACCAGCACGCCACCAGGAGGCAGGGCACTGAAGCGACGCTGGTAGGTGGTGTCGGCCCAGCTGTTCATTTTGCGCAGCGCATCTATTTCGGTGAGCAACTCGGTGTAGGGGCGGTAGGCTACGCGGGTGAGCGTACCGTTTTGGTCTGAGTCTTCGTCCGTATTCTTGGTCACGTTTTGCACATAGGCGCAGTCCTTGTCTTTTTGAGGACGCAAGTAGCGTTTGCGAGGAGTGCCGGGAATTGGGGTGGGAGCCTGGGCGGCAGCTGTCAAGGAAGTAAACAGCGCCAGGAAGAAGAGAGCTTGTTTCATAAAATAAGGAGGATACAATAGCGTTGGTACGACCTAGGAGGGAATTAAAGTTGGACAAAGCGGATAAAGCAGCCGCTTAGCTAAAATCGGGCCCGGAACGGCAGCGAGGTGTGGCAATAGTGCCACGTTGAAAGGTGATGTAAGGGTAACCTGGGCGTAATAGCTGATTCACAGTAGCCTTAGATATTTGTTTAAAACCATTTAGGCCCAACCCGATGCATGCTCCGAATACGATGCCGCTTCTGCGTAGCCTGATCCACGGGCTATTTTACGCGCTGTTCCAGTTCGCCCTGGTGCTAGCCTACCTGCTGCACTCGGCTGCGGCTCTCCGGTCTCCTTTTCGGGCCAGTGAGAGAGTACACCAACCTAGCTCACGACGTATTCAGCCACGGGCGCGGTTGTGGTCGAGGCCGGTAACCGGATAGCTATGAAGGTTCCCAAACGCCGCCGCGTGGAAGTTGCGGTTATCTCCGACGTGCACCTAGGTACCTATGGCTGCCACGCGCCGGAACTGCTGCGTTACCTGAAGAGCATCAAACCAAAAGTGCTCGTGCTCAACGGCGACATTGTCGATATCTGGCAGTTCAGCAAAAGCTACTGGCCGCCCGCCCACATGCGGGTGGTGCGCCACCTAGTTGGGCTCCTGACCAAAGGCACGCGCATTCACTACCTGACCGGCAACCACGACGAGCTGCTGCGCAAATTTGTCGGGGCCCGGCTCGGCGCTTTGTCCATTGCTAACAAGCTGGTGCTGGATCTGCCCGAGGGCAAAGCCTGGTTTTTCCACGGCGACGTCTTCGACGTAACCATGCGCCACGCGCGCTGGCTGGCCAAGCTCGGAGCCCAGGGCTACGACCTGCTGATTCTGCTGAATCGCTTGGTCAACTTTGGGCTTCAAAAGCTAGGTCGGCCGCGCGTGGCGCTGTCTAAGGTGGTAAAGGATCGGGTGAAGGGAGCGGTAAGTCTTATTAGCGATTTTGAACTAACCGCCGCTG